>NZ_LUUI01000077.1 GCF_001644015.1 Methylomonas lenta
CATATGATGCTTTCTTGTTTTAGGACGCTGGAGCGTCTGGGGCTGCGTTACCATTTATGCCCTTGAGGGTGCGCGGAGCGTGGGAACGATAGTTATCTTTAAGTTTCCAACATACTTCGTAACGTTTGGTAATCCAGCTTGCCATTCGGCAAGCGGGGCAGGGCGTCCAGCACTTGATAACGGCTGGGTTGCATGTAGGAAGGCAACTGCTGAAGTAGGTGTTTGCGTATTTCGGCAATGCCTATTCCAGATTCTAAAACCATAGCCAATACGGGTCGCTGGCCAGCGGTAGGATCATCGACACCCAGTACCGCACAATCCCGTACCCCATCAATTGCATTGACTACCGCTTCAATTTCCGCTGGTTCCACTCGATAGCCGGAGCATTTCAGCATGCGACCCAAGCGGCCATGAAAGCGGTATTCGCCATTTTCCAGGCTAACGCTGTCGCCAGTGGGATACCAACTTTGTGCGTTCAAAAAAGGCCGCAACTGGCCTGCGCCCCAATAACCGCTGGCTAAGGTGGGGCCGCGCACCCTCAGTTCGTTGCTGTCGGCATGGATATGCAATTCGCAGCCGGCTGCGGGTTGGCCGATGGGAATGTTTTGTTTGGCCTGCAACTGTTCCCGCTTAACCGGCCAATAACAACAGACATTGGTTTCCGTGGGGCCGAAGAAATTGTATAAAGCCGTTTGCGGCAGTGCTGCAGCTAAATCAATCAAAGCAGGTGTTGGAAACACTTCACCCGCGAAGATTATAAAGCGTAAGGATGCCAGCGGCGTTTGCGCCAAGTTGCCTTTGTAAGCCAGAAAGGCCAGCAGCGAAGGCACGCTGTACCAGCCGCTGATTGCTTGTTCACTGAGCCAGGCGCTCAAACGGGCCGGTGCCATGGTCAGTTTGCCGGGCAAAAAATGTAAGCTGGCGCCTGTGCCTAAAACCGCATAAAGGTCGAAGGTGGACAGATCAAAAAACAGCGGTGCACTGCTGGCGATGCGGTCGATGGGTGTTAAAGCCAGCAAATCAGCCGCCCAGTTTGCAAAAGCCGCAATCGCGCCATGACTCAGGGCTACGCCGTGCGGTTGGCCGGTAGAACCCGAGGTATACAAAATCGCCGCTAAACCATCGTTAGTCGTTTCGACGGGGTTAAATGGGGTGTTCGGACAATCGGCCATGTTCAGCCATAAACCTGCTTCCAGCCATTCGGGGGCTGTACCGATTCCTAATACGACTTTGACTTGCGCATCCGCAGTGATAAATGCCAAGCGGGAGCTTGGGTTTTTTAGGTCCAAAGGTACATAGCAAGCCCCGCTCAGCAAGACGCCGAAAACGGCAATCACCGCATCAATGCCACGATCCAGATGAATGGCGACGGGTTGGCCGGGTAGGGTGCCTAATGTTTGTAGCGCTGCAGCGACGGCTTGTGCTTGCTGTAATAACTGCGCATAACTTAAGCAGCGGTCTTGCTCTTGCAAGGCTAACGCATCCGGATGATCAATGCATTGATGTAAAAAGGCCTCAAGCAACATGGCTTAGCTCGGTTGGTTTGCCAATAATTCGTCGTCCATTTTGGCCATCACCGCATCCAGCCAGGCTTCGTCTATTGCCGGCGACAGATAGTTATACGATAGCGTCAGCCGGCCGTTGATTTGTCCGGCCAACAAGGCCATGCCTGGCGGTAGCGTCATCCAGCACAGCATGCTCATGTCTAAAACCGGTATGCCCTGAAAGCCGTTTTTGCTCCAGGATAAATCGCCGACATCGGAAAACCACAACGAGCTTAATTCGCCACCACTATGTTGTTTTCGCAGCAATTTGGCATAACGTGCCGGTGACAAGAATTGTCCCAACCACATCAGCGGCAAGTAAGCCAGATCCAGTTCGTCTCGCACGACTTTTGTATGTTGCGATAGCAAATGCTGGAATAAGCTTTGTCTGTTGTAGACCTGCTCGCGGGTGGCGCGGGCGAATAGACAGCCGACATGATTGCCTAATACCGGCGTAGGTGCATTTTGCCGACGCAAATTAAACGCATAAGGAATGCAATATCCGGCTTTGGCGGCTGGTGGTCCCACTAGCTCCATGGCTCGCATGAAACAGCCGAGATAATAGAGGGTGCGGCCAGCCATGCCGGTTTGCTGTTGCGCGAGTTTGGCGATGCGTTTGGATTCGTCGTCGTCATAACGACGCACTTTCAGTTTTAGGGTTTGTCGGCCTTGTTCACTGGTTGTGGGTAAGCAGCTATCCAGACGGTTGGATTCGTTATTGTGGCGTTTGGCTTTAAATAACAACAGCAGCTTTTTCCAGATACTCCATTGCGCCAGTTTGGCTTCGATCAGCGATGGCGATTCTTTGAAGCTTTCCGGCTGTTCCGAAGCTAGAAAATCCAGCAGAATCTTCCCGCCGCGCGCATCCAGTAACGGATGAACCCAGTTAAGCAGCAAGCTGCCACCGGTATTGCTGGCTATCCAATGCACGGTTAGCGGCAAAGATTCCGGACGGTTGAAAATCTCCAAAAGGATGCGCTGCGATTCTTGCTGCTGATCTTGATCCGCTTGGCAGCGATGCCGTTCCAGCACGATGGGCTGGCCGGTTGGTACCCAGGCAAAGCGTTTACCCTGAGATTCGATGCGCGCAGATGCCTTGGGGAATTTCTCCACCAGTAGATTTAAGCGTTGCTGTAATTGCTCCAAATTGGGTTCGGCGGCCAATTCCAAGGCAAAACAGCAATAGCCGCCGGGCATGCCGGCAGCACGGATTTCCTGGTCGAGCACATAGGTAAAATAGTCGGCCGGATTGAATAACTGCGGTGAGTTTGTTGTCATGGGGTTAGGCTGCTTTTTGTATCCATATTTCCAGCGCATTCAGGCTTTTTACATTGTCGGGTTCGATTTCCGTATCCGGCAGGGTGACGCCAAATTCTTTCTCGGCGAACATGATCAGCCGCATGATGCCCATGCTGTCGAGCCCGGCTTCCAGCAGATCATCGTCATCGCCAAAAGCGGCCGGGTCTTCATGGTAAATAAGTTCGGCAAAGATAAACGTTTTGAGTTTTTCTTTCATAAGTTGAGTTGATTAAGAAAATGAATGAATAAGCTGATTATACACAGCGAATAATCAGTCTTTGCCTGCCGCATTGCTAGAAAAAGGCTGGCTGGCAAAACCCCAGCGCGGCACTTTTTGGCAGTAATCGGAATACGTGACGCCGAAGCGTTTGACCAGAGCGGGTTCTTCGTAAAACACCACGAATAGGTGAAATGTCAAGCCTATCGAGCTGGCGTAAATCCACAGGCCGGCTTCAGGAAACAGCAGGCATTCGGCTAACAGTAATAGCAGAACGCCATGATACATGGGGTTGCGAGTTCGACGATATAGCCCGCTGACGACCAGTTTTTTCGGCGGATCGATAGGTGCCGGTGTGCCAAGCCCATCAACGGCAAAATCCCAGGCGCAACGTAGATAGATGGCTGTGCCGATAAGTATGCAGAGCGACGCCGGAATGCTTAGCGCCAGATTCGGCCATTGCAAGCTGCCGGTAGATCTCAATACTAATGAATAGGGGAAGTAAAATATGACTGTACCAGGAACCAGTACGGTAAACAGTATGACTTTAAAAGCTAATAAATAACGCACGTATTAATAATCCGGGTCGGCTGGGCTAAGGCTTAATCTGCTAGCAATTTTGGCATCACTAGCCTGGCAATCCAAGTGTTTTTGGCGCAAGTCGGATTATTGTGTAAAATCTTGGCTTTATTAAAGGAATTGAATCCGTTATGTCAGACGACTTGATCAGCCAATTGAAAGCCATGCTTATCGAGGGTTTGCGCCTGGAAGATATTGCACCGGACGACCTGTCACCCGATGCAGCTTTATTCGGTGGCGGCCTGGGGCTGGATTCCATCGATGCGCTGGAAATTGGCGTGATGCTGGATCGTCAGTTTGGTATCAAAATCACCTCCGGTGACGAACGCAATAATCAGATTTTTGCATCCGTACGCGCCCTGGCAGAATTCGTCGCCGATAATCGCAGCCGATAAAGTCATGCTTAACGCAATCAAGCCCGTCGCGATTGCCTGTTTGTTTCTTGCTTATCCCTTTCTTAGCGCTTACTTGGCCAAACTAGGCTTTGCCAGCCTAGAGTTGGTGGTGTTTGCCGGCATCAGCTTTTGGCGCGGAATCAAGCTGGAAAAAATCCTATATCGCTTGGCTACTCTGGCGTTAGTGGCTGTGTTGTTGGTAGCCGCCTATTTTTCCAACGCCTATTTCATCTGGTTGGTGCCTTCATTCGTTTATATCGGGCTGACTATATTGTTCGGCCACACCTTGTGGTCGCCGCCAACCTTGTGCGAACGTCTGGTGCGCTTACTGTATCCGGATTTTATACCCGGTATTGCCGAATATCTTCGTCAAGTGACCTGGGTTTGGACGGTTTTTTTCGCCGTCAATGTATTAGTCTGCGCCTTGCTGCCGCTTTTTGCCGGGCCAAAAGCTTGGGCTGTATACACGGGGGTGTTGGTGTATTTGCTGATGGGCGTTTTGGTGGTCGCGGAGTGGCTATATCGGCATAAACGTTTTCCTGATCTTGAAATTCCACCTATGCTGGAAACCGCTAAATTCTTTGCCTTGAACGGCCACAAGTTATTTGAGGATAAGCCGTTATGAAGCAGTGGCTGTTTTTGCTGTTACTGTTTGCGCCCATCTTGGGGTTTGCCGATGATAGCAAGCTGACTGAATTGCTGGCCCATATCCGCCAAACCGGACCGGCGCAATATCAATATCAAGAAACCCGACAACTGGAACTGGCGACTTCGCCCTGGCAAGGCCAAGGTATTATGCTGACCGACGGCAACGGCAGTTTGGTCAAGCTGCAATTGCAACCTACTCGGGTCATCATGGCTATTACTAATGACAGCATGATTTACTGGGACCCTGAACAAGATCAACGCCACACTATGCCTATAGATTATGCTGGCCCTGCGGCTGCGCAAATTTTGGTGTTCCGCTCCATCCTGCAAGGCCGTGCCGAGGAATTACAGCCTAACTACAATTTTGTTGCCGAGCAGCACGATAAGCACTGGACTTTAAGGCTGACACCCAAAGCCGAACACAGTGACGACCAGACAGCTGCCATCGAAATTTCCGGTGATGGCGACGATCAGCAACGACGGATTATCATTCGCCAAGCCGATGGCGAATCCACCGAATATCATATCGACAAGGCCTTACCCAAGCAGGCTGAGGCCTACAGCATTCCGCAGTTGCTGCAAGAAGCCACAGGAGAATAATCGGTGTCTTTCGTTTGGAGAAAACGCTGGTTTTTAATGCTGTTGCCTTTGCTATTGGCACTCACCGTTTGGCAAATCCGGGTCGAATCCGATCTTAATGCCTTTTTTACCGCTACCGACGACGAAGATTCCCGATTACTGTCCGGACTACTGCAGTCGGGCGAACTATCCCGCCGTTATCTGTTGGTGGTGGAAGCCAATGCGGATAAGCCGGATGATCATACCAATATGCTGGCAAATTTCAGCGCCCAATTGGTGCAGGGCTTGGCCAAGCTTGATGGTGTAGAGCAAGTTTGGCCAGCTAACCAGCCGCCACGCGACTGGATTGATGCAGTAACTACTTATGCGCCTTACCATGCGCGGCTATTCAGTCTTAACCCTGCGCAGGACGGAGTCACACTGTTTGATCCTTTGAGATTGCTGGCGCAGGCAGAGGGATTGAAGCAAGCCTTACTCTCGCCGCAGGGTGGTTTCGTCAAAACCATCGCCAAACAAGATCCATTGCTACTGTCGCTCAATGGTTTCAAAGGCTTACAAGCCCAGTTTGCCCAGCAATCACCCATTAGTGCTGCCGGTGGCGCCATCATCCTGCAAAGCCAGCCGCCGGCGCTGGATTCTGCTGCCCATCAACAGTTACAAAGCGCAATTCATGCCACTTTCGATGCGTTGAATGCTAACGCCGGCGGCGGATTTCATCTGGCAATGGCCGGTGTACCGGTATTCAGCGTGGCCGCACACAGTGAAATCAGCCGTGATGTGACTTTGGTGTCGGTAGTTTCCAGCGTCGGCGTGGTGCTGGTTTTTTTACTGCTATTTCGCTCATTCATCGCCCTGCATTGGATCATGATGATCCAGGCTGCTGCATTTCTGGTGGGTACGCTGGCAACCTCCCTCGCTTTTGAGTCTGTACACAGTCTGACGTTGGCGTTAGGCGCCAGTTTGATTGGTATCTGCGTAGATTATCCTATGCATGTCATGATCCATTCTGCCAAGCATCGCCACACGCCATTGGCTGCCGTACAACTGCTATGGCCCAGCCTGTTCATGGGTGGTTTGACCACCGTGGTCGGCTACATAGCGCTGGGGCTTACCGGTTTTCCGGGGTTTGAACAGATTGCCGTGTTTGCTTTGTTCAGCATCGCCACTTCACTGGCATTGACTCGCTGGGTGCTGCCGGCATTATTGGTTAATGTATCGATGCAGGTTGCCCATTTACCGGGCATTGCCGGCTGGGTGGCTTTTTGTGGACGTCGGCGCAAACTTTTGTTGAGTGTGTTTGCCGCTGCAGTGGTGTTGTCATTGCTGGTTTTGCCGCAGTTACGCTGGATGGATGACATGCAAAAACTGGCCATGGATATGGATTTTATCAAACAGCAAGACCAAGCTGTTCGCGCGCATTTTTCCAGCATCGAGCCAGGTCGTTTTGTTTTGATTCAGGCAGATGATTTCGAAACCGCGCTGCAACGTAGCGAAGCCGCCGAACGCCGTTTGCAGCAACTAAAACAGGCCGGCGTGTTGAGCGAATATCACGGCTTGTTTCCCTGGTTGGTATCGCAAGCGTTGCAAGCGGAAAACATGCAAACCTATCAGCAAGACATAACCCCGCAATTCCGCCAGGCTTGGCTGGACGCATTGACAGCAGCCGGCTTGTCTACCGAAAAGCTCGGCACGTTATTACCGGCCTCATCTCAGCCGCTGAATCCCGAAACGGTATTGGCTTCATCGGTTAGGCATATTCTGTCCGGCCAATTGCTGCAAGGCCAACAGGGCGTGAGTTTTGCAATATGGCTGGGCGACCACGATGCCGTTAAACTCAGCGAGGGTTTGCAAGGCCTAGCGGGCACTCGCTACTTTAGCCAAAAAGATCAATTGGATCACTTGGCGGCACAATATCGTGATCGGTCGTTACGCATGCTGGCCATCGGCATTGGTATCATGGCTTTGTTGATTTGGTTACAGCAACGCAATCTACGTAGAATGCTGTTGACCCTGGTACCGGCGCTGGCTGCGGTATTATTTATTTTCGCTACTTGGGCGGTAATCGGTGAAGAAATCAGTTTCCTGCATGTGATCGGCTTATTGTTGGCAATATCCTTGTGCGTCGATTACGGCATCTTCTTTATGGACAATCGCGGTCGCGACAGCAATGTCACGTATCATGCCATTGCATCGTCCACCCTGACTACGCTGGCATCCTTTGGGGCGCTGGGTTTAGGTAAAACCCCAACCTTACCCATCTTGGCGCTGTCAGTTAGTTTGGGCGTCACTGTTGGTTTTCTGCTTTGCCCATTGCTGATTCCTAAAACCACAAAGTAATGACGATACATCAGGCGCTGCCACCTGCAGCCATTACCGCTTATCAATGTGTTAGCGCCGCCGGCGATGACGTGGAGGCGCTATATGCCGCTTTAATGGCTAACCAAACCTGTTTAAAACCGCTAGGTTTATTCGACATTCCTTTCGAAACCTTGGTGGGTGAGGTCAGTACTGCATTACCGGCTCTACCAGCTCATCTTAAAACCTATCAATGCCGCAATGCCCAGCTGGCGCTCAAAGCATTGAATCAGGGGGGCTTCCGCGCTGATGTGGAACGCGCTATAGCGCAACATGGATCAACACGGGTAGGGGTGATTTTAGGCACCAGCACTTCCGGCATTTACGAAACCGAGAACGCCTATTTTGATTTACAGCGCGATGGCAGCATGCCGGCTGACTTTAGTTTTCTAACAACCCATACCGCCCAGGCTACGGCAGAATTTTTACAGCATGAACTGGCTCTGCAAGGACCCTGTTTTGCCATATCCACCGCCTGCTCATCCAGCGCCAAAGCTTTGGGTGCGGCACAACGCTTAATCACTGCCGATATCTGTGATGCGGTGCTGGTGGCTGGGGTAGATAGTTTGTGTCGCTTGACGTTGCGCGGTTTTTACAGTCTGCAGTTGATCTCGCCGGAAGCCTGCCGACCGATGGACGCCGAACGCAAAGGCATCAACATTGGCGAAGCCGCGGCCTTGTTATTGTTGGAACGCCCCAATCCCGATAACGCCGGTAGCCCCCGATTGTTAGCCGTCGGCGAGTCGTCAGATGCACATCATATGAGCGCTCCGCATCCACAAGGCATCGGTGCCGCCGCCGCCATGCGCCAGGCTGTGCGGTTGGCTGGCCGCCAACTGGAAGACGTCGATTACATTAATCTACACGCCACTGCCAGCCAATTGAATGATTTATCCGAAGCCAAAGCTGTAGCAGGTCTGTTCGACAATCCGCCGCCTTGTAGCGGGGTAAAAGGATTGCTCGGACATACTCTGGGTGCGGCGGGAGCGGTGGAAACCATCGTCAGCCTGTTGGCTTTGGAAAAAGGTTTTCTGCCCGCCACCTGTGGTTTACAACAAGTCGACGCGCAATGTCAGATCCCGGTCATTGCCAGATTGGATGCGGCTATAAAAACCAAGCTAGTGTTGAGCAACGCTTTCGGTTTTGGCGGCAATAATGCCAGCGTGTTGTTGGAGGTTGTCTGATGGAATACATGAGCCTGCTCGGTTTCGGCGCTTGCGCACCTGATGCTGATATACGCGCGGGCATGCCGTTTCCGGTTTCCGACATTATTCGTGCACCATTCCGCCTTTGCTGCGTCGCCGTAGTAGTCAGGCGACCCAAATGGCATTTACAGCCGCAACCTTAGCTTGCAAGAACGCCGGTTGTTCAACGGCGACCCTGCCAGCAATTTTTGCCAGCGTAGCCGGCGAAATTCAAACCACCGACCAACTTTGCCTGGAATTAAGCAAAGCCGATGGCGTGGTGTCACCCAGTGCTTTTCACAATTCCGTACAAAATACCGTGGCCGGTTATTGGAGTATTGCCCAGCAATGCAGCCAACCCGCTACAGCCTTGGCCGCAGGTTTGGACACTGTTGCCATGGCCATGCTGGAAGCCTGGTGCCAATTAGCCTGTCACGGTGGTGAATTGCTGCTGGTGTGTTACGACGAGCGCTGGCCGGATTATCTGGCCCCCGGCAGCGGCGCACCGGCTTTCGCTAGCGCCTTTGTATTAGCTGCGGGCGTTGTGGAAGACCGTGTCGCGCAACTTGGCAAACCACATATTGGCACGGCACGATTTTCTGCCGAATGGCAGTCTCAGGCAAGCAAAATGCCGATTCTGGCTGCCGTGCCGCTGCTTGATTCAATTGCAAACTGCGCGGAAAAACAACACATTTCGCTGTCCCCATTGCAATCGGGCTGGCAGGTAACTATGGATGGTTTGCATCAAAATAGTTGAACGCTTAACTTTTTGGGTCTTTGATATTTGATGTTGAAAAGTTACAGTTTGGATGAGTCAGGGCTTTTACTGATTGCCTTATGGCTATTATGCCCCCTGCCAGTTTATCGTTGCATCTGTTGCTCTTGTATCTGATTTTGTTCGCGCTCACGTTCGCGCTCTTGCATCTGCCATGAGCCGTCTTGTTGGTTATGCTCTTGTTTCATTTGGCGGTTTGTTTCCTGCATTTGCTGCTGCTGGGGGTTGCCGCGTGGAGCTGGATTGGTTTGCCATGTGCCGCCTTGATTAACACCGCCAGCACCTTGCCGTCCACCACCGCCCGGTGCTGCGGAAACGACTCCCAAAAAACCAGCCAGTAACATTAATATTGCTATCTGGCATGTATGATTTCGCTTCATTGCTTTATCTCCTAAAGATATTCGGACCGATAATTTAAGCAATCTCAAACTATCGGTCGTTGATCGTTGTGTATAAAAAAACACTTGGCTCAATTAACGCCATTCAGTGAGGTAAATTCCTGCCCAACCGGCTTCTTCCGTACCCATGCTGGCATTGATAACAAGACGTCCGCTTGAGGCATCCTGCCCGGGATAGACCCCGGGCAGGCGCGATCAAGAGACTAAGGAGTAGCAGGCGTACCGTCACCGCTACCCTGACCAAAATCCCAGCCCCATGTGTCGGAGATGTAGCCATCTATCCACCATACCCTACGGGCCATGGCGTCTGACCCTAGAAGCTCGCCGCTGTCTTTGTCGTGCTCCAACTGCGCCCAAACACCGTAGAGGAACTGGCCGCCAGGGTTGGCCGCCAGGCTGGCTTCACTGGCTTCCAGACCAGGAGTGCCCTGGTCGAACTGATCGAACTCGTTGCAAAAGCCTGAGCCGATATGTTCCGCTGGCACGCCTTTATCAGGATCAGTGTCCTCATGCGGATCAGACGGGTAGCAAGTACTAAGGTCATTCTCTGCCCATACCTGATAGTCATCGCCAAAGTTCACTGCGCGGCTATAGAACAGATCCAGTGGCTCTGGTTCGCCCTCGGCGGCGGTGGTGTTGTCACCGGTTTCGTACACTACAAAGAAGCGCGATGGATTCCTCACGTCTTCACCGTAAGGATTGATCCCGTAACCGAATGGGTTCAGCGTGTTGCCCACTCCTTGAGGTGAACCGGTGATGGCGAAGCGTGGGTCGAGGGTGGTGATCCGCATCGACTGATGCTGCGTCACGTTGCGGGCCTGCTCGGCGGCGCCGGCCGCATACTTGTTGCATACTCTGGGTTCGAGTAAGTCACCGCTGGCCTGGGTCTCGGCGCTGCGAAAGGTTTCGCAGGTAACCGTGCCATCTCCAACATAACGGTTTCTGTCATTCGAATCCCAGTACTTGTATTTCGCCGGCAAGGTGGTCCAGCTGGTGGCGCCTGCGAAGGAGCGGCGAATGTACAGCTCGTAGCGGTCGTTACCCTTTACGTTGAGACGCCAGTTGGGCGACCACGCATACAGCATCATCACCATATCTCCGTCCAGGAAGCCGCGATGACCCTTCGCCACGTCCAATGGATTGTACCAGGACTGGTCGGCCAGGGTGCTGGCGTCGTTGGTCCTCGTGTCGTTATCGCAGTTATATAGCACTGTTCCATCGGTGGATTTTACCGTGCTGAAGCTGGCTGGGCACTGGTGCCAAGACAGGACCTTGGTTTTATTAGGCTCTACCGAACTTCCCTGCAGTACCGGGTTAGTAGTCGTGGTGCCGAAGGGGGTACTACCTATGGTAACCATCGGGCAGTCAACTGCTTCACCGGAGTCTGAATCCGTGCAGGTGTCGGGAATGGTAGCCGACAGGTTGATGGCCGAATCCATACAGAGGCCACCTGGGTAGTAAGGATTATCTTTCTCGGCCAAGTTATTGCAAGCCATATTACGGAAGGCATAAGGATTACCGTCGTTGGTTAGGCTCCAATTGCCTCTATTCGGGATCACGATACGACGTGACATTACGTCCGCCGGGCCACCCTGGTTCATGATGCCTTGTTTCCAGGTCGGCAAGGCGAGCAGACCGAAGGCGGCTTTCGATGTAGCCAGATGCACCTTGTAGATATCCTGCCCCAGCCAACTGCCGCGGCGAGCGATCTCGGTATTGTAGATGTTGAAGTTGTAATTCCCTGAGTCATCAACAAAATTCCAAAACTCGCTGGTGTTGCGGGCCGGATAGAAATCACCGGATTGCCAGTCTACTTCCGGCTGGTTGAGTTGATGGCCGGGCTGTGTCAGGTTGGCCAACAGGCCGTCCTGAGACTTACCGCCAACGGTGTCCTTGATCGACATGCTGAAGGTAAAGTACTTGATGTTCTTGCCTTCGTCGAAAGTGAAGCAGTCGGGGTCGCTGTTGTTCTCCTGGACGCAGGATTGGCCGTTTGCATCGAAGGTGAACGCACCGAGGCCTTTGTCTTCCTCCGCTACCACCGCGACGAAAGCACTGTCGATGACAGCATCTCTTACTTTGCCAGTGGAGTCATAACCGTACATTGCCAGCCGCGGGCGGGTGGCCGCGGTATTGCCAACCAATGGTAAACCATCCTGGGTCACGCAGAGTACCGTCTCTTTGGGGTTCTGCTTGCCGGTCATAACCGTAACCGTGTATTTGCACATATCCTTTAGGCCGTAGCTCATCGGCGTCGCGTTCGCGACTGGGAAGACCGGTTTATTTTCTTCGGCGACCGTACCTAAGATGGCCGAGCCATAGCAGTAAGGTTTAGGATTGGTCACGTTGCACTTGGCGTTATCGGTCAGCTGCATGGGCATGGCGAAGGGTACGAAGGGTTTGGGCTTCTGCGTAATGTCGCCGGTGGCGGCAAGCTCGTAGTTCGCTAGGGTCATGGGCAAGCTACCATCCTCTTTAGACGGATCCTGCACCACATCAAAATGCTCCGCATCGATATAGGTATACCAAACGTCGGTCTGACTGTTGGCGACCGCGCCGCTCCAGCCCTCGCCGGGGCCTTCGCCCTGACCACCGCGCAAGCCATCGGGATCTTCTTGCCAAGTGATGCCGCAGCCGGCACCGGCCACGCAAACGGTTTCGATGCGATTGACATCACGAACGCCGGAAGTCAAGCGCTCGGGGTTAAACCAACGCATATAGCTCGACTCGGTGACATCTGTGGTGCGCGGGTCGTCGCCCTTGTTTAATACGCCGCGGGCGGTCCACAGGCAATTATAGGGTACCTCGCCCACCGCCTGGTTTGGCTCGTAGTCGTCCTCTTCTGCGTAGTTGACGGAACCCTGTGAGCCGCCGACGCCGTACATATCGATCAGGTAGAGGTCATCCGGTGTGGCCGTGGTCAGGTCGATGCCTAGAAACGCGGCGATGGCGGCGCGGCGAGCCTTCTGCTCGTCAGATGCTTGCGGATTGTCCAGCGAATAGTTGGGCTGACCGCTGCCGCAGTAACGACTCTGCCATGCCACCAGCACCTTGTTGCCCATGATGCTGTGAAACAGGTTGGTTACATCGCCAGGGTATTTATATGCGGTGTTCGCGAACAAAGGTACATCCGTCCGTGTGACATTGCAATTGGCGTTGTCACAAGATGTCTCGGAAGCTGAGTCGGAGAGATTGGTCTTTTTCCAGGTGATGCCGTCGTCCAGGCTCACCGAAGCGTAGGCATCGCGCTTGCCGTGGCCGATAAAGCCAACGCCAGGCACTTCTATCATGGGCCCGTACATGTGAACGTCCACCAGTGGCTTAGCCAAAGTACGCGTATCTTTCTTATTGCCATCAATGTCGAAGTAAAGACTGCCGTCCGAGTTAGCGTCAGGATCAGTCCCTGACTCGGCCCCGCTTGCGGCCTGCATCGGTACGTAAAATTTCATCTGGCCGATGAAGGCGTGCTCGGCCTCGTCCAGGTAGCCTGCTACCGTTGGGGACGGCAACTTGGACGTGCTCTTCAGTATTGGTTTGCCGGCTTCACCGTTACTGCCATCATCGGCGAGAGCTTGATTGATTCCCAGTGCTAGCGCGGTAGTCATTAAAAGTAATGCGGCTCGCCTGGATATTATTGTATTTTTGGTATTCACAGAATACCTCCCGTAAAATAAATTACAGATTGCGACGCTTACGAGGTCGATATTCGGCAATCCGGCTTTCCTTCTGGGAAGGAACCGCGACTTTCTGCCCCTACTTTACAATAGGTTTAGTTTTAGTTTTGTTTTAATTATAAATTACAAATATCACAAATTAGTTGAAAAAAAACGGAGTATTTAAGTTGGTAATTCTGTTTGTTACATCGATATTTAAAATCCGTATATATGAAGGGAATAGGCTTAGTATGTTCTATCAAAAATAGAAATAGTGACTCAATAAGTCCTATACATGGCTACAAATATTTTATATTCAGCGATCATTTAATGATTTCTTGGTAAAACTATAGGTCTCCTCTGTGCAATAAAGCCCCGATAAAAATCGAGACTTTCTACTGTCAAAACTAAATTAATTAGGCAATTTTATTTTTCTTGAAAAACCCATTCCAGCTAAGCCAATACCTAATAGGGCAATTGACGTTGGCTCTGGTACAGAAGATATTTGCGCTGGTACAGAAAATTCGGCACCTGTTAAAGCAAGCGTGTAATTCCCTGTTTGAAAAGTCCATGGATCCCGGTCCCATCCGGAAAGCGGGTCGAAGATTGGATATGTGTCATACAAAGCAAAGCCTAAAAAGTAGGTGCCTATGGATAAGAAAGAAACGTCCCCAGTATTGAACTGAGGAAGGTAGTTTCCATTTATAGTGTCAATATCTTCATCAAAAGCGGCCAGAGCGCCTAAAGAATCAAATAAAAACAGGGTTGAATCATTATCCCCAGGTGAGCCGTCATCCTCAAAGAAATTTGAAGTAACAGTTACTGAAAAAACGGAGGTATCTGAAATAAATATCTCAAACAAATCAATATCATCTACACCTTGTCCTAAATTAATCAAAGAACCGGTAATTGAGGTGAGCGGACCACTGCCAGTAGTTACTTGCGCAGTATTGATTAATTCGCCCGCATCACCTACCTCTGAAAATGATGCAGCATTAGCCTGGCCGAGAAGGCAGCTAATAAACAAACCTAAAAAAAGCTTTTTCATGGCATTTCCTTATATTAAGTTATTGAAATATACATTAGTTTAAGCATATTATATGCCAGGCTATAAGTGACTGATAAATAGATGATTATCATTAATTAAATCGAGGATATCTATTGCATGTGTAAAAAAAGCTGACACCTTGAATGATTTATTCAGATCTCTGCCTCTTCAAAAAAACATGGAAAACTTGTCGATGAAGTGCGTAGCAACCAATCAACATAGATCTGCGTGTTTGGTGTCAACTATCTTGGCCGGCTACCGTGTTCACTAAAAGGAGCGCTAAGCTCAAACTCTCGGAATTTTTTTAATCATGTAAATCAATAATATAACTATATTATAAATCCATAATTCCTGGGTTCGTTGCAGGTTTTTTGTCGTCGAAGAATCTGACATCAGAGCGGCTTTATTCTTCTGGAAACGCATATTCAGTCGTGAAATTTATAAAACCATTTCGAGGGTTTGGACACAAACCTCTAAAATTAACAATTGAGGGGGTAGTGCATGTGTAAAAAAAACTGACACCTTGATCGATTTAATCAGACCTCTGCCTGTTCAAAAAACATGGAAATCTTGTCGCTTAAGTGCTTAGCAAACAATCAACATTGATGTGCAATTGTGCTGTCATGTTTTCTAAAAGAGAGGCTCTAAGCCCAAACCTGCGGAATTTTTTATATAACCCTGAATCCGTGACTTAGTCCTTAATCAATTGAATATAAAGTGATTTTTAATCGGTTTGGGTGAAATCATAAAAACCTGTTTTCGTGCTTTATTCGAATAAGTACATGTATCTTAGGTTTTGAATTCACGCATTCAGGCTATAGTCAACCGCATACCTTATTTCAGCATTATTACTTTAATTCCTGACTAATTTAGTCCTGTAAAATTAACTGACATTACTGCACTTTCGGTTGCCAAACTGTCGCTGTTGACGTAAACCATTGGTAAATTCAAATACATTTTGTAACCTAGCGGGCGTGCATGGTCGGTAAGGCCGGTCGGGTCGGGGTAACGATTTCGCCCGTCACTCTCCTTCAGCACAAGACATAGGGCTTTCTGCATCCGGCGATTGAACCCGGCTACTTATTGGGTCGCACAAGCTGAGTAAACCCTGGCGTCGCACCCGGGCATTGTTCACCACATTTACCAATTCATTGAGTTGCTGGCATTTTTGGAGTGTGGTTTGAGGTTGGACTGAGGTCGAGTGGAAGCCAGAGGCGTTTAGAAGTAAACCCGAAAGCTTACCCTTATATCTCTGCTGAAAGGTGACAGCTGCAGGCTGTTGAAGTGACTCAAGCAGGTATTTTGTATGCTTGTTCAACTTCAACAGCCTTTTCAGGGCTTCTGTGGCATGTAGTGGCAGTTATTTAATAAATAACATTTCTTGATAAGTGGGATACGGCCATAATTCGTCAGCGATTTCACCTTCCAGTTCATCGGCAAACTGACGCACCTCATCCATCAGGGGGCGGATAGTCTGCGCGCAGAACTGCAAATGTTCTTCAATCGTGGCAAAATCATGCTTGGCAAGCGTAGCGCTGAGTGTATCCGCGGTTGCGGTCATTGAGGTTAAGAGTCCAGCAATCAGAACCAGGCGCTCATTTCCCAACTCAACACCATTGGTTTTAAGACTGCTTAACGTAGCCGAAAGATCTGACAGATATTTCACTGCAGCCGGATAAATCCCGGTTTTTGCCATGCCGACCACCAATTTAGCCTCTACCTCAATTGCCAGTATGTACTGCTCGGCGTAGATTTCAAATCGGCTGGCGAGTTCGACGGGTGACAATACACCGAGTTTTTCGAATAACTCTTGCACGTCGGGTTCTTTTAACACCGGCAAGGCATCGGCTGCGGTTTTTAGATTACGTAAACCGCGTTCTTCGACCGCCATTTTGTGCCATTCGGCAGAATAGCCATTGCCGCCGAAAACCACGGCGCCATGTTGATCGATTAATGTCTTCAGAGTTTTAAGGATTGCGCCATCGAGATTGATGCCTGCATTCAACTGACTTTCCAGGCTATCGGCCACCCAATTCAGGGAATCGGCCAGCATGGTATTCATGGTCACCAGCGGACCGGCGACCGATTGACTGGAGCCAACAGCGCGAAATTCAAAGCGGTTACCGGTAAACGCAAAAGGCGAGGTACGATTTCTGTCACCGGCATCCTTACTAAACACCGGCAGGGTGTTGATGCCTAGATTCATCACGCCGGCGTTTAAGGAGCCGGTGATTTCACCGTTGCTGATTTGTTCGAAAACATTATCCAGTTGCGAGCCTAAATACACGGACATAATCGCTGGTGGCGCTTCATTTGCACCCAAACGATGATCGTTACTGGCGGTGGCGATGGCCGCGCGCAATAACGGACCGTATTTATGCACGCCGCGAATCACTGCGCCGCAGAACAACAGGAACTGTGTGTTTGCATGCGGTGTATTGCCTGGATCGAGTAAATTGCCTTGGGTAGCATTACCGACCGACCAGTTCACGTGCTTGCCGGAGCCGTTAATGCCTTTGAATGGCTTTTCGTGCAGCAGACAAACCAGACCGTGTTTTTTGGCAGTATTTTTCAAGATCGTCATTAACAATTGTTGATGATCGGTGGCGACGTTGGCGGATTCAAAAAACGGTGCAATCTCGAATTGACCGGGCGCCACTTCGTTGTGACGGGTCTTGGCTGGAATGCCCAGACGGTATAGCTGCTGTTCCACATCCTGCATGTAAACCTGAACCCGTTCAGGTATTGCACCGAAATAATGATCATCAAACTGCTGACCTTTTGCCGCCGATGCTCCAAAAAGCGTACGTCCCGCCAGCAACAAATCCGGCCGGTTGTTGACGAAATTAGCATCGACCAGAAAATATTCCTGCTCGGCTCCGCAGCTGGAATTTACCGGCGCAATATCGGTATGGCCAATCAGAGATAATACGCGTTGTGCGGCTTTGTTCATCGCCGCATTGGCGCGTAATAACGGAGTTTTCTTATCCAGCGCTTCGCCAGTCCAGGAAATAAATACCGTGGGAATACATAGCGTCGCCCCATTGTCGGTAGTCATAATGTAGGCGGGACTGGTTACATCCCAGGCGGTATAACCTCGGGCTTCAAAGGTGGAACGAATACCGCCATTCGGGAACGAGGAACCATCCGGCTCGCCTTGAACTAGCACTTTACCGCCGAATTCAGAGATGACCGAGCCATCGCTCTGTACCGAAATAAAGCCGTCGTGTTTTTCTGCGGTGGCATTGGTCAACGGATAAAACACATGGGCGTAATACAGCGCGCCCTTTGATAGCGCCCAGTCTTTCATGGCCAGTGCCACCACATCGGCGATGGAAACATCCAGCTCCGCGCCGGTTTCAATGGTTTTCTTTAACGATTTAAAAACCTCTTTAGGCAGGCATTCCTTCATTTTGCTTAAGGTAAATACATCGCTCGCCCATAAACTAGCCAAAGACTGCGGTGCTTTGGGAGGCATGGGTTGGCGATTAGTAATGTTTTGAACAGCTTGAGTGCGTGCAGAATTTCCAGCCATAGCTTTCCCTTTAGTTTGATAATGAATACAAGCTAAGTGGTGAGCAATAATCGATCCAACAAGCTAGATTAATTGCTTGGTAGGATCAACCGCGCGGATTGTCGGTGTTTGTAGCTGTTTGGCAAAAAGTTGACGCTGCTTGAATGGTAAATTTGTGAGTGTTATTAGTGCAATGTAATGATATTTAGGCACAATTTTGGTGCGAAAATGAATTAATATTTTTAAGGCATTAGCTTGATACCAAGATAGTTAACGCCAAACAACCACCCTATTTATCGTTAAAAGTGGTTATTCATGAATGGCATAAGCTGGCAGAGCTATACACTGCAGAACGATCCGAGCCTATGCAAAAATTTAGGGAAATGTATGCAGCGGGATAAATAACGCCCTCAGTGTAGAAATAGGCTTATGTTTTAGAATTGTCACGCTTAGACCTTGCTCAATTTGAATGGCTTGCAACTTGCGTTAGCTGCTTAAGGTTGGGCGGATTGCAAAAAGCAGTATCAGTTAGAGATTAGCTGTCGAACAAGGCTAAGCCTCGAAAAGAGTCGCTGAATGAAATACTATATAGCTCCACCCAATTGAACGTAAGGAATGTTAATGAAAAACCATAAGACTATCGCGCTCTGTCTGGCTTTTACGCTGGGAGCAGGTTGTGCTTCAACAAACAAAACTACAGATCAGGCGGCACAGCCAAATACTCAAGCCGCTAAACAGCCGGAGTCGCGAATCGAGGGTAACTTTCCTGCTGATAGTCCGTTTGCAAAAATCAAATTAGGCATGACCCAAGGCGAAGTCCACGAAATTCTGGGTCAGCCAACCGACACAAAATCCTACCAAACAGGCAAAGCCTGGATACCCTTTTATTTTGGGCCGGATGTGATGCGCACCGATGAATTTTATAAAGGTGTCGGCATCATCACGTATACCGGCGCGGGGATAGGTGGCGTGCATTGGAAGGTTTTTCGCGCTATTTACAATACCGCCCAAATCGGTTTTCCTAACGATTGATAACGAGTACATACTGGATGTCAGAGAATACTCGAAACGACTTCGACTATGATGTAGTGGTCATCGGTGGTGGCCCTGCAGGTTCCACGGCAGCAACATTGCTGGCGCAATATGGGCATAAAATTTTGCTGCTGGAACGCGATAAGCATCCGCGTTTTCATATAGGCGAATCCATGTTGCCGTTTAGCGAGCCGGTTATACAGCGTTTGGGCATCGATTGGAGCGAGGGCAATCAGTTCAAGAGTGGGGCAGTGTTTATCGACGAAAGCAGCGGTCAGCGCATGTATTTTCCACTGAGCGTCTATCGTAAAACCTATCAGCTGGAAAGAGCGCCTTTCGATCAGTTGCTGTTTGAAAACGCCGCCAAACACGGGGTGGAAACGCAGCAGGAAGAAAAGGTGCTTGAAGTATCCTGTGAGGCGGATGGGGTGACGATAGATTCCGATAAGGGCCATTATCGTTGCCGCTATCTGGTGGATGCCACGGGACGCGCAGCCTTGATGGGTAAAAAAGCACGCAGTATAGAGCGCTTCGAAAATCTGGGTAAATTTGCCGTGTATACCCATTACCAAAACATTCAACCAGGCGAAGAAGCCGATGAGCTGTTTCGTTCCGGCAGCATTTATGTGCCGGTAGTGGACATCGGCTGGATTTGGATTATTCCTTTGTCCGGTCGGCGTTTGAGCGTGGGCTTGGTGGTGCAGAAAGAACGCCCGAAAGACTGCGATGTGGAGGAATTGTTACGCCGTTATCTGGCGGCTTCGCCTATCCTCAACCGCTTGCTGGCAGGCGCCGAGCAATCCGCACCCATCAGAATCGAGGCCGATTTCAGCTACGGCAACCAAAGCCGTTACGGCATGCGTTACGCCTGCTGCGGTGATGCGGCCGGTTTTCTGGACCCGGTGTTTTCCTCCGGGGTTTTCCTGGCATTTACCAGCGCCGCCCGCATCGCCGATCGCATTCATCAAGGCTTAACCGAAGGCCGCGAAGCCGATCCGCAATTGCACGCCGAAGATGACGAAGCTTATTTAATGGGCTTTAACACCATGCGCTTGTTCGTAGAACGGTTTTACCATTCCAACGTGGTACATAATCTGTTTTTTGAGGCACACAGAGATCCTGAATTGACAGCGCAAATTGCCAGACTGTTATCGGGTGATTTGTGGGTGGACGACAACGCATTACAGAAAAGTTTGTTAGCGGGTCGCAGAGTAAGTGGTTAATTGTCTTAAAGATCCTTCATCTGGGCTGAAATAGCGTCATTCCGGCAATCCTTGCCTGAATGACGCATTGGCATAAACAGCATAAGTGTTGATATTCAGCTGTTAAGATTTTGCCTTTTCGATGGTGTTCAGTTGAAGGCTAATTGAAACGTTCTTGTCGTGATTTCAACTAGACGATGATTCGACAAACCAAGCGACCTTTGTGCTTGCCAAATTGACAATGTATAGATTTTTTTCTCCAGCATTCAAGTATAGAAATTGTGAAACCACTTATTTTTGTTGTTTTTCTGATTATTACCGGTTGCGCGTCTGTTGTTTATAAAACAACAGATTTTGAGAGTTTGTACGGGCCTTCAGCGCCTAAACCTCGGCAGTTGACACCGGATGAGGCGCAACTTGCTTTGCGGCAACATAAAGTCTCATTTACTAAAGACATTAAACACATACTGGATTCACGTTGTGTGGTTTGCCACGGTTGTTACGATGCGCCGTGCCAGTTGAAATTGGGCTCTATAGAGGGCATCGATAGAGGGGGCAGCAAGCAATTGGTTTATGATTTTGCTCGGTTGGAAGCGGCTGATCCGACACGGCTTTTTATTGATGCTACCAATACTGCAGCTTGGCGGAAAAAAGGCTTTCATCCGGTGTTGAATGAGCGTAACCAAACAGGCGTTGCCAATTTGGATAATTCGGTTCTGGTGAAATTGATTCAGTTGAAACGCCTAAATCCACAACCGATAACCGGCAAGTTGGATGCGGATTATGATCTTGCCTTTGATCATCCGTTGCAATGTTCTACTGTAGATGAGTTTCCAAAATATCAATTTGAACATCCTAAATGGGGCATGCCTTATGCTATGCCAGGCTTGTCTCTAAAGGAAGAGTACAAATTGTTGCAATGGTTGCAGGAAGGGGCAAAATTGGAGCCATCACCGCCGATGTCGGCTCAAGCTACGGCGGCTATTCAGAAATGGGAACATTATTTCAATGCTTCCAGCCTGAAACAGAAGCTGGTTTTTCGCTATATCTACGAGCATCTGTTCATCGGTCATATGCATTTTAAAGGCCAGCCGGAGCATGAATTTTATCGCTGGGTGCGATCTAAAACGCCTTCGGGCCAAGCCATTGAGGAGATTAACACTGTGCGGCCCTATGATGATCCTGGCGCCGTTTTTTATTATCGACTGCAACCAGTTATCGAAACCATCGTCGATAAAAATCATTTTGTCTATGAATTAAGTGACGAAAAGATGCAGCGCTATGATACGTTGTTCTTTGAAACTGATTATGAAGTCACCGCCTTACCAAGCTATGAAGCCTTGATAGCCGCTAATCCTTTTAGTGCGTTTAGCCAATTACCGTTGATATCGAAATATCAGTTTCTACTGGATGATGCGCAATATTTTGTCTCGGGTTTTATAAAAGGCCCGGTGTGTCGTGGTGAATCGGCAACTAGCAGTATACGAGATCATTTTTGGGTGGTTTTTAGTCAACCGGGGATGATAGATCAGCATAAAGTCAGTGCTGCCCTGGCAGAAAATAATCAGATTTTGGGCTTGCCGGGAGAGGAAAGTGATGAAATTAGTCTGTTCGGTTTTAGTAAATTCGATAAATATGGCGAAGAATACCTAGTCAGGAAAAATGCGTTTTATGAGCAGGTGTTGCCAAAAGGGCAGGGCTTTGGCCTGCAAAATATTTGGGATGGCGGGGGTGATAATCAGAATGCGGCATTGACGATTTTTAGGCATTTCGATAGCGCTACCGTGAGCAAAGGCTTTATCGGCGATACCCCGTTAACCGGCTGGGTGATTGATTATCCGATTTTTGAACGACTACACTATCTATTGGTGGCGGGCTTTAATGTTTTTGGCACAGCGGGGCATCAGTTGGCTACCCGAACTTATATGGATATTGTGCGTCAGGATGCGGAAGATAACTTTCTTCGCTTTATGCCTATCAGCCAAAGACAAGCTATTTACAATAGCTGGTATCTTGGTTTAGACGGTTTGCTCACTGATAAGCCTTTGTTCAATATTACGCATGAAACCCAGGTGAAATTTAAAACTACGGACTATAAAGAGGAGTTTTTTGAGCAGATTCGGCAAAAATTAGGTAAAGCCGCCGGTATCTCCGATAGCATCAATCACTGTGAGCAAGCAAGTTGTACGCGGAAGGGTGTATCGTCCACACAGCAGTCTGTCGATAGCCAAATGCGTGACCTGGCAAAGCTAAAGGGGTTGGAATTAAAAGCATTGCCGGAAATGTCGTTGTTGCGGATAAAAACCAACGATGCTCAAGGCGATTTGGTGTATACGCTGTTAGTGAACAAAGCTTACAGTAATATCTCAAGACTCATATTTCAAAACTCCCTACGCCAGCCTGAAAACGATACCTTGACGGTTGTGCCCGGATTTGTCGGCAGTTATCCCAATTTTTTCTTTAATGTGGAAAAAAACCAGCTGGGCGAATTTGTCAGTCTGGTTCGCAATGCTACTAGCGAAGCAGAATTGGAACAACTATATAGTCAATACGGTATCCGCAGAACTAATCCTGATATTTGGCAGCATGCCGATTGGTTTAATCAGCAGCATCCTTTATATAGAGGTTTGGAAGCCGGGTTGTTTGATTTGAATCGGTATGAAAATTTGTAGGGCTTGTTGGGGCTAAATTACAGACTGGGGATAAAACCCCAGTCTGTATTACTGTGAAAGTACGCAGCGCTTCAATTGCGAACGATGCGCTTCATGTTGTTCAGCAGAACCTGGCTAACTTTCCATTTGCCGGGGCGATAAAGCTTGTTCATAATCGTTAGACAGATAAAGACCGGTATAACTTCTGTTTATTTGTCGTCAGTGGCCGCGCTGAGCTCTTGTTTGGATTCTTCTTTGGCCTCAGCATTGGGTGTCTCTTTTGCCTGCTCATTGATTTTAACCAGCCAGCCATCTACTCCCACGCAATCGCCTTCTGTGGATTTAGCTTCAATATGGATGCGGGCGTAACTATCTCTTAGCTCTTTGGGTAGTTTGGCGGTGACATAATAAAAGGTCTGTTTATCCTCTATCTGAACTTGCATGGGGATTTTTTTTGCGCTGGCGCCAATGTGTAGTGGGTCAGCGTAGCGGTTGACATGAAAAGAAATCTGCGTTTCCGGTGCTACTTCAGCTTTATGGGCGGGTGAAAAATCTCTGAATTTGGGTTTGATGCATTTTTTTTCCGTCTCTTCAGCGGGCGTTTCTGCTAATGCGGCTTGAGCAAACACCAGCGTGGTGAGTAGGATGGCATGTTTCCAGGATTTGGATAATTTCATAGCGGGCCTCTTGATGTTGTTTTTATTATGCTTTTCCAGGCCAACTTTAATCAGTTTTTCGGCATATTTCAATGATTAAACAACCACAGAGTTGTTAAGTAAACTGTAAACTTTTGGCCCATCCTGTTGGATACCATGTAAAATTACCGGCTTTTCATCAGTAACAGTAGAGCAAATGAGCATAGAACTTAGAGGCACAACCATCCTTGCTGTTCGACGCGGCGATAAAGTCGTTATCGGTGGCGATGGACAGGTTACTATGGGGAATACGGTCATGAAAGGCAATGCCCGTAAGGTCAGACGTCTTTATCACGATAAAGTCATTGCCGGATTTGCCGGGGCGACTGCCGATGCTTTTACCCTGTTTGAGCATTTTGAGGGTAAGCTGGAAAAACATCGCGGTAATTTGACGCGGGCAGCAGTTGAAATGGCCAAAGACTGGCGGACTGATCGAGCGTTACGCAAACTGGAAGCCCTGTTGATTATTGCCGATGCCAAAACTTTGTTAACACTATCCGGTACTGGCGATGTGATTGAACCTGAGCACGATTTTATGGCTATTGGTTCCGGTGGCGCATTCGCGCAAAGTGCGGCCAGGGCATTGCTGGATAATACCGAGCTAAGTGCGCGCGAGATAGTCGAAAAATCATTGAATATCGCTGCTGATATCTGCATCTATACCAATCATAATCTGCGCATCGAAGAGTTGGATGCGGAGCCGCAAGCGCCGGCTATTTTATAAACGCTGGAGAAGAGTTAAACATGAGTCAAATGACCCCAAGAGAAATCGTCAGCGAACTGGATAAACACATCATCGGTCAGGCTGATGCCAAACGCTCGGTAGCGATTGCATTACGTAATCGCTGGCGTCGTAGTCAGGTAGCCGTAGAATTGCGCGAGGAAATTACCCCGAAAAATATTCTGATGATAGGTCCTACCGGCGTTGGTAAAACTGAAATCGCCCGCCGTTTAGCGCGCTTGGCGAATGCACCTTTTATAAAGATAGAAGCCACCAAATTTACCGAGGTGGGTTATGTCGGTCGCGATGTGGAATCGATTATTCGTGACTTGGTGGATACTGCGGTAAAAATGACCCGCATGTCGGCCATGGAAAAAGTGCAAAACCGGGCGGCCGATGCTGCTGAGGAACGCGTGCTGGATATTTTGCTGCCCAGAGCCGAAGGCGGCATGTTGTCTGAAACCGAAGCCTCGACCCGGCAAAAAATGCGCAAAAAACTGCGTGAAGGTGATTTAGACGACAAGGAAATTCAAATCGATGTCAATGCTCCCTCAGTAGGCGTAGAAATCATGGCGCCTCCTGGCATGGAAGAAATGACCAGTCAGCTGCAGGGCATGTTCCAGAATCTCAACAGTGGGCGCACCAAAGCACGCAAGTTGAAAATCAAGGATGCCATGAAATTGCTGCAGGAGGAAGAAGCCGGAAAACTGGTTAACGAAGACGAAATCAAGCAAACAGCATTGGAGGCTGTTGAGCAACACGGTATCGTGTTTTTGGACGAAATCGACAAAATTTGCAAACGATCAGAAATGGGTGGCGGTGAAGTGTCGCGAGAAGGCGTGCAGCGCGATTTGCTGCCGTTAGTGGAAGGCAGTACTGTCACCACCAAATTCGGCATGATCAAAACCGATCATATTTTATTCATCGCTTCGGGTGCCTTTCATTTGACCAAGCCGTCGGATTTGATTCCGGAGTTGCAAGGTCGTTTTCCGATTCGAGTGGAGCTGAGTGCCTTGAGCGCTGATGATTTCGTCCGCATTCTTACCGAACCGGACGCCTCGTTGACAGAGCAATATCAAGCCTTGCTGGCTACCGAAGGTGTGCAGGTGACATTCACCGATGATGGCATCAAACGTATTGCCGAATTGGGTTGGCAGGTCAATGAAAGCGTGGAAAATATCGGCGCCCGACGTTTACATACCATTTTGGAAAAGCTGCTGGAGGAAATTTCCTTCGATGCGCCGGATTTGACGGACAAAGTCATTAATATCGATGCGACCTATGTAGATGCTCATCTGCAGGAGTTGGCGGCGGATGAAGACTTGAGTCGTTACATACTTTAATCATGCGTCTAAAAATCACCCCTTGCCACCACACGCCGACCGAAATCAAGCTGCACAAATTGTCGGCAATTTTGGAAGTGCATTTCGACGACGGTAGCATCTTTGAAATGCCGAGTGAATATCTGCGGGTTTATACCCAATCAGCCGAAGCGGTTGGTCATGGCCCGGGTCAGGAAACTTTGCAGACAGGTAAGCAGGATGTCAGCATTACCGATATTCGGCCAGTAGGCAATTATGCGATTGCCCTGACGTTTAGTGACGGCCACAACAGCGGGATTTATTCGTGGGATTTATTGTATAAATTAGGCTCTGATTTTCCGCTGCTGTGGTCGGACTATCTGGAGCAACTTAACGCCGCCGGCATTAGCCGCAAATCGACTATCAATCATTAATTCGACTCATGACAAACGACAACACCACTCATTTCGGTTTTAAACAAGTTCCCAAACAAGAAAAAGTCGCCATGGTTCGCGGCGTTTTTGATTCGGTTGCCAGTCAATACGATTTAATGAATGACTTGATGTCAATGGGCATACATCGCATCTGGAAGCGAGTAGCCGTGCAATTGGCCAATGTGCGCGAGGGTGATCGGGTACTCGATCTGGCCGGCGGCACCGGCGACTTGACCACGCTGTTTGAAAAGCGCGTCGGCAAAAAAGGTGACGTGGTGTTGGCGGATATCAACGCTGCCATGCTGCGCACAGGCCGCGATCGTTTAATTAACCGTGGTTTGGCGGGCAATCTTCAGTATGCACAGGTCAATGCCGAATGTCTGCCGTTTGCCGATAATACCTTCGATTGTGTCTGCATCGCTTTTGGACTGCGTAATGTCACGGATAAAGATGCGGCTTTGCGCTCCATGTATCGGGTGTTAAAGCCGGGTGGACGCGTGATTGTGCTGGAGTTTTCCCATCCCATCGATCCTATCACCGAGAAAGTTTATGACTTTTACTCGTTTAAGCTGTTGCCGAAAATAGGCGCCATCGTCGCCAAAGACGAAGACAGCTACCGTTACTTGGCCGAATCGATTCGTATGCATCCTAAACAGGACGAATTAAAACGTATGATGGAAGAAGCAGGCTTGGAACGTTGCGAGTATTTCAATATGACGCAGGGCATTGTTGCGGTGCATAGGGGCTATAAGTTTTAGTCACCCCAAAGGCAGCAGACAATATGGCTCTTAAGTATGCTGAACACTTCATTTGTCAGCAGGATAATCTGCAACAACTCGCACAACAGGCAGACTGATGTCCAGCAATTTCGTCCAAATCAAACCATTATTAATCGGCGCGTTAGAAGCTGCGATAAATAGCTATCTCAGGCTTGATGAACAATTAGAGCAATTGTTGGTGCCTATGGTCGGCAAAGTGATTGCTGTTCATATCACGCCTTTCAACGAAACGCTCTACCTAAGCCCGGCGCATGATCGTATTCAAATACTGGAAAGCTACCCCGGAGAAGCCGATGCCAGTTTGAGTGGTTCACTCTCGGCATTGGGCTTGATGGGATTGAGTGCGACACCGATGCGGTCATTGTTTAAAGGTGAGGTGAGAATTGAAGGCGATACTCAACTTGCACAGAAATTGCAACGGCTGTTTGAAAAACTGAATATCAACCTGGAAACTAAATTGGCACGCTACACAGGTGATGTGTTTGCGCAACGATTAAGTGGATTAGTGCGCGGTAGTCGTGAATGGACCCAGCATACTGTGAACAGTTTTCGTCTAAATCTGGAAGAGTTTCTACAAGAAGAAACCCGTGATTTGCCAGCCAAAGCTGAAGCAGAAATAATGTTTCAACAAATCGATGTCTGTCGGTGTGATACAGACAGACTCAATGCGCGCGTCGAGCGATTGATGACCGCCCTGAATACCTCTCCTAAGCCTCAATAAATACAAGGACTTTGCCGTGATTCGCCCCAAAATTCTCATGCGTCTGATCCATATTAATTGGGTGATGATGTTTCACGGTCTGGATGAAATTGTTTTAAAAACCCATTTGTTTCGGCCTATTCGTTATCTGGCCTACTTTTCTCCGACTTTTTGGTTACGCAAACCCACAGAATCGCGCGGCGTGCGTATCCGCCGAACTTTGGAAGATTTAGGACCTATTTACGTCAAGTTTGGCCAAACCCTATCCACCCGCAAGGATTTATTGCCGGAAGATATTGCTGAAGAGCTGGTCAAATTACAGGATAGAGTGCCGCCATTTTCTGCCGAGACTGCGCGTGCCATCATCGAGCAACAACTGGGACAGACTATCGAACAGGCATTTGATGAATTCGAGCCTCAGCCTTTAGCTTCGGCCTCGGTGGCACAGGTGCATACTGCCAGATTGAAAACCGGCGAAAATGTGATTATCAAAGTATTGCGCCCGGATATCGAAGACAAAATTCATTCCGATGTGGGGTTGTTGTATGAACTGGCCCGCCTGGCCGAACGCTTCTGGAGCGACGCCCGCCGTTTACGCGCAATGGAAGTCGTAGCAGAGTTTGAAAAAACCATCCTGGATGAGCTCGATTTGTTACGTGAGGCTGCCAATGCCAGCGCAATCCGCAATAATTTTAAAAATTCCGATTCGCTGTATATTCCGGAAATTCATTGGCCTTTGACCCGCCATAAAGTGTTGGTGATGGAACGCATCTATGGCGTACCAGTGGGGGATATCCAGGCCTTGCGTGCCGGCAATGCCGATTTCAAAAAGCTCGCTGAGCGAGGTGTGGAAATCTTTTTTACTCAAGTTTTTCGCGATAATTTTTTCCATGCCGACATGCACCCCGGCAATATTTTTGTCGAATTACCGGACAAATATCTGGCGGTGGATTTTGGGATTGTCGGTAGTTTGTCGGACACCGATCAGCGCTATCTGGCAGAGAATTTCCTGGCATTTTTCAATCACGATTATCGCCGCGTGGCAAAAATGCATATCGAGTCCGGCTGGGTGCCGAGTACGACGCGCGTAGAAGAATTCGAGGCGGCCATTCGCAGTGTCTGCGAACCTATTTTCGAAAAGCCTTTAAAAGACATTTCCTTTGGTTTATTGCTATTGAGGCTGTTTCAAACCGCACGCCGCTTCGATATGGTGGTACAGCCGCAATTGGTTTTGCTGCAAAAAACCTTGTTGAATATCGAGGGCTTGGGGCGGCAGCTGTATCCTGATCTGGATTTATGGCAAACCGCCAAGCCATTTTTAGAAAACTGGTTTAAACAGCGTTTGGGGCCAGCTGCAAAAGTTAAAGAATTACTCGGAAAGCTGCCTGAAATGACCGAACAATTACCAGAAATTCCTGGGTTAATATTTCAGGCTTTGCAAAGTAACGCCCAGATGCAGCAGCAGATTCAGCAACACAATCAGGAAATGACACAATTACGTAAACAACTACAACGTAATAATAGACGTACCCTGCGGGCAATTTTAACCGGTGCGCTGATGGTGGCGGCAGCAATACTGTTGCAATCGCCGCTTTTGAACGGATAAGCCAGGAGCGGGTTTCTGTAATCTACTTTGCTGGAAGAGTATGCATGAAATTAGCACACAGATCAGATGAAGATATTTTGGCGATAGCGAATCCCATTATGGATAACCTGATGGCGGGTTCTACAGAGATCAATCATTCCAAGCACACCAGAGACTTTACCGACAGACTAAAGGCCATCGTCAGCGAGGCGTATTTGCAAAAAGTCTGTCAGCGTTATCAGGCCGAATGGGGCTATTTTGCTGATAGGGAATTTGTGGCTATATTTCGGCGGCCTGAATCGGTGGCCATAGTCTGGAAGCAATACTGTAGCAAACAGGCTGGGGAATTTGTGGCGGAATTGGTTTTGCTGGAGCAAAACGGCCGATATTTAGTTGATCATGCCATGGTGTATTAAGGCTGATTTGAACTACCTGGCATTGGATGCTTGAGCCAATTCCTGCAATGCAGTATAGTTCTTAACTATGAACATTCAGTCACACATTCATTTTGCTGATTTGATTTGCTTGCCATGCCCAGGCAGCTTTCCGTTCGTCCTGTCTTTAAGTTTGCTGCTGCCCTGAGGGGCGCACATTCTATCCAAATATTATTAATCCACCTTTTTTCTGCATCTCGGCATAAATTGCCGAACTTTTCATGACGGAGTTCTCATGAAAGATAAATTGATTATTTTTGATACCACCTTGCGCGATGGCGAGCAAAGCCCTGGCGCGTCGATGACGCGTGATGAGAAAGTGCGGATTGCCCGTGCACTTGAACGCATGAAGGTCGATGTGATTGAAGCAGGCTTTCCAGCTGCCAGTCAGGGCGATTTTGAAGCAGTGCAGGCCGTAGCCGATGCGATTAAAGACAGCACGGTATGCGGATTGGCTCGTGCGCTGGATAAAGACATTGATCGGGCCGGCGAAGCGTTGAAAGGCGCGCAAAGTTCGCGTATTCATACATTTATCGCCACCTCGCCTATCCATATGCAGATGAAACTGAATATGCAGCCGGAGCAAGTCATCGAATATGCGGTCAAGGCGGTAAAACGAGCTAGACAATATACCGATAACGTGGAGTTTTCGCCGGAGGATGCCGGTCGGTCGGAAGAAGATTTCTTGTGCCGGATTTTGGAAGCGGTTATCGATGCCGGAGCGACGACCTTGAATATCCCCGACACGGTCGGTTACAGCATGCCGCAACAGTTTGGCGCCACCATTGCCAATTTAATTCAGCGTATCCCGAATTCCGATAAGGCTATTTTTTCCGTACATTGCCATAACGATTTGGGTTTGGCGGTAGCTAATTCCTTGTCCGCAGTAATGAATGGCGCACGTCAAGTGGAATGCACCATCAATGGTTTAGGCGAACGGGCTGGTAATGCTTCTTTGGAAGAAGTGGTGATGGCGGTTCGTACCCGGCAGGATTTCTTTACTTGCGATACTAGTCTGGATGCACGCGAAATTGTCACCTGCTCGAAGTTGGTGTCGTCGATTACCGGTTTTCCAGTGCAGCCTAATAAAGCAATTGTCGGCGCCAATGCGTTTGCGCATGAATCCGGCATTCACCAGGACGGTGTATTGAAAAACCGCGAAACTTACGAAATCATGTGTGCGGAAGATGTGGGTTGGACCACTAATCGGATGGTGTTGGGCAAGCATTCCGGTCGCAATGCCTTTAAAACCCGCATGGCAGAATTAGGCGTGCAATTTGCCAGCGAAGCCGATTTGAACGATGTTTTTTTCCGCTTTAAACAATTGGCTGACAAAAAACACGAAATTTTCGATGAAGACCTGCAAGCCTTAATTTCCGAGCAAAGTTTTGAAGCAGAGGATGAGCACATCAAATTGGTGGCTCTGAAGGTCTGCTCGGAAACTGGCGAAGTGCCGAATGCCACCGTGACTATTCGTGTCGATGGCAAAGAAATGACCGGCTGTGCGCAAGGAGGCGGTGCGGTTGATGCCAGTTTGAAAGCGATTGAAAGTTTGGTGAAAACGGGTGCTATCTTGGCTTTGTATTCGGTTAACAACATCACGAATGGCACGGATGCGCAAGGCGAAGTGACAGTAAGGTTGGAACATGCCGGTCGAATTGTCAACGGTTCCGGTGCGGATACCGATATTGTGATTGCATCGGCCAAGGCTTATATCAATGCGGTTAATAAACTGCAAGGCGTTGATAAAAGACGGCATCCGCAAAAAGGCGATGTCTAGTCTAAGCAGTTATGGATAACGCCACCCGCTTGCAGTATCTGGAGGCGATGGGCATCGATGTCTGGGTTCCCAGGCATCAACCCGTCACTGGCGTGCCGGCGGGTGGCGAGTCGGACAATGTAGGGCGGACTGTCGAGTGCAGGGATGGAGGAGGTATTCCCTCAAGGGCACAAGGCACAATTGCCGAACAGCGAGACGCCGATCAAGAAGGCCTAAATCAAAGTACCGTTACGCCAAGTGAAGCGCCCGAGTGTTGGGCTTCATTAGCTTCAGCCCAAGCTACGCAATTATCCCATGCCGGCGATCATGCTTGGAGCGAGCTGCAACAACAGGTTGCTGCGTGCCATGCCTGCCAATTATGCGAAACCCGCACCCAAACCGTATTCGGTGTAGGCAGTCATCGGGCAAGCTGGATGCTGATCGGTGAAGCGCCGGGACAAAACGAAGATTTGCAGGGCGAACCGTTCGTCGGCAAAGCCGGTCAGTTATTGAATGAAATGTTACGGGCAATCGGTTTGGCGAGGGAGGAAGTCTTTATTGCCAATGTGTTGAAATGCCGCCCGCCCGCCAATCGCGACCCGCAAGCCGAGGAAGTGGCTGCTTGTCATGATTTTCTACAGCAGCAGATTAGCCTGTTGCAGCCCAAGATTATTTTGGCAGTGGGTCGCATTGCAGCACAAAATTTACTCAATTCCCAGCAACCTCTGGCAAAATTACGCGGTAGACTGCACCGACTGGAAGATATTCCATTGGTGGTGGTTCACCATCCGGCTTACCTGTTACGCGCATTAACGGAAAAAGCCAAGGCTTGGGACGATCTGCAATTTGCGTTGTCCGTTTATCAATCGCTAGAAGAAAAATAATAATGATGTGGAAATTGCTACATAAATTAAAAAATGCCGTTCTTTACGATGCTGATCGAGAGTTTTACGCCAAAGTGTTTCCGAACTCAGTGAGTAGCAAAGATTTACTGCGGCTACGAAAAATGGATCACAGTGACTTGACTGCGGTGTTAAGAATTGAAGCCTTAAATTACGAGTTTCCTTGGTCGGCAGGGGTTTTTAAGGATTGTTTTCAGGCCATGAATTACACCAATTGGGTGTGTGAAGCTCCGGATGATGTGATTGTCGGCTATTGCATTATTTCAGTAGCCGTTGGCGAAGCGCATATTATGAATATCAGCGTCAGCCCGTATTTTCAAAGACAGGGCGCAGGTCGTAAAATGCTGGAGCATTTAATCGAATATGCCCGCTCACGTGCCGAGAAAGTCTTTTTGGAAGTGCGGCCTAGTAATCCAGGGGCAATTGATTTGTATCGTCAAGTGGGCTTTCGCGAAATTGGTGTGCGCAAAGGCTATTATCCAGCCAAGAATGGACGTGAGGATGCGATTATGTTTGAACTGGATCTAGTGCCAATGTTGTAATCGTGTCGATTAATACAGTTAGTTCAATCATTAAGAATGTGGTTGGAGATAACTTCACGGACCCCCAACCGCTCTGCGGTTCGGGACGCTGGAGTTCCCCACGCAAAGCACTCATCGTTATACACATCTCGATTTACACTGCGTAATCCGTTTTCATGCTGGAACACTTTAATGTGATGGTGTTAAGCCCCCTCTCCTGATGGAGAGGGCGGGGGTGAGGAGAATTTGAATCACCAAAATGCTTTATTTTGATTCTCCTCACCCTACCCTCTCCAACAAGAGAGGGGTTTTGAGGGCTTCGCCAGGATTCGAGTGACTTGTGTATAACGATGAGCGCAAAGCATGGGAACCATAAGCGGGAGTTGATTTTGGCGAAATCCTAAGCCGCAAATCTGTTTTTGTAAAAAATTCTACCCGTGACGATCTTGACTTTTTATTTTTTTAAGGCATAGATATTCCATTGCTTTTGTCCTGGTTCGGAGGTTCGTCATGTCTCAATCTAAAGCTTATTTAAACTCTGCAACTCATCCGGTGGTGGCTATCGTGGCCGGTGTTGATAAGGATGTTGAGCGCGGCGAGGATATTTTGATGTTGGGCTATAGTCTGGTATTGATGGCGCCGATTTTTGCGCCGATTGCGCCACCCCGAGTGTTGTTGCCTTTGATGGCGTTAGCCTTTGTGATTTCAGTGTGCGTGGCCAGGTTGAACTTTTTAGGGATACGTACCAAATTGGCCGCTGCCATGGCGGCATTGGATGGTCGGCAGGATTTGTCTTTGCTGAAACCGATTACCGAGATTTTTGCCGAACATCCCAAGTCCACGTTAACCGAAGGTTTTAATCCGTTAAAAAACTGGCAGCGCACAGCCAAAAGCATACTCGGCGCAATGATGATCAATTCATTCTGGATGCCGATTTTTTACATGCTGGGTTTGCAATTTGTTGAAGAAAAACAGCTGAGTTTATTGAATCGCGCAGTGATGGAAGCCGAAGAAAAAACCTCAAGCTGGCGCTAGTTATTCATACAAGCAGTGCCGACTCCAATTTAAGCACTGCTTTTATCGCTAAAGTCTGGACGGGTTAATCATTTAAGGCGGTTACGTTAAGCCGTTCATGGTGGGTTTGTCCGACCATCAGCGGCTTAATTTTTACCTTAAAGGCATTGGTTGCTAATCATGCGACATTTGGAAATGAACATCAACCCCTGCATTTCAGATTACAGCCGATCAATAAATCGTGTTGTACATCATGTCCTGTAAAACCTTTTTGATGTCCCCTGGTTGAGGTGAGCGGTTAAGTCCTTGCTCAAAAACATAGGTGGCTACTTGTTCGGCAATTAGTAAAGAAATATCCAGGATGTTATCCAGGTCGGGATAAATGGTGCCATTCAGCAGCTCGGTTTTTGAAACTTGTTTTGCCAATGTTTTTGCCGCAATCAAAAACATTTCATCGGTGATAATACTCGCATCGCCAGCCAGCGCGCCTAAACCTACGCCCGGAAAAATGTAGACATTGTTGCCCTGTCCGGGAATAAAGCGTCGCCCCCCCTCTATAGTGACGGGGGGAAATGGGCTGCCGCTAGCAAAAATGACATTACCATCACTCCATTCGTAAGCTTGTTGGGCAGTACATTCAGAGCGTGAGGTAGGGTTTGATAATGATAATAAAACCGGGTGCTCGTTATGCTTGCACATGGCCTTGACAACCTTAGAATTAAAGGTGCCACCGACGCCGGTCGCACCGATCAAAACATGCGGTTTAAAGTGATTGATGGCGCCAATAAATGACAGCATCGGTTGTTCATGGGCATAAGGTAAGTTATGCGGCATCAAGTCGTCTCTTTCTTTGCAAATCAGGCCATTTTCATCCACAAACCATAGCCGTTGCACGGCTTCGGATTCAGTTAGGCCTTCTGCAACCAAGGCTAGTTTTATCAAGTCGCCTATGCCGGTAGCGGCAGAGCCGGCCCCTAAAAACATCAGTCGTAAGTCTTTGAACGCATGCCCGGTTATGCCGCAAGACGCCAGTACGCCAGACAGCGCCATGGCCGCCGTGCCTTGAATGTCATCATTGAAACACAAGATCGATTTCCGGTATTTTTCCAGTAAGGCATAGGCGTTCGGGGTCAAAAAATCTTCAAACTGAATTAACGCTTTAGGAAAGATCTCCTGTACGGCCTGGACAAATTCATCAACCAGGCTTAAATATTCATCACCCTGTATACGTTTTTGGGTTAAGCCCAGATACAAAGGATCCTCACGCAAGCTGACGTTATTTGTGCCTACATCCAACATGACCGGCATACAGTATTCCGGATGTATGCCTGCGCAGGCGGTGTATAAAGATAATTTGCCGATCGGGATGCCCATACCGTTTGCGCCAAGATCCCCAAGTCCTAAGATGCGTTCACCATCGGTGACGACAATGATGCGTACATCTTTATGCGGCCAGTTTTGCAATACTTCTTTAATCTGCCCGCGATTTGTAGCGCTAAGCGTCAAGCCTTTTTGTTGTTGATAAATATGGGCAAATTCCTGACAGGCTTCTCCCACCGTCGGGGTATAGATGATGGGCAGCATTTCTTTGATATTTTCTGAAACCAAACGAAAAAATAAGCGCTCGTTGCGACTTTGTAGGCTATTCAGAAAAATATAGCGGGCTATATTGCTTTCTTGTCTATGCAGGTTGGCTAGAACTCTCTTTAATTGCGTGTCCTGGGTGGTAATCGCTGTCGGCAACAGGCCGTGTAATTTGTACTTATCCCTTTCTTCTGAGGTAAAGGCGGTGGATTTGTTAAGGCTTGGGTTTTTTAATCGGTCAATACCGATGATCAGCTCTTCGTTCATTGATGAATCTCTTTTTGTAGCTTACTTTTAATTAACTTTCGCTAGGCGGTAAATATTTGGTTCTTTCAAGACGATCTTCTAACTCGCCAATATAGGCGTCCAGCGTATTTTCCATCTCTTCAATCATGGTGCGGAAATTACCATCAACGAGGTCGTATCTTGCAAATAGTTCGGCTTTTATTTCATCGTTAAGTAAACTTTGTTTGGACAATTCAGTTTCAAAACTATTTTTTAATTCGGTAAAGCGCGATTTTTCAGTATCGTTGACTAGCTCTTTGTTCGCTTCCAATTCTTTCGAGTAGCGACGGGATTCAAGAATTGAAGTGGATTGCATATAGACCATATTCATTAGAAAGAGCACAGTGATAAATATCAATGTGCCTAGCAAAACCAGCCCAATGGGGGCTTGAATAGTTGTAAACCCAAGCGACAATTCATTGGGCGCAATAAAAATAGGCCAGTTATGATATGCAAGCGCAGCCGTAGCTGTAAAAGTCAGTAGTAATAAAAGACCGAAAAATCTCATAGTAATATCCCCAATTCCATGAAGTGAGCTGATATGCCAAGCTCTGAATCTACATCCATCATATCACCCTGCATTAGCAATCAATGAAGTGTTTGCAAGCGAATTGCGCCTGGCTAAAAGTTGCTAAGACTAAGGCTTGATCAGCTGGCAATTTCGCCTAAGTGAGTGAGTTTTGTATTATGAAGCTAGGTTTTTGGCGGCATCTGAAAGTGTTTCAATTAGCGAATGTTTAGCAGTTGCCTTTAGAAAAACCTGATTAGGATTTGGTTTGGAATAAGGTGCCGACTTGGAATCCCCATGCAAAACATCGTGGCCGCTGTCGATAAAGATGTCGAACGTAGCGAAGATATTTTGATGCTGAGTTATAAGTTGGATAAATCCAAGCAAAATTCCGTGTTGGTGCTTTAGATTGGAGTTTCGGGTTGTTGCTTCAGCTCTGCTGTAACAGAAGATTGTTTTGGCATTTCAGAGGGAAGCTCAATTTCTGTACTGTTGACAATATTTCCATGCTCATCGAAATAGACTGATAAGCACTGGGATTTTTGTTGTTTGGCCAGTAATGAGGGGTCGATAGCAAAAAATATGGATAATTGATGGTTGTTGACAGGCTCAATGGCCGCACGGCGATCGATGTCTTTAAAGCGCATAAAATTATAAAGCGCCCAAATTCCCAAAATAAAACCTATAACCGCCACGCATATTAGAAATAAGCCGAAATCGGTAATCACGGCTTTATAGCCTTCCAGTTCTATCATTTCAAGATAAACCAAATCTAAACCCAGCAGCCAGCCGATTAAAGTGACTAAAGGAGTCCATAAAAAAATCCAGATTATCCAGAACAGAAACGTGAAGAGGGCGGAGAGGTAACGCTCACTTAGGCTCTGCAGCGATGGTGAATTGATGACCAAGGGTTGTTTCATCTCAGACCTCGATCGGGGCTAACCCAGGTTGCTCGTGTGTTACGTTTTTTTATCAGGGCTTTGATCAAGCCGCATACAGTTGTTAGCACGTTGATCAGCCAGTAAATCAATGGATACCAGATCATCCAGTAATAGGTTTTGGTAATGCCTTTTTCGTAGCGGGAATCTATAATCAGGCTGACGGCAAATTGTAGTAAGCAAGTGGCCCCTAAAAGTACGCCACCCCAGCTGGGTATCAGTGTTGGAATGGTCAGTTCATCCGGTAACTCGAAAAACCAGCCTAGTGTCCAGAGGATTAAAATCATGATCATTGTGAAGGACCAGAATACACTGGTCAGATATTCGACATAAATCCCCCACATGCGCCGTGACCGCCATATAGCTAGAGGTTTGCTGTAACGAAACAAAACCTCTGCTCCGCCTTGGGCCCAGCGTAAACGTTGTCGCCATAGTCCTCGCAAAGTTTCCGGCATCAAAATCCAGCAGAGTGCATTGGGTTCGAAACGAATATCCCAATGATCGAGTTGCAATTTCCAGCTGATGTCAATGTCGTCAGTCACTATGTCGGTGCTCCAGTAACCAACGCGATGCAGCGCTGATTTCCGAAAGCCGGCAACGACGCCAGAAACAGTGAAGATGCGGCCATAGACTCGTTGCGCCCGTTTGATCAGGCCGATAATGGCAGAAAATTCGCCAACCTGGATTTTACCTAGCAACGTTGAGCGTGTGCGTATGCGGGGATTACCAGTGACGGCAGCCACGCGCGGCCCGGAGAGTAAATGCTGCATGATCCAGGTGGTGGCGTGTGGTGCTAATAGGGCATCGCCGTCTATGCAGATCAGATATTCGTTATTGGAAAAAAGCGCACCGGTCCTTAAAGCCACCGCTTTGCCTTGGTTCTGCTCCAGGTTGATTACCCGCAATTGCGGATGTTTCGCAGCCAATTCCAGTAATATGTCCAGTGTATTGTCTTGGCTGCCATCATTGACAGCAATAATCTCAAAATCGGGGTATTGTTGTTGCAACAAAAACTCGATGGTATCCGCGATTTCGCGTCCTTCATTGTGGCATGGCACCACAATGGAAACCGGTGGATAGCTCTGCAATATGGGTGGGTGGTCGGGATCAAAATGGCTGTTTTTTTCCCAGTGAAAATAATAGATGAATGCGCCTATCATCCATAGATAAGCCATGAAGAGCGGGTAATAAAAGGCAAACTCTAGTAGCAGACTTATCCATTCGCCGGCAAAATAACTGGCAGTTTGCCAAATCCATTGCCAGATTTGGTAGCTGGCATGCATCACTAACGAGATGACTTGATAGAGTTTGTCCATTAATGAATGCATCAATTCAGGCATGATGGTGGCTGTGAATATATTTGCATATTAGAAGCGTATATCGGCTGTTAAATACATTTGCCACGTTTGGGTTAAGGCATTATCGTAATAACGATAGCTTCGGTTGCCGCCGTAAATCAGTTCTATATCAGAGCCAAGGTGCCAGCGATGTTCATATTGGATATTGCCAATCATATTGGAGCCATAATCTTCCTGCCAGTAATCGCCAGCAGTTAGGGCTACGCGTTGATGGAAGTCTGTTTCGTAATTACGGTAAGTCAGCCAGTCATTGTCCAGTGTCAATGCGACTGTGGCATCTTTTTTGGGGCTGTAATAGAAAACGTTAGTGGATGTATTGGCAGAAAAACTAGCGCCCAAGATGGTTGAGAACTTATAAATTGGACCACTGTACCAGCGTTCGAAATAGTTCCCATCTAAAGCGTAGCGGTTGTTAGAGTGGTTGTATATTTGGTTGGTAAGGTTAGATAGTTGTGTTTGCTGAATAAAATCATTTACTGTTTGGCTTGACCATATTTCATCATATGCTCTACCCGTACTAGCGGAAAGATTGTCTTTTTCGGGCAAGATGGCTGCTACGGTATCGGTCAGGCTTTTATATTTTTGCGAGAGGTAATCATAGCTAGCCGCGCTGTCGCATACTTGTTCTGAGCTTAAATAGGTAGGGCTATAGACAGTCGAATTAAACTCTATTTCTGGAATTGATACAGAGTTACAGGAAGTTGATTGTGCGCTACTGAAATTATAATAGTGGCTGGATAAGTTGAATTGCCTGGATTCATTAACCTTGAATGTAAAACCAATAAGAGCCGATTTTGCAGTAACCCCATACTTTAGTGCGCGTACCGGAATATTATTATCCAGGCTACTTAAGTGGGTAAACAGTTGCCAATGATCATTAAATTGATATTCGAGGTCTAAATCTACGCCTACTTTATTTGCCCCACTGTTGTCATAGTGGATTTCAGCTCCTGCTTTGGTTTTATCTTGAGTGAATTCAACGCCGACACCGTAATGTCTTAGGTAGCCATTCCCAATTTCAGCGTCAGTTTCTTGCCAGTTGCGTTTGGCTATGAGATCGGCAGTATTGTTCAACAAGACGATTTTTTTACAGTCGTCTGGATTAGTATTTAAATTACAATCGGGTAAATCGGAAGGGTTTGGTAGGGCGATACTATTTCCAAGTGTAGATTGCCATGAACTACCTTCCTTAAACGACGAAGTTTTCCAGCCATTATGTGCGAATAATCTAAAGTTTTGAGCTATCGGTTGAGAGTAAGCAATGCTATCTATATTGATTTCATCGTTACCAATTAATGACGCCGCAGCCGAAGGTTCATTTTTACTGATACCGCCATTTGCAAATATTTTTAACTCCGGCTTATTGTGTCGTTTCCAGGCCTGCATTTGTTTTAGTGCGCCGGAATCCTCTGGATAATCACTGTAAAGCTCGTTTGTCAGCGATTGCTCTGCAGGGTAGTCACGTAATTCATGCGAAACTTTGGCCTGATTTAATTTTAAGCCGAAATGTTCCGGCGCCTGTTGGCGGGCGATATCGATTTCATGTTGTGCTTTGCGGGGCCAGCCGCGAAAATAGTAGACTTCAGCTAGTTTGCTGTGAATGTCGGTATTATCGGGATATTGCAAATGCAAGCGCTCCAGGCGCGACTGTGCCTCGTTGAGATCGTCCACATAAGCGTGGAATATCGCAGCGGTCATATCCGCGGTGGCTTTTTTAGGATTGGGAATGCTGATTTCACTACCGTCAGTCTGGGGTAGGCTAATGGTTTCCGGTTGTTCCTTCGACAGTTGCTCTGCGGTGGCAAGGGCTAAATCCGGTTGTTCGGCTTCTAAATAGGCGTAAGCAAGTGATGCTTTGGCGTTATAGTAATCAGGCACTTCCTGTAGAACGCTTAGATAGAGCTCCCGCGCTTGTTCCGGTTGGCGGTTATTCAGGTAGGCATCGGCTGCTGCCATGCGGGCATAGACAGGTAATCTCGTGTTTTGTCGCAGTAACTGTTGGTATAGCGCGATGGTGTCGTCCATACGGCGTCGATCACGAAAGGCGACCAGTAAATCAAACTGAGCTCTTTGCCGCCAAACAAGGGGGTCTTTGAGTTGCAGTGAGTCCACTAAGGCGATATTGCTTTGCAATTCGTTAATTGCCTGATCTATGCTGCGATAATCTCGCGCATCTTGGGATAAAGCCTGTTCTCCTTGACGTATCAACCCGGCGGCGTGGCTCCATTTTAGCTCAGCCCATTCTTCATTGTTAAATAAAGTTCGGTTAGCTTCGGCAATAGTTAAAGCTTGCTCGGTTTGGCCGGCATTTGATAGGGCGAATACCTTGCCACGCAGCGCATTTGGTTGAGTCGGCTGTAGTTCGAGCGCCTGTTGATAGAAGTCGACGGCTTTGAGGTATTGGCCGGCAAGTTCTTCTGCGCTAGCCTGAGTCAGGATCAATTCAATGTCGTTCGGGTAGTCTACTCGAAGTTGTTGCAGGTAAGTGGTAGCCGATAAGGCTTGTTGCTGGTCGAGCATTAATCCGGCCAGTGCGAGTTTGGGTGTTAGTCGATCAGGTGCTTTGTCGGCAGCAAGGCTATACAGATTTTCGGCAAGCGGATAATCTTGGGTGTTGCGCGCTGAGCGGCCCACAGTTTCCAAAATATAAACAGGCGCCGAATTTTTGTCGATAAGAAGTGCTTGCTGCAATACTTCTGTATCTCGCTCCAGCCAGGATAAACCTTGTAGCAGATCGTATCGATAGCGAGGTTGTGAGGGATTTTGTTCGGCTAGCGTTTGTAGTTTTATCAGAATGGGTGCTATGTCTTGTGTTTGCCCAGTTGCCAAATAGGTACGCATCAGGCCTTCAATCGCATCGAGATTGTCCGCTTCGTTGGCAAAAATCTGTAGATATAGCTCGCGAGCAGCAGTCGGCTGGTTGTTTTTGAGTTGACTGTCGGCAACAGCCAGCAGTGCGTAGGTGGGCAGGTTGAGATTCTGATCTAACGCAACTTCATATTCATCGTTAACTTGGTTATAAAGTTGGCGATCATGTAGGGCAACCAATAGGTCGGCTTGGGCTCGGCTTAACCAGATTTTCTTGTCGCGGATTGCAAGTCTGGAAATTGACTTTATGTTAGCGTTAATTGCAGCAATGGCCTGATCGGTGTAATGAAAATTGTCTGGGTTGCTATTTAAAGAGGTTTTGCCGCGGCGAACGAGTTCGGCAGCGTGATGCCAATTTAAGTCGACCCATAGATCGTCAGGCACTAATGAGCGGTGCTGTTTGGCCACTTGTAGGGCTTCTGCTTGCAGGCCTGCAGATGCCAGGGTGCGAATCAAGCCGCGCGCTGCTTCCGTATGTTGCGGTTGATTGTTTAGGAGTTTTTGATAAAGCTGGCTGGCTTGTTTGGGATGTCCAGCCATTTCATGCGCTGCTGCCTGTGCAAACAAGATGTCCGAGTTCTGTTGACCGGTACTTGCTAGCTCATCGAAATGTCGAGTCGCTAGCTTGGTATTGTGCTGGTCCAGCATAAGTAGACCTAGTCCCAATTGGGGTGTTAGGCGATCCGGTGCTTTGCTGGCAGCCATAGTGTAGAGTTTTTCCGCTTGTGGGTAATCGTGCAATTCACGTGCGGCTTTGGCAATGGTTTCCAAAATATAGGCAGGGGCGGCGTCCAGCTCGATTTTTTTAGCTTCTGTGAGCACTTCAGCGTTATGACCGCTCCATTGTAAATATTGTAAATAGTCATATCTATAATTCGCGACATCCGGATGACTGTTTGCAAATTCGCTTAGCTGGGTCAGGCTGTTGTCCAGTTGACTTTTATCGCCCATATCCAGGCTGATTTTAGCCAAAGCTTTTTGGGCGGTGTAATTCTTCGGTTGTTCTTGGATTATTTCTTGATAGAGTGCCTGCGCATTTTTTGTCTGATTTTGATCTGCAAAGGCGTTTGCCGTTGCCATTTTTGCGTAGGCGGGCAGTGACAGGTTTTGTTGCTGTAAGCGTCGAAAGCGGGTTATGACATCGCTCATTTGCTTGCGATCATGCAAAGCAACCAATAAATCCGCTTCTGCACGTGTTTGCCAGTATGCTAAATCCTTCAGGTTGAGTGTTGCTAATGCTGCAAGGTTGGCTTTAATCGCTTGAATAGCTAGGTCAGTCTTGGCGAAGTTGGTTGGATCTATGCTTGTATCTCTTTCGCCTTGCCTAATAAGATCAGTAGCGTAATCCCAGTTTAAGTGAGTCCATTCTTCGTCGTTTAATGCTTGTCGATGTGTGTTGGCTGTAGCAATTGCAGTAGTAAAGTCCTTGCTGGCTGATTGCGTCCTGATTAAACCTTGCGCGGCATTTTTATTATCCGGTTCATAGGTTAAGGCTTGTTGGTAAAGTTGTTCTGCGGCTTGTGTTTGCCCGTCTTGCTCTAAAGCAGATGCCAGGGCCAAAGTTAACTCAAAATTATCCGGAAAGTTTTGGGCGAGCTTGTTGAAATGCGCTATGGCGGCTTTGGTTTGCTTTTGATCCAGTAGAATCAAGCCAATGCCGAGATTTGGGGTCAGCCGATTTGGTGTTTTTTTAGCCGCTTGGCTATACAGTTCGGTGGCTTTATCTAGTTGGCCTTTGTTGCGAGCGGACTTGGCAATGGTTTCAAGTACGTATGCTGGCGCTCGTTTAAGGTTTAGGCCTTCGGCCTCCCTTAGTACGTCATCATCACGTTCTGCCCATAAAAGTAGTTGCAAGTAGTCATACAGATATTGTTTGCGTCTTGGGTGATCAGTTACGAGAAGCCGTAATTGCTCTAAAGCAAGTTCGGTTTGACCCGAGCGCGCTTGTTCCAATGCCTGTTGATAAGTCGCTTCATTTGTCTGTTTGGCATGTAAGCTGTATGCGGGGAGCCATAGCGCGATTGCAATGATTTTACGATTCATCAATTATTTGTAGTGGGGGTGTCGAGCTTTTGGCGTTTATGGGGTGGAGAGTATAGTGATGGTTTGGAAAAAAACTAGTAAATAGTCGATTTTGGCGAGAAATATGCTGAAAGCATTCTATCAGTCAGGCACGTTTCTCTGGCTTGATTGCTTGCTTGGGAGGGGGGTAGAGTTAGAAGCTCTGGTTTTTAGAGTGCCTTGGCAAAAGTCCTTTTGTTGTATGAATTATGAGTCGAGGCTGCGGGGCTAAATAAAGTCATTGATTAACCCGCATATCCAGGAAGATAGCGGGCTAAGAGAGTGATTGAAAGACGTTAAGCGTTGTTTTTTTGACGTTTTAACATCAGTAGTATGCCTGAAGCAAACAGCCAGATGCTGTGGGGTATGGGTACTATTGGTGAAGTAGCTGTTGGAGTGTACTCAACTACAAATCCCCGGGTAGTATATTTGAGTTGATTATTATCCATAAAAGATGAATCCACATTGGTATCGTTCCAATGTCCGGTGTAGTTGTTCCCTGGCCACCAATACATCAAATAGTCTTCGTTATTAGGTGTTAATGGTGAGTTGTCTTGCCAGTTGTTGGGTTCGCCAGTCACCCAGTTTGTATAACTGAATGCTTCGCCTGTAACCCATTGCCAGTTGGTTTCATTGCCGCTGGTATCAATTCCACCCAGAAAACTACCTTGGGCGCCGAGTGTATTCCACAAAAAATCGTCCTCATTCTGGCTGGTTACGGTTGCCAGGTAACCTGAGCCGCCAAGAAACGTCAAACTTTCGGCGAAGTTTTTAGCGTCCACCCAGTCAAGACGCCAATCATCAGTAAAAGTGTGTAGCTCGTAATAATGACCGTTGTCTGCATTGAATACAGGCGAAGCCAATGAGGATAGGCTGGTTGCGGTTAATAAAATGGCGGTAAAAGCCTTTAAAATCATGGCAAAACTCCTTTAGTATTTAAAATCAGCGCGTGTAATTGATAATCCGATGTTAATAAAGCATGATCCGTGCCATGTTTATATTGTTGATCATGTGTGTCTGCATAAGTTTAGCATGTTGAGCCAATTAAACAGATGAAGTCGGATTATTAATTCTGGTAAAGCTATTGATGTGTATTGGCGTAATTCTTTCTTAGGATGACCTATTGATATGCAACCTGTCAAAACTGGCAGGCTCATTGCCATGCCTGGCACTCATTTTAATATTCTCTGGGAGAGTTTTTTAGTTCTTCAAGTTTAGGGTGATCATGGTGCATGATTATCCGGGTAGTAGGCTATGGGGGTAAAAGCTTTGATAATCATCGTCGAAAGTTAGAATTACGGTTTTAGCAGGCAAAGTGTTGATCTAGACGAATTTTAGTAATTGCAAAACGATCATTCAGTTTTCCGTTGGCTGGATTTTCTACAATATAGTGATTATTCAGCACCAGAAAATTTTGAGCCGTTGTTTCAGAATAAGCTCGCCCTGAAATAACGAATAACAAACAGCTCAAAATAGTGACTAGTAGTGAGGGTTTTAGTCTGTATATCAATGCTTTAACCAGTAATTGGTTCGAGGCTAAATTATTGTACCTTAATCAAATACCCATCCGTGCTTTCGCAACCGGGTTTGCTGTGGGCTGTGACGCTGATGCGGGCATGTCCGTGTTGGAAGGGTTTGTTGAGTTTGCCTTTTACTTCCAGGCGGCCACTTTTTTGAGGAGTGATTTCTAGCTCTTTAGCACTAAAATGTTCTTTGAATGCACCAGCGCTGATATTCACTTCTATCGAGTTGGCAGTGGTATTGGGCGAGGCTACAAAGGAAAACTCACGAAAGCTTTGTAGGTATGTATTGGCATTCGGGTTAAATTCGGAATATTTGGGCTTGTCGCAATTACTTGAGCTTGAACTGCTGCCATAGGCTAAAACGGAATCCATAGGTAAGCTCAGCATAACTGCGACAATTGTGAAAAATCGTGGGTTCATGACTTTCTCCGCGGTGTGTTTTTATTAAATACCCGCTAAGATTACCAACAATTTGTATAAAGGAGAGAAATACCGATGCCTTATTTAAAACTAAGCACCAATGTACAGATTGGCGATGAGCAAGCCCCCCATTTAATAGCAGCTTTTTCTAAGTTATTAGCCAAGGAAACCGCTAAGCCCGAACGGTATGTTATGGTCGACATGCATGCAGAAAAGGCTATGTTGTTTGGAGGCTCTGCTGAGCCGCTAGCCTATGTCGAATGTAAAAGCATTGGCTTATCGGCTACCCAAGCCAAGGCTTTATCAGCCTCGATTTCAAAATTGCTAAATACTGAATTATCGCTGGCAGCCGACAGAATTTATATCGAATTCAGCAGTTGTCCGGCCGAATTCTGGGGCTGGAATGGCGGCACCTTTGGTTAATCGCTGACGACTTATACAAAGCCATGTAGAGTCTGGCAAAAGGCTGCATAAGTTGCGGTTTATGGTTTGATAGTTAGCCTTATTGGGTCTGCTATGATTTATTGTCTTTAAATGTAATTCTGTGTTTCACGACTGAGCTGGTTTAGTGGGTTGGGAGTGTGTTACTTTGACTCAATGCCGCTATCTGTCGACATAACTTAGCCCAACTACGACCGAATTTAGGAGATTTTTATGCAAGGTGATAAAAAAGTCATTGAATATCTAAACAAAGCCCTGGAAAACGAGCTTACTGCCATCAATCAATATTTTTTGCATGCGCGTATGTACAAAAATTGGGGTTATGCAAAACTCAACGAAAAGGAATATCACGAGTCCATCGATGAAATGAAGCATGCCGACAAGTTGATCGAGCGAATTCTGTTTCTGGACGGGCTGCCTAATCTGCAAAGTTTAGGCAAGTTAATGATAGGCGAAAATCCAAAAGAAATGTTGGAATGCGATTTAAAGCTGGAAAAGCTAGCCATACCACTCTTAAGAGAAGCTATCGCTTATTGTGAAACGGTTAGCGATTATATTTCCCGTGAGTTGTTTGAGCATATTCTGGAAAGCGAGGAAGAGCATGTCGACTGGTTGGAAACGCAATTGGGGTTGGTCGAGCAAATTGGTATTCAAAATTATTTGCAATCGCAGATGTAAAACAAAAATGCATGGCCGGGCTGTGATGACATTGTCCGGCATCCATTTTCATGCCCATAAAGTATTTTAGCCGGCGTTAAGTCGGCAGGCTGCCGGGAAATAATGCGAAAAGTCCGGTAAGACTTTGCTAGCGCTACGCTAATAGCTGAATACATTGAGTGCGTTAGAAAAAGTTGCTATTTGAATCAGCCTAAATTTATCATTCTTCAACCATCAAAAATATAGCCATTTATGTCACCTGCACAGTTTTTTAAATGTTTATCCGATGACACGCGTTTACGGTGCGTTACCTTGTTACAGAAGGAGGGAAAGCTATGCGTGTGCGAATTAACAGCAGCACTGGCTTTATCACAACCTAAAATATCTCGTCATTTGGCATCCTTAAGGCAATGCGGGTTATTACTAGACAGCCGCGATGGGCAATGGGTTTATTATCAGATTAACCCTAAGCTAGCAGACTGGACGGCTCCATTGTTAAAACATGCCTTGGCTGCGGCTGAGCTCACCGAGGTATTTAAAGCTGATTGGGAGCGTTTGCAGCAAATGAATAACCGTCCAGATACACTTATGTGTTGTTAATTTTTTTGTTGTTATATATGCTTATACGTATATATCGTTAACTTTAAAGGAATCCTGATGAAAAGAATGCATATTCACCTTGCAGTAGAAAATCTCGATCAAAATATTGCGTTTTACAGCACAATTTTCGGTTGTCCGCCAACGGTACAGCATGAGGATTATGCCAAGTGGATGTTGGATGATCCGCGGGTTAATTTTGCCATTTCTAATCGTAGCAAGCAGCTGGGGCTAGATCACCTCGGTATTCAGGCTGAAAATGAACAGGAATTACAATCACTCAAACAACAACTGGATGCGACCCAGACACCGATTGAAGCTCAGGAAGGCGCAGCATGCTGTTATGCGCGTTCGGATAAATACTGGATTACTGACCCACAAGGCATTGCCTGGGAGTCTTTTCATTCGCTGACCGAAATCCCAACTTTTAACGATCAAAAAGCAGCCTCTGATGGTGAAAACCCTTTTGCTTGTCGGCCCTCTGAAGATAAACAATCGTCATGTTGTGGCTAACGTTGCGCGAAAAAACTGATCTGTTAATCATAAGCTCGATAGTAAAGGAAGGAACATGCAAAACGTTTTTGTAATTTGTACTGGCAACTCTTGTCGCAGTGTTATGGGCGAAGCTTTATTCAATCACTTAGGCCAGGGGCGTATTCAAGCCTTTTCGGCTGGCAGCCATCCAATAGGCAGAATAAATGCTGGCGCATTGGCTACATTGAAACGCCATGGTTTGCCCACTGAAGGCTATAAAAGCCAGTCATGGAATGAGTTTGAAAGTCAGTTGATGGATATTGTGATCACGGTTTGTGACAATGCGGCCGGTGAAACCTGTCCTGTTTATCTTAACCATGCTGTTCGGGCGCATTGGGGCGTATCGGATCCGGGTCATATTGAAGGTACGGAAGAGGAAAAAATTGCCGCCTTTGAAACAACATTTGGTATTTTGAAGCTGCGGGTACAGAAAATGCTGGCGTTACCACTGGAAACCATGACTGCTGATCAGCTCAAGACTGAGCTTAATGCAATTGGTCGATTAACAGCCTAAGGGGTATCTGATGACTGAAAAACAACATGCTATGGGTTTTTTTGAGCGGTATTTAACGCTATGGGTGGGCTTGTGTATCGGCGCAGGTATTCTGCTGGGGGTTTATGCGCCGGAATTTGCCAAGGCGCTGGATGGTATGAGTGTCAATGTCAACGGTGCACCGGTAGTCTCGATTCCTATTGCCATCTGCTTGTTTTTCATGATGTATCCCATCATGGTGAAAATCGATTTTGCTGAAGTGGTGAAAGCTGGAAAAAGCATAAAACCAGTGACGTTGACACTGATTGTTAACTGGACGATTAAGCCCTTTACTATGTATGCCATTGCTTATCTATTTCTGGGGATGTTGTTTCAACAACTCATAGGCGCGGATGCGGTTGATTTAGTAAAAATGCCTTTTGGTTTGGATTTAACGGTCGGCAGTCAGTATGGTTCTGGTATGGTGGTGTTACACGAAGGGGTAAAAATGCTGGCAGTACCATTATGGCGTAGCTATTTGGCCGGTTGTATTTTGCTTGGTGTGGCGCCCTGTACGGCCATGGTGTTGGTTTGGGGGTATCTGGCTAAAGGTAATGCTGGTCATACCTTAGTAATGGTTGCCATTAATTCATTGGTGATGTTAGTGTTGTATGGCGTTATTGGCGGTTTTCTTTTAGGTGTGGGGCAATTGCCGGTGCCTTGGGAGGCTCTGCTGCTGTCTATAAGTGTATATGTTGCATTGCCGTTATTCGCCGGCTACTTTTCCCGCAAATGGATAGTTGCCCATAAAGGTTTGGGTTGGTTTGAGCGGAAATTTTTGCACATTCTAACTCCGATCACGATTGTTGCCTTATTGTTGACGTTGGTATTGCTTTTCTCATTTAAAGGCGAAGTCATCATTCAAAATCCATTAACTATTTTATGGATTGTTATTCCTTTAGCCTTACAAACCATTTTGATCTTTTTTATCACTTATATAGCGGCAAAATATTGGGGCTTTTCTTATGAAAATGCCGCGCCTTCGGCGTTGATCGGTGCCTCCAATCATTTTGAGGTCGCTATTGCTACAGCGGTGATGCTGTTTGGATTGTCATCCGGCGCTGCCTTGGCAACCGTGGTGGGCGTGCTGATTGAGGTGCCCTTGATGCTGGTATTAGTCGGGTTTTGCAAGCGAACTCAAAATTGGTTTCTTGGGTAAGCTTAATTAATGTTTAGGCGCCATCTGTGATTGACGGACGGAGGGGATTTATAGCAAGTGGGGGTGGGAGCGATCTCCCGCCTGCGCCGTCTGATGCTTTCGTCCTTGAACCGGAGGTTCAAGTGGAAACCAAATCCAGTCAATCAGGCTTCCTGAATAAACAGGCATGCACACCATGAATGGTCAAAGTTTCCGGGGTAAAAACAGGTTCAGGAAACACCCAGCACTGCTCGAACGCTGCAGGAGATACCCGTAACATTCTAAACAGTTTTATGGGTTTTCTAAAACATTTTCTATTTTTTGGCGTAATTCCACCAGGTGGTTGCAAAATTCCGTATCAGCAACGTTGCTTTTGCTAGGGCTGGCAACATGGGCTAGATTTAAGGCGGCTAACACGGCAATCCGTTCGGAGCCAACTACTTTACCGGTGTCGCGAATTTTTCGCATTTGAGCGTCTAGTTCCTGAGCGGTGTTAATTAGTCCTTCCAGTTCGTCTTGAGGACAGGCAATTTTGTATTCTTTGCCCAGGATATTTAGCGACACTGGTTTAATGGGTTTGCTCATGAATCATGTTCCATTGCTTTCAGGCGGTTAATCATTGCCTCGACACGCGCCTTAGCCAGCGTGGTTTTTTCCAGTAATTTGGCTTTTTCTTTAACGAGTGCATCTTGCTTAACTTTGAGCGATTTATTTTCGCTTTTCGTTAGCTGATATTGGGCGATGAGTGCATCCAGTTTCGCTTCCAGTGCAGCCAATTCAGTAGAGGGGTCTTTTTCTAATTCAGACATAGCAGAGTGTTGGCCGATAAGACATTAAAATCATCCAAAATGGTGAACAATGTTAGCATAAGCGCCAATTTTAAACAGCTTAAACACAGCAGGAAAGGCAGGAAAATCATGTATCAGGCAATCAATGAAATTCTGATAAGGCACAATGCCGATCAGGGCGCTGCAGAAGCGCATGGCATTGCGGTAGGGATGTTGTGTATCGAGGGGAAAGTTGATGCGGCCAACTGGTTGCATGAATTATGGGCTGATGAGCAAGATTTGCCGGATGATGATAAGGCTTTTATGCTGGAGTTGTTCGAGCGTACTCGCGAATTACTCGATCCGGATGCTAGTGAATTTAGTTTTGACTTATTGCTGCCCGATGACGATGAGCCGTTAAGTGAGCAAGTGGACGCATTTCGTTGTTGGTGCCAGGGCTTTTTGTTTGGCGTGGGGTATATCCAAACCGATGCCGAATGGCCAGGCGATACTGCAGAAGTGATGCGGGATATGATTGAACTCACCAAGATCGAAACTGAGGTCGAAGGCGAGGAAGACGAAGATGCATTTATAGAGATTCACGAGTACGTGCGTATGGCAGTATTGAGCGTACGTGACCAATTTGCCGGCGACAAAAGTGGGCAAATGCACTGAGAGAGATTCTATGAAACAAGCCGAATTTAAAAAACGCCGTGCCTTGCTGATGAAACGAATTGGCAAAGGCAATATTGCTATTATTGCCAGTGCTGCGCAGCAAACCCGTAACCGTGATGTGCATTATCCCTACCGGCAGGATAGCGATTTTTATTATCTGACAGGGTTTAATGAGGCTGAATCATTAGCCGCTTTTATCCCTGGTCGCGAGCAGGGCGAATATGTGTTGTTTTGTCGTGAGTTTGATGAGAAAAAAGCTCTATGGGAAGGTGCGCACGCAGGTTTGGAGGGTGCTACCCTGCATTACGAAGCCGACGATTCGTTTCCTATTGACGATCTGGACGATATTTTGCCCGGAATGTTGGAAAACAAAGGCAAGGTGTTTTACCCAATGGGCAAGGATAGCGAGCTGGATCACAAGCTATTGGACTGGATCAATCACATCCGCAAACAATCACGCAGCGGCGTGACGGCGCCGGGAGAGTTGGTGTCATTAGAGCATGTGTTGCATGAAATGCGCTTGTTCAAAAGCCCTGAAGAGCTTAAGTTAATGCGCCGCGCCGCCGAAGTGTCTGCGCGAGCACATGTAAGAGCTATGCAGGCTTGTCGGCCCGGCATGTACGAATATGAAGTCGAAGCCGAACTAATACATGAATTTATTCGGGATGGCTTGCGCGCAGTGGCTTATCCATCCATCGTCGCCGGTGGCAAAAATGCTTGCGTACTTCATTACATCGAAAATAAAGATAAGTTGCACAAAGATGATTTGCTGCTAATCGATGCCGGGGTGGAATGCGATCATTACGCTGCGGATATCACCCGTACATTCCCTGTGTCCGGGAAATTTTCTGAGCCACAGAAATTACTTTATCAGTTGGTGCTGGATGCGCAGGCAGCAGCGTTGGAGCAGATTCAGCCTGGCATCACCTGGAATAAAGCCCATGAAGCATCGGTAGATGTGCTGACCAAGGGCTTGGTTGAATTGGGTTTGCTGAAAGGACGGGTTAAAAAACTCATCAAAGATGAGAAATATAAACAGTTCTACATGCATCGTATTGGTCACTGGTTGGGCATGGATGTGCACGATGTTGGCGATTATAAAATTAAGGATGAATGGCGCATACTCGAGCCTGGCATGGTGTTGACTGTCGAGCCGGGCTTATATGTCCCGGCTGATTGTGAAAAAGTGGATAAACAATGGCGTGGTATTGGTATCCGTATCGAGGACGATGTGCTGGTTACCAAAAACGGTTATGAAATACTGACGCACGCTGTGCCAAAAAGCATTGCGGATATTGAAGCGTTAATGCAGGGTGGTTAAATGCAAAATCATTATGACTTGATTATTGTGGGTGCCGGTCTGGCGGGTAACTGTCTGGCGCTGGCATTAAAAAATAGTGGTCTGAATATTGCCATCGTGGAAGCTGCGAGTCGGGAGCAATTAAGAGATTCGCCGGCAGGCGATCGCGCTTTGGCCTTGGCGGCGGGTACGGTGCAATTGTTGCAAAGCTTGGGTGCTTGGGATGGCGTGGCGGATAAGGCTAATGCCATTAAGCACATACATATTTCTGATCGTGGTCATTTTGGTAAAACCCGGTTGTCTGCGACCGAACAAAATGTAGATGCGTTGGGGTATGTGATTGCAGCGCGCGATATCGAAGAATATTTGGCTGATCTGGTGGCGGAAATCGCCGTAACCCGGTTATACGAAACCCGGGTGGTCGGATTGATGTCCGGCCAGGAAGCTATTAATGTCAGTTTAAAACAAAACAAGCAGTCGTTAAATTTAACCGCCCAACTTTTAGTCGGTGCTGATGGCGGGCAGTCGACTGTGCGTAAATTGCTGGATATTCCGCAACAAATTAAGGAATACGGTCAGACTGCACTGGTGACCAGTGTGCAATCGACAATGCCGAATCTACATACTGCCTATGAGCGGTTCACGGATCAAGGCCCGCTGGCTTTGTTGCCGATTGCCGCCAAACAGGCTTCAGTAGTGTGGACGCGTTCCCAAGAGCAGGCCGAGGCATTGATGGCGGGTGGTGAAGCTGAATTTCTGGCTGAATTGCAAGCCTGCTTCGGCTATCGCTTGGGTGCGTTAAAGCTGATCGCGCCGAGGCGCGCATTTCCGCTGAGTCTCATCAGGGCAGAGAGCATGGTATCCGGGCGGGCTGTTATTGTAGGCAACGCAGTACATCAATTGCACCCGGTGGCTGGGCAGGGCTTTAATTTGGGAATACGCGACGTAGCGCAATTGGCTGACATGTTGATTCGGCAACATCAGCAACAAGCTGATTTGGGCGCAGCTGATTTATTAACGCTATTCACTAAACAGCGGCAACAGGATCACAGTAAAACCATTGGTTTCACAAATAATGTGGTGAGAATATTTTCCAATGATTGGCTGCCGGTCGCTGCTTTGCGCAATACCGGTTTGGCATTGCTGGATCACCTGCCGTTTGCCAAGCATTTATTAGCTCAGCACGCCATGGGATTGGCTGATCCACTGCCTAAGCTTAATGAGCAATAATTTAGCTGATGGATAATCAGATCTGGTTATTGGTAAGTATTTTGTAAAATATTCAGCTAAATTTCAGCGGTTTAAAGTGCTTCGAAACTGCCTGTCAATCAAGCTAAATCAAATTTAGGTTTGACGCGTGGGCTTTTTGAAAATATAATCCGCTGTTCACTTTTAACAGATATATGCTTGATGGAGCTTGCGCTGATGTATGCGGTAATTCAAACAGGTGGTAAACAGTATCGTGTCGCAGAGGGTACTACCTTAAAAATCGAAAAACTTGAGTTGGGCGCCGGCGACAGCGTGGAGTTTGACAAAGTGCTTTTGGTTCAATCAGGCGACGCTGTTAAAGTTGGTCAGCCTTATGTCCAAGGCAGCAAAGTTACTGCGACTGTGGTATCTCAAGGCCGACACAAAAAAATTAGAATCATTAAATTTAGAAGACGTAAGCACCACATGAAGCAAATGGGGCATCGTCAATATTACACAGAAGTCCAGATTACTGGCATTTCTGCATAACACACGAGGTTTAGAAAATGGCTCACAAGAAGGCAGGCGGTAGTACACGCAATGGACGCGACTCTAATGCTCAGCGATTGGGTGTTAAGCGTTTTGGTGGTCAAGTGGTAAAGGCTGGCAACATTCTGGTTCGCCAACGTGGTACCAAATTTCATGCTGGCGATAATGTCGGTATGGGAAAAGATCATACCTTGTTTGCTACATCTGATGGCACTGTGGTTTTTGAAGAAAAAGGCCCAAAAAACCGCAAATACATCAGTATTGCAGCAGCATAGAAATTTTTTGGCTGTGCTTTATGGCACACCTGATTGAAAAAGCCTCGTTTTTTAGCGGGGCTTTTTTGTTTATACCGGTAAATTATGAGATTTGTTGACGAAGCGGAAATCCGCGTAGAAGCAGGGGATGGCGGTAATGGCAAAGCCTCATTCCGTCGCGAAAAATACATTCCTTTGGGTGGACCTGACGGTGGTGACGCTGGCGATGGTGGCAGTGTCTATCTGGTGGCAACCGAAAACGTTAATACCCTGGTGGATTTTCGCTATTCCTCGGTGCATCGTGCTCAGCGTGGCGAAAACGGCGGTAGTCGCGATTGTACCGGAAAAAAAGGCGAAGACTGCTTGGTGCCGGTTCCGCCGGGGACTATCGTTTTTGAAGCCACTACCGGCGAGAAAATCGGTGACTTGATAGCGCCGGGTCAGCGTTTGTTGGTGGCTAAAGGCGGCTTTCATGGATTGGGCAATACGCGTTTCAAAAGTAGTGTCAATCGAGCGCCGCAACAAACCAGCAAAGGTTCAGCTGGCGAGCATCGCCTGTTGCGTCTTGAGTTAATGGTAATTGCCGATGTGGGTTTGTTAGGGATGCCTAATGCCGGCAAATCCAGTTTAATCAGAGTGGTGTCGTCTGCCCGGCCAAAAGTGGCTGATTATCCATTTACCACCTTGCATCCCAATTTGGGTGTGGTGAGTGTCGATGAATTACGCAGTTTTGTGATAGCCGATATTCCAGGAGTCATCGAAGGCGCAGCAGAAGGCGCGGGATTGGGTTTGCAGTTTCTAAAGCATTTGTCTAGAACCGGATTGCTGCTGCATATCGTTGACATTGCGCCTTATGAAAGTGATGAAACACCTGTCTCTTCGGCCCGTAAAATTATCCAGGAAGTGGAAAAATGGAGCGATGATTTAGCCAACAAGCCGCGCTGGTTGGTGCTGAATAAAATCGATAACGTGCCGGATGACGAAGTCGACCAGCATTGTCAGGTTATTGTCGATGAACTTGGTTGGACTGGCCCGGTATTTCAGATTTCCGCTTTAAAAAACCAGGGAACCAGAGCATTGATGTATGCCATCATGGATTTTCTGGAACAACAAAAAGCTGCACTAAAAGAAGAGCAACACATCCAGCAACAGGAGTTTATGCGTGATCCGGAGTGACTTTCGTCAAGCTCAGCGTGTCGTTGTTAAAATTGGTAGTTCTTTACTCACCGATGGTGGGCGTGGTCTGAATAAACAAGCTATTGCAGGATGGGTGGCGCAAATGGCGGCGCTGCGGCAGCTTGGTGTGGATGTTGTGTTGGTATCCTCCGGATCAGTTGCGGAGGGCATGAGCCGCCTAAAACTAAAGAATCGTCCGAAAACCTTGCACGAGCTGCAAGCTGCAGCTTCTGTGGGACAGATGGGTTTGGTCAGACGTTTTGAAAACGAATTTCAACAGCATGAACTGTTGGCTGCACAAGTATTATTAACGCATGACGATTTATCCGACCGTCAACGTTACCTCAATGCTCGTAGTACTTTATTGACCTTGCTGGGTTTTGGTGTAGTGCCGGTAATCAACGAAAACGACGCTGTCGCCACTGAAGAAATTCGTTTTGGCGATAACGACACCTTGGGCGCTTTGGTTGCCAACTTGGTAGAAGCGGATTTGCTGATTTTGCTGACCGACCAAACCGGCTTGTTTGATGCTAACCCCAGCCTCTATCCGGATGCCAAGTTGATTTCCAGTGTTAGCGTCAATGATAAGCTACTGGATGAAGTGGCCGGTGAAAGTATTAGTGGATTAGGTCGTGGCGGCATGTTTACTAAAGTTCGGGCGGCCCGTTTGGCAGCGCGTTCCGGTGCGGCTACCGTCATCGTCTCAGGTAGTATCGAAGACGTGATAAAACGTGTGTTTCAAGGTGAAGAACTTGGCAGCTATTTAATTCCTAATTTGGCACCGTTGGTTGCTCGAAAGCAATGGTTGGCTGGGCAGTTGCAACTCAAAGGCACTGTCACGCTGGATGATGGAGCCGTCAGAATTTTACAAGCAGCAGGCAAAAGTTTGCTGGCAGTGGGCGTTAAAGCAGTGCAGGGTAAATTTAAGCGCGGCGATTTGGTATCGTGCCGAGATCAGAATGGTGTGGAAATTGCCCGCGGCTTGATAAATTACGGTGCTGAAGACGCGGCCAAAATTGCCGGTCGGCCTAGTGGGGAATTCCAAGCCTTATTGGGTTACGCTGACGAAGACGAGTTGATACACCGGGATAATCTGGTTTTGATCTAAAACGCTTGGTTTTCGAGTCTTAATAACGCCTGCATCCGGGGAAATATTCTGGCTCCGTTAAGAAATGCCGACGGATTTTTCGACAGAGCCAAATTTGAGCTAGGGTAGGTTGTTTTCGCCTTACAGCTTTCGTCTTTTTTCTGATTTAACCCAGCATCTTATCCAGCATCATCATAATGATAAAGCCTAGCATTAATGAAAATGTGGCGATGCGAGAGCGACCTTTAGAATGGGTTTCGGGGATAATTTCTTCACTGATGACAAACAGCATGGCGCCGGCCGCAAAACCCATGGCAATAGGCAGGATGGAAGAAAAAACCGTTACCATGGTAATGCCTAGTAAGCCACCGACAGGTTCAACCAGCCCTGTGAGTGTGGCAACACCTACGGCTTTCCATTTGTTGTAGCCCAGACCTACCAGCGGTAGCGCGACAGCCAAACCTTCGGGGATATTTTGCAGGGCAATCGCAATCGACAATACCAGGCCGCTTTTCAAGTCACCCGAGCCAAAACTAACCCCTACAGACATACCTTCCGGAAAGTTGTGTATGGTAATGGCGATAATGAACAGAGAAATTTTTTGCAGCGAATCCAGGCTTTCATCCGCTACGGAATCAAAATGCAAATGCGGTAATTTTTTATCGGCAAAATGTAAAAACAAAGCTCCCAGCATCATGCCGGCAGACACAATCAGCAAACCTTTGCCTGGCCAAATTTGTTCGCCAAAATCCATGCCGGGTACCAGTAGCGAAAATGCGGTGGCCGCCAGCATGACGCCAGCCGCTGCACCCAGCATGCTATTGAATAAGCGCGGAGAAATATCTTTAAAAAATAGCGCAGGTAGTGCGCCAACGCCAGTAGCCAAACCTGCCAGGATGCTGGCTAAAAACCCTATCACCACGATTTCATCAAAAATGACATACAAACTGCCGAATACCACTATCTGACTGAGCAAAAATAGTCCAACCAGCACGCTCCACTTCTGCAGAGTCGGTAGTGTCATGACTTTCAAATACTGTGGATGAGCTTGTAAACGCAGATACTGATTTTCAAAAAAGCTGTCTATGCCGTACATGATATTCCCCGTTTTTATTGTTATAACTAGCTGCGATTATACTGAAGCTAGTGTAGAAGGTAGTTGATTTGTTCTGTAATGTTAGGCCTGTTAAGCATTGGCAAAAGGAAAGGCTAGAACATGTTCGATGCTATCGCAGTCTGAAGCGATCATCAGCAAGCGATCCAGTCCGATGGCAATACCGCTGCAATCAGGTAAGCCGGTTTGTAATGCATCCAAAAACAGTTGATCTTTTTCTACGGCAGCCAAACCGTGTTTTTGTCGATAGGCAATTTCACGCTCGAAACGGGCGTTTTGCTCTTCCGCGTCGGATAACTCAAAAAAGCCATTGCCCAGTTCCACGCCGTTGATGAATACTTCAAATCGTTCAGATAGGCGTGTATCGTCGGTATGCAGCCGGGCCAATGAGGATTGAATTGCGGGGTAATCGTGAACTAAACAGATTGAGTTTCTCGGCATGGCATTTTGTACGCAATGGCTGAACAAAAAATCTAGCCATAGAGCATGATTATCAGCGCACAAGCTATCCGCTTCCGGGTGGCCTTGGCTTTTGCTAAACTGGTGATAGGCTAATCGGGAAAAGCATAGCGGATCCAGGCCGGTGCATTCGATGAACAATTGTTGATAGCTGACTTGCGTCACCGATAATTGCGGCATGCTGCCAGATAGTAGCGTCATTAACAATTCCGCTACTTCATGCATCAGTTGTTGCAAATTAAACTCAACCCGATACCACTCCAGCAGGGTGAATTCGGGGTTATGAAAGCGGCCAACTTCACTGTTTCTGAAGGCTTTGCAAATTTGATAAATGCTGCCACTGCCTGCAGCCAGTAAACGTTTCATGGCAAATTCGGGAGAGGTTTGCAGAAACAGGTCTTTTTTATGCGGCGGATTATGAAACTGGCTGGTAAAGAAATCCAGATTGGGATCGGTACCTGTGGCGCGACATAGTAATGGTGTCTCGACTTCCAGTACATTGCGCTCGGCAAAAAACCGGCGGATGGTGGCCAGCAACTGCGCGCGTTGCTGCAGTTGCTGTAAATCCGCCACTGGTCGCCAGTCGGCTGTCACTATTCTTTAACGCGGGAAACGTATTCGCCGGTTCGTGTATCGACGCGGATCATTTCGCCAATTTGTACAAACAAGGGCACCCGTACAACCGCGCCGGATTCTAGTGTGGCTGGTTTGCCGCCACCGCCTGAGGTATCGCCTTTCAAGCCGGGGTCAGTTTCGGTAATGCTTAATTCAACAAAATTTGGGGGGGTGACCGATAAAGGCACATCATTCCACAAAGTCATGGTGCACATATCTTGTTCTTTCAACCATTTGACGGTGTCACCGACCGCATTTTTATCAGCTTGATATTGTTCGAATGTATCGGGCACCATAAAATGCCAAAACTCGCCATCAGAGTAAAGATATTGCATTTCACGATCCACAACATCAGCACCTTCTACCGACTCACCGGATTTAAAAGTACGCTCAATGACGCGACCGGATTTTAGATTGCGGATTTTGACCCGGTTAAAGGCTTGGCCTTTGCCGGGTTTAACGAACTCGTTCTCAATAATCGAACAAGGGTCGTTGTCCAGCATGATTTTTAAACCGCCTTTGAACTCGTTGGTGCTATAAGTTGCCATTATTTCCTCGTGAAACAAACAATAAGTCGGAGGATTATAATGTATATGGATTTTATTCGGAAACCGGAGCCGTATTGAACACCCCCACCACTCTCTGGCAACGCCAACTTGCCGAGGCTTTTTCCAGTGTTGACGCTTTATGTCGACATCTGCAACTCGATTCGTCCAGTCTGCCTTTATTGCCTCAATTCAAGGATTTTCCGCTACGGGTGCCGCGCGGATTTGTCGATTGCATGGAAAAAGGTAACCCCTTCGATCCGTTATTAAGGCAAGTGCTGCCTGTTCAGGATGAGTTGCAGGATTTTCCTGGGTACAGTTTTGACCCTGTGGGTGATTTAAACGCAGTGGCCCAGGCAGGCGTTATCCATAAATATCAGGGCAGGCTGCTGCTAATTTGTACTGGCGGCTGCGCCGTGCATTGTCGTTATTGTTTTAGGCGTCATTTTCCATATAACGATCTGCAACTATCCAGCCAAAAAATGAATCAAGCGCTGGATTACATTATCACTCGCAGCGAGATTAAAGAAGTGATACTTAGTGGTGGTGATCCGCTATTATTAAGCGATGCGAAACTTTGCGACTTGCTGGAAAATATTAGTCGGATTCAGCATGTTCAGCGCATCCGGATTCATAGTCGTATTCCGGTAGTATTGCCTGCACGCATCACAGACAAACTTTTACAGACTTTGGCCAGCTTGCCTCAGCAAATAGTGCTGGTGATTCATGCCAATCATGCTAACGAATTGAGCTCTGATGTGGCTGTTGCCTGCCAGCATTTGAAGCAACATAATGTAACTTTGTTAAATCAAAGCGTGCTTTTAAAACACGTGAACGATAACAGCAATACGCTTTGCCGGCTTAGCGAGAAACTGTTTATTTTTGGCATCTTGCCCTATTATCTACATAGCCTGGATCGCGCCACTGGCGTTGGGCATTTTGAAGTATCTGAGCAGCGAGCCAAACAACTCATTCAGTCCATGCAGGAAACTTTACCTGGCTATCTGGTGCCGAAACTAGTCAAAGAACAAGCAGGAGCCGCTCACAAAATCCGTCTGGCCTAATTTCGACCTTGCCAGTCGTTGTTTGGCAGTCTGTCGCGGTTTATCATTGAATGTAGTCATTACCTTTTAGGAAGCTCATGACAGTAAAGTCTACGATAGCTGATATTCGTAAACTACGCATCGCTTTGATTGCAGCATTTTTATTGTTTGCAGCAGGGCTGGCGGCTGACATTTTTTTAAATTTATCCGGGTCTGATTTGTCTTGGGGTGCAGGGTTACCGATAGTGATTGGCCTATCTGGCTTGAGTTGTCTACTGTATTGTTTCATCGGTTTTCCCCGTCTGTTACTGAAAACCAGCACCTCCAGAGCTTGTTTTGATCGCCTGCCGCAACCCGCTATTGTGTTGGATAGGCAAGGCTTGATATGCAACATCAATCAAGCGGCAGCCGATATGGTTAATCAAGCTAAATCTAGTTTGCTGCATCAACCGATACACAACTGGTTTCATCCTTCGCACCTTACAGAGCATGAGTGTTTGCTGTGTCAGCATATTCATGCTGGTCAGGAATTAGCTGCCACCGACTTTGTTTTTTCAAAATCAGTCTGGCAGCAGATTTCTTTGAGTCATCTGCCTGGTAATAACCTGAATCTATTATTACAGCTTCATTTTGATATCAGCAGTCGCAAACGAATCGAAGAACAAATGGCGCTAGTGATAGATGGGGCCAAACTTGGGTTTTGGGATTGGGATTATCTTACCGGCAAGCATGAGGTGAATCAGCACTGGCTGGATATGCTGGGGTTGACAGCGGATGAGCTGGATAACTACATCAGTGATTGGGATCATAGAATTCATCCTGACGATCATGAGCATGTGCGAGATGTGGTTGCTAAACACATTAAGTTAGGTACGCCCTACGTAGTGGAATTTCGTATGCAGCATAAGAATGGACACTGGGTGTGGATACAAGGATCAGGTTCCGTGGTGGAGCGCGATCCTTTGAGTGGTTATCCCGCACGTCTATGTGGCATCCATCAAAACATCAATGCCCGCAAAGAGTCTGAAAATAATTTACTGACTACATATCGGATTATCAGCCAAACCACGTCAGTGGTCTTTAAATGGGAAGTAGCAGCGGGCTTGCCCGTTGCATTTGTGACAGAAAATGTTTTGTCTTTATTAGGCTTAACTGCCGAGCAAGTTACAGCAAAACCCTTGCTTTATCTTAGCTTGATTCATCCGGACGATTTACCCGTATTCAATCAAGAAATCAATAGCTGCGAAATCGATCAAAAATGCACAAAAATTGAACATTTACCTTATCGACTGCTTGATCGCAATGGTCATATCAATTGGGTGCGAGATCAAAAATTGATTAGTCGCAATGTGCAGGGGCAGGTTATCGGTTATCAAGGACTAGTTACCAATATCACCCGTCAACGCCAGCAAACGAGCGCCATCCGAAATATCATTTCAAGGTCAATGGAGGAAAGCTCCAATCATACTGCGTTGGATAACCTAACTTTGCTGGCTGCGGAAACTCTAGCAGCTGACTACACATTTATCGGTGAGATTCTGAAAGATGGTCATTGCAATACGTTGTCATTTTGTGCTCAGACCAAAGCGACTAACCCAGCAGATTATTCTATGCACCCTAGTCTGTGCCGCCAATTGGCTGCAGGTAAAATCTGCAATTTTCCGCAACATGCCAGACAGTTATTTGCCGAGGATCCGTGGCTACAAGATCATGAAATTGAGAGTTTGATCGGTATTCCGCTTTACAACGACCAACAGCGTATTTTTGGTTATTTGCTGGCAATGTATCGGCAACCAACGCCTGACAGTCAATTGGCTGAAGACATTCTGAAGCTTTTTGCGGCGCAAATCACCGCTGAATTGGAAAGAGCACAAGCTATCAAAGAGCTGAAAATTCAGAAACAACGCTTGATTAATGCGCAAAGTATTTCTCATATTGGGGATTGGCAATGGCATTGGTCGGATAATCATTTTAGTTGGTCAGATGAAATGTATTGCATCACAGCAACTAGTCGAACCAACTTCATACCATCCTTTGCCAGCATTTTGACGCAGTTGGTTCATCCGGATGATCGAAATTTGTTTAAATCAGCATTACAAAACAGTAATAGTGAGCGTGAGATCGATTTTAAGCATCGTATCGTGTTAAGTGATGGCGAAATTCGGCATGTGCATCAGCGCGGCAAATTGATTTATGATGATAAGCAAAACCCCTGTGGAATTCGGGGCACGATGCAAGATATTACCGAGCATTTGAAAACCGAACTACGATTGCTGGAAGCCAAGCAGGACGCAGAAAAAGCCACCCAGGTTAAATCGGAGTTTTTGGCCAATATGAGCCACGAAATCCGCACGCCGATGAACGCCATTGTCGGTTTGGTTGAGTTGTGCTTAAACAGCAATATCAGCTCAAAACAACGCGACTATCTTGAGCGAGTAGAAACCGCTGCTTTAAGTCTGACAAGCCTGATTGATGATATTCTGGATTTTTCCAAAATGGAGTCGGGTAAGCTACAGTTAGATAGCACGCCGTTCTTATTGGCAGAAATGCTGGATCAGGTGTTTTCGACCATGGCGGAATTATGTAATCGAAAACAGCTAAAACTGATTCGGCCCGAGCTTGATCGGCAACAGCATGCGGTTATTGGTGATTCGCAACGTTTACGGCAAATTTTGATCAATCTGATTGGAAACGCCATTAAATTTACCGAGCACGGACAAATTGAAGTTATATTGAACGAACTCAGTCGCAATAAAAATCAGGTTACATTGCAATTTAGCATTCGCGATACGGGTATTGGCATGTCGCAGACTCAAATTGATAAGCTGTTCAAAGCCTTTAGTCAAGGTGACAGCAGTATTACTCGCAATTACGGTGGTACTGGTTTGGGGTTGGTGATTTGCAAACAATTGGTTGAACAAATGGGCGGTAGTATCAGCGTTAGTAGTCAGCTGCGGATAGGATCGTGTTTCAATTTTACTGTTTTGCTGGGCGTCACGGAAATAAATAATTGGTGTCAACCTCAACCTCAATCTTGCCAGGTAGGCGATACTGACATGTATCCATTACAAGGCATTCGGAATGCCCGCATTCTTTTGGTGGAAGACAATGAGGTGAATCGTTTTGTCGCCATAGAATTGCTGACCCAAGCGTTTTTTAAAGTTGATACTGCTGAAAACGGTGCTATAGCGCTGGAAATGCTCGAGCAGAATACTTATGATTGTGTGCTGATGGATGTTCAGATGCCGGTGATGGATGGCTATCAGGCCACTCGCGCGTTACGAAAATTGCCGGGTTGCAGTCATTTACCCGTGATTGCAATAAGCGCTAATGTTATGAGTGATGATCGCAAGATGTGTCTGCAAGCCGGTATGGATGATTTTATTGGCAAGCCGATTTTGCCGCAAACGCTGTATGCAACTTTAAGCAGATGGTTGTCGCCACAGCACGATCACCAGATTGCCCCAAGCTCAGACTCTAATGAAGAACTACCGTATCTGTACGGTATAGATGAGGCTGCTGGTTTGCGATATAGCGCTGGCGATAAAAGCGTGTTCCGTAAGATTCTGCAAAAATTTGCCGAAAATCATGCCACAAGTATTGATGAGGTTGTACATGCCATAGCTTGCCAAAATTTTGTTGGGGCCAAGCATATCTTGCATACGTTAAAAGGGTTGGCTGGTTCGCTGGGTGCTGTTGCCCTGCATGGTCACGTAGTGCGGCTGGAGGAATTACTTGCAGAGCAAAATTCTAGCGTTGAAAATAGCAATACTTTTAAAAGACTGATTAGCTTGTGCGATCAGGAATTAAATCGAGTAGTTGGCGGTATTCAAACTTATTTGCCACCGACTCAGATGCCCGTTAAGCAACAGGCATTGTTATCTACAGAGGAAACTCAGTGTCAACTGAGTCTTTTAGTCGACAAATTACAAGCATTTGATTCTGATGCCGACAGGCATTTGGAGAGAATTTTGTCGGCTATTGAAGACCCTATCCTGACTCAAAAGTTATTGCTGATTAGAAAGAAAATTGCAGATTATGAGTTTGTCGAAGCAGCCTTAGCGGTAAGTCAACTTTTAGAATTTACGGATAATTAGCCAATGGATAAAAGAATGGATTATACGATTTTGGTTGTCGACGATAGCCCAGAAAATCTTGACCTGATCAAAAACATTCTTGAACCTTATTACACCATTAAAGTAGCGTTACATGGCGAGTTGGCGCTGCAAATCGCGCGGAAACAAAAGCTTGATCTGATTCTGCTGGATATTATGTTGGAAGGCATTAGTGGCTATGAAATTTGCCGCTTATTAAAATCCGATGATGAGACACGTAATATTCCGGTGATATTTCTAACCGCGAAGCGCTCGGAAGCTGATGAGGTTCAGGGGTTTAAAATTGGCGGCTCCGATTATATTACCAAGCCTTTTTCACCTGCTATCGTGCTGGCCAGAGTCAAAATGCAAATTCATCTGAAAGCTAAAACCGATTTACTGGAAATGCTAGCTTCACTGGATGGTTTGACCGAAATTCCCAATCGTCGCGCTTTTGATACCGCTATAGACCGGCAGTTTAATCAGGCCAAGCGCACAGTAACGCCGTTGTCGTTGTTGATTTTAGATATCGATAATTTTAAGCTGTTTAATGATCATTATGGCCACCCTCTAGGGGATGACTGTTTGAGGCGGGTTGCCAAAAGTTTGATCAATCAAACCCAGCGCGCTGAAGATTTAGTAGCGCGAATGGGGGGGGAGGAGTTTGTGATTCTACTGCCTAATACCGATAACACGGGAGCAACTATGCGCGCTGAGCAATATCGTGCGGCAGTGGAGCAGCTGAAAATTCATCACGCTGTCAGTAGCCCGTTGCCTTATGTAACCGTTTCGATTGGCGTGGGTACTGTAATTGCCAGTACCCATGATCATTTTTCCGGTCTGATCAAGGCGGCAGACAACGCGCTTTATCAAGCCAAGCATCAGGGACGTAATCGGATCTGCTGTCAAAATTTATCGCCTAATTGTTTTTAGTGTTTGTGAGTCGTTTGGCAGTAATGCGTTTATAATCGATAGCAGTCAATTCACTTCCTGTTTATTCAATTATCACGGTTATGCATCTTTATCTTGATTTTAATGCTTCTTATCTAGCTGCATTTTTCATAGGCCTATTTAGTAGTCTGCATTGCATCGGTATGTGCGGTTCTATTATTGGCACATTAACTTACAGTTTGAGCCAGGAACTACGCAGCAATAAGCGTATCTTATTCAGTATTGTCTTGAGCTATAACCTTGGCAGAATAGCCAGTTATGCTATGGCAGGTGCTGTTGTCGGGGCATTGCAGGTGTTCCTGAGTTTGCCGTTTACTCAAGGTCAAGCTCACCGTTTGTTGCAAATTTTTTCGGCATTGGTCATGACAGGGGCTGGTTTATACATTGGTGGCTGGTTTCCCCGTTTTGCGTACATTGAAAAAATGGGCTCAAGATTTTGGAAAATCATAGAACCGTTTGGCAGGCGAATGATTCCGGTACAAAATCGCACCCAAGCTTTGTTGTTTGGCATGGTTTGGGGCTGGCTACCCTGTGGCTTGATATACACTGCTTTGGCTTTGGCAGCTACAACAGGTAGTATCATGCATAGCTCGATGACAATGCTCGCTTTTGGTTTGGGGACTTTACCTGCTGTGGTGGGAGTCGGTATAATGACTTCATTATTGGCCAAGCTTTCAAAAATTCAGCGCTTCAAGCAAGCTGTAGGAATCTTGTTCATTATTTTTGCCTTGCTGGCAGCCTTCCCATGGCTTAATCCGATGCGAGTTGAACACATCATGACGTTTTGAGAGGTTTTACAGTGGATCATTTCAATACCATTATTGGGCAGTCTCCGGCGCTGGAAGCATTAATTCGTAGTGCCCGCATGGTCGCGGCAACAGATGTTACAGTTTTAATTAAAGGGGAAACCGGTACAGGAAAGGAAGTTCTGGCTAGTGCTATTCAGAAAGACAGTAATAGAGCGAACAAGCCATTTGTGACGCTTAACTGTGCCGCTTTGCCGGAAGGTTTAGTGGAATCAGAAATATTTGGCCACAAAAAAGGCGCATTTACCGGCGCATTTGCCGACAAACAGGGCTTGTTTCAGGCAGCAGACGGTGGCACTTTGTTTCTTGATGAGATCAACTCGCTGCCCTTAACCATACAATCCAAATTACTCCGTTTTCTGGAATCCGGTGAGTGTCTACAGGTTGGTAGCACCAAACCTTATCATGTTAATGTTCGCGTTATAGCTGCCACCAACTCAGACCTAACCAAGCTTATTGAAACGGGAGAATTTCGCCGCGACTTATATTTTCGCTTGAATGTGGTGCCTTTAGAGTTGCCTGCCCTACATGAACGCTGTGAGGATATTGAAGTACTGGCCAAACATTTTTTTGTGCATTTTGCCCAGGCCCACGGCTTGGAGTCACCTACTTTTAGTCGGCATGCCTTAAGGTCTTTACGGTCTTACAAATGGCCAGGCAACGTGCGGGAACTGCGTAATTTATGTGAACGTCTCAGCATTCTGCTGGCCGGTCGAGTCATAGAACCGGAAAATCTGCCGCATGAATTTGCTCTCCAAAAAGATATCAGCACCACGGTTATTGAGTTCAAACTGCCGGAAGCAGGTGTGCAACTGGATGAACTTGAAGCTAACATAATCCACCAAGCTTTAGCTCGCACGAATGGCAATCGCAGCAAGTCAGCTCGTTTACTGGGTATTTCCAGAGATACCTTATTGTATCGTATTCAAAAACACGGTTTGGCTACTCACTAAACTCTCCAGACTGCGTGTCCATTGCATCGCAACCTTACTCCTAACCTGTTAGCGTTTTCTCACCCACTGTACCGTGCAGTTATCGCTTTTGCCCTGAGCTCGTAAAATCGACATTTTGGCCATTTTTTTAAGTTCGGTTTTGCCACTATTAGGCTGCGATAATTGTAATAACTCGGGCTCTTTAATCGACTCCCAAAAGCCATCGCTACAGAGGATAAAGGTTTCTCCTGACTGCATTGCTGCAAATACCTTAATATCGACTGCTGCTGGTGTCAGTACATTTATGCTGCGAGTTAATTTATTTTGCTCGGGATGCACACCCATTTCCCATTCGGTGATTTGACCTTCGTCGAATAATTGCTGGATGTGCGAATGGTCTTTGCTGCGCCAGATTATCTGGGTAGGATTAAGCCGATAAATCCGCGAATCGCCACAGTGCGCGCTGATAGCTCGCTCATCATCCAAGTATAAAATTGCACAAGTAGTATGTGAATTGGCAGCTGCGGGGTCATCGGTAAATAATTCAGCCATTCTGGCCACCGCTGCAGCAATCCAGTCATTAATAGCCTGTTGTGTGTTTACTTTGATCCGTGGTTGAAATTGTTCTGCTAGTCCAATCAAACCACGACAAAAAAACTCAGAAGCTTTTTCGCCTGCATGATGCCCGCCCAAACCATCGGCAACCACAAACACAGCATAATCGGCACAAACGCGGTGCGCCATGCAATCCTGATTGATATCACGATCACCAATCGAAGTTAATTGATAAAATTCAAGCACTGTTTGCATGGCTCAAATGTGCAGTCGGGCTGCTCGCATTAGTTGCTTCATATCTCTTACTGCCTGACTTAAGCCAAAAAACACAGCATCGGCCATAATACTATGGCCAATATTCAGCTCAACAATCTGGCTGATGCGGCAAATGGCTTCCACATTGTGTAAATTTAAGCCATGGCCGGCATTAACTTGCAAGCCGGCTTGATGGGCATATTCAGCCGCCCGTTGCAGTCGTTGCAGCTCCTGATTTTGTTGCTCAGGTGTGATGGCATCGGCATAACGGCCCGTATGTAGCTCAACCACAGGTGCACCGGATTTTAGAGCGGCATCGATTTGATTGTATTCAGGGTCGATAAACAAAGATACTTCAACACCTGCCTCTGCTAAGGCATGGCAGGCATGATGCATTCTTGCGGGGGCGGAAGCAACATCAAGCCCACCTTCTGTGGTCAATTCTTCACGACGTTCCGGCACCAGACAGCAGGCCTGCGGTTTAACTTGCAGGGCGATTTCGAGCATGGCGTCAGTAACTGCCATTTCCAGATTCAGTTTGGTCTGCAGCATGTCTTTCAATAGAAGAATATCTCTGTCCTGAATATGTCGTCTATCTTCGCGCAAGTGGGCGGTAATACTATCAGCTCCCGCTTGTTCTGCCATCAAGGCTGCCTGTATCGGTTCTGGGTAACGTGTGCCACGGGCTTGTCGCAAGGTTGCCACGTGATCGATATTCACGCCTAATAAAATGATTTGTTTTTCCATTGAGTCCATGATTGTCCGCAAAAAGACAAGTAAAAAGATGAATGCCTAAAGATTGTGCTTTGGTTTACAAATACCTAATAATGTTTGCCAGTACATGCCTGCTTTTCAAGGGTTTGCCCTGTAAATGCACTTCAAGCATTTTGCGCAGCAACAGTTTGGATTCGTTCAAGGCGGCGCCGGTCAAGCTTGCTTTGACATTGAGTGTCATTAAAGTTGCACCGCTAACGATACCCAGACTATCTGCCACTATGCCATCACCTGCGACAAAATTGTAGCGCTGCAGTGGCTGTATGGTTTGGTTGTTCAGCTGTTGACTATCCAATTGTACGCCGTAACCGGTTTCTTCCAGTAAATCCAGTTCGAAATAACGCAGGGTTTGTTCGATAGTTTGGCTGTGCATTAAATCAACTAGACAAGCCTGATAAGATTCGAATAAATAAGAATGTGGATCGTATCGGTGTAAAAACGCTTGCAACAATTCGTTGACATAAAATCCACAATACAAAGCTAGTTTTTGCAGCGGGAAATGGCTGACTAATTCGGCTTGGGTGAAGATTTTTAGCTCAGTTTTATCCAGATAAGAAATTTGTAACAAGCTAAACGGTGTCAGCAAGCCAGCCCATTTCGACTTTTCCTTACGCACACCTTTGGCTAACACTGGCACAATGCCAAAGTCTCGGGTAAAGACTTCCATCAATAAGCTGGTTTCACGATAGGGCCGATGTTGTAGGATGAAAGCCGGCTGCAAATGAACAGCGGATTCCGACATGTGTTATTCGGAGTCAGTGAATCCCAGGCTTTGTAAGGCCCGTTGGTTATCAGACCAGCCTTTCTTCACCTTTACCCATAACTGTAGAAAGACTTTTTGACCGATCAGCTTTTCAATATCAATGCGGGCTTCAGTGCCGATTTTTTTCAGCATTTCACCTTGCTTGCCGATGACTATGCTTTTTTGGCTGCTGCGCTCGACCCAGATGTTTGCATATATTTTGCACAGCTCTGGCAGTTCTTCAAATTGTTCGATTTCCACTGTCAGCGAATAAGGCAGTTCATCACCTAGGCGACGTGTGAGTTTTTCCCGGACAATTTCTGCCGCGAAAAAGCGTTCCGGTCTGTCGGTGATTTGATCTGCGGGGTAAATCGGATCGGCAACTGGCAATAAAGTCATAATCTGTTGCTCAAGCACCTCTAAATTGGTGCTCTTTAAGGCTGAAACCGGTACGATTTGTTCGAAGGGATATTTCTTTTTGGCGTCGGCAAAAAATGCCAGCATAGCTTGTTTATCTTTGATTTTATCGATCTTGTTGACGACTAAAATTACTGGCAAACCGGCGGCATGCAGTTTTTTGAAAATCCGCTCGTCATATTCGTGCCAATACAAGCCATCCAGCAACCAAACTACCACATCAACACCTAACAAGGTGCTGTCGGCGGTTTTGTTTAAATAGCGATTTAACACTTTCTTTTCTTCGCTATGCATACCCGGCGTATCCATAAAAATAGCCTGACCGATTTCGCTGGTTTTTATACCTAAAATGCGGTGCCGCGTGGTCTGCGGTTTTCTGGATGTAATGCTAAGTTTTTGACCCAGCAGGTGGTTCATCAAAGTCGATTTACCGACGTTGGGCCTTCCGATTAAAGCGACATATCCGCAATGCATTAGTCTTGATCTTCCAAGTGAATTAACATACTTTCCGCCGCAGCCTGCTCGGCTTTTTTGCGGGAAATTCCAACGCCGATGGTTGTTTCAATCGTGATAGGCACACTGCATTTAACTTCGAAGGTTTGCGCGTGATCGGCACCCGACATGCTGAGCAATTCATAAACTGGCAGTTCTTTTTTTCTAGCCTGCATCAGCTCTTGCAAACGCGTTTTTGGGTCTTTATTCCAGCTATCCAGTTTAATCTCGGCAAATTTTCTAGTAAACAACGATAAAATCCATTCCCGACAGCTATCAACACCTTGATCCAGCAATAAGGCGCCCATCATGGCTTCCATGGCATCTGACAAGATAGAGTCGCGGCGAAAACCGCCGCTTTTCAACTCGCCGGAGCCCAGGATCAGATAGTCGCCAATATGGTGTTCGCGGGCAAGTTCTGCCAATGAGGTTTGATTGACCAGGCTGGCGCGCAGTCGGCTTAATACACCTTCCCCGGCACCTGGAAACTGTCTATAAAGACTTTCCGCAATCACAAAGCCCAGTATAGAATCCCCTAAATACTCCAGTCTTTCGTTGTTTTTGGCACCGGCACTTCGGTGGGTTAGAGCCATTTTAAATAGCTGCGGTTGGTTAAATGTGAGTCCCAACTTGTTGGCAAGTACTTCTGATTTCTTAATCACTGACCACCGATTTCAAAACCGTTATGAAATTCGACCAGTACACTTAAATTACCCATAATAGGTTCCACTCGGTCGTAATCAATATCGACTTTTACATAGCCGGGCTGGGCAACAATAGTTATATCATCATCGGTGACATATTCGACGTAGTTCATATTAAAACGCTTATGCAGGCTCTCTAAAATTTGGTGTCTGGGTTGGCTGGCAATGTCAGTGCTCTTTTCAACTGCTTCTAAGGCATTGAGTACTTTGCTATGGTTAAAGTATATCGGGGCTATTTTTAATACCAGCAAGGTGAAGAAAGCGATCAGGCCGAGCACTAACATCAGCGAAATAAAAGTTAAGCCGCGTTGATTGTAAGGTAAAGACCTCATGTCGATCTCCCGAAAGTTGGATGTTGTTTATTTCAAAATAGTGCCGATTCGATCAAAAGCAATACCGTTATTTTCCCAATCCCAATTCATCCAGATGAAAAATGCCCTGCCGACCAAATTAGCTTCCGGCACGGTTCCCCAATAACGACTGTCGTTACTGTTATCTCTATTGTCGCCCATCACAAAGTATTGGCCTTTTGGTACTACAAACACATCTTCGACCGTAGGGGCGCCTGGTGTGTTTAAAATTAAGTGTTTTACGCCGGTTAAATCTTCTTCCAGGAGTTCCGAGCCTGTCATATTAACGCCTTGGCCGACACCCTGGTAGCGACCTAGGGATGTCTCTTTGACCAGTTGACCGTTGACGTAGAGTTTTTTATCAAAGTAAGCGATTCGGTCTCCTGGTAAGCCTATTACGCGTTTGATGTAATCCACCGTGGGTTGCTTAGGAAATCTGAACACGACGATGTCTCCTCGCTCAGGCTCGCCGAGTTCGATAAATTTTGTATTCAATACCGGTAAGCGGACCCCATAAGTGAATTTGTTGACTAAGATAAAGTCGCCAACCAGTAAAGTTGGCATCATGGAGCCGGATGGAATTCTAAACGGTTCGAACAAGAATGAGCGCAACAGCAATACAATCAAGACTACCGGAAAGAACGAGCGGGCGTATTCCACTAGCAAGGGTTCTTTTTCGGTGGGATAAGGCTGTTGAACATATTTCAGATATAAGCAGAAACCGCCCCAGACCACGCCAGTTACAAAAGTTGCCACTACCAGAAAAAAAGAAAAATCATAATCCATAATTAACTGCCGTTATTCTTTATTAACCTGCAAAACCGCCAGAAACGCTTCCTGCGGAATCTCAATACTACCTACCTGCTTCATACGCTTTTTACCGGCCTTTTGTTTTTCCAGTAGCTTTTTCTTGCGGGTAATGTCGCCGCCATAACATTTGGCGGTGACATTTTTCCGCATGGCTTTCACGGTGGAGCGGGCGATAACTTTAGAGCCAATAGCCGCCTGTATTGCCACTTCATACATCTGACGCGGGATCAGATCTTTCATTTTATCAACCAGATCACGGCCACGGTTTAGGCTCAGATCTCGATGCACAATTATCGACAAAGCGTCGACTTTATCGCCATTAATCAGCACATCCAGCTTCACCAGCGGCGCCGGATCGAAGCGCAGAAACTCATAATCAAACGAGGCATAACCACGACTGACTGATTTCAAACGATCGAAGAAATCCAACACGACTTCGCTCATTGGCAACTCATAGCTTAATGACACTTGGGCGCCAACGTATTGCATGTTTTTTTGCGTGCCACGCTTTTCTATGCACAGATTAATCACGCTACCGAGATAAGTCTGCGGCACCAAAATGTTGGCTAAAATGATGGGTTCGCGAACTTCGGTTATGCTGCCGGCATCCGGTAATTTAGCCGGATTATCCACCATCAATATCTCGCCGTTATGCGTTTCGACTTCGTAAACCACCGTCGGGGCCGTTGTGATTAGATCGATATTGTATTCACGCTCCAGTCGCTCCTGCACAATTTCCATATGCAGCATGCCCAAGAAACCGCAGCGAAAACCAAAGCCCAAGGCTTGTGAGCTTTCCGCCTCGAAATTTAACGCCGAATCGTTCAGCCTTAATTTATCCAAAGCCTCACGCATGTCGCCGAAATCATCGGAGCTAACCGGATACAAGCCGGCAAATACTCGCGGCTGCACTTTTTCAAAGCCGGGTAGGGCTTCAGTCGCAGGATTGTCCGTGGCAGTAATGGTATCACCCACAGGTGCACCGAAAATATCCTTGATGCCGGCAATCATAAAGCCGACTTCGCCGGTATTTAACTGCTGTTTCTCAAATTGTTTTGGGGTGTAAACGCCGAGTTTTTCCACCAGAAAGGACTTGCCGGTGGACATCACTGTGATTTTTTGTTTTTTGCGCAGACCGCCGTTGATAATCCGCACCAGAGAGACGACGCCTAGATAATTATCAAACCACGAATCGATAATAAGTGCCTGCAAAGGTTTGTTCTGGTCACCACTAGGTGCAGGCACTTTCTGTATCAATTGTTCAAGTACGGCTTCGACACCGATACCGGTTTTAGCGCTAATTTTTAAGGCTTCATCTGCGGGTATGCCGATGACATCCTCGATTTCAGCCATCACTCGCTCAGGCTCGGCGGAAGGTAAATCGATTTTGTTTAAAACCGGCACGACCTCCAGGCCTTGTTCTAGCGCGGTATAGCAATTGGCTACGCTTTGCGCTTCCACACCTTGCGCCGCATCGACTACCAGTAAAGCGCCTTCGCAAGCGGCCAACGATCGCGAAACCTCGTAGGAAAAATCTACGTGGCCGGGCGTGTCGATGAAATTGAGCTGATAGACTTCGCCATCGTTAGCTTTGTAATCAAGCGTGACGCTTTGTGCTTTGATGGTGATGCCGCGTTCACGTTCCAGATCCATGGAATCAAGTACTTGCGCCTCCATTTCCCTGGCGCTTAATCCCCCGCAAATTTGTATGAACCGATCTGCCAATGTCGATTTACCATGATCGATATGGGCAATGATAGAGAAATTTCTAATGTTTTTTTGATCCACTTACTGACTACTAATATTAACTTGAGAAGAGGGCTGTTTCGCCCTCGCCAGGAATTGACGGATGCTTGCTAATGAGCCAGCATTTGTCGGAATTGAGCAATGGTTTCGGCTGTTAAAGGTTGTCTTTGATTGTCCCAGACCACCCCATCCAGCTCCGTAGCCAGAGTATCAATGGTTTCTATGAAATCATCGAATACGACCAATGGCTTATCGAGTTCACGCGGCTGCATATAAAACACGATGCCAGGGCAATAAAACTCTTCCAGTTGCGTGTCGGGGAATGTGCCGGGATCTATCATGCTGGCAACCGCAAAATCAACCAGGCGATTATGGTCGATACGCTCAAACACTTTAACACTGCCATAGATCAAGCCCACCCTTTCGAAGGCATCGAATAAATCTTCGCCATTAAAGCCTTCATCTGCACGGGCCACAATGCTGAATTCAATCAACGCGGGTAACGCTGTTTTGGATTGAGTTTTGGAGGCTGCTTGAGGCGACTCTTTGTGGGTCGGCTTGATAGATTCTTCATCCAGTAGGGCGTCGCCGTCAACCGGTTCGCGCATCGGAAAAATATCCATTTCATCATCGTCGTCGTCGACTTCAAAGTCATCGCTGCCTAAGCCATACTCGGAATCGTCAAAGTAATCGTCAACTTCGCGGCGTTCACGCAACGATTTAAAAAAATGCCACAACAGCATGCTGATCATCACCAACATGCCGATTAAAATAATCACGACTCTTAATAATTCTTTATCCATTAGCTTTCCGCCATGCTTACTGCTTCTTCAATATCAACTGCCACCATTCTGGATACCCCAGGTTCTCTCATGGTAACACCTGCCAAATGTTTTGCAATTTCCATTGTGACTTTGTTATGTGAAATGTATAAAAATTGTACGCTAGCGGACATATCCTCCACCATTTTGGAGAATCTCACCACGTTGGCGTCGTCCAACGGCGCGTCCACTTCGTCCAATAGACAAAATGGTGCTGGATTCAATTCAAAAATTGAAAAAACCAAGGCTACCGCAGTTAATGCCTTTTCACCACCAGACAATAGATGTATTGAGCTGTTTCGCTTGCCGGGCGGCTGCGCAATGATATTAACACCAGCTTCTAGTACATCCTGTTCGGTCAGCTCCAAATAAGCCCGGCCGCCGCCAAATAAACGCGGAAACTTTTCTTGTAAGCCACTGTTGATCTTGTCAAATGTCTCCTTGAAGCGCTGACGACTTTCTTTGTCGATTTTACTGATCGCTTGATCCAAAGTATTCAAAGCAGCTATCAAATCGTCATGTTGCTCATTCAGGAACTTCAGGCGTTCGGATTGAGTTTTATATTCTTCGATCGCCGTTAGGTTAATCGAACCCAGCTTATCGATTTGATCACTTAAATCATCTAGTCTGTTTTTCCAGACCGATTCTTTGGCATCTGCAGACAGATTTAGCAAAATGGCCTCGGGATCAGTATCGACTTCAGTTAATTGTTCTGCAATGGTTTGTTGTCGTACCCGGCTATCCTGCTGCTCAAAACGCACATTATCCAGTGCTTCTTTTTGTTTTTCCAAATCACGCTGGGTTTGCGAATAAAGGTTAGCTAATTGAGTGACGCTTTGTTCGCTAGCCTGTTGTGCTTGTCGTTCACTGGTCAGGCTGGCTTCAAATTGCTGCTTTTGCGCCAGTAATTGTTCCAGCTGCATTTTTTCGTCATCCAGCGGTGACAAGCTGAATTCTAATTTATTTTCCAGTTCGTTAATACGGTCTGCTGATTGTTGATGCTGTAATTGCAGGCGTTCAATTTGTTTGGCGGTTAATCCTTCTGATGCTTTTAACGACTCGATTTGTGCATGTAAGCGCTGCAAATGTTGCCGAGCCTCATTCACAGACGCATCGGTGTTTTGTTGCTGAGACTGGATTTGCTGGCTCAAATGTTCCAGCTGCAGCTTTTTATCGCCCAATTCTCCCAGTGCCAGCTCGGCATCCTGCTTGATCAATTCAGCTTCGGAAATATTCTCGGTATTTTCAGTAAAGTGTTGGCCGAGTTCGTCTATTTCGTGATCAAGTTGTTGTAAGCGGCGTTTTTGCTGTTCAAGTCTTGCCGAATACGCGCTGTGTTCAGCGCTTTTAGCTGAATATTCGGCGCTGAGTAATTTTTCTTTTTGTTGATATTGTTCGCGGTTGGTTTCAGCTATTTTCAGCGCTTGCTCAGCATTATCCAATTGCAGTTCATCTTCGGAAATCAACATTTGCAATTCATTTTGCCGCAGCTTTAATTCGCGTAACTCCTTTTCCCGATGTAATACGCCGGCTTTGCTATCGCTGCCGCGACTGATTTTAATCCAGTTTTTGCCCAGCCATGTGCCGTCAGTCAACACCACTGATTCATGGTCAGCCAATGCCATTTGTCGGGCTTGCGTCATGGATTCGGCGCAATAAATGCCGCTTAGCAGGCTGGATAAATCCCAGCGACTGTGTAGCTTGCTAACCAGGCTGACTGTTTCGGTTGCGGGCTGATCCTCAGCTGGTTGCGTTTCAAATACAATCAGCGATTGTTTGGTCAACTCCTGTAACTCACCGAGTAGTGTTTCTGCGCTATCCACACAAATGGCTTCCAGATAACTGCCCAATACTGTTTCCACTGCGGTTTCCCAGTCTTCGTCAGCATCCAGAAATTCTGCCAGACGAGGTTGTTGCTCCAAGCCGACCTGTTCCAGCCAGCTAGTCAGTTCTTTTTTATCTTTGCCCATGGCATGCTGCTGTAATAATTCCAGCGAACTGATTTTGCCGTTAACCCGTTGCAGTTCGGCGCGATGCAGGTTTAGTTGTTCGTGTGTGCGTTTAATGGCTGGTCGCAGCTCGCTAATTTTTTGTAATACAGCTTCCAATTGTTGCTGTAATTGTGCGCGTTCGGTTTCGATTAGCTCAATGCTGCTTTCCAGGGTTTCCAGTTCCAGCTGTAATTGGGTGTCGACCAGGCTGTCGCGCTCAGTGTGTAATTTATCCAGTCTTGCCTGTAATTGTCGATTTTGATTTTCCAGTTGTATTAATTTGGTACGCTGCACTTCGGCTTGTTCACGATAGCCGGCATTTTCATTTAAAAAGGCTTCCCATTGCTGTTGCCAATGTTGCTTTTGCAAATGAGCATCTTGTTGGATACCCAGCAAATCTTCCTCGCGCTCCTTGGCGACCATCATTGTTTCTTCAGCTTCCATCAAGGTCTGGCGAATTTCTTCCAGTTGTTGTCGATCCAGCTCACAATCGGTCTGAGCTTGCTCGGCCTGTTGTTTTAAGCGCTGGATTTCGATCAGAGTCTCTTCATGGCTTTTTTCGCTATGCTTGATGGCTTGCTCCAGGCGGCTCACCTCGCCGACCACCGCATAATACTCAGCTTGCGTAGTATCCAAATGTTGCTGCTGATTTTTTTGCTCGCCACGCTTGAGTTCCATGGACTTTTCGGTATCGCGCAGCAATACGAACAAGCGATTATGTTCTTCGGCAATACCTTGCAACTTATTTTCCAATTGTTGCGCGGAACGTTGGAAACTTTGCCAGCGCATAGCCAATAATTCTTGTTTGGTTTGGCGTTCCTGCTTTTTTAGCGTGGTGTATTTTTCGGCCTTTTCTGCCTGCTTGGCCAGATTTTTGATTTGCTTTTCCACTTCATCACGCAAATCATCCAAACGCTCTAAATTTTCCCGGGTATGTCGCATGCGGGTTTCAGTTTCCGAGCGTCGTTCCTTGTATTTGGAGATGCCGGCGGCTTCTTCGATATGCACTCGCAAGTCATCTGGTTTGGCTTCCACCATGCGGGATATGGTGCCTTGCTCAATAATGGCATAACTGCGTGAACCCAATCCGGTGCCCAAAAAGAGATCGGTAATATCCTTGCGTCGACACTTGGAGCCATTTAGCATAAACAGTGACTGACCATCACGGCTAACCTGGCGCTTGATCGAGATGGTGTTGTATTGAGCGTACTCGCCACCTGCCTTGCCTTCGTTGTTATCAAACACCAGCTCTACCGATGCCATGCTGACCGGCTTGCGGCCCGAGGAGCCATTAAAGATGACATCGGCCATATTGCCGCCGCGCAAATGCTTGGCTGAGCTTTCGCCCATTACCCAGCGTACGGCGTCGATAATGTTGGATTTGCCGCAACCATTAGGCCCAACAATAGCGGTCAGATTGCCGCTAATCGGTATCGTGGTAGGATCGACAAAAGATTTGAAACCCGAAAGTTTAATTTTTTCCAGCTTCATGACTGGCTAGGTACGCTCAAGACTGTTTACAAAGCCGGCTATTATCGACGAAAAGCCGAATAATTTGGAATGCATTTTGTTTAGATAATCTTATCGGTCAAACAATCTGTAATTTTCTAGCCTGTGGCGATGTTCTGGGCGAGCGACAAGGCAGCTATAAACAAGGCATACTAAGGCTGTTCGGTATTCAGCGACTGGCCTTTTAAGTGTTCGTGCTTTTCAGGTGTACTGTATTTTCTAATCTACTTTTTTCGAATTAACGCTATGAAACATGCTGATTTCACCCTGACTGATGATTTGATTTATCTCAATCATGCAGCCGTAGCGCCCTGGCCTAAACGAACCGCTGCGGCAGTGATTGCGTTTGCCGAACAAAACAGTCGATATGGGTCGCACTTTTATCTGGATTGGATAAAGAAAGAGGCCGAATTACGCCAGCAATTAAAGGTCTTGATAAACGCACCCAGTGTTGACGATATAGCGCTGGTGAAAAATACCTCGGAAGCCTTGTCTTTTGTGGCTTACGGTTTGCCTTGGCAAGAGGGGGATAACATAGTTTCCAGTAATGAAGAATTTCCTTCCAACCGATTGGCTTGGCAATCACTCGCCAATCAAGGCGTGGAATTTCGTCAAGCCGATCTGAGTAGTAGCAAAACGCCGGAAGAGGCATTGTTTGCATTAGTAGATAGCCATACCCGTTTGCTCACCATCAGTTCGATACAATTTGCCTCCGGATTGCGGCTGGATTTGGAGCGGATTGGTGCGTTCTGTAAAAAGTATGGCATCTTATTTTGTATCGACGCGATTCAAAGTTTGGGGGCAGTGCAATTTGATGTGCAAGCATATAACGCAGACTTTGTCATGGCTGACGGTCATAAATGGATGTTTGGTCCGGAAGGTTTGGGGCTGTTTTATGCTAAGCCTGAGGCTAGAGACAAGCTAAAGCTAACTCAATACGGCTGGCACATGATGAAAGACACGCATAATTACGAAAACCTGCCTTGGGAAGTTCATCCCGGTGCCCGGCGCTTCGAGTGTGGTAGCTCCAATACGCTGGGTATTCATGCCTTGTCGGCCAGTTTGTCTTTGTTGTTGGAGGTGGGTATGGAGATAATCGAATCCAGGGTTATTGAGCGCAGCGATTATCTAAAAGCGGTTATCTCTGCCAATCAACAGCTTATATTATTGTCTAATCAAAAAAGCCAGCTAAAGTCCGGCATTGTTATTTTTAAGCATAAAAGTATAGCTAACGAGATTTTATACCAGCATTTGCAGCAAAATGGTGTGGTTTGCGCCATGCGTGGTGGCGGTATTCGTTTTTCACCGCATTTTTATAATTCCCTTGCAGAAATTGAGCGGGCAGTGGTTTTGGCTGCTGAGCTGGATCTATAGCCAGTCTATGATTTAATTCGCCGCTACTGCTTTTCAGTGTTGTGCTGCAGCATCTGGTTTTACAAGCAAAGAAAGCCGGGCAGATAATGCTGAATGTCAGGTATAAAAAAAGCCGCTTTAAGAGCGGCTTTTTGCTTCCCGAAGGAGCGCGATTAACGTTTTGAGTATTGAGGACGTTTTCTGGCTTTGTGCAAGCCAACTTTTTTCCGTTCAACTTCGCGAGAATCGCGAGTAACGTAACCTGCTTTTCTTAATGATGGTCTTAATGTTTCGTCGAAAACCATAAGCGCACGAGTCAAACCGTGACGAATAGCGCCAGCTTGGCCTGATGGGCCGCCGCCGCAAACGATGATATTGATATCAAAGTCGTTGGTTTTTTCCAGTAACTCCAGAGGTTGTCTGGCAATCATTTCGTCGGTTTTGCGGCCGAAATATTGTTCAATAGGTTGCTTGTTGATGGTGAACTTGCCTGAACCTATTGTGGCGTACACGCGAGCAATTGCGCTTTTGCGACGACCTGTTCCGTAGTATTGAGCTGCCATAAACTATCTACCTGCTGAAAATTCTAGAACTTTAGGCTGTTGAGCTTGATGACCGTGCTCAGAACCTGCGTAAACTTTTAATTTTTTGAACATGGCGCGTCCTAATGGGTTTTTAGGTAGCATGCCTTGTACGGCGGTGGTAATGATGCGATCAGGAAAGGTTTGTCTCAGCTTGCCCAAAGAAGTCGACTTCATGTTGCCGACATAACCAGTATGACGGTAGTACATTTTGTCTTTTTCTTTGTTGCCTGTAACGCCAACTTTCTCTGCATTAATGACGATGATGTAATCACCGGTATCAACGTGTGGTGTGTATTCGGGTTTGTGTTTGCCGCGAAGACGTCGTGCAATTTCAGTAGCAAGGCGACCAAGTGTCTTTCCTTCTGCATCAATCACGTACCAATCGCGCTTAACTTCTGCGGGCTTTGCACTAAATGTTTTCATCTTTGCTTCTTAATTCTGTTGAGACTATGTATAAAGAACGGGGATTCTACTTAAAGTAGCTGCTGACTTCAAGTTGTTTTAGAGTTTAATTTTTAATGAGTGCAGTTTTCGATAAAGGTGTGTGCGCTCCATGCCTATAGCTACCGCGAGTTTAGCGACGCTACCGCCATTTTTTTCGAAATGATATTCCAGATAAGATTTCTCAAAATGATCGCGGGCTTCTTTCAAAGGCAGGTTAAAAAACTCCGGAACGTTAGAACCTAGTTTGGGTTGTTCGGCGATGGAGCCCAGTGCGGTTTTGGCTTCATCCAGTTCGATGTCATCGCCCGCGCCTAAAATCATCAAGCGTTGCACCAGATTGCGCAACTCGCGCACATTGCCCGGCCAGCTGTAGTTACGCAAGTAGTTCTGCGAGGCCATTGAGAAGCGGCGGAACGGCAGCTTCTCGTGCGCTACAAAATGATCGATGTAAAAATTCAGCAAGCCAGGTACGTCTTCACTATGATCACGTAAAGGCTGGACCTCTAGCTTGACTTCATTTAGCAGATAATACAAATCCTGACGGAAGCGACCGCTATTGACCTCTTCATCCAGTGCCATGCGGGTGGATGCAACCACGCGCACATCCACGCGCACCGCTTGGCTGCCGCCCACTCTTAAAAAAGAACTGGATTCCAGTGCGCTGAGTAATCGAGCCTGGGTTTCAGGATCCATGCCGCCGATTTCGCCCAGAAACAAAGTCCCGCGATGTGCTTGTTCTAGCAAGCCGCGATAAATCCTGCCATTGTCTTCACGACCGAAAAATTCCACCGCCGCGTTTTCAGGAGAAATACTGCCGACCGAAACATCAACAAATGGACCTTCCCGACGTGGGCTGTTGTTGTGCAAATAGCGGGCAAACATTTCCTTGCCAACGCCGGCTTCACCGACAAACAGCACCCGCGTGTCGTGCTGCGCCAAGCGCTTAACTTTGTCTTTGGTGCGCTCCACACCGGCACTTTTGCCGACCGGGTCCACGCCTATCATTAATTGTTGTTTTAATCCGGCATTTTCTCGTTGCAACGAACTGGTTTCCAGCGCGCGTTCAACAATGAGCAATAATTTAGCTAGCGATAATGGTTTTTCCAGAAAATCATAGGCGCCGAGCCGAGTTGCCTCTACGGCCGACTCTACCGAGCCATGACCCGACATCATGATCACCGGGCATAAACTTTGATCTTCGGCGACCCATTCTCGCAGCAAAGTGATGCCATCGCAGTCCGGCATCCAAATATCCAGCAAAATCAGATGCGGCGAGCGTTGGCTTTTTAAGCGTTTGGCTTCTGTGGCGTTTTCGGCCATGGCTACTTCATAGCCTTCATCCTCTAAGATTTCCGAAACCAACTGACGAATATCCTGCTCGTCGTCGACTACCAGTATGTAAGGCGCTTGATTATTCATTGACTATTTCCAAATTCGAAGACCGGCAGCTGGATTACAAACCCAGCACCAGCATTATAAGACGTATCCACCCAAATCACGCCGCCATGTTCTTCGACTATCTTTTTAACAATCGCTAGACCGAGACCTGTACCTTTGGTTTTGGTGGTGACATAGGGTTCAAAAATGGTTTCAATTTGGTCGGTATGTAGACCACTACCATTATCATAAATGCCTAATTCGGCATATTCGGCATTATTTTTTATCACTTTATTGATCTTGATGCTGACCTGGCATTGCGCAGCAGTCGCTTCCTGCGCATTCTTGAGCAGATTATGCAGCACCTGACGAATACTAACCGGATCGGCTTCGATAATCACGCGATCAGAGGCAAACGCAGAATTAAACGTAATTCCGGATGGCTGATACAACGATTGCATTTCATGTATCAAATCGATCAGGTTGATTCTTTCCACTTGCTTTTTGGATGGGCGGGCGTATTCGGCAAAGTCATCCACCATGCGCTTCATGGCTTCTACTTGTTGCACGATGGTGCGGGTGCTGCGTTGCAGGAACTCGGCGGAACTGTCCTCTAATTCTTTGGCCAGTTTGTGTTGTAAGCGTTCGGCGGAAAGCTGAATAGGGGTTAGCGGGTTTTTAATTTCATGTGCCAATCGGCGTGCGACTTCGCCCCAGGCTGCATTTTTTTGTGCTTGAATCAGATCGGTGACATCGTCAAATACTACAACAGCGCCCATGCGGTTGCCATTTTGCAAAAACAAGGGGGTGCCGCGGCAAAGTAATTCCTGCCGGCCGTTGGGTCCCAGAAATACGATGCGCTGTTCCCAGATATCATCCGCTTTTTCAAGTAGATGCTGTATTGCTTCCAGTAATTCGGCCAGTTCGTTGTGTTGGCTGGCCAGATGCGGCAGGGTTTGGCTGACGAAATGGCTGACTGGAATATGCAGAATCCGATAAGCGGCCTGGTTGGCGGTGCGTATGTGAAACGAAGCATCGAAACTGATAACGCCCGCAGTGAGATTGGAAAGTATGGTTTCCAGATAAGCCCGCTGGTTTTCAACTTCCAAGCCGGCCGCGCGGGTTTCATCGCTGGAGCGTGCGATGCGTTTGGTCATTTGATTGAACGATTCTACCAAAAAGCCCAAGTCGTCCTGGCTCATCACCGGCAGTTGCTGTTTGTAATCGCCCTCGGCTACAGCCTTGGTGCCCTTGACCAGCTCTTTTACCGGCGCGACGATGTTTCGGATGCTGATAAAAGCAACCCAGATGGCCGCTAATAAACTTAGCAACAAAACCAGCAGCAGAATCAAGGAAAAGCTGGTTTTTAGAGAATTGCGCAGAAAAGTCATTTCCTGATAGCGAATGAAGGCAAATTCTATCGAATCCGCCAAGTCAGTCATTCGTACAGGAACAGGGTAGAGCACTTGTAAAAACTGATTTTGGTCTCGATCGATAGGCAATATGATACGCACCATCATTCCGTCGCTGTCACCCGGAGCAAATGCAAAGTATTCCTTGTTTTGCTTGAGTTGCAGCCAGATTTGTTCGTCAGGCAAATGTGGCAGGATATCGCTGGGATTGACGCTACTGGAAGCGATAACACGACCCTGGCTGGAAAAAGCTGCAATTTCGGTGGCACCGGATTCAGCCCAAAGTGATCCAATTTCCAGCGCTATCAGGGTATCGGACTTGTTTTCCAGTTGTGTGGCAATTTGGCGGGTTTGTTTGATGTGCCAGTTCATGCGTTGTGTGAGTGAGGATTGGCTGAGCTCTAAGGCATCGTCCATGGCGCGATCAATTTCGACGTTAAACCAGCTGTCGATACCTTGATGCAGAAACTGCACAGAAAAATAGAACACGATTGCAGCCGGTGCCAATGCCAGCAACACAAACAACGACACCATGCGGGTGGTCAGGCGTGAGCCGGCTGCCTTTTTATTGAGTTCTCGTACCAAGGAATAGGTGTTGACGATAACCAGTGCCAGCAGGGTAATCGAACCCAGGGTGTTGATTACCAGCAGCCAGGAGTGCATTTGGCTTAATTCAGAGGACTCTTGGGTCGAACTGCTCATCAATTGCAGTGAGAGCAGAATAAAGCCAAATAAGATGAATATGGAGGCGCTAGCCGGAAGCTTTATTTTTGAATAGGCCATAAGTACCAGTTACTGGAGAGGAACCACTGGGCATCCAGGTAGGAAAAAGGCCGCAGCGGAACCGGTAGTGATTCCCGGTCAAACTGACATTTGACTGCCAGCTTGTAGTGCTGGCCGGTCTGCAGCAGGTCGGCAGGAATCGGCTTGGTAAAGTTTGGGGTCGACATGAACCTAAATGCGGCGTTCAGCGTTAAAAACATTTCACTTTCATTATTTGGAGTCAGTACTTCGTATTGATTCAATAATGCATGGAACTGCAATTGATAAGGCAGAGCCTGTTTGTATATTGTGCTGTCCCAAAACGAGCCGATTTGGCGAATTTCCAGCCGGACTATCCAGGTTAATGGCACGCCTTTATGCAGGGCTTCCTTGGCGGTAGGGCTCAATTCATAGTCAATTTTGGCTTGAACGCTAAAGTTGTGGTCGTTAGCAATTAATTTTGCATGGCGAATTTGAGCCACAAATGACTCGGCAACACTCAGCGTGGGCCATAGTAGCAGGCAGATTAACAAATAGCTTTTAAATGTGCTTGCCAAGCTTGGCATAATAAAAGCCGTCCATTTGTAATTCACCGGTGAGAATTTGACGGCCGTGCGTTCTGGCTATACCCCAGTCGGCAGCAAGCGATAGTTCAACCGCATCGCTGTGATTGCCTAAAAATGCGGCAATTTGCTGTTCGTTTTCCTGTTTTAAAATAGAGCAAGTGGCGTAGAGCAGAATGCCGCCGGGCGCGAGTAAGCTCCAGGCAGTGTTAAGAATTTTGGCTTGCAGGATTTGCAAAGCTTCGATGTCGCTTTCTCGGCGTAATAGTTTGATATCCGGGTGACGGCGTATGACGCCTAATCCAGAGCAAGGCGCATCCAGCAGGATGCGATCAAATAATTTGCCTTCAGCCCAGGCTGGGTCGCTGGCATCGGCTGTTTGAGTGTCCGCCTGTAATTGCAAACGGCTTAAATTATCTTTGACCCGCTGCAGACGAGTAGGGTCAACATCAATTGCTAACAAAGAGGCTAAGTCGGGTTGCTGTTCCAGAATGGCAGCGGTTTTTCCGCCCGGCGCCGCACATAAATCCAGTACACGATGACCGGGTTTTACATCCAGTAAGCCGCTGGCAAGTTGTGCGGCGACATCCTGCACGGAAACCAGACCTTCGCTAAAGCCGGGTAATTGATCGACATTCAGCGCCAGGTCCAAAATTAGCGCAGAGGGGCAATGGCTGACCATGCGTGCACTAATGTCCAGTTGTTCCAAGCGTTGCAGATACGCTTCCCGGCTACCTTTTAAAGCATTGACGCGCAGTGCCATTGGGGCGGGTTGGTTATTGGCGGCCAAAATGTCCGCGGCTTGTTCCGGCCAACTGGTTTGGATGGCATGAATCATCCAGTGGGGGTGATTCAGTTCGGCTTGCTGATCGTCTAGGCAGGCGGCTTGCAAGGCTTCAGCGTCGCGTAAATAACCTCTGAGAATGGCGTTGACCAGTGATTTGGCCCAGGGTTTATGTCGGGTGGCGGCTACGGTTTCCGAAACAGCGGCATGCTGCTTTACGCGCATGTGCTGCAATTGATACAAGCCAACAAGTAATAAAGCTTGAATATCTCCATCTTTGGATTTAAGCGGTTTATCCAGCAATTTTTGCAGCATGAAATCCAGTGCAAAATAATGTCGGATGACGCCGTAACACAGGGCTTGCACAAAAGCCCGGTCTTGATGATCTTTGAGTTTAGGCAGCTGATTATCCAGTGCTGCTGTCAATGAGTAGCCATCGCTGATGACGCGCGACAGAATTTGGGCCGCACAGCCGCGTAAATTCATAAACCTAACTTCTCGCCATCGGCAGCCTGAGCATTCAAAAAATCTTTACCGGCAATACGTTTGCCACCGGGTAATTGCACTTCCAGCAGGCGGATGACACCAGCGCCGGTGGCGACATCCAGAGCCTGGTCGGCGCAACTGATGGTGCCGGGCGGCAACGAGCTGGTTTTATCGGTTAAGGCGCAATTCCAGACTCGCAACACCTCGCCTTTAAAAGAGGTTTGCGCGACCGGCCAGGCATTTAAGCCGCGAATTTTGCGATCCAGTTGGATGGCGGAATCTGTCCAGTCCAGTACTGCCTCGTGCTTTTCCAGCTTATGCGCATAACTTACCAGGGTTTCATCTTGTGCCTCAGCGATTACAGTACCAGCTTGAAATTGATCAACTACTTTCAGCAAACTGGTTGCGCCCATTTGCGCCAATTGATCATGCAAACTGCTGGAAGTGTCGGTGGCTGTAATGGGGCATTCATCTTTTAATAACATGTCGCCGGCATCGAGTTTTTTTACCACTTTCATAATGGTAATGCCGGTTTTGTCGTCGCCAGCCATTAAGGCTCGATGAATCGGAGCTGCCCCGCGCCAGCGTGGTAACAAAGAGCCGTGCACGTTGATGCATGCCAGACGTGGAATGTCGATCACTGCTTGTGGCAAAATCAGGCCATAAGCAATCACTATCAGCAAATCGGCGTTTAAGGCTGCTAATTCTGAAATGGTAGTGGAGTCTTTGAAATTTTCCGGCTGGTAAACCGGAATGTCATGAGCGAGCGCCAATTGCTTGATCGGGCTGGCTGTCAGCTTGCGACCGCGACCGGCTGGCCGGTCCGGCTGGGTATAAACTGCGCACACTTCATGTTCAGAATCCAGCAAGGCTTGTAATGTGGGCACGGCAAACTCCGGCGTGCCGGCAAAAACGATTTTCATGGGGTTCCTTAGTGGCCTTGCTGTTTGTGAATTTTTTCCAGCTTGGCTTTGATGCGGTTGCGTTTGAAGGCCGATAAATAATCCACAAAAAGTTTGCCTTGTAGGTGATCCATTTCGTGTTGAATGCAAACTGCCAGTAAATCGTCAGCCTCCATTTCAAAACTTTCGCCGTCACGGTTTAAGGCTTTGATTTTAATTTGTTCGGCACGGCTGACAGTTTCGAAAAAGCCGGGTACCGAGAGACAGCCTTCTTCGGACTCTTCAACGCCGATTGTTTTAATAATTTCAGGGTTGATCAGGCATATCGGCTCGTTTTTATCTTCACTGATGTCCATCACAATCACCCTTTTATGGACATTAACTTGCGTGGCTGCCAGTCCCACGCCTTTGGCAGCGTACATGGTTTCCAGCATGTCGTCGACCAGGGTTTTGATGTCGGTATCGACTACGGCGACTTCCTGCGCTACGGTACGCAACCGTTTATCAGGAAATTCCAGAATCGTTAAAATACTCACCCGCTACTCCACTCACTAAACTTAATAGCGGAATTCTATCCGGTTTTGCATAAATTCGGAACCGCCAGGAAGGTTGATCGACTTTGGTAAGGTGTCAAAGAAATTTAATTCCAGCAATCTGGACGCTTTCCGGCGCATTTTGTTACAATCTAGGCTATTTTTGACGCCACCCGTGTCAATTTGCTTTACCCTTGTCTTTCACTCTCATTCCGGAGAACACTCTATGGCAATTAAAGTTGCAATTAACGGTTATGGTCGTATCGGTCGCAATGTCATGCGCGCGTTGTACGAATCAGGTCGCACCAACGAAATTCAAATCGTTGCTATCAATGATTTGGGCGATTCTAAAACCAATGCACATTTGACCAAATACGATACCGTACACGGCAAATTCCCTTTCGATGTGTCTGTTGATGGTGACTACATTGTCATTAACGGTGACAAAATTCGTGTTTTAGCCGAAAGAGATCCAGCAAAACTGCCTTGGGCTGAATTGGGCGTGGACGTGGTACATGAATGTACCGGTTTCTTCGCTAGCAAAGCCAAAGCTTCTGCGCATATTGCGGCCGGTGCTAAAAAAGTCATTATTTCTGCACCAGGCGGTGCCGATGTTGATGCAACTATTGTGTACGGCGTTAATCACCAATCTTTGAAAGCGTCTGATACTGTTATTTCTAATGCGTCTTGCACCACCAACTGTTTGGCGCCTTTAGTTAAACCTTTGATCGATACTATTGGTATCGAACACGGTTTAATGACCACTATTCACTCGTACACCAACGATCAAGTATTGACCGACGTCTATCACAGTGATTTACACCGTGCCCGTTCTGCCACTCAATCCATGATTCCAACCAAAACCGGTGCCGCTGCTGCGGTAGGTTTGGTATTGCCCGAAATGAAAGGCAAACTGGACGGTTTCGCCATGCGTGTGCCGACCATCAACGTGTCTGTCGTTGACTTATGCTTCCAGGCTTCACGTGATACCACTAAAGAAGAAATCGACAGCATTTTGAAAGAAGCGTCTGCAGGTTACTTGAAAGGCATTTTAGCCATCAATGAAGAACCATTAGTATCCATAGACTTCAACCATAACCCGCATTCTTCAATTTACGAATTGGGTTTGACCAAAGTCACTGGTGGCAACTTCGTTAAAGTATTGTCCTGGTATGACAACGAGTGGGGTTTCTCAAACCGTATGCTTGATACCACTGTTGCTCTGTTCAACGCTAAATAAGGATTTTCATGCTGTTACGAAGAACAAAAATCCTGGCTACGCTGGGACCCGCTACGGACAAACCCGGTGTACTTGAGGAATTGTTCCTGGCCGGTGTCGATGTTGTCAGAATGAACTTTTCACACGGTGCGGCGCAAGATCATATTGATCGTGCCAACCGTGTGCGAGCCATCAGCAAACAAACGGGTCGTCGGGTTGGTATTTTGGCCGACTTGCAAGGGCCTAAAATCCGTATCGAACGCTTCAAAGAAAACAAGGTTTACTTGGAAGAAGGTCAAGATTTTTCGCTTGATATCAATCTAGGTAAACTGGATGGAGACAACACCCAAGTCGGGATTAGTTACAAGCCTTTGGCTCGGGAAGTAAAGCCCGGTACCCGTTTGTTGCTTGATGATGGTCGCGTAGTATTGGATGTGGTGAATGTCATCGACGAAACCCGTGTCAACTGTACAGTTGTGGTTGGCGGCGATTTGTCTAACAACAAAGGTATCAATTTGTTGGGTGGCGGTTTATCTGCTGCGGCTTTGACTGACAAGGACAAGGAAGATATTAAAACCGTTGCCATAATCAATGCCGATTACGTGGCGATTTCCTTTCCACGTACTGCAGATGACATGCATGAAGCGCGCGCGTTGTTGGCAGCGGAAGGCTGTAATGCCGGCTTGGTGGCAAAAATCGAGCGTGCTGAAGCCATGGAAGTGATCGATGAGATCATTTTAGCCTCTGATGCCATCATGGTGGCGCGGGGCGATTTGGGTGTGGAGATTGGTGATGCCAATTTGCCTGCTGCACAAAAAATGTTGATCAACCGTGCTCGTGAATTGAATCGCGCCGTCATTACCGCAACCCAGATGATGGAATCGATGATAGAAAATCCGATTCCTACGCGTGCTGAAGTATTCGACGTGGCTAATGCCATTGTCGATGGCACCGATGCGATTATGTTGTCTGCTGAAACGGCTTCGGGCAAACACCCGGTTAAAACCGTACAAGCGATGGTGCGGATTTGTCTGGAAACCGAAAAACAACCGAGTGTGATCAAGTCTATGCACCGGATGGCTGATAGTTTTGAGCGGGTTGACGAAGCGATTGCCATGTCGGCCATGTATATGGCTAATCACACCAAGTTAAACGGAATTGCGTCGTTGACCGAGACAGGTTCTACACCATTGTGTATGTCGCGGATTAACTCCAATATACCTATTTATGCTTTTAGTAATGAAGAACGTACTTTGGGGCGGGTGACCTTGTATAAAGGTGTATTTCCGATCCATTTCACCCATGAAAAGATGAACTCTGAAGGCGTCAGCAAAAACATCGTTGAAAAACTGCTTTTGCGTGGCGTGGTGAAAACGGGTGATTCATTGATTCTGACCAAAGGCGATTCAACCGGTCGTATTGGTGGCACCAATTCAATGAAAGTCATCAATGTAACTGAATAATCAGTATCAGTTGTATTGTTATGATAAGGAGGTGTCGTGCAAACGACACCTCCTTTTTTGTGTCTGAGTTCTTGTATTTACTGACTGCTTACATAAAGCGTTCACTTTTAACATAATATTAGTCTATGAACACATTGGTAAATTTCATTGATTATCTAAATAACCTAAGCCTTTCCCAAGTCGCAACAACTTCTGCTACCAGCTTTGTGCTGATAGCGGCAGCGGAAATTGGTGATAAAAGTCAGTTGGTCTGTATGAGCTTGGCCGCAAGACATCGCGCAACACCCGTTATCTGGGGGGCGATTACGGCATTTGCTTTATTAAACACCTTAGCTGTGGTATTTGGAGCTGCAATAGCTGACTGGTTGCCGGATTATTTGGTCGCCGCTAGTGTGGCGATATTATTTGCCAGCTTTGGTTTACATGCTTTGCTCAATCATACTGATGAGGATGATGACGGAGAAGTTGTAGAAAAAAGTGGGCATAATATTTTCTTTACGACGTTTTTATTGATTATCGTGGCTGAATTTGGTGATAAAACCCAGTTGGCAGTCGTAGCGTTTAGCAGTACCGCAGAGCCGTTGGCCGTCTGGTTGGGTGCGACCTTGGCGTTGAGTTTTACTTCGGGCTTGGGCGTTTGGGCTGGACGTACGGTTTTGCAGCGAATACCCATGCAGTTGCTGCATAAAATCAGTGGCTTGCTTTTCCTGGCTTTAGCGGCAGTTGCTGCTTATCAAGCCTATACTTCCGCACAGGCAGCAGCCTGGTGGCCGCAGTTTTAATGACTCCGTAAGCTGATAACTATGACTTTTCCGCATTACCGCTGGCAAGACCTATCCAGCATGTTGCTGATGGCAACCGTTTATGCTCTGCTGGCGAAACTGATGCTGAGCTATTTTTCTGTGGCTGGTAACGTGACCCTGATATGGTTTCCGGGTGGTATAGCACTGTCAGCGTTGCTGCTAAAGGGTTTGCGGTTGTGGCCAGGGGTTTTTGTCGGTGCTTTTGCGGCCGGTTTGTTGGTGGATGATGGGATTTGGCTGTGTTTTGTTACCGCCCTAGGCAATACCTTGGAGTCGGTGTTGGCGGCCTGGTTACTCAATCGGAGTCACCGGTTTAGTTTGGATTTAGCCAAACCGGAGCATTTGCGCACACTGACACTGGTCGGCGCATTTTGTAGCGTTATCAGTGTCACATGCGGCCCGGTTGCCATGGGTTTTCAAGGGCTGTTTCCAGTGCAGGCTTTACCGCAAGTGATGTTGCATTGGTGGATGGCCGATGCGTTTGGCATTATTACCCTCACACCAGTGATATTGATCTGGCGACATTGGCCCTCAGGGTGGTTTCAAGGTAAGCGTGGCTTTGAAGCGCTAGGCTTTATTGGCTTGACCGTGTTTGTCGCTCTACTGGTGTTTCTGGATGTTTTGCAAAAACAATTAGCTGATTTACCTCGCACGTACTGGATGTTTGCCTTTTTGTTTTGGGGGGCGATGCGTTTTGGTCGGCATGGTGTGCAGTTCGTGGTGATTCTAACTGCCTCAACAGCATTGCTGGGGGCGGCGGCAGGTAAAGGCGTTTTTGCTGATGATTTTGAAATTAGTGGCTTGTTGAATTTTTGGCTATTTCAAAGTCTGTTTTCCTGGATAGGCAGTGTACTGGCCTTGACTTTGCACGACTTGCGAGAGGCGGATAGTTTTTTACGCAGTAGTGAGCGGCGTTTGGAAGCCATTATTAGCGCTTCACCAGTGGCGTATGTGCTAAATGACGATCAATTCAATATCACTCTACTGAATCCGGCATTTATCAAGACTTTTGGCTACACACTGGCAGATATTTCCACCCTGGCGGACTGGTGGAAAACAGCCTACCCAGATCCTGAATATCGCCGCTGGGTCGAAACCCGCTGGCTTCAGCAATTGGATCAGGCCAAACAAACCGGGCAAGCTTTTCAATCATTCGAGATGGATGTTCATTGTAAAAATGGCGACATCAAACACGTATTGGTGGGCGCTGTGCCACTGGAAGGCATCTGTAGTGGAGAGCATTTGGTGATTATGCTGGATTTAACCGAACAATACCACGCCAATAAAATCTTAATTGATACTAATATTTTACTGCAAACCATTCTGGAGACGCTGCCGTTACGGGTGTTCTGGAAAGATCAACAATCACGTTATTTAGGTGCAAATCAATTATTTGCGCAAGATGCCGGACTTGACTCGGTGGCCGAACTACTGGGTAAAAATGACTTTCAGTTGAGCTGGAGTCAGCAGGCTACGTTATGCCAGGCTGATGATCTGCAGGTTATGCAATCGGGTGTTAGTCGCTTGGCTTACGAGGAACTGCGAACCAGGCCGACGGGCGAAGAAATCTGGCTGCGCGTGTCTAAATTACCTCTGCGCAACAGTGAACAACAAATTATTGGCGTGATGGGGGTATATGAAGACATTACCATGCGCAAGCGGCTGGATGATCAATTGTTGTGGCGCACTACTTTTATGGAAACCTTGCTTGATTCTTCCCCGGATGGCGTTTTAGTAGTGGATGCTGAAGGCAATAAGCTTATTCAAAATCAGCGGGTTTCCGAGTTGTGGGGTATTCCTGTCGAGATAGCAGGCCAATCTGATGATGGCGTACAGCTTGAATTTGTAAAGCAAAAACTCAAAAATCCCGAGCAGTTTTTGCAGCAAGTTACCCGCTATTACAATGATCCTACGCTGACGGGGTGTGATGAAATCGAATTAATTGATGGGGTGGTTTTAGAACGCTATACCGGGCCGGTACGCGATAGGTTGGGGCAATATTATGGCCGTATCTGGCATTTTACTGATGTTACCGAAGCGCGGCGGGCACAAAAGGCATTATTGCAGAAGCAATATTACCAACGCGCTTTGCTGGATAACTTTCCGTTTTTAGTCTGGTTAAAAGATAAAAATTGCCGTTATCTGGCGGCAAATCGTGTGTTTACCGAACAGTTGGGTATTAGTGTTGATCAGGTTATTGGCAAAACCGACTTTGATATCTTTCCGATTGATTTAGCCCAAAGATACCAAGTAGATGATAGAGCTGTGATGGACAGCAAACAGCATATGCACGTCGAAGAAAAAATGCAGCTTAACGGCGAATGCAGATGGGTAGAAACTCACAAATCGCCTTTACTGGATGATCAAAATCAGGTGTTGGGCTCGGTCGGTTTTGCCCGTGATATTAGCCAGCGCAAAGAGACGGAAGAAGCTTTAAAGTTGTCAGCGCTGGTATTTGAAAACAGCAGCGAAGCCATGCTGGTGACAGATGCCGATAACAAGATTCTGAATGTCAACGCCGCATTTACTCATATGACAGGCTATACGGCCGAAGATGTGCTAGGCAAAGATCCGAAAATGCTCAGCGCAGGTGAACATGATCCTGCGTTTTATCAGGCTATGTGGCAGTCTATTAATGCCACTGGTACTTGGCATGGTGAACTCAAAAACCGTCGTAAATCCGGAGAAGTCTATATCGAAGAGACCTTCATCAATACTATTTATGACGATGATAAGCAGCCGCAGCGGCGGGTTGCACTGTTTTCCGATATTACCCAACGTAAACAAACAGAAGAACAAATTTGGCGGCATGCTAATTTTGATCCATTAACAGGTTTGTTGAATCGGCGTATGGTTCGAGAGCGCATCGAGCAGGAGATTAAAATATCTCATCGCATGCAGCAACGCTTTTGCTTGATGATCATTGATCTTGATCACTTTAAAGAGGTGAATGACACCTTGGGTCATGAAATGGGCGATGAGTTGTTACAACAAGCCGCCCAGCGGTTGCTGTCGTGCGTACGCGAATCGGATGTGGTAGCCCGGCTTGGCGGCGATGAATTTACCATCCTCCTGAATGAAATCGACAGCGTCAATAGCCCTGAACGGGCAGCCAAAGAATTGGTGAATCAGTTGAGTCAGCCGTTTACATTAGGCGACGAGCAAGTCTATGTATCCGCCAGCATTGGCATTACCTTATACCCTGAAGATGGTCAGGAATTGAGTCAATTGCTCAGAAATGCCGATCAGGCTATGTATGCGGCGAAAAGCCAGGGTAGGAATTGTTACAGCTTTTTTACCCAGTCCATGCAGATCGCTTTGTCTACTCGGGCGGCGATGATTAATGATTTGCGCGGCGCTTTAGCAAAACAAGAGTTTAAGTTGGTCTATCAGCCGATAGTAGAACTTGCTAACGGCAAGATTTACAAGGCGGAAGCTTTGCTGCGTTGGCTACACCCACAACGTGGATTGGTTAGTCCGGCCGAATTTGTGCCGCTAGCCGAAGAATCTGGTCTGATCAATGAAATTGGTGATTGGGTGTTTCATACCGCTGCTGCGCAAGTGGGCCTCTGGCGCAAAACCCTGCATACGGATTTTCAAATTAGCATCAACAAATCGCCATTGCAGTTTTTAGATGCTAGACATAATCCTGCGGACTGGATAAGTTTTTTGCAGTCTGCAGGATTACCCGGTCAAGCCATCGTGGTGGAAATTACCGAAGGCTTGTTACTGGAAGCCAGTCAGAGAACCGCCGAGCAATTGCTGGTGTTTCGAGATGCTGGGGTGCAGGTCGCTATCGATGATTTTGGGACTGGCTATTCTGCACTGTCTTACTTGAAGAAATTTGATATCGACTATTTAAAAATCGACCAATCTTTTGTTTGCAATCTGAGTGCCGAGTCCAGTGATTTTGTGTTATGTGAGGCCATTATCGTGATGGCGCATAAGTTGGGTCTGAAGGTGATTGCCGAAGGTGTGGAAACCGAGTTGCAGCGTGATTTGCTGGCGTCGGTGGCTTGCGACTATGCTCAAGGTTATTTGTTTGCCAAGCCGATGCCGGCAGAAGAATTTGAAGCTCAATGGAGATCATAGGCTTAGGAATATGCATGGAATATCATATGCAAGAATCCTGTGTAGGTGCGGATTTATCCGCACAGTGCGAATAAATTCGCACCCACAGCTGACG
>NZ_LUUI01000078.1 GCF_001644015.1 Methylomonas lenta
GATTTATCCGCACAGTGCGAATGAATTCGCACCTGCTGACGAGCTTGTTTCATACGCATTCCTAAATCTACGGATCATTATGTCGCAAATAGCTGAAATGAACACAATAGAGCAGGCGGAAATAAAGCCGCGGAGCGAAATAGTCCAGTATTTGAGTTTTACTTTAGGCCAGGAAGACTATGGGGTGGATGTTCTCCGGGTGCAAGAAATTCGTAGCTGGGAGCCTGTATCGCGCATTCCAAATGTACCGGCGCACGAAATAGGCGTCGTTAACTTGCGTGGCGACATAGTACCGATTATCGATTTGCGTGAGCGATTTCAACTGGGAGCCACTCTTTACACACCTTTTACCGTCGTAGTGGTTTTGCAGGTACACATCGCTGAAAAAATGAGAGTGATGGGGCTGGTGGTAGATACGGTTTCAGATGTGATTGACGTGGATAAAGCATTAATACAAAGCGCCCCCAATTTTGGCGCCAAAGTCAGCACAGAATTTATTAATGGCTTGGTATCGGTCAATCAGCGCATGGTCATGCTGTTGGATGTAGATAAATTATTAAAATTAGATGACGTGGATAGCCTAAAGGGCATAGATGATGATAATGAAGCTTGAAAACACTGAATGCCATGCCTGGGCTTTAACGGAGATTTTACAATGAAAATCAATCAGCCTGTGACAGATCGCGAAGTCATGATGAAGCCGGGCACCCTATTGGTGACGCGGACAAACTTAAAAGGCATTATTACCTTTGCCAATGATGCGTTCATTGAGATAAGTGGCTTCGCTAAAGATGAATTGATTGGCTCCAATCATAATATGGTACGTCATCCTGATATGCCGCCTGAAGTCTTTGAAGATTTATGGCTAAGCCTGAAAGCGGGCAAACCCTGGACCGGTCAAATCAAAAATCGGACTAAATCGGGGGATTATTACTGGGTAGAAGCCAATGTGACGCCGGTATATAAAAATGCCCAGTTGCATGAGTACCTGTCTGTGCGCTATGCGCCCACTCGAGAGCAAGTCGCTGAGGCCGAAGCACATTATGAAATGATCAATGCCAAAAAAGCCACTATGAAAGCGAGTGGTTTTACTGTAGCAGTCAAAAAAATAATGGATATGGGGCTTTGGCAGAAAGCCATGGTGGTGTATGCCTTATTTTTACTGCCGTTGCTGGCGTCTTTATATTCACATTATTTACAGCAACAATGGCTAGCGTTGGCTGTCTGTTCGGCATTGGTTTTACTGGGCTCATTGTTGGGATATCTCCTGATGCGAAGCATTGTGCATAACCTGGAAACATCATTAAAAATTTGCTACCGAATGGCCAACGATCAGTTTAGAAACAAAATTGACCTGGAGCGTGGTGGAATTGTTGGAGATTTCAACAGAGCTTTGTATGGCATGCAAGTGAAGCTGAAAGCTGATTTGGCTTATGCCAAGCAAGTGGCGGCCGAGACTACTCGCATCAAACAAGCGCTGGATAATGTGCAATCCTGTGTGATGGTGGCGAATAATGAGCTCAACATTATTTATTTGAATAAGGCTGTGGTGGAGATGTTTGAAAATGCCGAGGCGGATATTCGTACCCAGTTACCCAATTTTGCTGCGAATTCATTATTGGGCGCCAATATTGATCAATTTCATAGAAATCCGGCGCATCAACGCAGTTTATTGGCAGATTTAAATAGTACGCTCAAATCGGAGTTAATCATTGGTGGTCGGCATATGAATTTGGTTGCCAATCCGGTTAGGAATGATGACGGAGAGCGTATAGGCGTGGTGGTGGAATGTTTGGATAGAACCAATGAGGTGACAGTTGAGCAGGAAATTCAGGAAATCGTTAATAGCGTCAAAATAGGTCAACTGGATAAGCGATTATCGCTGGCTGATAAATATGGATTTTTTGCTAAGTTGAGCGAAGGTATTAATGAATTGACGGATGTCATAGAACGAGTGATCAAAGACATTGGCAGTAGTATGGAAAGTATTTCTGACGGTGATTTGACCAATCGCATTACCAGTGATTACCAGGGAGTTTATTTAACTTGCAAACAGGATGTTAATGCCAGTATTGATCGGTTAAGTGAGATTTTTACCCAAGTCAACGCGTCTGCAAGGTTTATTAATAATTCCTCACAAGAAATTGCCAGTGGTAACAACAATTTATCTCAACGCGCTGAGCAGCAGGCAGCGAATCTAGAGCAAACCGCAGCCAGCATGGAGCAGTTAACCTACACGGTGAAAATCAATTCTGAAAATGCCCAGAAAGCTAATTTGGTTGCTAGCAATGCTCGTGAGTTGGCGGAAAACGGCGGTGATGTGGTGACTGCGGCAGTCGCCGCCATGCAGGAAATCAACCAAAGCAGTAACAGAATCGCTGATATCATTGGTGTGATTGATGAAATTGCCTTCCAAACCAATTTACTGGCTTTAAATGCTTCAGTTGAAGCGGCCCGGGCCGGTGAACAAGGGCGTGGATTTTCTGTAGTGGCAACCGAAGTTAGGAATCTGGCGCAGCGTAGTGCTACTGCAGCGCGTGAAAGTAAAGAACTTATCCAGAATAGCGTACAAAAAGTTCGAGCTGGTAGTGAGTTCGTCAATCAAACCGGCACAGCGCTGCATGAAATTGTCACGAGCGTAAAAAAAGTAGGTGATATTGTTGCAGCCATTGCTGGTGCCAGTATCGAGCAATCAGCGGGTATTGCTCAAGTCAATCAGGCCGTTGGGCAAATGGATGAAATTACCCAACAAAATGCAGCGCTAGCGGAACAAGCTTCCGCTGCTAGCATCTCCATGAGTGAACTTTCCACTAACATGGTTGAGTTAATGTCGTTCTTTAAACTTGGCAATGAGGCATCTAATATTGTTATTGAAAGCAATCGGCCTGCACTAGAAACAGGCAAAAATTCACCAGCTGCAGGGCTTGCGACTTATAAAAGTACGTCTAGTGATGAGGAGTGGCTGGATTTTTAATTTATTCCTGGCAATTGCTTTAACGCCTGCTTTTTACCTGATCTTTTGGAAACACAGCTATGACAGCTCTTATAAAGTCTGAGCATGCACTAGAACAATTTCTGACTTTTGAATTGGCAGGTGAAACCTATGGTATTGAAATTTTAAAAGTTCAAGAAATCAGAGTGTGGGAAACGGTCAGAAAAATCCCTAATACGCCCGGTTATGTCAAAGGGGCGTTGAACCTGCGCGGCTCGATTGTGCCTATTATAGATTTGTGCGAACGGTTTAACCTAACGCAAACAGAATACACACCCGTTACTGTGGTGATTGTGGTGTCCGTTCAGACCGAAAAAGCGGCTAGCCTGATGGGTATTGTGGCCGATGCGGTTTTGGATGTGTTAGAGATTAATTTAAAAGATATTAAAGATAGTCCCAATCTGGGACCTAAAATAAATACCCGCTATATGCGCGGCCTGTATGTGGGCAAGAAAAATATGGTGATGTTGTTGGATGTAGATAAATTGCTCGATCCAGAAGAGTTTGTGGACGTGCTTACGTTTTCGGATGTCTCTGAGGCTAAATGAAAGCCAGGATTATTGCGGTTATTAACCAAAAAGGCGGCGTAGGCAAAACCACTACTTCGGTCAATCTTACCCATGCTTTAGCTAGAATGGGCAACAAAATAACCGTGATCGATTTTGATCCGCAAAGTCATTTGGCGGTAGCTTTGGGGGTGGTGGGCAAGCAGCAATCAGGCATTGATGAGGTAATGTTGGGACAGAGCCTTTTGCAGCAACAGATGCTGCCAGTGCGGGATAATCTTAATTTGGTTGTGGCAGGACCACGCTTACAGACGTTGGAACAGCTCAATGAATCAGGTGCGCATCGTGGTGATTTGTTGCAAAAAGCCTTGGCCCAAAACCTGGAAAATCAGGATTTTATTTTCATCGATTGTCCGCCTTCTTCCGGTGTTCTGGTGGCAAACGCCTTGTTTGCAGCCGATGAATTGCTGGTCCCCATGACGAGTGATTATCTCGCGCTGCAAGGCTTGTCTCACCTGATGGGCACCATTAAGAAATACGAAATGGCGCTGAATAAAAAATACCGTTTACGGTTGGTGATGTCGCGCTATATTCCCTCGCGGCGGATTTCCAAACAGGTTTTGCAAACCATGAATAAGTATTTTCCGGGGCAGGTTTTGGCGACACCGATTCGGGAAACAGCGGCCTTGGCGGAATGTCCCAGTTTTGGCAAAACTATTTTTGAATATCGCCCTGGTTGGCGTTCAGCAAAAGACTTTGAATTATTGGCTATCGATTTTTTAGCAGGGAGAGTTATGTAGTGTCCAAGAAAGATGAAAATAGCATGATTGGATATGATCCACTGGCTTGGCTGCATGAGACGGAAGTTGAAAAACAGACATTTGAGCAGCAGGTTAATACTGCGGATGCATGGGTGGAATTAGATGATGAGCCCGACATTGAAACCGGGGAAAACGGTTGGGTAGAAACCGAAAATTCAGATTCCGATGGATGGGTTTTGAATACGGAGCCGTCGGCTGAGATTGGCGGCGAAAATAAGCCTGCGACAGCACAAACTCAGTCTATTGTGTTAAATTCAGTGCAAAATATTCAAATAGTTAGCCAGTTACATGCCCAATTATTAATGGCACTGGCCAGCGGCAACAAAATCGATATTGATGCCTCAGCGGTAACCCAGATCGATACGGCTACTTTACAACTATTAGTGGTATTGAAGCAGACAGCGGCTAGTCAGAAAATAGAAGTCTCAATTGATTTTCCTTCAGAAAGTTTTATAAAGTCAGCAAAATTGTTGGGCTTGTCCGAAGTACTGAATGTTGAGCAGCATACTTGTGGGCTGTTTTAATTTGATCTGCAGGTAATTGGTAGTGGCGGATAACATGCGCGAGTTTGAATACACCTGGGATGATTTTAATTATTTAAGAAAGCTGTCTAATGCGCACTCTGGAATTATGGTGCCGGATGATAAGTTTGATATGTTCTATTCCAGATTAACCAAACGTTTGCGTATATTGGGGTTTTCTCGCGTCTATCAGTATTGCCAGTTTTTACAGGCGCATCCAGAGTTGGAATTTACCGAATTCATGAATGCGGTAACAACGAATCTGACTTCTTTTTTTAGAGAAACTCATCACTTTGATTATCTTGTACAAACCTTGCTGCCAGATTTAAAGCAGAATAATCCGACGCAAAAACAGATTAAAGCTTGGTCTGCCGGCTGTTCTACTGGCGAAGAACCTTACTCGTTAGCTATGATTTTATTAGAAAATATGCCGACAGACTGGAATATCAAAATTCTGGCAACAGATCTGGATACGCATGTGTTGTCGACGGCGGCAGAGGGTATTTATCCAATAGATCAAGCGAGTAGCATGGGGGAACAGCGATTGCATCGCTGGTTTCAAAAAGGCACGGGTGCAAATAGCCATAAAGTCAGAACCAAAGCCGAATTACGTCAAATCATTCAGTTTAAGCAATTGAATCTGATGCAGGAATGGCCAATGAAAGGCGGGTTTGATTTTATTTTTTGTCGGAATGTGTTGATTTATTTTGATAGGGATACCAAGAGCATATTGGTCAATCGTTATGCCAGTTTATTACGGGAGGGTGGGCATTTGTTTATTGGACATGCTGAATCTCTGCATCTGTTGGAGTCGCCCTTCAGTTTGGTAGGCAACACCATTTATAAAAAACCCGCCCATGATTAAAACAGGGTTAGTGGGGCAAGCCCCTTTTCCTGGTTTTGATCATATCAATCGCTATTGGGATCAGGAACATCAAACAGTCGCAGCAAAATTACTGCCGGGAGATTTTTACGTTACTACAGGTGATGAAATGATCACCACAGTATTGGGGTCTTGTGTCTCAGCTTGTATTTGCGATGTAGTTTGTGGCATTGGTGGCATGAATCATTTTATGTTACCGGAAACATCGAAATCGAGTCTGAATGGAACAGCTGAGTCGATTGTAGGGACTGCCTTACGTTATGGTAATTATGCTATGGAGCACTTGATCAATACCATTTTGCAACATGGTGGTAAGCGCAAAAATCTGCAAGTGAAGTTGTTTGGAGGCGGTAAAATTATCGCTACACTGGGTGATATCGGTTCTAGAAATGTTAGCTTTGCCCTGGATTATATCGATACTGAAGCCTTGAGATTGGTGTCACATGATTTAGGCGATATTTACCCGCGCAAAGTTAATTTCTTTCCACAAACCGGGCGTGTGCGAATGAAAAAAATCAGAGATTTGCATAACGAGACCCTTTTATTACGGGAAAAACAATATAGTTTGCAAATTAAAGATATGCCAGTAGAAAGCAAAATTGAGCTGTTTTAAGGATTTTTTCGGGATACATGGACATGATAAAACTGCTGATAATAGATGACTCTGCTTTGATACGACAAATGCTGACGCAGATGTTTAGTCAAGTCGAAGATATCGAAGTTGTCGGCACTGCCAGCGATCCACTGATTGCTAGGGACAAAATTAAAATACTTAATCCAGATGTGCTGACACTGGATGTGGAAATGCCGCGTATGGATGGTGTAACCTTTTTACGCAACCTGATGCGACTGCGGCCTATGCCGGTGGTTATGGTTTCATCATTAACGCATCAAGGTGTAGAAGTGACTCTGCAGGCGCTGGCATTAGGTGCAGTGGATTTTGTCGGCAAACCTAAAGCGGATGAACCTTGTGTGCTAAGTGACTATGCTGATGAGATTATTAATAAAGTACGTATGGCGGCCAAAGTTAAAGTACAAGCATTGGAAGTCAGCAAACCCACGCAAACACCTGTCATGACCGGTACGCAAACTAATTTCAAAGCCACGCATAAAATTGTCGCTTTAGGTTCGTCTACGGGTGGGACTGAGGCCCTGAAACAACTGGTAAAACATTTGCCGGCCAATGCGCCTGCTATTTTGGTGGCTCAACATTTGCCGGTAGCGTTTAGCGCTTCGTTTGCCAAACATGTCGACGAAGCTGGAAAAATGCGTGCTTGTGTTGCCATTGATGGACAATTGATTTTACCGGGTCATATTTACATAGCGCCCGGCGATAAACATATGCGGGTAGTCCGTGATGGCTTTGCTTACGTTTGTGGTCTGGATAACGGTCCGCTTGTAAATCGCCACAAGCCATCAGTGGAGGTTTTATTTCAATCAGTAGCTGAAAATGTTGGTAAAAACGCTATTGGCGTTATGTTGACAGGTATGGGCGTGGATGGTGCCCAGGCCATGTTGAAAATGCGTGATGCGGGTGCGGTTAATATCGTGCAGGATGAAGACTCCAGTATTGTGTGGGGTATGCCTGGAGAAGCCTACAAATTAGGTGCTGCACAGTATGTGCTACCTCTGCAAAAAATTGCGGCGCAAATTATGGCTTTAGCATAGGGCGTGAAGTTAATGTGTTATGTTGACAGGAAAATGTCTGCTCGAACGCATAGCCTTTGAATTTTCGTGAGCAATCGATACTCAATATTTAATCTGCCTTGGAGGTGTTTAAATGTCATTTAATACAGCCGATTTTTGTGATCGATTTTCCGATCAGGATAACTTTCAGGTTGCTGAACCCATGTTGCTACATTTTGGAGGTAAACGTCAGTTTTGCGGCTATTTGACTACGCTAAAAGTGTTTGAAGATAATTCTTCGGTACGTACCGCTTTGGAAGAGCCAGGCAAAGATCGCGTACTGGTGATTGATGGTGGCGGCTCTAAACGTTGTGCTTTGTTGGGAGATACGCTTGCTGGACTGGCAACAGAAAATGGCTGGCAAGGCATTATCGTTTATGGCTGTATCCGCGGTTCTGAGCAGATCAAACAATTACCCATCGGCGTGATGGCATTAAATACCCATCCATTACGCAGCCGCAAACATGGACAGGGTCATCGTGATGTGATGATCACCTTTGCCGGTGTTAATTTCAAAAAAGAACACTATTTATATGCCGATAGTGACGGAATTGTCGTCACGGAGACAAAATTGGATTAAAATCCAATTGTCTTAACCAAGTAAAATACTCAAGAATATGCAAATCGTACTCGCAAACCCACGTGGATTCTGTGCCGGTGTTGACCGGGCTATTGAAATTGTCGATCAAGCCATCGATACCTTTGGTGCGCCCATTTATGTGCGCCATGAAGTGGTGCATAACCGCACAGTGGTAGATGGGCTGAAGGAAAAAGGTGCGATTTTTATTGAAGACTTGAGTGATGTGCCGGTCGGCTCCTACTTGATCTTCAGTGCTCATGGCGTATCTAAGCAAGTGCAAAAAGAAGCCGAAGAACGAAAACTGACAGTATTCGATGCCACTTGCCCTTTGGTCACCAAAGTTCATATGCAGGTGGCCAAGCACGCTAAACAGGATAGAGAGGTCATCTTGATCGGTCATGCGGGTCACCCCGAAGTCGAAGGTACTATGGGGCAATATGATAAATGCACTGAGCATGGCAATATTTATCTGGTAGAAACGCCGGATGACGTTAAAAATCTTAAAGTCAATAATCCGGATAATCTGGCTTATGTGACGCAGACCACCTTATCGATGACTGATACCAAAGTCATGGTCGATGCTTTGCGCGAACGGTTTTCTTCAATCAAAGAGCAGAAAAAAGACGACATTTGTTATGCCACGCAAAATCGTCAGGATGCAGTGCATGATTTAGCCGAAATTTCCGACTTGATCTTAGTGGTGGGCTCGCCCAATAGCTCCAACTCGAATCGTTTGCGTGAAATCGCTGAACAGCTTGGCAAGTCAGCGCATTTGATTGATACCTATCAGGATCTGAAACAAGAATGGCTGGACGGTATTAATGTGGTAGGTGTGACTGCTGGCGCTTCCGCACCGGAAGTATTGGTGCAAGAAGTAATCAATCAATTAAAAAATTGGGGCGGTGAAGCCACATCAGTCAGGGAAAATAAAGGTATTGAAGAAAAGGTGGTATTTTCCATCCCTAAGGAATTAAAAAAACATATGGAAGTTTGATTGATTCAAATTCACTTAAAAACAAAGCAAACGGAGTTTATATGGCATTAACAGCATTGGACATGGTTGCAGCGGCTAAGCAACAGATTAAGGAAATTGATGCCGCAACTGCGCAAAGCCAGTTGGGAAGCAGTTTGATTCTTGATGTAAGAGAGCCTGCCGAATTTGCGGCTGCACATTTGCCAGGAGCAGTTAATATCCCGCGCGGTGTGCTAGAGTTTAAAATTGATAGCCACCCGGATTTTCAGGGCAAACAGCAAACAGCTATTTTAGTTTATTGCCAAACCGGCGGTCGATCAGCCCTGGCTACGCATGCATTGAATCAACTTGGTTATGCGCAGGCTGTTAGCATGGCCGGTGGTTTTAAAGTCTGGGCGGAGAGTGGTTTGCCGCTTGGCTGAACTCAACGAAATTCGTATCGATAAATGGCTGTGGGCTGCACGGTTTTTTAAAACCCGCAGCTTGGCGGCTGATGCTGTCAATGGCGGTAAAGTGCATGTTAATGGTCAGCGCTGTAAACCGGGTAAAGACATTAAAATTGGCGATCTGATCACCGTCAGCATCAATCAGTATCGCTGGGAAATAGTTGTTAATGATTTAAATAAACAACGTCGACCCGCCAAAGAAGCGGCTTTGCTTTACCAGGAAGATGAAGTCAGTTCTGTCAAGCGACAGCAACAAATAGAGCTGTTTAAGCAGCAACAGGCCTTGCAACATCCTTCCGAACGCGAAATTAAGCCCAACAAGAAACAACGACGACAGATTCATCGCTTTAAACAGGATGCTAGCTAGGGTATTCATGCAAAAATATTAGCTTGAATACCCGCTTCAATTTATCATTCCCGTTATGCTTCGCATTGGATGATCTTAACGCTTGTGGCGAAGCATACGTCACACTTTAAGGATACCTAATGTCGATACGCTCTACCTTACTAATTTCTATGGCTTTGCTTGGCAGTGGGATATTGTCAGGCTGCGCAACAAGTCGCCAAATTGCGGTTGATTATCCCAAAACGGAAACTTCAGAATTACCACCGTTAAAAGGTCAAACGACAGTGACTGCTGATGATTACTACGTGCAGATCGTTTCGGAGTTTGAGTTTAAAGGTGATAACGCTTTGAAGGGCGGCTGTAGCGATGTCGGGGCTGCCTATGAAACCGGTGATATGTCCGCCGCTCTGTTGTTTAATATTCATAATGAACCACTGAAATTCAAGCGCGAAGCCAGTGGCTTTTTGTATCAAGCGACCACTGGCAAATGCAATTTTAAGCTGGAAACCAAGAAAGCCTATTTAACCCCATGGTTAAGACTGGATTCGGCAAAAGATACCCTGATTGAATATAGTTTTTTGACCAGTAATAGCCACGAGTCCAATCTGTCGGAAGTGGTGAGTGATATCAATGCTGCCAGTAATTTAATGGCTTTGACTGGTGTAGGAACCGGCATTGCCGTGATGGGAAAGCTAGCGGGAAGTTGGGTGGAAGCCACTGCGGCGCAACCAGCGGTCAATAAACCCAAGCCTGCGGCAAAATACAGTTCCGAAACCCACAACTTGTCAGCTAGCGTTGTGTTGAATAATGGTGGCGGCAGTCTGAGCCAAAGTCGTCTCGCTGTCTATGAAGTGGTAGAGGCTGGCATGAAAGTCTGGGCTTCAGAAACCAAATTATTAGGCGAAATGCGGGTGTACCCAGAACTGAAATCGTCCTTGTTGCTTAAAGCCTCTGTCGAAGGTGTTCCGGATGCGCATGATTTGTCGCTGGAAGAGCTCTTGCGATTACCCATGCAAACACCGGCTGGAGAGATACCTTTAAAGCAAATGATAGAGCAAGCCAGTCAAGCTGAAAAAACCAATTTAAACCCCTATGACGATATGCAGAATCAATGTCGTCGTTTGAAGTTGGTGATGAAGGATTTGGGTTTCAATAAATTCGACCGCAATGCGGTGTTGTTTTATTTCCTATCTAAATCAACTGATTGGAATAACTTTAACATTACGTCGGAAAAAGCCATGGCGGATGCCATTCGTCCGCGAGTGCTGGAACAATATCGTAGTAAAGACTTTTCCGCCTGCCTGGCTAGTGAAGATTATTCTGTAATGAAAAGTATGCAATTATCTGTCAACACCCCGCAGGATTGGGATAATCTGACAAATAACAGGCAAAAAAAAGAAGAGGTTATTAGTTCAGTGCAATCCGCCGGACGGCAGCTGCTGTCTGCTTTAAATCATTTGGACAAGGATGAAATGGCGCGGCAACTGTATCCTTTGCTACTGAATGAAAAAAGTGGAAACGGTTCGGTATTGCTACAAAACCATTTAGGTAATTTTGGTTTAGAAAATATGCTGCAAATGCCAACCATCGCTGATGAAGGGGTTGTCATCACTGCCGCGCAATTAGCTAACGTAATGATAGGATTGGATGTTCAAGCTTATAGTTGCGCACGACCAGCACAGAATCAAGCGCAACCGTTACCAAATATCGGTATTTTGTTATTTGCGACCCAACCGGGGAGTCCGCGAGAAAAGGGCGGTGCATTGGAGTTTGAATTAACGCAGGGGAAAATAAGTCGACTGGCTTTTCAAAATCCGACATTTCGTGATTTTGAACAAAATATTACCGATTATCCCGACTTGGGAGGCTGTCGAATCGAGGCCGATTTTTTAAATAAACTGCATTAAGGTCAGTTGATAATGCTGAAGAAAATACTGATTACCCTGACAATCCTGCTGACTTTAGTCGGCTTGTACGCAGCGGCCGGTTTTTATCTGTTACCGAAGCTGGCGCGCGACAAGTTGCCTGAACTAGTAACTGAACTTACGGGGCAATCAGTGCAGTTACAAGATGCTCAATTCAATCCTTTTGAATTCACAGTGAATTTGCAAGGCTTCAATTTATCAACAAAAGATGACAAACCATTGTTGAGCTTTACTGAGTTGGCAATTGATGTGGCGGTTATCGAATCGATAAAGCAAAGCACGTTGATTTTGACTTCGGCGGTCTTACAGAAACCCATCATTGACATGGAAAGACATGCGGATGGTCGATTTAACTTTAGCGATGCAGTCGACAAAATTTCCCAGCCTGGAGAGGAAGCCAGTACTGACAGTGATTCCAGCGTCCCACCAATATTGATTCATCACATTGACCTGGTTGATGGACAAATAAGCTGGCTCGACATGCAGCTCGGTCAAAATGCTAAGGAGACTTTGAGTCCGGTGAACTTCTCCATTGCCGAATTCACCACTAAGCCGGACGCAAAACCAACATTTGGGTTAGGTTTTAAGCTGGAATCAGGCGGTGAACTGGACTGGCAAGGCGATATCAATCTGACAGATTTAAGTTCCAAAGGCCAGATCAAAATTGATAAGCTGAAATTAAACAAAGTCTGGCTGATGTTCTTGCAGGACAGTATGTCGCAAGAAATTGCCAACGGACTGTTGACCTTACAAGCTGACTATACGTTTAGCTCAAATGACCAGGCAGGGCTGATCATTCAGGTAAATAAAGCTAGCGTAGATGTGGCGCAGCTGCAGCTCAGCGACAAAGCAAAAGCGAGTCATCTGGCCGATTTGTCTGTTGAACAGTTGTCAATACAAGCTGATGTTTCTTATAGCTCAGACGATAAGTCAGGGATGGCGCTGCGGCTGAATAAGGCTGTCGTGGATGTAAAAAAACTGAGGTTGAGCGACAACGCTAACTCGAGTCATATGACCGATTTGTCTGTTGGGCAATTGTTGCTACATGCTGATGTTTCTTACAGCTCAGATGAAAAGTCGGGGCCGGCGCTGCAGGTGAATAAGGGTGTTGTGGATGTAAAGCAGCTGCTGTTTAGCGAAAATGGAAAAGCAGAACAGTTGATTGATATACCGATGCTAGCCGTGCAAGGTGTGAATTTTGATTTGCAAAAGCAGACGCTCAATATGGCTGCTCTGTCCAGCGGTGATGCCAAAATTAAAGCCTGGTTGCAGGCTGATGGTCAGGTCAATTATCAGACTTTGTTTGCATCCGACACCAATGCGGCGGATCAAGCGCCCGCTGCTGCCGAACAAGCAGGCAAGCCTTGGCAGATTGCCTTGGATGAACTCGTGCTAACTAATTATCAGATCGAGTTCACCGATAATACCCAGAAAAAGCCCGTCACCATGCAATTGAGTGAACTCGATGCAAAAGTTAAAGATTACAAAAATGTCGATGGCTTGCGTTTACCAGTGCAATTTAGTACACGTTTTAATAAAACAGGTAGTTTAAAACTTGATGGAAATCTGGTGCTGGCGCCGTTTTCTGCTGATTTGGCGCTGAATTTAGAGGAAATTCAGTTAAAGACTTTTCAATCCTATGTTGACCCTTTTCTAAAATTGGACCTGGTTGATGGCGATGTAAATTCCCAAGGTCATCTACAACTCAGTGTGGTTGATGAGTTGCAAGTTGGATATCAAGGTGATGTCAACATTGCAAATTTGATTACCCGGGATAAGGCTAAAAATGAAGACTTTTTAAAATGGCGTAACCTGGAGCTGAAGCTGTTGGTGCTTGATCTACAGAAGCAGGATTTCAAGCTTGGTAAGGTGATTTTTTATGAACCTTATTTCAAGTTCATGATTAAAAAAGATGGTACCAACAATGTCAGTGACATTATCGTAGTCCAGCCTCAATCCAAATCTACAGTCAAACCAGCGGCTAAAAAGACTAAAAAGACTCCAGAGCCCATGATTACTATCGGTAAAATTGAAATGAAAAAAGGCCAATCGGATTTTGCCGATTATTCTTTGATTTTGCCCTTTGTTGCCAAAATGAATGCCCTGGATGGCGAAGTGGATGGTTTTATCTCTAATGCCAACGCAACAACCAAGCTGAGATTGCAAGGCAAAGTTTATGATCTGGCACCGGTAAAGATTGCAGGTAATTATCATTTTAAAACAGGCGATTCCGATATTACGCTGAATTTCAGCAACATGCCGCTGCCATTAATTACACCTTATATGGCTGATTTTGCCGGCTACACCATCGAAAAAGGCCAAATGTCGCTTGATTTGAAATACAGTATCAAAAAGGGTCAATTGTTAGCAGAAAACAAAGTTTTTATTGATCAGCTGGTATTGGGTGAAAAAGTTGAAAATCCAAAAGCAGTGTCTATGCCTTTGGAGTTGGGTATATCCTTGTTAAAGGATGCCGACGGTAAAATCAATCTGAATTTTCCTATCAGCGGTAGCCTGGAAGATCCTGAATTCAGTGTCGGTTCGTTGGTAGCGGATGTGTTTGTCAATTTGATTTCCAAAGCCGCTACAGCGCCTTTCAAGGCTATTGGCTCATTGTTTGATAGTGATGCCGATATGAGTGAAATTACTTTTGCTGCTGGCAGTAGCGATTTGAGTGCCGAAGAGCAAGCCAAGTTGGGTCAAATTGCAAAAGCCTTGGCAACCAAGCCCGAATTGGTATTGGAAGTAAAAGGAATTGCCTACGAAATCCAGGATTGGCCGGCGATGCGGTTTGATGCGGTCATAGATATTTTGAAAAAAATGAAATCTGGCGAGATGCGTGATAGAGGCGATAAAGTTCGTTATGAATATATCGAACTATCGGACGATGAATATACGCGTTTGCTAGAGAAGTTCTACACCGAAGTGTTTCCACAGAAAATCGATCACTCGTTATTTGGGAGGCCATTCATTAAATCCAATCCGGATGGCGACTTTTATAGTTTGGCCATAACAGAACTGGAAGGCATCATGAAACCAGACCCGCAGCGTCTGAATGATCTTGCTGTCAGTCGGGCTAATCAGATTGCAAAATACCTGACCGAAAAAGTAGGCGTGGATAGAGGTCGGATCTACATTATGGCAACCCAGTTAAACAGCAAAGACCCTCAGGGTGTTATTCGAGCCTTATTGTCACTGAATGTGGCGTCGTGACCGATAGAGCAGGCTTTGTACTATAATTGCGATTCTTATTTTAATCCCACTGCTCTGCAGTGGGTATACGTGGAGATAAAATGAAAGCCCGATTAATCGCTATCTTGCCGGTTTTACTACTTACTTCTCTATTAGGCTTCAGCACTCGTTCATTTGCCGTGGAAGAGATGACCTCCTGTACCATGACTTATAAATTGACTGGTTGGTCTTTTGTTTACAAGCAATACGATGGTGTAGGACATATCAGTTGCAGAAATGGTCAGAAGGCAAAGGTTGGGCTTTCGTCCAAAAGCGTAGGTTTTACGCTCGGTAAATCGGAGATCGAAGGAACGGGCGTATTTTCTGATGTACGTAACTTAAATGAAATCTATGGAAATTATATGGCATTGGAAGGGCATGCAGGCTTAACCGGGTCTGTGGATGGTCAAGTGTTGACTTCGGGGGAAATTTCATTGGTTCTGTCTGGAAAAGGCCGTGGCGTGGATATTGGGGTTACGCTGGGAGCGCTAACAATATCACCTCGATAATCAGTATGCTGGGTTAAAGTTACCTGCTTACTAAATCCCTCTTTTTGACAGTTTGTGAAAAACTCTTTTTATCTGGTCATCCCTGAACAAAAAAATGATCCACAATTGATTGCAACTTTCGCCGAACCGGCGTTACGGCAATGGATGGCGGAGTTGCCTACGGCTAATCCGGGTTTGGCAACGCGCTTGTTTCAGGATTTAATCAATGACCTGATTTCATTGGAAATGACTACTGCTAATCGTCTGAATGCGCTTGAGTTGCTCAGACCGCAGTTTTTAATGATCGAAGATTATCTTCGCTCGCGTTTGATTAAATTCGGTTTTCCTAAAGGTGAGATTGAGAAAAAGATCTTTTCATTGGTGGTGATGGTGGAAAAACAGTTCACCATTGGTTATTGGAGCGTGGCTCGTGACCTCACTCGGCGAGAAATCGGTTGGTTGCAGGGTAAAAATACTGCTTTGGCCATACAGCGGACGATTAAAGGTCTCAGCAACATTATTATCACTCATTACATGATGAGCTATCCGGTACCGGATTGGATATGGTTTGATCTGCATTCACTTTATAAACTGGCAGCCAAGTTGGGTAAGGAACATAGTCGGGTCAGCGATCAGACGGGTATGTTCAGCAAGTCCAGCGGCGTGGAAGATAGTTATAAACAAATTCTGTTGCTTAGCTTGGCTTATCCGTTTAGTTTGATGCAAAAAGAATATCAGCTGGTTTATCAATTTATAGAAAAAATTAGTGATTTAGTTTCGATAGAGAATAAGCCTGTAGCAGACCAAGTTTCACAATGCGTAATTCTGATGGATGAGGATTTGCCGCCCTGTTTTATCGGGGATGTTAGTGAAGAAAAAGACAGTAGGGCGGAGTCTGCGAAGTTGTATCTAAATTTGATTAAGCTGCAAAAAATTACCAAACAGATCGATAAATTCTGCAGCAAGGATGAGGCACGTTTTAGTGCATTGGATACGCGTAAAGGTGATAATCAAAAATTATCCCCCGAGTTATATGAATACCTAATGCAGCGATGGTTAGGCAAGGAGCCGCAAGGCACGGCTTTTTTTACCGATAGATTAAGCCGCTATCTTGCTATTGGGCTGGATGCCACACATGAATTACAAGATACTGGGCATACTTCCTCAAATGAGCTTGAAGTATTAACAGAAACGCATTCGGATAGGTCTTTGTTTTGCACTTTTGAAAAAGAAGGCGTGTTGTCAATTGGTAGTCTGGTTAGCTTTAGAAAAACCGATGCCTTGCCACATCAGCGATGCTTGGGTGTAGTCTGTAAAATTCAGCTACCCAAGCAAGACAACAAGCTGATTTTCGAAGTCAGTATTGTTGCGGCGCAATCGTTCTCAGTGACTTATCAAGAGCCGGGTGCCGCAATTGACTCTGAACCACGTAAAGCTCTGTTGTATGGGGTTAAACAGGGCGAAGAGGAAAGAAGTTATATCATCCTCGAATCTTTCATGATAAAAGATGGAGATGTGTTGCGAATGACTATGGGGCGTGAAAATTTTCCCATTATCCTGATAGGACGTAAAAATATCGGTTTGGGATATTGGCAGTTTGAATGTCGCCGCATCATGGAAACCCCTGCTCAGCAACAGAGCACAAAAAAGGGTTATGATTTTATTTAACTTCGCAGCTGTTTTACAGCCAAGTACCAGTTGCGGCGTACGTTTTATACCTTAAAAATACATGACAGAAGACCACGATCAGGCAACTGATTTCAAAACTTTCGAAGACCCCTTCGCCTTGCGTGAAGCGGAGAAATACGAAAACCCCATCCCCAGTCGCGAGCTGATTATACAGCTTATCGAACAAGCCGGTAAGCCGCTGCGTCGACAACAAATCGCTCAACAATTTGGTCTCGAAAGTCCAGATGGCTTAGAAGCCTTGCGCAGGCGATTGCGTGCCATGGAGCGCGATGGACAGTTGGTGTTTAATAGCCGGCAAAGATACAGCCTGGGCGATGGGCACAAAACCATTGCAGGGCGCGTGCTGGGTCATCCGGATGGTTTCGGTTTTATGAAGCCCGATGATGGTAGCGATGATTTGTTTTTGTCGCCACGGGAAATGAAACCTTTGTTTCACAATGACCGGGTGACTGCCCGAGTATCCGGACTTGATCGTAAGGGGCGCCGTGAGGGGGCCGTGCAAGAGATTACCGAGCGTAACACGCATCAGGTTGTTGGGCGTTTTTTCACAGAAGGTCGGGCGGCTTATGTGATACCCGAGAATAAAAAAATCGCTCATGAAGTGCTGATAGCTAAAGAAGACGCTGCCGGTGCCAAAAAAGGTCAGATCGTGGTTGCCGAAATCATTCAGCAACCCACTGCGCATTGCCAGCCTATTGGGCGCGTGACCGAAGTATTGGGATTGCACATGGCGCCGGGAATGGAAATCGAAATGGCGATTCGTTCCTACGATTTACCCAATGAATGGCCTAAGGCTTTGCTTGAGGAAATCAAGTCCTTGACACCGGAGGTGCCGGAACAGGCTAAACAGGGTAGGGAAGATATTCGTCATTTACCCCTGGTCACTATCGATGGTGAGGACGCGCGTGATTTTGATGATGCAGTTTACGTGCAAAAAACAGCAAAAGGCTGGAAGCTGTTGGTGGCGATAGCCGATGTTTCTCACTATGTGCAAGTCAATAGTGCGCTGGATGAAGAAGCCAAAAATCGTAGTACATCGGTTTACTTTCCGGAAAAAGTCATTCCTATGCTGCCGGAAATTTTGTCTAACGGCTTATGTTCACTAAACCCGCATGTTGACCGTTTGTGTATGGTTTGTGAGTTGGTGATTAATGCAGAGGGCAACGTACTACGTTCACGGTTTTACCAAGCAGTCATGCGCTCGCATGCGCGTTTGACCTATACCCAGGTCGCACAAATGTTGGTAGAAGGCAATCAAAAGCTGGCGCAAAAATATGCCGATTTGATGCCGCATTTACAGAATTTGTATGGTTTATATAAAGCCATGCGTCATCAGCGCGAACTCCGGGGGGCGATGGATTTCGATACTCAGGAAACCCGTATCGTGTTTGGTTCGGAACGCAAAATAGACGAAATCGTACCGGTGGTGCGCAACGATGCACATAAATTGATAGAAGAATTTATGATTACTGCTAATACGGCGGCAGCAAAGTTTCTTAATCGAATGAAAATGCCGCGTTTATTGCGCATACATGACGGCCCTGGCGCGGAAAAGTTGTTGGCATTGAAAACCTTTTTGGGCGAGCTGGGTTTGCATTTAGGTGGTGGGGCTCAGCCTACGCCGCTGGATTATATGCATTTGCTGGAGTCGGTGAAAGAACGCAAAGACGCGCATCTGATTCAAACCTTGCTGTTGCGTTCCATGTCTCAAGCCGTTTACAGCCCGGAAACCAAAGGTCACTTTGGTTTGGCACTGGATGCTTACGCACACTTTACCTCACCGATTCGGCGTTATCCGGATTTGCTGGTGCATAGAGCTATACGGCATTGTCTGGCGGGTAAAAAGCCGACAGAGTTTCATTACACCCATCCGGATATGGTGGTATTGGGCGAACATTGCTCTACCAACGAACGTCGTGCCGACGAAGCGACGCGTGATGTGGTCAGTTGGCTGAAGTGCGAATACATGATGGACAAGATTGGTGAGGAATTTGACGGCATTATTTCTGCTGTCACCGGTTTTGGTTTTTTTGTGGAATTACAGTCTATCTATGTCGAAGGTTTGGTGCATATCGCCTCGCTGCAAAATGATTACTTTGACTTTGATGCAGGTAGGCACCAATTGTGTGGTGAACGGACTGGTGTGCGCTATCGACTGGGTGATTTGGTAAAGGTTAAAGTGATGCGGGTTAATTTGGATGATAAAAAAATCGATTTTGAATTGATTCAGTCCGGCAATAAAAGCAAAAAACCAGCCAAATCTACAGCCAATAAAGCCGCTGGTAGTAAAAACCGCAGCAAAAAATCTGCCGTCGTGCCCACAGATGGCAAGCCCAAAGCAAGATCTAAAAGACGCCGTAAATCATGAGTACTACCCAACTTTTTGGTATCCACGCAGTGCAGGCTGCGCTGGATTATTCGCCGCAAAAAATTAGTCGTGCCTGGGTCGATGGTCAAAGACAAGATGCGCGTTTGAAACAAGTAGTTGATGATTTGCTGGCGTTGGGTGTGCAGCCGGAGAAAACCGAGCGTAAAAAGCTCGATCGTATGGCTGACGGCAAAAATCATCAGGGCATAGTGGTCGCGGTCGAGTTACCGGCTATGCATAGTGAAGATCAATTGAAACTGGATGTGCAGGCACTGAATGAACCGGCTTTTTATTTGGTATTGGATCAGGTACAAGATCCACATAACCTGGGAGCCTGTTTGCGAACCGTCGATGCGGTAGGTGCGCATGGCATCATCGTTACCAAAGATAATGCTGCCAGTATTACGCCAACAGTTTGTAAGGTAGCCAGTGGTGCTGCAGAAACGGTACCGGTTTATCAGGTGACTAATCTGGCGCGCGTGTTGCGGTGGCTGAAAGAGCAAAATATCTGGGTCATGGGGGCAGCGGGCGAAGCCGAGCAAACCATCTATGACATGAAGCTGGATATGTCTTTGGCATTAGTCATGGGGGCAGAAGGTAGCGGCATGCGACATTTGACGCGTCAGCATTGTGATTTTCTGGTGAAAATTCCAATGGCTGGACAGGTGGAAAGTTTGAATGTATCGGTGGCAGCGGGTGTGTTGCTGTACGAAGTGTTTCGGCAGAAACAAAAGGCCTAATTGCCGTGCAATCTTGGTTGTTAGCCGAGGTTTTGCTGTTACTAGTCTTGCCGTGTCAAGCTGAGGTGGCTGCTCAGGCGATAGCTTTGAACTGCATGAGTTGTCATCAGTTGGTTTCAGATGCTTCCGGCACTGTCATTCCTGCGCTAAAGTCATTATCTGAACAGCAAATCCAGCAAGCGCTACTTGATTTTAAATACGATAAGAAGAATGCAACTTTAATGCCGCGGATTGCCAAGGGTTATAGCGATAGTGAGCTGATTGCAGTCGCTGAGTTTTTGAGTCGGCAATAGATAATGGCGGGCTTATCCAGAAGGCAGTTTTTGCAAGCTGCAGTTGCCGGTGTATTACCATTGAGTGGTTGCCGAAAATGGCTGCAAACAGCGACTAAAGCACATGTGGTGGTGGTCGGTGGTGGTTTTGCCGGGGCGACAGTAGCTAAAACCCTGCGCTTGTTAGATAGCGCCATCAAGGTCACTATCATAGAGCCTAAATCTTATTACATTACTTGCCCGGCTAGTAATTGGCTGTTTGCTGATTTGATTACGCAGCAGCAATTAAGCGTTAGTTATCAAGCCTTAAAAGACAATTACGCCGTCGACATATTGACGGATAGGGTTGCTGTAATCGAATCGGCACGCCGTCGAATTTGCCTGGCAAGCGGTCAGCAAATCAGTTATGACCGCTTGATATTGTCGCCAGGCATTTCATTTCGTTGGGATAGCATTGCCGGATATGATGCGCAAGTTGCAGAAATCTTTCCGCATGCTTGGCAAGCAGGGCCACAGACTCAATTGCTGCAGCAGCAGATGCATGCCATGCCTAAAGGTGGTGTGATATTGATCGCGGCGCCGCCAGATCCATATCGCTGCCCTCCTGGGCCCTATGAGCGCGCCAGTATGATGGCTTATTGGTTGAAGCAGCACAACCCGCGCGGCAAAATTATTATTCTCGACCCCAAGCGTAGTTTTTCGAAACAGGCTTTGTTTGAAGCCGGCTGGGCAAAATATTATGGCTATGGCACGGCTAATAGTCTAATTGAATGGCATTCTTTGGCTGATAATCCGATTACGCAACTGGATGTAGCTAGCAGAACGGTGATAAGTGATTTTGGCGATCGTTTTACGGCGGATGTGCTAAATATTATTCCTCCGCAGCTTGCAGCAGATATTGCAGTGCAAACTGAGTTGACCGATGAAAGCGGTTGGTGCCCGGTCAGACCTGAATCCAGTCAATCATTATTTGACGACTTTATTCATGTTATTGGCGATGCGGCTCATTTTGCACCGATACCCAAATCGGCATTTGCGGCAAATTCTGAGGCCAAAGCCTGTGCTTTAGCCGTGGTGGCTTTGTTAAATGATAAAAGTATTGCATCACCCAATTGGCTGAATACTTGTTACAGTTTGGTAAGCCCCGAGCATGGTATTTCAGTTGCCGGTGTTTACAAATTAGATGCTGATAAAACCGTCAGTGCCGTTGTGGGTGCCGGAGGGGTGAGTCATTCATCCGTTGCAGGCTATAGATTGCAAGAAGCGGAATATGCCCGAATAGCTTATCGGTCACTGGTTAATAATTCTTTTTTTTGAGCATGGAGATGGTTTTTATTATTTATTTCAATTGCTTGCTGAATGTTCTTGTTGGGCATTTTTTATAGTTTTTGCTTACGTATGAAACACAATATAAAAATGCAATTTTCGTGCAAAGCTGGGCTTGTTTCGCCCATTCAATGGGATGGAAACTTCGATCGCCATGATACAATCGCCGCTGTTTATTTTTTGTGGTTGATTGAGTGAAGAAAAATCCGCTTTTTCAGATACTGTTGTTGAGCACGATGGTCGGCAAAGCCGCTCTTGCCGACAGCTTTGTAGTTGAAGACATTCAAGTTAGAGGGTTGCAAAGGATTTCCGCAGGTACTGTGTATAACTACTTGCCGGTTACCGTTGGGGAAACCTTTTCTGAAGAAAAGCAAGGCCCAGCAATTAGAGCATTGTTTAACACCGGCTTTTTCAAAGACATCACCCTGGAAAGAAGCGGTGGCACGCTGGTGGTAAATGTAGTCGAAAGACCGTCAGTTGCCAAGATTGTTATTGAAGGTAACAAGGATATCAAGCAGGAAGAGTTGACCGAAGCCTTGAAAAAAATCGGTTTGGCGGAAGGTAAAGTCTACAACAAACAAATTCTAGACAAAGTAGAGCAGGAATTACGCCGGCAATATTTCAGCCATGGTAAATACGGTTTGAAGATTAAAACCGAAGTCAGTGAACTGACGCGTAACCGGGTAGGTATTCAAATCGACATAACCGAAGGCAAGGTTGCCAAGATCAAACAAATCAACATCGTCGGCAGTAGAGCTTTTAGCAACGATGAGATAAAAAAAGATTTCGAGCTAAGCACCACAAATTTCCTGTCGTTTTATTCTAAAGATGATCAATATTCCAAGCAAAAGCTCTCTGCGGATTTGGAAAAGCTACGCTCTTATTATCTGGATCGCGGTTATATCAATTTTTCTATCGAATCCACCCAGGTCGATATTACGGCCGATAAAAAAGAAATTTATATCACCATCAATGTGAAAGAAGGTGACGTTTACACGCTGGAAAAAGTCAAGCTAACCGGCGAGCTAGTGGTTGATCCCGAAGAATTGGTGAAGCTGGTAAAAGTGGGGCCAGGGGAAATATTCTCACGTAAAAACGCAACTGAAACCTCCAAGGCGATATCCGAGCGTTTAGGTGATGAAGGCTACACTTTTGCCAACGTCAACATGGTGCCGGAGATCAATGAACAGAACAAAACCGTGGTAATGACGTTTTTTGTTGATCCAGGTAAGCGGGTTTATGTACATCGAATAAATTTCAAAGGTAATACCAAAACCCGCGATGAAGTCATTCGCCGTGAAATGCGCCAGATGGAATCCAGTTGGGCGGCAAGCAGTAAAATTGAGCGTTCCAAAACCCGCTTGGAGCGCTTGGGTTATTTTGAAGAAGTTGGTGTAGAAACCCCGCCGGTGGTGGGTACAGCCGATCAGATTGATGTCAATTATTCGGTTAAAGAAAAAGCCTCAGGTAACCTGCAGGCAGGTATTGGTTATTCGCAGGTGCAAGGTATTATTTTTAATGCCAATGTTTCGCAGGACAATATCTTTGGTACCGGTAAGCGAGTCAATTTTGCCTTTAACAATAGCCAGATTTTGACCCGCTATAATCTTGGGTATCGCGACCCTTACTATACTCTGGATGGTGTCAGTATGGGCTATGATATGGGATACATTTCGCGTAATGGCTATCAGTCAAATATTTCACGCTATAACACCGATGTAGCGAATGCTGGCTTCAATTTTGGCGTGCCGTTGAATGAGTTTGATAGCTTAGGATTCGATTTTGACCTAAAAAACACTAATCTTTCCTCGACCGATAGTTCGCCAGTAGAGGTTACTGACTTTATTAGTACTAATGGTGACAGCTTTTTAACTTTTTCCACCGGTGTTGGTTGGACTCACGATACCTTGGATAAACCGGTGTTTTCCAGCAGCGGTGGGCAGCAGCGAGCGTCCGCTTTGATAACTGTGCCGGGAAGTGATCTTGAATACTACAAAGTAGGCTATAAACAGGAGCATTATTTCCCACTTGCCAGTGATTTTACCTTTCGGTTAGTAGGTGAGTTTGGTTATGGTGGTAGCTATGGTGACACTAATGGCTTGCCGTTCTTCGAGAATTATTATGGAGGTGGCCCTGGGTCGGTTCGTGGTTTTAGACAGAATACCATGGGGCCTCAGGATACCCCCCAACCCGGTAGCGGCAACAGTCCTAGACCTTTTGGCGGTTCCACTAAAATAATAGGTTCGGCGGAGTTATTCTTTCCAGTGCCTTTTCTAAGTGATGTGAAAGCGGTTAGGATAGGTTCGTTCGTCGATGCCGGCAGTATCAGTGATGGTCTGAATTTTGATTATATGCGCTATTCGGCGGGTTTGTCTGGTCAGTGGCTTTCACCTTTTGGCGCGATATCGGTCAGTGTGGCGCAACCATTTAATGCTTCCGACACAGACAATGTACAGAACTTCCAGTTTAACTTTGGCTCAGGATTTTAATTGGGTCCGGGTCGTTTATGCCTTATAATTCAAAAGCGTGTTTTGTTCTAAAAAATCCTTCAAAATCTAACCCGGAGATGGTTGTACTCATGAAAAATAGAATTTCGTTGTTTGTAATGCTGATGTTAATTGCCGGGGCGAGCCAGGCTGATTTGAAAATCGGTTTTGTGAACGTTGCCAAAGTATTGGAAAAAGCACCGCAGGCGGCAAAAGCCAAATCCCGCTTGGAAACAGAATTCTCGCCGCGTGATAAACAATTGGTTTCTCAACAAAAAGAAATCAAAACTATGGAAGAAAGATTAAGCAGAGATTCCGCTGTCATGGGCGAGGAAGAGCGTCGTAGTTTGGAAAAAGACGTAATCGAGAAAAAAAGAGAAGCTGCAAGAGCTCAACAAGAGTTTAGCGAAGACTTCAATATGCGCAGAAATGAAGAGTTAGGTAATCTGCAAAAACGCATCGTTGAAGCAGTTAGAGCCCTGGCTAAAGAAGAGTCTTTTGATTTATTGCTGACAGATGGTGTGATCTATGCCAACGACGATATTGACGTTACTAGCCAAGTGCAAAAAAAGTTAGAAACACAGTAATATTGCCAAGTTATATCTTTTCTTAATTCGTTCTATGTTTTGCCGATGAACCTGTGATCTTTATGGGTTCTTCGGCTAATCTCTCCCTCTCTCGCAAATAGTTATGACAGGCCAACTCGATATACTGCAAATTCAGGAACTACTGCCTCACCGCTATCCATTTTTGTTAATTGACAAAGTCATTGAATGTGAACCGGGTGTGCATTTGCTGGGTTTAAAAAATGTCACTTTTAATGAACCTTTTTTTCAAGGACATTTCCCGCATTTGCCGGTTTTTCCGGGAGTACTCATTATGGAAGCTTTGGCTCAAGCCACAGCTTTACTGACCTCGCAGACAGACACGTCATTGGGTAACGGGGTAACGTATTATTTGGCAGGAATCGATAATGCACGCTTCAAAAAGCCTGTTGTGCCCGGAGACCAATTAATGTTGGATATTACCTATCTAAAACACAAACGTAATATTTGGTCTTTTGATTGTCGTGCGGAAGTAGAGGGTAAATTGGCTGCCAGCGCACAAATCATGTGTGCGGCGTCGGTGAATTAAATGATAGATCCACGGGCTGTTGTGCATGATAAGGCTGAATTGGCTGATGATGTCAAAGTTGGGCCATTTAGCATTATTGGTGCTGATGTACAGATAGACTCGGGTACCGAAATTGGTCCGCATGTGGTCATCAAAGGTCCGACATCGATAGGAAAAGATAATACTATTTATCAATTTGCCTCTATTGGTGAAGATCCGCAGGATAAAAAATACGCCGATGAAATCACCCATTTAAAAATAGGTGACAGAAACATCATTCGCGAGTTTTGCACCATGCATCGCGGCACCCTGCAGGATCAAGCAGTTACCTCGATAGGTGACGATAATTTATTCATGGCCTATTGCCATGTTGCGCATGATTGCGAAGTTGGCAATCATGTCATTATGGCTAATGGCGCTTCGATTGCTGGACATGTTCATGTTGGTGACCATGCCATACTGGGCGGTTTCACCTTGGTACATCAGTTCACTCAGATCGGCGAGTTCAGCTTTTCTGCCATGGGTAGCGCCATTACTCAGGATATTCCTCCCTACGTTATGGTGGGTGGCAGGCCGACGCGTCCTCATGGTATTAATTCCGTGGGTATGGAACGGCACGGTAAATCATCCGAAGTGATTAGGCAAATTCGCAAGGCTTATAAAATTCTTTACAAGAACAACCTGCGTTTGGAAGATGCCATTGAAGAGATGGAGGATATGGCGGGCGAGAGTAACGAATTATCCAATATGGTCAGTTTTCTGCGCAATGTCACGCGCGGTATCCTTCGATAAGCCTTATCGTATAGCCGGTGTCGATGAAGTAGGTCGCGGATGTATTGTCGGGCCGGTCATTGCTGCTGCGGTTATACTCGATCCAGCCAAGCCAGTTCCAGGCTTGACTGACTCCAAAAAGCTGAGCGAAAACCAGCGTAATAGTTTGGCTAAACAAATTAAATCATCGGCTGTTTGCTGGGCTATCGGTCGAGCTGAAGCCAGTGAAATCGATCGTATAAATATTTTGCAAGCGACCCTCGTAGCGATGCAGCGCGCTGTATCCCAATTAGCTTATCAGCCGGACTTTGTGAAAGTGGATGGTAATCGTCTGCCCAATATCGATTATCCAGCAGAAGCAATAGTGCAGGGTGATTTGTTAATCCAGGAAATCTCAGCCGCTTCAATTCTGGCCAAGGTGGCGCGTGATGATGAAATGCAAACGCTAGACCGGCTATATCCAGGTTATCAATTTACCCTGCATAAAGGCTATCCCACGCAGCGGCATCTGCAGTCTTTGCAACAACTCGGCATAACCCCTCAACATCGACAAACGTTTGCGCCTGTCAAAAAGATCTTGCTTACATCCCTATGAAGCCAATTTTCGTCCATCTCAGGATACATACTGAATTTTCGCTGGTTGACGGTATAGTCAGAATTAAGCCGCTAGTAAAAAAACTTGCTGATTACAGTATGCCTGCGGCAGCAATTACAGAGCAAAACAATCTGTTTTCTTTGGTCAAATTTTATAAAGCTGCGCAAGCTGCTGGTATCAAGCCACTAATAGGCGCCGATGTGTTGGTGTTTAATCCTGATGAACCAGCGGCACCGCATCGATTAACTCTGTTAGCGCGTAATAAACCAGGTTATATAACCTTGACTGAGCTGATTTCTCAAGGCTATCAGCTAGGCCAGCATCAGGGTATTCCTATGCTGCAGAAGGATTGGATAAAGCAAAATCATGACGGATTAATTGCTTTGTCAGGCGCAATGGACGGTGATATTGGACAAGCCTTGCTAGCTGAAAATATAGATCAAGCCAGGAAATGTGCGGAATTTTGGGGTGCTTTATTCAAAGACAGTTTTTACCTGGAGTTACAACGGGTTGGCAAGGTCGATGAAGAGCGATATATCAAACTGGCAGTCGATTTGGCTGCAGAATTGGATTTACCCGTTGTAGCTACCAACGATGTTCGCTTCATTAGTCAAAACAATTTTGATGCGCATGAAGTAAGAGTTTGTATCAATCAGGGCAGAGTGCTGGATGACAGTCGGAGACCAAAGGATTATACAAATCAGCAATATCTGCGCACTGCAGAAGAAATGTCTGAACTGTTTGTCGACATTCCCGAAGCTCTGGAAAATACGGTCGAAATTGCTACACGTTGTAATGTCGAATTGACGTTGGGTGAAAACTTTCTGCCTGATTTCCCGGTGCCCGAAGGGATGTCGCTAGATGATTATTTCAGGCAAGCCTCGCAACAAGGTCTGGAGCAGCGATTGCTGCAATACCCGCCGATAGGCAAACAAAGTTTCGCCGAGAATCGCAAAATATATGATGAACGACTGGAAATTGAGCTAAACGTTATCATCCAAATGGGTTTTCCCGGCTATTTCATGATCGTAGCCGACTTTATTCAATGGGCTAAAAATAATGCCATTCCTGTCGGGCCTGGACGGGGTTCCGGTGCCGGGTCTTTGGTAGCCTATGCTCTGAAAATTACTGACCTGGATCCGATTGAGTTTGATTTGCTGTTTGAGCGATTTCTGAATCCGGAGCGGGTATCGATGCCGGATTTTGATATCGACTTTTGCATGGAACGTCGTGATGAAGTGATTGATTACGTGGCCCGTCATTACGGTCGCGACCGTGTCTCACAAATCATAACTTACGGTTCCATGGCGGCTAAAGCGGTTATACGTGACGTGGGTCGTGTAATGGGGTTTGCTTATGGATTTGTTGATCGACTAGCCAAGCTGATTCCATTTGAAATCGGCATGACGCTGGAGAAAGCCTTAAAAGAAAGTGCTGAACTTAAAGCGCTGTATGACGAGGAAGAAGAAGTCAAAAACCTGATCGACATGGCGCGCTCGTTGGAAGGTATTTCCCGTAACGCCGGTAAACATGCGGGTGGCGTGGTGATTTCACCCAGTAAGCTGACCGATTTTGCGCCATTGTATTGCGAACAAGGCGGCGGCAATCTGGTCACCCAGTTTGATAAAGATGACGTCGAAGCGGTAGGTTTGGTTAAATTCGATTTTTTGGGCTTGCGCACACTGACCATCATTGATTGGGCCTTGCAAACCATCAACCGTCAGCGGGCACAGCGAGGTGAAGAGCCTGTCGACATCAGCCAGATTCCGCGTGATGATGCCGATAGTTACGAGTTGCTGAAAAATGCCAGAACCACTGCGGTTTTTCAGCTCGAATCGCGCGGCATGAAGGAGTTGATTAAAAAACTGAAGCCTGACTGCTTCGATGACATCATTGCCTTGGTAGCACTGTTTCGGCCTGGTCCGCTGGAATCCGGCATGGTTGATGATTACATCAACGTCAAACATGGCGCACAAGCCGAATACGCGCACCCCCTGTTAGAGCCGATACTTAAACCGACTAATGGCGTCATTTTGTATCAAGAGCAGGTAATGCAAATCGCCCGCGAACTGGCGATGTATACGCTGGGTGGCGCCGACATGCTCCGGCGAGCAATGGGTAAGAAAAAGCCTGAGGAAATGGCGAAAGAGCGGGAGAAATTCACCACCGGCGCGGTTGCCAATCAGGTGGATGAAAAGATCGCCACCTATGTTTTCGATTTGATGGAAAAGTTTGCTGGCTACGGTTTTAATAAATCGCACTCGGCAGCCTATGCTTTGGTGGCTTATCAAACAGCCTGGTTAAAAGCCCATTATCCGGCGGCGTTTATGGCGGCAGTGATGTCGTCTGATATGGATAACACCGATAAAGTCGTGGTGCTGATCGACGAATGCCGGGAAATGAAGTTGGAGATTTGTCCACCTGATATCAATATATCCAACTATCACTTTACCGCTAATGACAAAAATAAGATTGTTTATGGTATAGGCGCCATAAAAGGTGTCGGCGAAAACGCGATTGAGGATTTAATAAAACAGCGCGACAGCCATGGTGCTTACCTGGGACTTTATGATTTATGTAAACGGGTGGATTTACGCAAGGTTAATCGCCGGGTCCTGGAAGCATTGATTAGAGCGGGGGCATTTGATGCCATAGAGCCCAATCGTGCTGCTCATCTGGCTGAACTGACCACCGCCTTAAGGGTGGCAGAGCAGCATGGCAAGATGGTCATGGCTGGACAAAATGACTTATTCGGGCTTGACGATGAAGAGGCCGAGGGTGAAGAGAATTCGTATGCTAAATTAGTTGAACCCTGGACGGAAAAAGAAAAGCTGGAGGCCGAAAGACAAACACTGGGTTTGTTCCTGACCGGGCATCCGATTGCAGAATATCTGCCTGAACTCAAGCATATTACACATGGCACATTAGGTAGTCTGGAAGTCGATGCCGGTCGTGCCAGAGGTAAAATGGAAGCCCGTGTGGCTGGATTGGTGGTGGAATTGCGCACGCGCCAAACCAAGCAAGGCAAGATGATGGGGTTTGCCACTCTGGATGACAGAACTGGCCGTTTGGAAGTGGCAGCCTTTAGCGGTATTTATGATAAATACCGGGATTTATTATCAAAAGATACTTTGTTGGTGGCTGAAGGTTCATTGAGTATGGATGAATATACCAATAGCTTACGTATGACAGCAGAAAAGCTTTACAGCATGGAAGAGGCTAGGGAAATGTTCGCGCGTGGCATAGTGTTGACCTGGGATGCAGTGCAATGGCCCAAATCTGCTGCCTTTGTTGCCGAGCTAAAAAATATATTGCTGCCTTTTCGATGTGGTGAATGTCCGATTGCAATTGAATACGCTTCAAGTGATGCCAAGGCCGCTATACAGCTCGGTGACGACTGGCGGGTGCGGCCTAGCGATGATTTGTTGATTCGTTTACGTAGGTTGTTGTCGCCCGACAGCGTAGCCGTCAAATACAGAAATTGATGAGGCAGTTAGCTAGCAATCGGTATGTCGACAATAGAGCGCGGCAATGTCTTTTTGAATATTCATATTGTTATGAATGACTGCGGGATCATGCATTAGCCCTGCTTTTGATCACGCGCAGCGGCATAATGCACTTGTCTAGGCTCAAAATCCCATTTCCAGCACCCACTGAATTGAAACATAAATAACCAGCGCTATCGTGAGGCAAAAGCCGACAAAACGAACTGGTTTTTTTAAGTTATGCAACCAGAAACCGGGTTGCAAACCTTGTTGTTTCAAATCTTGATACAGCGCGCGTTGCTCGATGGTCCGTTGCTGTTGATACTCGTCAAATAGCTGGCGGGCCGCCGGTAAATCGTCTTGATCATAGAGCCAGATAGCGGGTAATGAAATGCCCCACATGCCGGCTGAGGTTTCAAAATAATCGATATCATGCAAGTTTAATAGATCGCGCACGGCCTCCGCTTCATCATTTGGAACGCCTCTTAAATTGAAAAACAGTATCGACATAAAGGTCAGTGGATTACAGACGTGAATCGTATTAGCGTTGACAGCTATCGCAAAAATAGCTGGAACGTTGGCCGATTTTGAGTTGTTGAATTGGTTCGGCACATTTCAGGCAGGCTTGACCATTCCGGCCGTAAACCGACAAGGATTGTTGAAAATAGCCTGGCTTGCCTTGGGCATTTAGAAAGTCGCGTAGTGTAGTGCCGCCTTGATCAATCGCCGATTGCAGAACTGTTTTTATAGCGGCGACCAGACGTTGGCATGTAGCTAATTCAACATCTCCTGCCTGTCGGTTTGGATGTATTCCAGCTAGAAATAACGATTCACTGGCGTAAATATTTCCTACACCCACTACAACCTGACTGTCCATGATCAGATTTTTGATCGGGGCACGCCGATTTTGGCAGCGAGCCAGCAGATAATTGGCATCGAATTCTTCTGACAAGGGTTCTGGGCCAAGATTGATCAATAACGCGTGTTCTTGTATTGGCTTTTCAGTCCACAATACCGCACCAAATCGGCGTTGATCGTTAAATCGCAACACAGTGTCATCGGCAAAAATGAAATCGATATGGTCATGTTTATGGATGGCCTGATCGGGCTGAGTAATGCGCAAATTGCCTGACATGCCCAAGTGCAAAATTAGTGTACCTTGGGCTGTGGATAGCAGTAGATACTTGCCGCGCCTATCCACTTGATCCAATTTCAAGCCCGGTAAGACGGTGCTTAAAGTGTCAGGTATTGGCCAGCGCAGCTGGGACTTCCGCACAATGATGTGTTTAAAAACCTTGTCTTGAATGTGCGGAGTAATGCCGCGTCGACTGGTTTCGACTTCGGGTAATTCAGGCATGGGTGTTTAAATTTGCGTCAGCAGGTGGTGGGATTCGTCTTGCAGTTTTTTGCGTGCCAATATCAAATGCCAGCGGCTGCCGCCACATTGCCGCCACAATAAGCTGGCGCGGATACCGGCCAATAATAATGCCCGGATTCTGTTGATTGTATTTTGGTTGCTTAAATGTTGAGGGTCGCCATTTACCATGATGCGGGGTTGCAGTGTACTTATGGTGTTGTGATAAATATCGGCCAAATTTGCCAATACATTTTCATGCATGACGGAAAAGTGTTCAGCTTGTCCCTGGGCTTTGGTGATGCCAATTTGGATTTGATTCAGCATGTTGCCGTTTTGAGCCAGTTGTTTTTGCAGATGCACCAGTTGTGCGGCATAACGGGCTTGTTCCGGATTGGCAACTACGCGACTGGTCAATTGCTTGTCGAGTTCTTGCAGGCCGTGTTGTATGCCTGCCAAGCCGCCAAAGACATCGCTAACACTGTCAGAATCTATTTTTAAAATACTGCCTATGCTAGCTGTCATGGCTGCCAGATCGGCATTGCCGGTAGTGGCCAATTGGCGCACCAAAGAGCAGGCTTGGGCGATACCTGCCAACGCGATAGTCTGATTGCTGAGGGATATTAATGACATGGTGTTATTTGCAAGCGATTGTAAGGCAGTTTGGGTTAACGGAATTCCCGGCTTTTAGCCCGGATTGCAGTTTGTAGCGATTGGCAATAATGCCGGAAGCCTGCCAATCTGCTTCAGTGCGAATGTTCACGATTAAGGCGGCTTTATGCGGTTGCATTTACAGTAATTGCTCGGGGTTGACGATTTTTAATCCGTCAGCCCATGCCGAGCTGGAAAATGAAACAGCTAAAAATAGCAAACTAAGTATTTGTTTCATAGCGTCTCAAAAGTTATTTTATTAGAGGTGAGACTTGATCGCGCCACCATTGGAGGCATTCAAGGTAAATGGCTGCGATACGTTGTGGCGGAATATTCTGATATCTAGCTCGGTCGACTTGCCAATGTTCGTAATTAAGCGAATATTCTAAGGCTGCACCGGCAAGTCCGGATTTTTGCAAGATGGCCTGACTAATGGTGTCTGACAAGGGTAGTTGTTGTAAGGCCTTGTCCAACGGCATATCTAGGATACTATCAATGCCTGATAATAAGCCGACCAGAAAAAAAGTATCGGCATCTTGTTGGGTTTCGATGGCCAGTAATTCACACATCTTAGCCCGCAATAGAATATTTTGCAGTGCCGGGCAGGGTTGAGTGGACATGGATGATAACGTCAAAATATTTGCCCAGCGTTTGATTTCTTTTAAGCCCAAATAAGTCAGCGCTTGTTGTATGGATTCAACTTTATTCGCCAAGGCAAATGATGCCGAGTTGATATAGTGTAATAATTTATAGCTTAAGCCCATATCTTGAGAAATGACCTGATTGATTTGCTGAAATCCCACATCTGATTTATTAATGATTGCCAGTAATTGTAAAGCGCTTGCTTGATTGACACCGAGACGTTTACCTTCTACTACCTTGGGTTTGCTGAAGAAGAATCCTTGAAACAGTTCGCAGCCCCATTCGCGTAATAATTGAAACTCCTCATGGGTTTCGACTTTTTCGGCTAACAGTTTTAGGTTATAGGGTTTTAGCTGGGCTATCAGTTTGTGAGTTTCGTCCAGGCTGTTGGCCATAATATCCAACTTGATGATGTCGACAAACTCCAGTAATGGCAGCCATTGAGGTGAGAGTTCAAAATCATCTAAGGCGATGGTATAGCCTAGTGCAGATAATTCACGCAGATTTTGCACGATTTGTGAATCAACCACGACATTTTCCAAGACTTCAATCACGATGCGGTCTTTAGGCAGGTTTAGCGGTGTTTTATCCAGAATATTTTGTGTGGTGAAATTGATAAAGGCTAAATGTGGCCCCACTAAATCATTTAAGCCAATTTCCAAAATACTATCGGTAATGACCTGGTTGGTGGCCGAGGTTGCGCCCTCTTTGATAGATAAATCAAAATCTTTGCCACGAAACAGGATTTCATAGGCAAAAGTGTTTAAATTTTGATCAAGAATTTGCTGGCGACCAATCAGGAAGTCTGTCATTGGGTTTACGAAATAAGAGGTGTTGAACTATGATGCAATTATGTAAGCCTTATACCATGAACGGCAAAAGTTAGTCGAACCTGTATCCGGTATAGGTTGTCCAATATTTTAACTTTTTAGACTTAGGAGAAATAGCATGTCCGAATCAGTATCAATATCAGTCACAGGAATGAAATGCGGCGGTTGTGAAAAAACGGTTACCACTGCGTTAACTGCAATAGAGGGAGTTATATCTGTAAATGCATCATTTGAGAATAAAACGGTTGATGTCGAATTTGAGCCGACTAAAACAGACCTGGACGTTCTGGAAGATGCTATTACTGATGCCGGCTTTACTGTTGAATAATGTGCCTAAGGGTGATTTCCTGTGATAAATAGACCTAACTTGATGGGTTTATTGTTCAACTACGGTGGCTTGCAAAAGATGGCGTAATCACTAGCCGAGCTCTTTTTAGAGTTTTTTCGCTGAACAGTAATCCAGCATCATTTGGGTCATTTATTGTTGGTAATTACCAAGATTTATGGCATATCCATTGTTGTTAAACAAAAACCATCCGAGCAGATTGTTATGAATACCGAACAAGTCGTTAGTCAGGAGCAGGAAATTCGTTTATCCATTTTGGGTATGCGGTGTGCCGGCTGTATTGCTGCAGTGGAAACTGCATTACAGAGCGTTAGCGGCGTGAGTAGCGTGAACGTCAATTTTGCCGACCATTCCGCTGTGGTTATAGGTGCTGCCGAACCCGAGCAGTTAAAGACGGCCTTGAAACAAGCTGGATACGATGCAGCTGTGATGGAAGGCTTGGAAGATCCGGGTGATGAAGAACGGCAGGAGGAAGCGCGATATACCGATTTGATGCGCAAGGCTGCGGTTGCCGGTGCTTTGGGTCTGCCCTTAATGGTGGGCGCTCATATGGATTGGTTTCCGTTAATGGGTACCGCCGAAGGTACAGGGTTTTGGACCAAAGTGGCCGTGGTGACGTTGGTGGTGATGTTTTATTCCGGCGGACATTTTTTTACCTCGGCCTACAAATTGCTGCGTGTCAAACAAGCCAATATGGATACACTGATTGCCTTGGGTACCGGTTCGGCTTGGCTATATTCGTCCATCGTTATCGATTACTCTGAGCAATTACCCAGCTTGTCCAGTCATGCGTATTTTGAAGCTTCAGCCATCATCTTGGCTTTTATCAATTTAGGCAGTGCGCTGGAAACCCGGGCTCGCGGTAAAACATCTGCGGCCATACGGGCTTTGATTGGATTGCAACCCAGAACAGCACGAGTAGTGCGAGAGGGTCAGGAAATTGATATTCCTATCGAAGACGTGGGGTTGGGTGAAATTCTACGCGTCAGGCCCGGAGAAAAAATCGCCGTCGATGGTGTGTTGCAGGAAGGTCATTCCAATGTCGATGAATCCATGTTAACGGGTGAGTCACTACCTGTAGAGAAAGTGGTAGATTCACCGGTAGCTGCCGGCACCATTAATCAAAGTGGCAGTTTTTTGTTTAGGGCTACCCGGATTGGTCGTGACACGGCATTGGCGCAGATTATTTATAGTGTACGCCAAGCGCAAAGCAGCAAGCCTGAATTGGCTAAATTGGCCGACAAAATCTCAGCCATTTTTGTGCCGGTGGTGGTCGCTATCTCGCTATTCACGTTCTTTGTCTGGCTTATTTTTGGTCCCGATCCATCGTTAGGTTATGCTTTTGTCACTTCGATGACGGTGCTGGTGATTGCCTGTCCTTGTGCATTGGGGCTTGCAACACCGATTTCAGTGATGGTTTCAGTGGGACGGGCGGCGCAAATGGGCGTACTGATCCGTAAAGGCGAAGCCTTGCAAACTGCTGGAAAATTAACTTGTCTGATTTTAGATAAAACCGGCACGGTGACAGTTGGTAAGCCGACCTTAGCGCATATTGCCGCATTTACAGGCTATACGGAAGAACAGGTGTTGCAACGTGCAGCCAGCTTGGAATCCGGTTCCGAGCACCCTTTGGCGGCTGCAATACTGGCCGCAGCAGCAGAAAAGCAATTAAAGCTAGATAAAGTCAGGAAGTTTCATGCTGTGGCCGGGCACGGTATCACTGGGCGAATTGCCGATCAGCAGTGGTTGCTTGGCAATGCTGCTCTGATGGCGGAGCATCAGATTGCCATCGATGCTCACAACGATACTATGACCGAATTGGCGGCACTGGGGCAAACGCCCATGCTACTGGCAGTTGATCAAACTCTGGTGGGTATTGTGGCGGTCGCTGATCCGATTAAAGTGGATTCAGCCAAGGCTGTACAGCAATTGAAACAGCGTGGTGTGCGGGTGTTGATGGTGACCGGTGATAATGAAATCACGGCAAAAGCCATTGCAGCGCAGGCTGGTATTGATGAGGTCCGGGCTCAGGTGTTGCCTCAGGACAAGGCGATGGTTGTGAAAGAATTGCAGGCTCAGGGTGAAATCGTCGGTATGGTCGGTGACGGTATCAATGATGCGCCAGCCTTGGCTCAAGCCGATGTCGGTTTTGCTATCGGTACCGGTACCGATGTGGCTATTGAGAGTGCGGACGTGGTGCTATTGCAGGGTTCTCTGCTGAAAGTGCCGGAAGCGATGGCGTTGTCCAAATTGACAGTCACCAATATCAAACAAAATTTGTTAGGCGCATTTTTTTACAACACCATTGGCATTCCGGTGGCGGCCGGTTTGCTGTATCCGTTATTCGGCGTGTTGTTGAATCCTATGATTGCCGGAGCAGCTATGGCTATGTCGTCGGTGACTGTGGTCAGTAATGCTAATCGTTTGCGGTGGATCAAGCTAAACCAAGACTCATAATAAAGGAAGTGAGTTAGGAATATGCATGGCAAGAACCCTGTGTAGGTGCGGATTTATCCGCACAGTGCGAATAAATTCGCACCCACAGCCGGCGAACTTGTTT
>NZ_LUUI01000079.1 GCF_001644015.1 Methylomonas lenta
AAGTTCGTTGGCTGTGGGTGCGAATTTATTCGCATTGTGCGGATAAATCCGCACCTACACAGGATTCTTGCATATATATTCCATGCATATTCCTAAGGACTTATTTTTACTGCTCATCACGGTTAAGCGCCAAATGTTCAATCAAGCCAAGAAAACGCTGCAATGATTCATTGTCAGCCAGCAAGCTTCGCAAGCAAGCAACAGTTTGCCGGGCATCTGACCATTGTTTTTGCTCAATTTTTCCATAGAGCACTTGATATTGCTGATGAATCAAAAAATCCCGAAACAGCCGCGCTGCTTGAGTTTGCTGATAGCTCAAAGAGCGTTTGACTGCGGCAACAGCAATCTCGGCTTGGCCGGCACTCAGAGTTTGTAGCGCCAAGCTCAACCAGACTTGAGCCAGCTGCTCACAGCATAAGACACGACTTAACTCTGCCCCGCAACGCGGACAAATCGGTTCCGACTTAAGTCGCGCATGGCAACACGGGCAACGCTGCATCAGGACTCGAGATAATAAATGATGTCATTCAAGCGGCTAACCAAATCCTGCAAAGCGTTTTCATCGCTGGAATCTAAAAAGTCGGTAATGGTTTCAATTAAATCGACCATGTCTTCTTTGTCTTCTGCGGAGGCAGTGTCGAACAGTGATTCAGCTTTTTTGATCAGCTTCCTGGCCTGGGCAACGGTGGCGCTTTCCGGCTTGGCGTCGTTTTCATCGCTACTCTGTTGGTCAAACAAGCCATTAATACGCTGTTTGGCATCTGCCAATTCCTCTTCTTGAAAACCGGAAATCACGTTGTTGATGGTGATTGATTTCTCCAATCCGGTGGCTTTTTCGCGGGCCGACACATGCAACATGCCGTTCAAATCCAGATCCAGTGTCAGAGTAATAATGTTACCGGCAGGTACGTCCTGCAAATCTTCAACTATAAACTTGCCGATTTCGATATTGTTCAGCGCATCCGGGTCCTCGCCTTGGTAAACCGTCACGTCTACTACTCTTTGCCCATCCTGAAAAGTCATAAAGGCCTCAGATTTTCGGGTCGGCAATACGCTGTTTTTATGAATAATCGGAATAAACTGGAATGGGTAAGGTGCACCATCCAGATAGCCCATTGCGCTGGTACCATAGGTATAAGGTGTGACATCGACTAATACCGTATCAACATTCTGGCCGTTGATCATGGCCGCTTGCGTAGCGGCACCCATGGCGACACATAAATCGGGATCGACTTCACTGTGCGGCTCGAAACCAAATTCATCGAACAGCCTTTCCCGCACGCATGGTGTGCGGGTGGAACCGCCGACCAGGATGATTTCATCGATATCGGACGCGATGAGTTTGGCACCTTTGAGGGCAATGTGCACGGCATCCATGGTGGCATTGATATAGTCTTCGATCATGTCCTCATACAGCAAACGGGATAATTCCAGCGTAAGATGGATGGGGGCGCCGTCCTGCTCCAATAGATATTCTTCTTCGATTTGTGCGAAAGGCGCGTCGGACAACACCAGCTTGGCATTTTCCGCTGCCCGGGTGATGCGGGCCATCGCTTTGCTATGTTCGGCAACATCAATGCCATGCTGTGCTTGGATATGCGCTTGGATATGATTGATGATTTGTTGGTCGAAATCGTCGCCACCCAAATGATTGTCGCCATGACTGGACAACACTTCCACCACCCCGGCCTGCACATTGACCACCGACACGTCGAAGGTACCACCACCCAAATCGTACACCAGCATGCGTTTGGATTCGTGCTGGCCGCTGCCGTACACCAAAGCCGCAGCGGTCGGCTCGTTAATCATGCGCACGACTTCAAGTCCGGCAATTTGACCGGCTTCGTGTGTAGCTTGGCGCTGGGCATCGGAAAAATACGCCGGTACGGTAATCACAGCTTTGCTAATCGACCGGCCGACATAATTCTCTGCTATCGCCTTCAACCGTTTGAGAATAATGGCCGAAACTTCCTGTGGCGTGTAATGCTTGTCAGCCATTAGCACCTGAGTATCCTGGCCCATTAAGCGCTTAATGGATTTGATGGTGCGTTCGGGATAAATCAAATATTGGTTACGTGCAGTTTCGCCGACCAGAATTTTGCCGTTATCATCGATACCAACAAAGGAAGGCAATAATTTATTGCCAGCGTCTGTAATGACATGCACTTTGCCGTTCTCTACAATCGCCACTTCCGAGTTAGTGGTGCCCAGGTCGATACCGATAATAATTTCGTTCATAAAATGTTTGTTTAATTTTAGAGTTTGTTGACTTTGACTTCGGCCAAACGCAGTACTTGATCTTCGAATAGAAAACCTTTGCGCAATTCTTCCAGCACGATGCCGTTTTCCAGCTTGGAGTTTTGACCTATATCCAGTGTCGTCATGGTACGGGTATCGAAGGGTTTGCCAACACAATCGATAGGATAAACCCGCCGGCGCTGTAATAATTGCTCAAGACGTTTTAGAGTAATCTCCTGCCCTTTGCCAAATCCCTCAATGAAACGAACATCCTGTTTTTTCGAATGACTGAACAAGGCATTCACCGGCTTATAGTTTTGCATCATCTGATAACCTTCGCTCAAACGGTCGTAAATATCAACGATATCCAGCAACACCGTGCGCTCCAGTTCCCGCCGCTGTTGTTGCAGACGATCACCGGCCGCGGTCAATTGCTCATGCAGAGCTTGATTATCGATTTTGAGCATTTCCATCGCTTCATTCAAGCTGTCCAGCGTGGATTTGAACTGCCGCGATTCGGCTTTGACTTCGCTTTTTAAGCCGGCCAAGTCAGTAAATAAGACCGTCAGATCCGGTTGCTCAAGCGCCGATAAATGCGCAAAATCTGTTTGCTGTAAATACTGTTCTAAAGATGAGAGTAGTTCGTTTTTTGAGGTTTCGGTGTTCATGATGACTTGCTTGCTAAGATGCTTTCCAATACTTTTTCAACAGGCACTGCCTTTAAAAGCTGACAGAACTGGTCCGCAGACAAGGGCTTAAATGCGCTGGTTTGCCTGAAGGCCTGATCCAACAAAACATCAAAATCGGCTTCCGGCAATTGAAATAAGCCATAGCGCAGACGACTGTCTTGGTCTTTGATGGTTTCAAAAGCTTGTTGAATCAGCTGAAAGCGTTGCTGATCTCGATCGGGCGGGCTTTCTTTAACCCGTTGCAGATAAGCCTGCTTAATGTCGGCATCGGTGGCCTGCTCGCTTACACCAAGTGTTTGATAGGGTGATGTCATAGGGATAAGCCCATTAAAAGAATGGCAATGATGTCTGCGGGGTATCGTTTTCAAAACGATAGACAATATCTTCAACACTGATACTTATATCAATTTTCAGTAATTCCGCCGCCTTGACACAGGCCACCGCTGACATAAATACCGGATTATTGAACAGTGCCAGCAGTCTTTTAGACTCGATTTTTTTGCTGTATTGACGAACCATATCATTGATGAACTTATCGGGGTCGGTATCCATCAGGATATCTTGAACTTTCAAACCAATTTTATGCATCTGTTTTTCAGGCACATGGGCAAATAATTCATCGAAGACATCGTATGAGAATTCGTCCAGCGGGAAATCTTCGCCTAGAAAATCTTCATTAAATGGATTTTGATGATCTAGGGTGCTCTCAAGGAATCGGCCAATTAAAAATGCCGTTTTTTGATCGGCATCCTGTAGGGCTGAATTCTGGGCAAATTGCAAATTAAATACGGAGGTCATATTCAGGTTATTGGCATCACCATTACTTTCGGCAAAGACACGGAAGTACATCCAAATTGGCTTTTGCCATTTAGCTTGGGCGGGTTTTGCACAATGCCTTAATAATTCAAAATTCCGACTATCCGCCATTAACTGACACCAGGCTAACAGCAAGTCTTCGCTAAAATCCTGTTGCTGAATCGATTTTTTAATGGGCAGCTTGATTTTATCCAGGGCTTGGCATATCAGCGCACTATCCGGGACTTGTTCGGCATACTGCTTGATCAGCGTCATCAAGCGCGTCAATTGTGCAGGAGACAACAGATGTTCTTTGCTGGCTGGCAAGGCACGCATAAAAGAGGCTGACGGCAGCTCCAATAAAGCCGTTTCCATGCTGATCTGAAACTGGGCATTAACCGGATCTTGGTTGAGTTTTTCTACTGCAGCAACAATCTGCTGCATCCCCAGCAGTTTATCTTCCGCCACCCAGATATAAAAGCCCCGTAATAATTCGGCTTGGTAACGTAGGGTTTTCTCCAGCATTAATTGTTCGGCTGCTTGAATTTCTTTAGCCACCAAATGAAATTTTTCGGTTTTGATCAACCGCCGTGCATGCGACATATGACTAGCAAATAACAACTGCTTGGCCAAAGAGTTGACGGGGTCTATTTTCAATAATTTGGCTGCATAGCCAGTGGCTTTTTTAAAGGCTTTTTTGTCAGTGGCCGATTTGGCTGCACGTGCCAGAAAATCAATATCAGCCGGAAAATTTTGCAAACTTGTTTCCAACCAGGCTTGATATTCGCTAGGGTTGGCTTGAGTTTGCTGGTAATAATTCAATATTTTTAGATAGCTGTCTCTATCGTCGCTGTCGTAATTCAAACTATCGATGATTAATTCAATTGATTCTTCCAACGATACTCTGGCTGCCATGCGCCTTAAAATCAGAGCGATTTTTTTATCGTTTTCCGGCCGCTGTAGTTCCAATAAATCGATACAACGCCACCAGCAAAAGCCTGCTTCGTAAATGTTCTCGGCTTGTTCGTACAACAGGGCTTGAATCCTGTGCTCTTCGATACTGCCTTTTGCAGCAAACTGTTTTAGATAATCCTTGAGTCCGGCTGGATAATCGACCAGTATGCCCAGACAATAGGCTTGGGCCGCATCATTGCCAAACATTGATTTATGCTTTAGCACACACAAAAATTGGGCTTTAGCACTCGGTTGATCTTGTAGTTTTTGTAGAGCCTGCAAAAACTCAATCTGCGATTTACTCAACCCTTTTGCACGTTCTACATTGCGTCGTAAACCGCTATCGAGGCTGAGCACAGTATGCACAAAATCTGCACCTTGCTGCATAGTCGCCAGCACTGCATCCGCCAAGCATCGATAAGGTGAACTTACTGGGATTTTACCTAATATTGCTTGCGCTTGTTCGACTGAACTACTGCTGATCAACTGCGCTTTCAGCAAGCTTCTAAAATCACGAAACGCCGAACGAAACGGCAATTTTTGCAAGGCCAGCTCGCAATCGTTGTTTTGATTTTTTTGATAAACCAACAGCGCTTCCTGCACTACTGCCCAATGTACCAACAAAGCCGAATCTGCTGGTATATGCGCAGCAAGCTCAGTAGCCCCGCAGATCAGCAAAAAGCCCAAAGTAACGGCTAGCTCTGGATACTCTTCATCCAATTGTTTTGCCGTCAATTGCGCCAGTCCGGCATAAGCTTTTTGCGTGTTTTTAGCCGATAATTGCCAAAGGATATAAGCATCCAGAGCGATCAGTGGGGGCTCGGCCCACTCTGCGTAATTTTCCCATAACACGCCGGCCTCTTTCGGCATCCCTTTGGCCGACATGCCGAATGCTCTTTGTAAATAACATTGCGCCAACTGCTGCCGATGAAAAGAATTGTCCTCGCGTTTCAACAAGTACTTATACAATTCGGCAGCATCTTTATAACGGCCGGCAGAAAAATGCGCCAAGGCATTTTTCTCTATATTGTTATCAGCTGTGTCTATAGGCACTTTTGAGATTGATTTTTCCATGGTATTGAATTACTTAAAGGGATTTAGCCTTTGTGCACTGTCTGTTCTCTTTAGAGAAGTTTTCACTCATGCCATAGAACTGAAGGCATAAGATCAGATCAGCTGAATCGATAGGTACCGTGAATAATAACTATCTTTACTTAATGGGCGAAGCAATCTCTGCATGCTCCTGCGCAAACTCGTTGAATTCTGTGCCCCAGGGCTGTTTGTTATAACCCCAATCACCCTCTGCCAACAACTTTTCACCTAGGACAAATTCGGCTTTTGCCTGACTTAGACTAGTCTGATCGCCTTCTTCCCAAAGGGCCTGAGCATAAAACAGGTGGTTAAGTGGGTGGTTAGGATACTGATCGACAGCCTGTTTAAGCAACTCCAGCGCCTTGTCAAGATCACCGATACCTTTGGGCCAAGCCGGTGCTTTCAGATACAGCGCGCCTAAAAGGCGTAGCGGGCCGCCATCATCAATATCCGGACTCAAGGCTACTGCCTGCTTCATCTCATTTTCCAGGCGGTCAAGACTGCCCATAGCCAGTACAATATGATCACGTACCTTCAAACCAAGGTTGGCCGCCAGATAGTAATGCACCGCACCATCGCCCTGCCCGCCTTGCTCCAACGCGATTTCGGCAAATTTCACGCCTTCTGCAGCGAATTTTTCCCGCTTATCCTGGTTAGGTTCACGCTCTGCCAGAGTTAGACATAAGCGACTGCCAAGTGCTGTGCGCTGAATAGCTAAATCATGAGACTTTTGTAGCGTATTTATTGCACAAACCAATGTATGACTAGCGGTCAAAAAGCTAAGTTGGTTTTGTTCAGCAGCTATCGCTACAGCAGTTTGCTGGGGGCAAGCCTCCAGCTCAGTCTGGATAGCGGGGTGCGGGATTCCACTGCAGCCGGCCAGGAATAACAGCATTGCGACCCCAGGGATAAATCGTATGCTATGCAAACTATTATTGTCCATTCGCCCACAGTTTAACCATGGGTTCAAACAAGCTAGCGTCCACTGAATTGAAGGACTCCACCCCAAACAATTCGCAAAGTTTTTTACCCTCGGCGTCGGTACACATGGCTTCTAGTGCCTTGCCAAAACGAGCGCGCTCTTCCACCGATGTAGAGCCACTATTGGCCACCACCCCCATCAGCGGAATTTCCTCGGAAGTAAAGATAGCTTCCAGCGAGGTATCCATCTGTAGTGAACCCAGTCCGCCAAATTGTTGCTCGTTCAATATAACGGCATCCAACTCGCCTTTATTCAAAGATCGTAACGCACGTATGGCTTGATTGGACGGCTTTAGATCGAAAAAACTGGCCGGATCGTATTTCCCGGCAAACACAATTTTACCGACGAAGGCAGGTTCTTCCAAAACCGTACCCCCCAGCGTTTTGCCTTTCAGTTCATCCAGGCTCTTGAACTTATCTTTCTGAACCATTACCCGATAATGTTCACTAGTTTGGCCATTGATTTTGGGCTGAACTATCGGCACTAATTTGTGCTGATTTCGTAACTCCAAATACAATCCCAAAGAGGTAATGGCAAACTTAGGGTTATTGTCGGCTATCTGCTTCTTGCAATCATCTGATTTAGTCAGAAACACACTGTTAAAGCTATTTTCCTGCCACTGACCGACCCGCTCCACAACCCTCAACATGGAACTCATCGCCCCATTGGCCTCTTTGGCATTGACGGATCCACCGGGGTAACAAACCACGATCATTTCGGCATCCGGGGCGGCGCTTACAGAAAAGGGAGCCAATAAACTAGCAAGCATAATCAGATAGGATTTTCGCATTAAGGTTTTCTCTTCAAATCAAATAACTGTCCGATGGCCGGTGCCACTAAGAGCGTTGCGATCAAACAACAAATCAGTCCAATGGTGATACTTATGCCCAGTGAGGACAAGCCCCGGTAACTGGCTAAGGTGATGGCACCCAAACCTGCCAATGTGGTACCTGCGGCCAAACCAATTGCTTTGCCGACTGCCAGACTGACTTGAAAGGGCGTGCGGTCTTTCAAGTCGCTCCAGCGATAACTAAACCACACCCCGTAGTCCACTGCCAACGCAATCACTAGCGGCAAGGCAACGATGTTGGCGAAATTGTAGCGAACGCCGCTCACAGCCATCAAACCCAGCATCCAGCCGCCGCCAATCAGCAAGGGCAGCGCTGCCAAAGCGAAACCACGCACGCTACGCGTTACCGCCATGATCCAAAACAGGCAAAGCACCAGGGCCAACTGCGTGCCGTGAGAAAAGCCTTCAACCACGGTCTTGGAAAACACTTGATGCGTGGTCGGAAAACCAGTCGCTGCCGGCGAAACGCTATACACGTCATTTATCAAGGCATCCAAGTTAACAGCGTCATATACGGTTTTTGCCGGGAAGGCATAGACCGCGACGCTACCGTCTGCGCCAAAGAATCGATCATGCAATGCTGGCGGCAATTGTTCAGGAGCAAGCGTTTGTGCATGACGCCAGGCATTAATGACATTCAGTCCGTTATTTGCTGCAGCCAGCAAGGCACGTAAGAAACTTTCGCTCCGCAGTCGGCCTTGTTCACCATCAGTCTCGAGCCTAGTAGAAATGGCTAACAGTTGTTCGCGTACATGCTCCAATCTTTCGACTAAATTGGAATGACCTGCTGAGAATGCCTGCTCCTGGGCGTCATCAATGATAGCAGTACTGTTTTCAAGTAGCGCTCGCAACAACTTGAATGATGTTGCAGATATACCCGCCGCGTCAAGCTCGGCAACCTGCTTTACATAATCTGTTCGAGAAAACAATTCACCAATACTCAAAGCTTTGTGGAGGCGTGTGTCGGCATCCTCGGGAAACAAGTTGGTCAGCGATTGCACTTGGGCAATCGTCTTCAGCTGGTCCGCCTCGCGGGAGATTCGCCTAGCCTCGGCCATATTCTTGGCGGTGAAAATGATGACTTCGGCCTGGAAATCACTCTCAGCCACCATCCGGCGTTGATAATAGGCCGCCTGAGAATCCTTGGGCAACATCCCCAACAAGTCGTAGTCGAAAGGGATGTTGAGGCCTTTCACGCCACCGAAAATGGCACCGCCGATAGCCAATGTCACGATAACTACCGCGACAGGCATGGGAAACCGCCCTCTCCCTACCGGAGGGAGAGAGGTGGGAATAATAGCCGTTGGCGGAATGTCTTTCAGCTTGGGCGGTAACAAAGCGTAGAGTGCAGGCTGAACTATCCAGGTGCTGACCAAGGTCATCAGCACGCCTGTGGCCGCTATCATACCTAGCTCTGAAAACCCGGGGAAATCAACCGTGAGCAAGGCACTGAAGATCAGCAGCGCGGCTCCACCCGCAGTAAGCACTGCTTTAAAAGATGAGCCGATGCCGGCACCAATGGCTTCCACCAAGGGTTTACCTGCCTGTCGTTCTTCGGTAATACGCGACGAGGTAAAGATACTGTAGTCCGCCCCCAAACCGAACAGGATAGCGATAAAGGCAGCGGTGATGATCGTTAGGTGGCCGACCATGAACAGAGTCAGGCCCAAACTAAACACGACCCCCAGCCCGATAGGGATAAAAATCAGCACGGCCCAGCGAAAACTACGCACCACCAGCAGGATTAAGGCGATAACCAGGCCAGCTGAGGTGAATGACACCAGCGCGATATCCTTGCGGATATTAACGTATTCCTCATACTCGACAGCTGGCAAGCCGGTCAGACCTATAGTGGGTGGCGTTTGTCCGGCCGTTTTGGCTTGTTCGGCCAACGCAGCTGATACCTGTTTGACTTTATCGACAAAAGGGCCAAGTTCCTCGAAATTCCCGGAAGTGTTCTTCGGGTGAACGAACAAAAACAGCATGCGTCCGTCGTGCGAAGTAAAGTAACCATCGGCCATGCTACCCGCACCGTTTTTGACCAGCAGCCGATTCCAGTCCAAGTTGGATGGCACGTTTTCTGCGGACAGCCAGCGCTGCCATTCTTCCAGGAAAAATGCCCCCAAATTCAAGCCCGCTTCGACAGTTTGCAGATCAGTGTCCATCCCACCTAGTGGTGGGTGGTTTTTACTCCAATCCAAGACTTTGCTCAGATATTTTTCTAGTCCGCCGCCGTCCGGAATGGGCTGTTCCGCCATCGCCGCCAACTTGTCCAGACCTTCGGGCGGCATTAGCAAATAGGCATGCTGCAGGAAAAACCTCATGTCTAGGTGAGAGGTTGCCTGGTCGATTTCGGGTTCTGATCGCAGCTTAGCGGCCAAGTTGTCGGCAAAAGCCTCTAATTCACTAGACTGCGCACCCTCCAGAACCACCATCAGATCCGATGCAGCGCCGAAATTATTCAAGAAGTCGTTGAATCGCTTCGCCACCGCCGTATTCTGCGGCAGCAGCGCCAGACGTGAAGTGTAAACAGGGAGTTGCGCCGTCGCCCAACCTGCCAGAATCGACAATATCAGAGCGCCGCCCAACACCCACCAAGGGTTTCGGGCAAAGAATTCGGCGAATTTAGCGGTGCGTTGGGCGATTTTCATAGGAAGCAGATTCTATTAATCAATTTTCGCCAATAATGAATCATGTTGACGTAAGGAGGCAGCTGGCTTATGTAAGGAATGTCAGGTCTTGGCTTATCGTAATATTCTTAAATAACACGAATCAATTCATTGATTGATTAATCCGCAATTGCAATCATAAATCGTTAATCTGGAAAGCAAGATAAAAATCTCAATTACGAAAGTTCATTTTTTATCAATGGCTTAATAATAACAAATGCATCTTTCAGGAGCTTTAAGGCCTTAGGTATATTCGAAATGCTTTGCTGTAGTAAATTACAGGCACCGAACACCGCCAAAAAACAGAATTGTTTTATCAATGAGAAATGCTTCCTGTTCAAACCGGCCAAAACAGCAATCGACTCTTGCGCGTTAGCCCCACCACACTGTAGGTATTTAAATACAGCCGTTTTAAGTAAATCATTAGACATCACTGCGTACAGCGCATTGGCAAGTATATTGAGATTGGCGTTTGCCCGCTTTCTGTCACGGTAATAGGCCTCGATTTTTTCGTGAATCAAATCGGTATTCTTGAAATCAGGCATAGCCAATAAATGCGCACTTAATATCTGAATATCCGAAAACACAGCTGTCAAACCGCCGCCGGTCAAAGGGTGACGCATATTCAAAGCATCACCCAACATGACCGCACCCTTTCGTACTATGGGTTTTGCCGCCATGTAATGATTAGGCATCACCTTAAACCCGCCCTCTTGTATGGCTTGTGCATAACTGCTACGCATACATTCGGGAATATAAGGGGTTACATTGGTATCCAAATGCTCTTGCAGCAGATTCTTTCTAGGCAGTTGTTCGCCAGGAAAATCAATTAAAAGCCTGACTTCATTGTCGGAAATTGGATAACAAATAAACGGTGTGGGCCCAGATAAAAACACATGCCCATGCTTTGGAAAAGGCATTTCACAATCTTTTAATATCAAGCCGATAAAATAAGACGTTACTGTTTTTTGATTATTACTGAGATGCGCTCTAAAATTGGAAAAAAAGCCATCACTAGTAATAGTTAAGGGTGCATAAATGGACTTAATCTGAGAGGTAATCGATTCCCGATAACTTACACCAATAATTTCATTTCTTTCATTTTCCAATAGCTGCAATGCTTTGCCATGTATTTGCGTAACTGATGAATTTTCCAGAGCGGAGGCTCTTATTTGCTGCAAAAAACGACCATTATGCAAGCCAATGCCTTCATGCTGAGAGGGGTAAGGAATAGTAGTTTTTTCGTTACCCTGCAGCAAAGCATAACCTTTGACAGTTTGCGCCTCAAAACCATCTAACAAATGACTGAGTCCCATTTGCTCAAGCGACAACACCGCACCGGGTTGCAACAATTCACCGACAATTCGCTTTTTTTCTTTATAGCAATGATCGATCAAAGCAATCTTAATGCCTTTGGGTGCGAGATAAGCGCTGATGGTAGCACCCGCCATGCCTGCGCCGATAATACAAATATCGAACTCTTCTTTCATATTGAATTACTTAACACACACGCATTAAATTGCATTGATTCTTTTATCATCTCTAAACACTAATTACTAAACATACTGATTACAATACCGACTTAATGCCCATATAGGAAATATATTCCTATAATTAGCATAGGTAATCATGCAGTTATAATTAAAAACACCAGAAATATTTTCCTGGGGCCAATCGCCAATATCGGTTTGTCTGTTCAGCAATAGTTTTACGCCCGACTCGATAATCTTTTTATCGGCAAAATCCGCCGACATTAATGCAAGCAAAGCCCAGGCAGTATTAACCACTTGAGAGGTGACTGCCTCGCTATAAACCTGCTTAGAACACGATTCAAAAGTCTCTCCCCAGCCGCCATCAACTTTTTGTTTGGCCACTAAAAATGCGCAAGCTTTGTTTAAGCTATCCGTTAAAATTGCATCGTCAACATAAGCCTTAGCTTTGGCCTTGCAGATAGCTTCTACGCCAAACCAGGTGGCATAAGTAAAACAGACCGCCCAGCCACCATACCAGGAGCCATCAGGTTTTTGTTGCTTAAGAATAAAACCAATACCTGAGGTAATGGCTTTGCGTATTTCACTGGCTTTATAGCCAGGAAAGATTTCCTGAATTTCCAGCAAAGAAATCACACAAGCCGCCGTGCACTCGGTCCATGAATAGTCGACCATTATATCGGCAAACACTTCAGATGGATTGAGTTTTTCCAGCCATTTCGGCGCACGTTTCAATTCATACGTCGGCCAGCCTCCATCAGTATTTTGATAAGAAAGAATAATGTCAACAGCTTGTTTAATACGCGGCTCATCTATCACCGGCTTTACCAAACCAGAATGATGCACCGCTAAGGTTGCACTCAAACCTTCTGCCGTGCAGTCCGCAACCGGCCAGCCATTTTCAGTCGTAGAAAAAGGCCAACTACCTATCATGGGATGACGAAAAAATTCGGCATGCGTAGCATGTTCGGCTTTAATTTGCGACAAGTCGATGAACTGATAGCTTTTTGCGATAGTTGCAGGAAATAGCTTACCCACCTCACTTTCCAATATCGCCCGGGTTGCAAAAGCAGTATCCCAGAGCTGCGAGCCGTTATAGCCCTTCATTTTCATGCCATCTTCAGCAACCCATAAATAATCGTACCAACGCGCTACATGCTGTTTAAATTGCTTAGAATTTTTACCATAGGCATGCCAAATACTAATAGAGTTGATAACCTGATTGACCGGCCCGATATTGATGTAGTTGGTTTGCTCATCCTCGGCTTGCAGATATTTTAAAATATAATCAGTAGCTTTTTTTCTAAGCCAGTTACATTTAAACTTTTCGTAATTATTAGTGAATAAATTCATCCACTTAAGCACTGGCGACAACTTGGTGTAAGCATCTTTTTCGCATAAGGCATTACGCTGTTTCGGCCAGTCAATAGCGGCAAAATCTTCGTTAAAAATTTCCTCACGCAACGACAATATCAACTCATTTTCCGGCATTTGAATGCGCTGTGCATAACAATAGGCCATAGGCAAATAAACCATGCGACTATGACACCAATAACGCCAGGGATGTACCGGCAACCATTTTGGGAACAACCACATTTCGGGAAACAGGCTGTTAAAACCTTCCCAGTCAAATAAATTCAAAATAGCTAGATAAAACTTTCCCCAAGATGGAATACCGGTTGCACCGCCATGACTTTTGATCCACGCCCTGGCTTTTACCAATTGCTGATGACTTTTATCGACCCCCAGAATCCGCAACGAGACATATTGCATGACAGTGCCAAACATGGTCGACTCGCCTTCAATATGCATACCCCAGCCGCCATCTTTATTTTGATGATTGAATAAATAAATCTTCATCATTTCTTGATGCGGCTTGGGAAACGGCGTATCTGAAATATAAGCGGCTATCAGCAAACCAGGCAAGAGAAATAGCGGGCCGCCATAATCACCCGGCCAATGCCCATCGTCATTTTGCAGACAAGAAAAATAGTTGATGCCTTTGATCAGAGCATCGATGACTGCTTGCTGTTCCGGATTTTCTGCCTGCGGCATTTGCCCAGAATATGGTTTGAAATTGGCGTTAATGGCCGCGTGTCTAAAAACCTTATCGGCGGAATTAGGATTGCTGGATTTATCAAACCGAAAGTCTGTAGAAAACTGTGCTATTTCCTCAGCTGTAATGTTTTCGACATTTTGCAAATGCTCATCGATAGGGTTTGAGCCGGGTTTGCATGCCCAAATATGCCGTCCCTTCTCGGTGAGTAGTTGCCAATTTTTCCAACTAGGTTTTACATTCAGCATAGATTCTTCTGAGGCGACTTTTGCTAGATTAAGCGACATATACCATTGTTTGAAAAATGGCGGTTATAAATATCGTTTATTGATTAAACAAAGCAATACGAACCATGGCCAGTAAACCTTTCAGTTTTTGCCATAAGCCAGGCTGCTTGCGTAAACGCTCATGACCAGGCAACAGCTGACCTTTGGCTAATTTACCAATTTTCTTTTTCACGGCAGGATCGAGCTTGCCGTCGGCGGCCAATTCAAAAAACAAGGCCTTAACATTACCTAAATCAAAAAAATCCCGCTGCCATTCCCATTTGAAATTGCCACCATAGCGAAACCAGGAGCCGCCTATGCCCGCCACTTCATAATGCGTACCATCTTCACGTAGCGCAGGCGATACCTGTCGCCACAAACCTATGACTTCACCTTGTTTTTCATCAATCAAGATACGGTGATACGGATAACGCCATTCTTCAAAGCCTTCCATTTGCACCCCTAAAGCCCATTCTTCTATCTGTTTGCGACTGCGGGCTACGAACTCTTCATTAGGGCCAATATTCCAGCGATACTCTGCATCATCGGTATACATCGCACCTAAAAATTTGGGCCAATTACCTTCCTTTTCAGCGTCACGATTTGCCTGCAACCAACGCTCAACCATTTCTTCAAGTTCTGCTCGGGGATATGCGGTCATTCTCTGTCTCTTTTAGTACGTTCAGTTGAGTTTAATTTTAATGGCTTTAGTTGGGCAATACTTTTCAGCTTGTTGAGCTTTGAACAGCAAATCAAGCTGTGGTTGCTCTTGTAAAACAGTTAAATTCCCGGCGTCGTCAACCTGAAAAAGCTCAGGCGCTTCCGTCATGCAAGTGGCATGACCCTGGCAAAGTTCTTTGTCTATTTGTATTGTAAATCCATAATCAGCTTGCCTGCTTTCTTGACCATCAGGCTGTGCTATTGACTCAGCAGCCTGCTCGTTGATATTTTTACGTTTTACATAGCGCACACGGCACGGCGACAAAGGCTGCACCACCATTTGGGTAAAATCGTCCTGATAGCTATCTTTTTCGTTAATCAATTCAAACGTATATCGGCGCAGCAAAATACTGAAAATAGCCTTTAGTTGCAACATGGCAAACGCATTGCCACTGCATTTATGTTTACCGCCACCAAAAGCAATCCAGCTATATGGCTTGGCATCTTCCTGCCGCGCATCAGAATAGCGATCCGGATCAAACTTTTCCGGATCAGGAAAAACCTCAGCGATACGATGCGAAACCCTAGGCGATGCGCATACGTATTTGCCAGCTTTAACGGTATAGTCTTTAAAGTGAAAATCCTGCATCACTTTACGAATCAAAAATATCAAAGGTGGATGCAGGCGCAACACTTCTTTAATTACACTTTCCAACACTGGAATTTCACGTAAAGATTGAAAAGTCACTTCACCATCGACACCAAAGTGTGTATCCAGCTCATCCAATACCTGAGCCATATTTTCAGGCCGACGCGCCAATTCAAGCAATGTCCAGGCCGCTGTGCCTGCCGTTGTATGGTGCCCGGCAAAAATGGTACCGATTAACATGCCGGTTATCTCATGCGCAGATAAGCTGCTGCCATCATCGTATGTAGCATCGATGAGCAATTGAAATGCATCCTCGCTTTTTTCTGTTTTCTGCGCTCTTTTGGCAATGATGCCGGTGACTAATTCTTGCAATCTGGCGCGCGCTTTATCACGACGACGAAAAACGGGTAAGGGCAAATACGGAAACACAAAAGCCAGAGGATTTACGCCTTTTTCAAGATCATGGTAAATTTTGGCGAATTCTTCATTCAGTTCATACCGAAATTCATCACCCAACAGGCAATGGCTGGAGGTGTAAATGGTGAGTTCCTTCATGAATTCCAGCAAATCTATTTCGCCGGTATCACCCCAGTTAGCGATCATCTCTTCAACTTCCTGAACGATGACCTGGGCATAACCCCGCATTGGCTTATCGCGTAACACCGGCATCAGCATTTTAAGCTGCTGGTCTTTTTTATGCGGCGGCGCATCAAAAACCACGCCCTTGCCAAAAATAGGCGTCATAATTTTATACGCCTGGCTTTGATCGAGCTGAGCGTCTGGGGCACGAAAAAACGCTTCATTCGCTTCAGGGCCGGTCATCAGCACCATTTTCTGATGAAACATGCGGAATTCACCGATTTCGCCCAATGTATTTCTAAGCCTCATCATGTAATCAAAAGGATTTTTACCAAATTCCAGCATATGCCCTAAAAGCGGCAAGGCGCCCGGCATTTTGGGCGGCTGCTGATCAGGGGAAATAGTTTTTTCAGTATTCGTGGTGGTCATAACTCGATTTTGGTAAATTCATGCACTAATAGCACTGATAATGTAAGCCACTTGCCAAAGAAATAACAAAAAGTAGCTACTAGAAAAATGCGCCATGGATCGCTGGTAAATACATCGGGCTCAACTCTGTTTCAACATTTCCAATGCCAAATCGGCCATGTTTTTAGAGCCGCCGCCCGCCCCTAACAAGACTTTCACCCGCTGCAATTCAAGCAAAGCTCTATGGCGATAGCCTGCATCGCTTAGTAAACGCTCAAGTTCATCCGCTAAATTCTGAGCAGTCAGCGCATCTTGAATCAATTCCTTTGCGATAGATTTACCGGCAATGATATTAGGCAAACCAATAAATGGAATTTTTACCAGTTGCTTGCCCAGCCAATAACTCAAAGGCGACAGACGATAGGCAATCACCATCGGCACTTGCAGCAAGGCAATTTCTAGAGAAGCTGTGCCGGATGTCGTCATAACAGCATCACAACATTGAATGGCATCGTAGGCTTGCTGTTTGATGAGTTTAATCGGTATAGGAAAACCCTGTAAATGTTCTTGTAAAACTTCGTCGCTGATGGAATCGGCCTGCGGCAACACAAATTGCAAATCCGCTTGGCGCTTAGCCAAAGTTTTAACCGCATCCAACATGACCGGCAACATGCGCTTTATTTCATTGGCGCGACTGCCCGGCATAACGCCAATGACAGGGCGGGAGGCATCTAGACCAAACATCTCCATGTCGTCTTGTTTGCTGTGTATGGGGTGCACTTTGTCAACCGAAGGATGCCCTACATAGCGTACAGGTACATTTTCAGCTTCATAATAAGCGGTTTCAAACGGAAAGATAACCGCCATCATGTCGATGGCTTTGCCGTACGTCACTACTCGCCCCGGTCGCCAAGCCCAAACTTGCGGACTGACGTAAAATAATACTTTTACGCCGTGCCGCTTGGCAAACTGCGCCAGTTTTAGGTTAAATTCCTTATAATCCACGCAGACCAATAAATCCGGTTTTTCGCTGGCGACTATGTGCTTCATTAATTTAAGCGCGCGTCGAATCTCAGTGTAATGCTTAAGAATTTCGACCAGCCCAATCACGCCAATTCCGGAAGAATCAAACCGAATATCAATCCCAACCTGCCGCATTTTATTGCCGCCCATACCGATACCACGCAAAGCAGGCGATTGTTTTTGCAACTCCTGGAACATATGCGCAGCATGTTGATCGCCGGAGGATTCGCCGGCGCTGAATAACACGGTATACGATGGATTAGACATGCTGTATTGGATGTTGAACTGCGTGATGCTTAGCTCAACCTACGAAGTTGAATCATCAGTCAGATAGAGCCGTGCGAATAACGCTGACGATCTGCTTAACGGTTTCATCGCTTAAATTTGCGCAAATTGGTAGCGAGAAACAGTGCGCGGCGATTGATTCGGTGACAGGTAGTGACAATCCTTCACATTCATCTTTGAATACATTCTGCTGATGTAAAGGCACTGGATAATAAACAGCGCAGCCAATTTGCTTATCCTGCAAGGCTTTCATCACCTCATCGCGTCGATCGCATAACAAGGTGTATTGATGATAGACATGCACACCAACTCCATCTTCATAGGGTGTGGTCAGCGGTAAATCGGCCATCAACTCGGAATACAAATGTGCAGCATGTCGGCGAGCGGAATTATATTGATCGATGCGTTTTAACTTCGCGCGCAAAACTACCGCTTGTAATTCATCCAGCCGACTATTGTAACCAACCACATCATGATAATAACGCACATCCGAACCATGATTGCGGTATTGCTTGATTTTGGCTGCGGTATCATCGCAATTTGTCACCACCAAACCACCATCACCAAAACAGCCCAGGTTTTTGCTAGGGAAAAAACTAAATCCTGCTGCATCCCCAAAGCTACCGGTTTGTTGACTGCTGACTGTGGCACCAAATGATTGCGCGCAGTCTTCAATCAGTTTTAAATCATGTTTTTCACAAATTGCCTTAATGGCATACAAATCTGCAGGCTGGCCGAAAAGATGTACCGGCATCACCGCTTTGGTTTTGGGGGTGATGGCTTTCAATATATTTTCAGGCGTAATATTGAAAGTACCGGGATCGACATCAACAAATACCGGTGTTGCTCCTACATATTTGATCGCTTCGGCGGTCGCGATAAAGGTAAAAGCACTGGTGATAACTTCATCACCGGGGCCAATACCTACAGCACGCAAAGCCAAATGCAGCGCATCGGTACCGGATGCACAACCAATAGCATGCTTTACTCCCAAATAATGAGCCGCTTCTTTTTCAAAGGCCTGCACATTCGGCCCCAGGATAAATGCGCAGTTGTCTAATGTTTCAGTAAAGCCACTAAGAATTTCGTCTTGAATTTCAGAGTATTGCGCTTTTAGATTAACCATGGGGATCATAGATTTCTACCCTTTATCCGTGCTTTAAAAAATGAGTAATTTCGATGGCGGTCGCCAACGCCCTACGCCCTGCCTCACCCGGCACCCGCGGATTGTCGCCGGTATTGATGCAATGTACGAAATGCTTAATTTCTTCCAGCAGCGCATCGCCATTTTCAAATACCGATTCCTCGGTGAGGATTTCCGGTATGCCGGGAAACATTTCCTTTTCGCCCGTCCGATGTTTGATCAACACTCTGTTTTGAAAATCCACCGAAATATATGAACAAGGCCGGAACATGCGCATTTTGCGTTCCATTTTCATGCTGATTCGGCTAGCCGTGACATTGGCTACACAGCCATTTTTGAAGGTGATGCGGGCATTGGCAATATCGGTGCCCTGAGTCAAAACCGCAGTACCGCTGGCATCAATCCGCACTACTTCAGAATCGACCAGTGCCAGAATAATATCGATATCATGGATCATCAAATCCAATACCACACTCACATCATTGGCGCGTGGATTAAACGGCGACAAGCGGTGCGCTTCGATAAACAATGGCTTGTCTTCCATCTCTTCCAAGCCAAGCACAGCAGGATTGAAACGCTCGAGATGCCCAACTTGCAAAATCACATTTTTTTCTTTAGCTATGGCAATCAGCTCATCAGCTTCTTCTATCGTAACGGTAATGGGTTTTTCGACCAGAACATGACAGCCTGCATTCAGAAAATCACACGCTACTTTATGATGCAAGCTGGTGGGAACCACGATACTGACGGCGTCGATCTGCCCCAATAACGATTGATAATCCGTCATGGCCTGCGCACCATGCAATTGCGCTACTTGCGCAGCCGCTTCAGGGTTTATGTCAACTACTGCGACTAATTCACATCCCTTTAAAGATGCATATTTTTCCGCATGAAATTTCCCCAAATATCCTGCACCAATCACGGCACATTTCAGTTTACTCATAGCTAACCTGACATAGATTTATCGCGCCCAAAACCGTGCTAAGGGCCATGGCATAAAGCCGTGCATTGTACCATTAGATTGATACTCGAATACGTTGCATATCAAATGCGAAAGAGCTCTGAGACAAGTTAATTTAAAAACTGAATTTTCCCGCTTTTAGCAGGAAACCAGGCGGGATTCAAGATTAAAAAATATCAACCCAAAAAATGATTTATCGCAAAACCACTAGCATTTAAAACGCTTGCTAATGGCTGCGATAAATTGAAAAACACTATGATACTTAATAGTTGCAGCTCAATGGCTGCACAAGCAGCATCGCTAAGGAATGCGCATGAAACAAGTTCGCCGGCTGTGGGTGCGAATTTATTCGCACTGTGCGGATAAATCCGCACCTACACAGGGTTCTTGC
>NZ_LUUI01000080.1 GCF_001644015.1 Methylomonas lenta
ATTCCGGTCTGAGGCACCATATAAAAAAAAAGGGCTGGCGAGCAATCGCCAGCCCTTTTTTTTGCCTCAATTTCTACGCAGTGCGCAATTCAGACATAGTCGTCTGATTTATCCCGCAATATATCGCTTTATGCTTCACCCGTTGGGTGACTGAAAGAAAGTGTTACCTTATAACGAGTTATATAAATCAATATAATAGGTGCTGTTTTATCTTATTAAGTCGCCGATTCTGGTGTTTGACTGCTAGCACACTTAAAACCAATTAACGGTTACTGTTATTAATATTGTGTTGGTGTTCAATAGATTCGGTTAAATTATAACCATTGTCATTGAATAGATCACCCATAAAAAACAAACGCATATCTATAATCCAAGCAATTCTTTGTTGTTTATTGTTTTCTATAATAATAGTAGAAAGTTTCTGATTATTATCAACAACCTGAGTCACAATTGTTTTTGGATTATTAGGGTCTTCTTTTAATGCACCTGATACTACACGCTGTGCATATTCGGTTGTCAGAACTTGACGCCCAGTAGACGTCGAAATATTTTTATCACTTATAAATGACTGCGCTTTAAAATGACCAATGTCATAGGCAATCTTACAAATAAGACTAATTACAATCATCACACCCCAAACGGATAGGCCAATTTTTAATCGCCGTCTGACGCGTGGATGCGAAAGTCTTTGTACAAAAACGCTAAATTTCATTTTATTGTGGTTCTATGGCTTTATCTAACATCTAAAGCATGCATTGTTAATAAGTTAATACTCAATTAAGACATCTCATATATATTTTAGTTAAACTTTTACCTGATTATTAAGATCCTTTATGAGTACTTCCCTGAATCGGTTGTAGAGGTGATTCAAATATCGACCCTGGTTAAATTTTCTGCAAGATGCCCGTAGTTACGGAAATAAATTTTAGCGAAACCGTCAGTGAATTTTTGAGCTATTGCTTGGAGTAGCGTTCAAAATTAAATGCAAAACAAAACGTGAGCATTAGCAAAGTTTGTTACGGTAACAGAGACTTAAATTGCCGATGGCAAAATGTTGTTTCGCATTATGATATTTTAACAACATACGATCTTTAAGTAAGGCTGCGTAATCGCAGGTGACTTCCTTTGCAGCAAAGCCTCACATCTGCTTTTCCAATAGCATGCTTATCCATCTAACGCCGTGCCTTGAAGAAACTCGTTAACAGCTCGGCACAGCTTTGCTCCAGCACACCACCCAGCCAATCGATTTTATGATTTAAAAACGGTGCATTGCTGAGCTGTAATGCATGACAAACTGCGCCACGTTTGGGGTCATAAGCACCGAACACCAAGCGTGAGACGCGCGCGTGTGCAATCGCACCCATGCACATCACGCACGGCTCCAGCGTCACGTATAACGTCGTAGCAGTCAGTCGGTAATTTTGCAGTATCTGCCCGGCATGCCTTAATACTTGGATTTCGGCGTGTGCGGTGGGATCGTGGTTTTGTATCGGCTGATTCCAGCCTTCAGCGATGCAGCGATTGTCTTTTACCAGCAGGGCGCCGACTGGCACTTCGCCTTGTGCTTCGGCACGCTGAGCCAGCCGCAATGCATGCCACATCCAATCTTCGTCTGTCATATTGTGGCTTTGTTGAGTCTGTCGTTCACCGCCATCCAGTCTTCTTGCTCGGGTGGTTTTTCTACCAGTATGCTATCTAGTTGCAATTTATCCAATTCGCGTAAAGCACAATACAAAGCCGCTTCGTAATTGTCGGCTTGCGCAGGCAGATTGAGTAAATGCTGACAAGTTAACTGGGATAATTCAGTACTAAAAGCCAATACGCCGACCCGCTTGCCATGACTGCGTTGCTGATCTAATAGCGCCAACAAAGTATCGGTAGTGCACAAAAAAGCCGGGGTATTGGGTGCGTAATGGGCTGCCAACATGCCGGGGGCACGGATTTTATGCTGCGACTTTATGGCCACCGGAGTTTGCAACACGGCTTCCAATTGGCTGCGGCTAATCCTTCCGGGTCGCAAGATGGTGGGCTGGCTATCGGTTAGATCGATAATGGTCGATTCCACACCTACAGCGCATGGGCCGCCATCCAGGATACAATCAACCGCATCGCCCAACTCTTCGATAACATGAGTCGCCAAGGTTGGGCTGATACGGCCAAAACGGTTGGCGGAAGGTGCTGCAATACCGCCACCGAACTCCCGCAACAACCATAGCGCCACTGCGTTATTCGGTACCCGCAAAGCGATAGTATTTTGGCCGCCGGTAACAGCCATCGGCACAGAAGCTTTTTTCTGCAAAATCATTGTCAACGGACCGGGCCAAAATTCGTCAGCCAAACGCCATGCAACTTCCGGTACATTAATCGCCCAGTCCTTAATTTGTCTGGCATAGGCTAAATGCACAATCAAAGGATGATCGGCGGGTCGGCCCTTGGCTAGAAAAATTTTTGCAACTGCGTCCGGATTGGATGCATCCGCGCCCAAGCCATAAACGGTTTCGGTCGGTATAGCTACCAATTTGCCCTGATGCAGCAACGCGGCAGCGTGTTGGATAGATTGGGGAGTGACGGCGGTAGGGGTCAAAGCAAAAACTCGAAGCTAAAATAAGGACTTATTTTAACGTTTCATCTTAGTCAGTGACGGATATATTCAACCCGTTCAGGTAGTTTTTTTGTGTAAAACATTTCAGCGAGATCATTTATGACTCAATTCGATCAAATCTCCGCTGCAACCGTCGAGTAAACGCTGTAAATGAAAGGCTGCCAGGCTGTCCTCAGGATGCTTATAGACAATCTGCTGAAATGCAGCGAGGGCTTCTGGCTTGCTGTCACGCATTAAGATGAAGGCAGCCCAATATTCTGCCAGCACTCTAGTATTCAAAGATTTAACCAAAAGCGGTTCAAATATAGCTAAGGAAATGGTTTTACCTTTTAGTAGTACCCTACCTATGGGTCTTGCCGGTATCTCAGGGCAAGCGGATAGAGTGGTTTCCGAAACGCAAATCAGGGTACCGATATATTTGTTGGCGCCTTCCAGTCGAGAAGCTGTGTTCACGGGATCACCCAGCGCCCGGTAATCGAAAATGGTTTTACCACCAAAATTACCAACGATGACTTCTCCACTATGAACCCCAATACGCGTTTGGCCAAACTGGCCACCTTCACGAATGATTTTTGCGCAGTACTGGCTGGCAAAGGCTTGCATATCCAGTGCGCATTGTATGGCTCTGAGCTGATGGTCGGTTTGTTTTAACGGGGCGGAGAACATGATTGCAACAGCATCGCCGACTATGCGATCCAGCGTGCCCTGATGCGAAAATGCAATTGCAATCATATTTTCCAGGTAAGTGTTCAGCAAGCTGACTGCTTTCTCCGGCTCCAGGCTTTCCATTAAGCCGGTAAAATCAGACAAATCGGTGAATACAAAACTGCAGGTTTGCCGATGTCCGCCTAGTTCCAGATCTTCCGGATGACTAATCAGGTACTCGACTAAATTAGGCGATATGTAACGTGAAAAAGCCTGTTTGATCCAGCGTTGACTGCGTTCACTATACAAATGTCGAAAAATACTGGCAGACATGAAAATCAGCATCAACATTACTGAAGGTATCATGGGGTCGAGCAGCCAATGATAATCCACATAAGCATACCAAGCTGCAGTCCAAAACAGCATCAAGCTCAGCATAAAAGCCATAAATGACAGTATTGCGCCGCTAATTAAGGTAATACAGCCGATCAACAAACCTGCAGTAATCATGATCAGTATCTCGAGAGTTTCAGCCCAGTCCGGCCGGCTCAGGTAGTTGCCGCTAAGGATTTGCTCCAAGGCTTGAGCATGCACTTCTATGCCAGGAATGATGCCGCCCAATGGACTAAATCGTAAGTCCATCAGGCCTTGGGCGGAGGTGCCTATCAGCAGAATTTTGCCTGTCAATTGGCTTGGGTCTATTTGGCCAGCCAACACCCGCCAAGCTGAAATGTAGCGTTCGCTCGATGGTTTGCTGAAGTTAATCCACATTTGGCCGTTTGCCGATGTCGGTATGCGCATGTTGCCGATACCGACTTCTGTTAGACCGGTGTCATTGCTCTGCAGTCTGATATTGTTGGTTTTTTCGGCAAGTCGCAGACTTTCGGCTACCAGTGAAGGTACTATTGAATCTTGTAGCCTTAACACCATGGGTAATTTTCTGATGACACCATCGGTATCGGATATAAATTCTAAGGCGCCATTGCCCGCAGCACTGGCTTCCAGCAGCGGTAATGAGCAGACTGCTGCCTGAAAGTTCGGCAGATATGGCATAGGTGAAACACCGATTTGTACGAAATTGGCTTTGATCGATGGAAGAGATTGTTTGGATTCCTGCCAATGTAAGGCAAATCCCAGCGCAATATTACTGTGATTAAGCACATCCGCCAGCACCTGATCATGATCCGCTAACCCACTGAGTAACTGTCGTTTTTCTGCAGAGAGATGCCAGATTTCCAGCATGCTCTCGGGTGAGGTGCGGTCTTTTTCGGCAAAAATAATATCCAGCCCCATGGCTGCCGGTTTGGCAGACTGTAGTTTAGCGATTAATTCAGCAATGCGTGTGCGCGGCCAGGGCCATTGTCCGAGTCTGTTCAAGCTGGCATCATCAATGTCGATAATTCTTACCGGTTCATTCTGATAAATACGAGGCTTCAGGCGTTGGAATTGGTCAAAAGTGGCGTTTTGAATGATTTGTAGTGGAGCCGGCTTCCACAGATAGAAAAACAAATTACAGGCTATTACAGACAGTAATAAGCTGAATCCCAGATAGAGCCGTGGTTTTGCCGATTTCAACACAGCGCAATGCCGGTTGTGGTTAATAAGATTTTGTTGGCATGGCAGCCGTTAAGGCAATACGTCGTGAGCGATAAAATCTGAAATATCAACATGATCTATTTGTTCAGGCTTTAGATATTTTTGGGCAAATTTCAGAAAGACACCGGAGGTCAAAAAAAGCTCGTAGACATCGGCATCAATGTGTCGATTTTTTTTCATATTACGCAATATTTTCAAAGACTCTGACAATTTGTAAGGCCTTTTGTAGGGCCGATCTGAGGCGGTAATGGCTTCAAAAATATCGGCAACTGCCATAATGCGTGCGGGTATAGACAGATCTTTTTCGGTCAGTTGTCTTGGATATCCGCGTCCATCCAGGGTTTCATGATGTGTAGTAGCGTATTCCGGCACCCGCTGCAAAAAATCGGGAAACGGAATTTTTTCTAAAAGATTTATGGTTTCGATTATGTGTTCATTAATTTTATAGCGATCTTCTTTGTTCAGCGTGCCTTTCTGGATGGTCAGATTGTAAATTTCACCATAATTGAACATATCGGTAGGCACTGTCATTTTGATGCCTAGCGCCGGATCAGGCACTTGATGAATAGGACGAGGAATGATGTGTTTGGGTTTGTCGCTTAACAAAGGTTCTGTTATCGGCAAGACCGGTTTATCTTCGGGACGCAAACGGTGGGTATCTAGTTGGGATAGACCCAGAGTATCGTCAAAATGGCGCAACCAGGTTTTCTCTGCAATAGTTTTAATACGTACGCAATCATCTGCATGCATGTATTCCCGACCCATGTTGGAGTCTGCCAAAAAGGCAAACTCTTCTAATAGCTCGGCTTTTTCATGTTCAAAACGCTGATTAGCGTCTTTTATGTCACCACCTTCAAGCAAGGTTTGTAGTCGTTTTATGTCTGCATCACGCAATAACACTTCAAAACGCATGCGAATTTCATGAATGCGGTTATAGAGCATATCCAACTTGGTGGCTTTTTCTATAACATACTCTGGTGTGGTGACTTTACCGCAATCGTGTAACCAGGCACCCACCCTAAATTCCAGCCACTGATTTTCCGACTCAAAATTAAAATCCGCAAATGCTCCCTGGATTTGCTGGCAGGCTGCTTCTGCCAGCATGATGGCCAGTTCCGGAACGCGTTCGCAATGGTGGCCCGTATGTGGGCTTTTGGTGTCGATGGCCGCAGCCAAAACCCGAATGATACTTTCTGTGGTTGCTTTTTGGCCTTCAATCAATTGCAGATTATCCAATGCCACCGCAGCTTGCGCAGCTAAGGCTTCAACTAGAGCGACCATGTCCTTTGGAAACGGAATCACAGTGCCGGTATCCGGATTCAGAGCGTTGATAAACTGTAGGATACCAATGACATTGCCGTTGCGTGGTGCCATGGGTACAGTCAGTAAAGAAATGGTTTTGTAGCCGCTATGAGTGTCAATATGTCTGGTGCCACTGCAGTCAAAACGAGTTTCCTGGTAAACATTGTCGATCAGGACAGTTTGTTTGTGATTTGCTGCATAGGCGGACACATAGTGGTCGTTGGTTTGACCGGTTATGGCATCAAATAGCTCAATTTCCTGAAAAGGTAATGCGTCTTGCCGGGTGCGCACAGCAAAACGTAGTGATTTATGCTTGGTCACCAGGTACATGGTGCCGCCATCACAGTGCAGTAATTTTTGCCCCTCTCTAAGTATATGATCCAGTAAGCGATCACGACTTTTTTCCATAGCCATCATCAAGCCGCTTTCAATCAGCATATTTAATCGGGCGGTTCTGGCTTTAACTGTCTGTTCCAGTCGGACTTGGGCAAGTTGATTGGCTTTAAAACAATGTCTAAATGTCAGCGCGTTGCGAAGTCTTAAGCCAATTTCACTGGCACGCAAAGGTTTGGTCAGAAAATCGGTTGCACCTAAATCCAGAGCCAATTCGCGTTTAGTGGTGGATGCCTCGGAAGATATAAGCAGTACCGGCAGTTCTTCTAGTAAAAAGTGTGTTCTGATTTGCGGTAATAGATGCTCAACATCAAGTTCTGGAATATCAATATCCAGAAGTAAAATGTCAAAATTGTCATTCAACAGTTCAGGCATAATTTGACTGCAATCAGTCATAAGGTACACATCGCACTGTTGGGCCGTTGTTTCGATTTGCTGGCGTAAATCCTGTCCGGTCATGCCATCACTAAACAATAACACCGAGCTCCACTCTTGAGATTTGTCTTTGGCTGATAACAATGCAGAATTCATTATGAAGGCTCTTCTTAAGGTTAGATGATAGATTTGGCATCTGAACTTACCGAATCAGTATGGCTCAAAAATTGAATAATGACTAACCCAGTTCAGCTTTTTATTGAGGCTACAAGCCCAGCCAGTAGCTTTGTTAACCTCAGCTAATTCCTTGTTACAATGACGGGTATACAACTTACCTGGCTGAATAGCTCTAATATTATGCGATTGTTATTGGTAGAAGACGATACCATCCTGGGAGATGGACTCAAAGCCGGCCTGACTATGGAAGGATATGCGGTGGACTGGTTGATCGATGGTGCGCAGGCCGACGAAGCGCTGAAATTAAACAATTACGATTTAATCGTACTCGACCTGAATCTGCCACGCATGGACGGTATGAGCGTATTAAAAAACTTGCGAAAACGTAAGGACAATACGCCGGTTTTGGTGCTAACGGCACGAGACGGCGTATCCGAGCGGGTGGCGGGTTTGGATAGCGGTGCAGATGATTTTGTCTGTAAACCCTTCGATCTGACAGAGATATGTGCTCGACTGCGTGCACTGGCGCGTCGCAACGAGGGACACGGTTTGCCCTTGCAGGAGCATAAAGGCGTAACGATAGACCCTGCTGCGCATCAAGTGTTTTGCAACGGCGTTGCGGTGGATTTATCGCAAAAAGAATACGAGATTCTAAATTATCTAATGACGCATATTGGTCATGTCACCTCGCGTACCCGCCTGGAAGAAGCCTTGTATGCCTGGGGGTCGGAGGTAGAAAGCAATGCGGTTGAGGTGCATATTCACCATTTACGCAAAAAACTGGATGCCAATTTAATCCGTACCATACGCGGAGTGGGTTATATCATTGACGAAACCTAAGCGCATACAGATCAGGCTTCGTCCGCGCTCCCTGAAAAAACAGCTGCTGTTTTTTCTGCTGTCTTCATTGTTACTGGTTTGGAGTACAACCGTTTATGTCAGCTATCGACAAACCCGCGACGAAATCACCAAATTATTCAACGCTGAACTGGCGCAATCCGCACGAGTGGTACATGCCTTCGTAGAAAACCTGTTACAGCAGCGCCGTTTGACCAAATTATGGGATCAGGATAAATCGTCGGATTTGTTTTACATGCCTATTTTAGGCCAAAAGTACGAGCGCAAAATCGCTTTTCAATTGCGCTCGGTAAAAGATGGTGTGGTGCTGCGTTCGGAAAGTGCGCCGGAATTTGGTTTGTCATTGACCCGTAATGGCTATAGCGAAACCCTAATCAATAATCAGCTTTGGCACGTGTTTAGCATCAGTACCGAAAATGGTGATTATGTGATTCATGTCGGTCAGCGGGATGATATTCGCCACAAATTGGTGGAATCGTTGGTTAGCCAGGAGTTGCTGGCGATGTTATTGGCCTTGCCGGTGCTGGGTTTGGTGATCTGGCTAATTGTCAGTCGCACGTTACGACCGGTCAATCAGCTTAAAGAGCAATTGGCTGCACGCGAGGTCGGGCATTTGCAGCCTTTATCATTGGATAAGTTGCCGGAAGAAGTGGTGCCTATGGTTCAGCAGATCAACGCATTATTTGTGTTACTGGAACAGGCGTTTGCCAATGAGCGTAATTTTACTTCCGATGCCTCGCATGAATTACGCACACCGCTGGCCGGTTTGATGACGCAGCTACAAGTGGCGCAGAAAACTCAGGACGAAAACATGCGGACGCAGGCTTTGCAAAAATGCCAATTGGCTGTTTGGCGTATGACACACATGGTGCAACAACTGCTGACTTTATCCAGAGTTCAGCATCATAACGCCCAGTTGAATAAACAAAGGGTCAATGTTAATCAAGCCCTGATTGCAGTAATTTCTGACATTGAATATTCGGCACATGAAAAACACATCGAAATTGAATTAAACGGTGAAGAAAGCATCGCAATAGAAGCCAATCCTCAATTATTAAATATTTTATTGCGTAATTTATTGGATAACGCCATCAAATACACACCTTCCGGTGGCAAGGTGCATATCCATTTCGGACAGGATAATCAGGTCTGGTTACGTATCGAAGATAATGGGCCCGGTGTGATAGATGAAGATTACCAGCGTATTACACAGCGCTTTTATCGTTGCGTGGAAACCGCACAAGCTGCTGACGGTAGCGGCCTGGGGTTATCAATAGTCAAGCGCATCATTCGTTTGCATGATGCTGACATTGATTTTTCAAAATCCGCGATGGGTGGATTGCAGGTATCTATTCGATTTAATACGTAAGATTTAGTAATAACGCCTAAAGTGGGTTCAGCTTTTGTTGGCATTATGGTGTAATCAGCGGCTGTTTTTTATACATACAAATCACTTATTTAAAGATGCTCAAACTGCGTAAGTATTTTTTACTGTTTTTAGTCTTCAGTTTGTCAGCCTGTTCTGAGTCCATGGACAAGCTACATGGCATGCCTCAGTCTGAAAACATGCCGCGCAGTCCAATTAATACTGAAGCATTAGCGGTAAAAAGCCTGCTTAGCTATGACATCTATGTCGAGGGCGAGATTCTGCATGCCGTGTTTGTCGCAAAATCTGCGAACCCCAAGCATCCTTATATAGCTTATTTACGTTCCGAAAATAGCGGTCAACATTGGTCCGCACCGGTTGAGATAGATCAATACATCCCGACGACATTGGAATCGGCCGCCGGCAATGATGTACAGATTGCCGCTCATGGTGATGATTTAATGGCTGTGTGGCAAGTAACCGGTGAAATACCAGGCATGGGGCCTTTGATATCGCTTTATTCAAAAGATGGTGGCCTAAACTGGTCGCAAGGCAGCAATCCTACTGCTAGCGATGTCGATCAATCGCATCCTGATTTGCTAGCCGATGAGCAAGGCCGCTTTCATCTAATATGGCTGGATGACAGGGATGAAAATGGCTATCAAGGTTTACGCTATGCAGTTAGCAGCGACGCCGGGCAACATTGGGAATGGACGCAAACTATCGATGATTCAAGTTGTTCATGCTGCTGGAATCGTCTGTTGCTGGGGCCGGATGGAGAGATCAATGCTTTGTACCGGGATATGGAGCCGCGTGACATGGCCTTGGCGCAATCGAGTAATACAGGAAAAAATTGGCAGCGCATCAGTACGGTAGGCGAATTCAATTGGCAATTCGACGGCTGTCCACATAATGGTGGGGCCCTGGCAAAAGATGGTCAGCAGGCTTTGCATAGTTTGGTGTGGACCGGCGCTGACAATAAAGCCGGCTTGTATTATTTGCAATCTAACGATAATGCTAAAAGCTGGACGCCACCCCAAAAAATGGGCGATGGTTCCTTAGCCTTTCATAGTGATATCGCTGCTTTAGGTGATGAGCGGCTGTTGGCGATTTGGGATGCTCGGGGTGCAGAAGGCTCTGTGGTCATGATCAGCGAGTCATTTGATAAAGGTGAGCATTGGTCCGCTGCGAAGCAGATTTCAACCCCCGCTAGTTCGGCGACCTTTCCTCGAGTTGTCGCGACTAAAACCGGTTTTCTTGCGATGTGGACAGAACAAAAACCGGGGGCGGATAAGCTATGGCTGTCTGCAATACTAAAATAACTTTAATTAATGAGATTGTCTTATGCGTAAATCAACATCCATCATAACTCTGCTTTTATCTGCCTCACTCTTAAGCCCGATTGTCGCTCAAGCGCATGCGATTCTAGTGAAGTCGCAACCTGCCAAGGACGAGGAAGTTAAAGTGGCGCCCAAACAGATCGACCTTTGGTTTAACGACCCGGTCAGAAGTCAATATAAAGCTTTAGCTGTAATCGATAGCGAGGGCAAACGGGTCGATAATCGCGATGTGGAACAAGCTATGACCGATGGTTCACACATTTACGCCACGGTTTCGGATTTAGCACCCGGTACTTACACCATACGGTATCGGGTGGTCTCTCAGGATACTCATATTGTGACCGGAAAATTCCAATTCAGCGTAAAACCTTAAAACCCTGTTTTCATAGTGAACTGGAACCTTATGAATATCAATCGACTGCCCTCATTTAGCCTTTCTTTTTTGCTTATCTGCACCTTTTTGCTGTCGGGTTGTGAGCAGCTTGGTTTTGGAGAAAAACAATCCAACGCCTTGGGCAATCGCCCTGAGTTGGATTGCATCATCGCGAATGATTTTTACGCTGTGCACTTTAGTGCCTATTTGCAACCTGGCAAAGATGAGATCAAATCCAACGCCAAGGAAGCTTTTGTACCTTATTGTCAGAAAATCCCGCATGCCGGAAAAATGTATTTCACCGCCGACTTATTCGACCGCGATATCCGCACCACGCCGATTGGGATTCGTTTGGTGGAAGTGGAAAAAACCGGCCAAAAAGCCCCGGATGACTTTCGCGAAATTCGCACCATCAGCGAAACGCCAGCCAAGTTATATCCGCGTGGCGCTGTCGAAGCTCAGGCTGATATAGATAAAAATGGTGATTATGTATTGTATTTCTTGATTGGGGATGCCATTGAAGAAGACGATAAATTTCGCGTGCCGTTGGAAGTTGGCGTCGATCCTAATGATAATTCCATGCAATGGATTGCCGGCATAGCCGCTGCGCTTGCGGTCATGCTGGGCTTGGGATTTTTACTGTATTTATATAAATTCAAGCCGCAAAAGAAAGACGATTTTCAGGCATAAAGGACCATAAATGAATAATTATTTCAACGCCCTGCAAGTGTGGCTTGTTTTAGTGCTTATGCTGCAATCGACTTGCGGGTTTGCTCATCCACCGGGTCTAAGCTCGATTAATATCGACATCCTGCCGCAACAAGTCGATACCAGGGTTACCTTTGCCTTGCAGGATATCGAAGCTTTTTCGCCGATGGATAGCGATTTGGATGCAGAAGTCAGCGATGCCGAGCTTGATGCCGCCAAACCTGCCATTGCCAAGTTGTTGGCAGATCAATTCAAGCTGGCTGTGAATGGCAAGCTCATCGAGCCTGTCGCACCAGGTCAAGTCAGTTTTGATGGGCAAAATAATGCCCATGTCGATTTTCGCTTTAAGCTGCCAGACGCAGACGCTCGACAATTAAATCTGGAATCGCAATTTCTGCGTATATTGCCGGAAGGTCATCAACAACAAGTGATGGTTAAAAACGCCGACCAGCAAATCATCATAGAAACTATGCTCAACCGCGATCATGCCTCAGTGGTGATTGATTTACAAAACCTGCAAGCACATTCGACGCTAAGCACTTTTGTCAGCTTTTTAAAGCTGGGGGTCGAACATATCGTTACCGGTTACGATCATTTGTTATTTTTGTTTGGTTTGTTGATGGTTACTCACAGTTTTTGGCCTGCTGTCAAAATCATCACCTGTTTTACCATTGCGCATTCCATAACACTGGCTTTGGCGGGCTTGAACCTGTTTGAACTGCCTAGTAGTTTTGTCGAACCCTTCATCGCCGCCACTATCGTCTATGTCGGGGTGGAAAATATCATTCGAGGCGATCACCCCAAAGGCAGGTATTGGCTAGCATTTGGTTTTGGTTTGGTGCATGGTTTCGGTTTTGCCGGCGTATTGCGAGAATTGGATATTGGTAGTGGCGATTATGGCATTTTAGTGCCACTGCTTTCGTTTAACCTCGGCATCGAAACCGGTCAAATTGTGGTTGCTGCCATCGTATTGCCGTTGATTTGGGCGTTGAATAATAAAGTTGAAACGTCACATAAGTTTTTAACTGCTTGCTCTGCATTGATTAGTTTAATGGGCGTTTATTGGTTCTTGGAAAGAACGGTGTTGTAGTCAAACTAGAGATTTAATATCAGCCAGAGGGCATGCATAGCTGATGCCTTTTGCAGGTTGATTTTAGCGGCTGGGTTATAATCGGCAGTTCCCATAATAATAATCATAGGAGTCGATTTTGGAACGTTTTACTATTTCGCTTAGCGACGATCTGGCAGCGGATTTTGACAATTGGATTCAGGCTAGAGGTTATGTCAACCGTTCCGAAGCCGTGCGTGACCTGCTGCGCAAAGAAATCGAATCAGAGCGGCTTGAACAAAACCTGGCAACCCATTGCGTAGCCAGTCTTTCTTATGTTTATAACCATCATGAGCGCAACTTATCAGAGCGGCTGGCTCATCTACAACACCATGCACATGACTTGGTGGTTTGTACCATGCACGTTCATTTAAATCATGATGATTGTCTTGAGACGTTGTTTCTACGTGGTTCAACCCAGTCTGTGCGTGGCTTCGCCGACAAAGTATCTGCCGAATCTGGCGTGCGACATAGTGTTGTCAATCTGGTACCGGTTAGTTCGACATCAGCACATCAACATACGCATTTTCATCCCATGACCTAACAAGCTGAAGATTTTGCTGCTAGGCAGCAAGTATGAATTATTTTTGATTCCTCATACGCATTAAGTATAATGGGCCTGTCTGATAGTAGGGTTATTTAAAAGGTCTGCAGTGTGAGGAGATTAAATGCGAACCGACAAAAACAATAAAAACAATAAAAACTCCAAACAAAAGCCGATATACATAGGCTTGGGAATCGCTTTAGCGCTCAGCGCTGGCATAGCGCAGGCGCATTCAGTCAACGATGACGGGCAGGTCGAAGAGCTTGATGCCGTTGAGGTCGAAGATGGACGTGGTAAAGATTTAATCGGTCTGGCTAGCTCTGCCTCGCAAGGGGAAGTGAGCCATGCGCAATTTGAGTACCGCCCGCTTTCTCGTAACGGCGAATTGCTTGAAGTAGTGCCGGGGGTTGTAGCGACCCAGCACAGTGGATCAGGTAAAGCCAATCAGTATTTCTTGCGTGGTTTTAATTTAGATCACGGTACTGATTTTACGACTTATGTTGACGGCATACCGATGAATATGACCACGCATGCGCATGGTCAGGGTTATATGGATCTGAATAGCATCATCCCGGAATTGGTAAAAAACATCGAATATGGCAAAGGTCCTTACTATGCTGAAGTCGGTGATTTTTCTGCTGCCGGCTACGCCAAAATGTTTACCATGGATAAATTATCGGAAGGCATCGTCAAATTCACTGCTGGTGAGTACGATTATTACCGTACATTAGTTGCCAATTCCAATAAAGTGGGCGATGGGGATTTACTCTATGCGGGTGAATTTAATCTGTATAACGGCCCCTGGACGGTGCCGGAAGATTCGAAAAAGTTTAATGGCATGATACGTTACACCCTCGATAGGCACGATTGGGGGATGTCGATCAACGGCAAAGCGTACAGCAACAGTTGGACAGCAACCAACCAAATCCCCCAATCGTCAGTTGATAATGGTGATCTCGGGCTCTATGGATCGATGGACCCGTCCGATGGCGGTACCAGCAACCGCTATAGTGTGTCAGGCAGTTTTTGGCAAACTGGCGACAACTGGAAAAATGAAGCCAATATTTATTCGCTGTATACCGACTTGAATATGTACTCAAATTTTAGCGGTTATACCTTGAGCCCGACCAACCCTAGCAACCTACCGCTTGATCCTGACGCAAAATACTACCCTTCAGATCAAATTTTACAAACCGAGCGCCGAGTGCAGACGGGCGGAAATTTTGAGCATACCCGCTATAACAAAGTGTTGGGCTTTGAAATGGATAATAGTGTTGGCTTGCAACTTCGGCATGACGACATCACCGGGCTAGGCCTTTACCATACCAATCAGCAGCAAATCCTGGATACGGTTAGCGACAGTGATGCCGGCATAACGACGATCGGTACTTATATTAAAAATCATACCCATTGGCACGAAAAAGTGCGTACTATCACCGGCTTACGCAGCGATTTCATCAATAATGATGTCAGAATGCGTGATAGCGGTAGCGGGTCGAGTAGTGTTAATGCGGCCAATTCAGGCAGTCGCGGTAAAACGATGCTGAGCCCGAAAGCGAGTCTGGTACTTGGCCCTTGGTATGACACCGAATTTTTCGTCAATGGCGGTTATGGCTATCACTCCAATGATGCCCGTGGCACCACATTGCAATTCAACCCATCGGATGGTCAGGCACTGGGCCCAGAAGCTTCTAGAATTACACCTGCTGCATGGTCGCGTGGTGCTGAGACAGGCTTTCGCACCAATTTTATCCCGGGGTTAAACAGCACTTTTGCCGCATGGTGGTTGCAATCCAGCCAGGAATTGGTCTTTGTCGGCGATGAAGGTACCACCGATGTGAATCGAAAATCCAACCGCTATGGTGTTGAGCTCACCAACTACTATAAGCCCACTGACTGGTTAACGCTGGATGGTGATCTTGCCCTGACCACGGCACGGTATGCTGACGACAATGCTTATATAGCAAACTCAGTTGGCAGGGTGATTAGTACCGGGGTTACTGTTGTGGCACCCAATGGTTTGTTTGGAACGCTAAGATTCCGCCATTTTGGCAGGGTGCCGTTGGATGAGGCTGGTGAATATTGGGCAGGTGATACCAATGTGGTTAACTTAGGAGCCGGCTTCAAACAAAAACAATACAAGCTGGAAATCGATGTTTTCAATCTGTTTGGTTCAACACAAAACGATATTGCCTATGCCTATGATTACGCCTATCCAAATGGCGCTAACACAGCGACCGGCATTTTGAAGCATCCTGTGGAGCCCAGAATGGTCCGTGGCACTATAACGGTTAACTTTTAAGTAGCGGTCCCTGAAATATTAAAAGCTATGGTAACTGTGCAGCGATTGTGAAGCGTAGGATGGATACGCCTTGTGCATCCCAATGATTGCGCGGATGCGCTGCACTTATCTAGCCTACGTTGTTTTACGCAGTTTTGACTGAATAATTACAAGCTATGTAGGTTTAAAATCTCAATTATTGTCATGGGGGTGAGCATCGAGTCATCTCTTTGAAGATTTTCCGCATTTAAAATAGCTTTATTGGGCGCAAGGGTATTTCTGCGCAAACGATCAGAGACTATTTGGAACATCATGTTGAGCGCAACACGAACGATAATTTAAAGATGTAGCCAGATTAAGACGTGTCGTTTAGTCGATGCGTATCCGGCTTTTAGTCCGTACTTGAGCCCACCTGCTACTGCAGGTGGTTTTTTAGGATTTCGCCAAAATTAACTTCCTCCTAGGGTTCCCACGCGAAGCGTGGGAACCCTGTCGGGGATGCTCCAGCGTCCCGAGCCGCAGAGCGGTTCAGGTTGTGTTCCCACGCGAAGCGTCAATGCCATTAAGTTAAGAAAAAGCTCCCTCTCCTGCTGGAGAGGGTTGGGGAGAGGAGATTTATAATAAGGCAAAAAAGCTTTATTTAATCCCCTCATCCTAACCTTCTCCCGGAGGGAGAAGGGATTGTTCTTCCTTAACTTAATGGCAGTGACGCGAAGCGAAGGAACGATGCGCTTGGATTTCGGGATGTTATTTCCAACCATATCCTTAGTTTGGAATCCTGAAGCAGGGGCTTGCCCCCGTTCTTTACGACGCAGGCTTCGGTCTGACCTGCAGTACATAGAAGCCCTTGCCGACTGCGGACGTAAAGTAGATACGACCGCCGAAACCCGGTGGTGTAAGCCCATTTATGGAAAGCGGCTCAAAGAAATCGGACTCGGCTAGAATTTTGCCGGTGGCAGCATCACGCCAAGTCAGTTGTTCTTTGTAGTTCTCGGTGAACAGGGCCATCTTGATGGGTTCCCTCTCGACATTCAGCTTCATGTTGGTCAGCAGCAATACTCGCTTGTCCTTCTGTCCAATCAACGGCTGGAACGTTGTCGAAATGTCATCAACGACAAATGCCACCTTCAAGTCGCCCGTAGCCGGATCGATCTTGATGCCGGCCACTTTGCGCATGCCCATGTCTGCCGAATAAATCATATTATTTTCAGGGTCAGCGCCAGCTTTGGGCGGTGCGAAGCTCAGTTCGCCTTTCTTCAGTTCTCCGAAGGGGAAAATTGTATGGACGTTGCTGGCGTCATCCTGGTGGATCACCACCACACTCGATGCCTTCTTCTCGCTGAACAGGCCGTTGGTTTGTACCGCAACCCAGTCTCCAACCATGGTCGGTGCCGTGATGGCATTCTGGCCTTCCGCCAGCGGCTGGACCATCCAGTTTTTGTCGGCCGAGAGTTTCCTGGTCACAGGATCCCAGAAGTAGCGTGCCGCTGTCGAGATCATCCCCATGTAGATCGCAATCTTGTCGTGGTACGGTGCGATGATGTGTGGTGACGGTGCCGGCTCGGGCAACTGCAGCCAGTCGAGCACCTGAAGGTTCTTGGGATCGACCGCAACCAGCACTGAATTTGGCTGCTTCATACCCTCTGCCGAACACTTGATGATCGCCATCGTGCCCTGCAAGGTGCAACCAATGGGCCGTGTCTGATCCTTGAGGATCAGCGTGCCGTCGGGCGCGATCGTGAGATGCTTGAAATTCACATCTTCGGCGGGTGCTTCGCCTCCGGGCAGGGTGTTGTGCTTGAGGATCAAGCCGGTGTCACCGTCGATGAGCACAATCTGATTCGACCAGGCAAAGACGATATTGCCATCTTCGAGGATGTTCAGATTGGCGTTGCCGATCCAGCGTCCAGAGGCGTTCAGGTTGTCGAGGTAGGTGCGCCAGAGCTGCTTGCCGGTGGTAGCATTGGCCTTGGCGACGAAGGGACCCACCATATTGGGGTCTTCTAGGGTCGGGTACTCGCCACCTACGATGTAGAGCTCGCCCGGCTTGCGGTTGTTGATGTAGGACACACCGGGATAGTCATCCGCAGAGCGCCAGGCGTACACTTGATTGGGTCCGTCGAGCAAGCCGGTGAAGGTTGCACAGGGGAACAAGCCGCTTCGCTCGCTGTCGGAAATCTCTGCACCATTGAGCGAAGAGTAATAGCCCGGCGTAGGGATCTTCTGTTGACACTCTAGCTCTTTCGCGTAAAGACTGACATCACCGGGTAGCGGACCGTTAGCGTCAAGCTGGTTTGGAGTCAGTCCGGCCTGCGCGTTACGGCGGTCGATCTTCGCCTCAATCACCGGCCAACCCAACCGATAAACGGCATAACTCAGTGCGACGATGACGGCAAGTGCTATCAACTTAAGACTTTTATTCATGCAATATCTCCTTGCTGTTGTTCCATAGGAATGAAATTCTCTGTTGTGCCGACTATCATTTCTTCAATCCCAACGCCTCAAATGTTGCCTTGTCGGTGTATTCACCGTGTGGGTAATAGAGCCCCATCACAGCGTCTTCCATGCCGGGTTTGGTTATCTTGTTCGGGCTCTGCTCCCAGGCAGGATCATTGGCGATGAAGCGTAGCATCAACATGCCGAAATCTTCACGGTTTTTCGGGCCGTCGATACCTTCGCCGCGCGGGCTCCATTCGATCCAGGCCACGCCATTATCCAGTGTCGCATTGGCAGGCCTGTCCTGCTGGCGGCTGTAGACTATGGTATAGTTGCCATCCGCATCCAACGGCACTTGCATATCAGTCAGAGCATCGACGATCTGCCCGGATGGCATAGCCTCGCAACTCACCAGCGACCAGTATTGAGTCTGCGCTTGCGGCATCACATCAAGCCCTTTCCCGCTCGTGCCGGCGTATGTATTAGGGAAGGTCGGCATCTTACCGCGCATGACATAGACCGGACCAAACTTGCGTGAAAGCTGGATGAACAGGTACTCGGTTTCCGGGTCTCCACCCCCGTCGATCGCACCCTGATAAGGAATCTTGCTGCGCTCCTCGGGGGTCTTGAACGAGCCAAGGATCGAGTACTTGACGTTCCAGTACTTCTCCCACAAGGGGATTTTGCGTGCCGGCGCGGTGGCCGGATCGAGCGCGGGATCATTACCCTTGGCGTTTACCAACATGTCCCATTGCTCGGCGGTGACGGGTGGCTTGGGCGCCTCCATGGGGCGGCCGAACTGCTTGACCACCTCTGCTGACGAAAGCTTGGTGCCATTGGCCAGGGTCCCAGTATAGGTCGGCATTCCTGCTCCCAGGTCGGGCGACGCAGCCGGTCCCCAACCAGTCCCATCGCGGCCCTGGTCGGAGAGATACGTACGGTTGACGAACATCAGCTCGCCGCCGTGCTTCCCGACGTAGAGCGTGTTCGCCTTGCGCTGCTTGGCAGCGGCCGGTGGGTCCTCGGCCAGAATGCGCAGGGTGAAGTCACGCTTCTCGGCAAGTCGGTCAGCACCGACTCGGAAGGGGTTGATCGAGCCCGGTGCCGGTTCGATATGTGGCCCCGAAAGGTCCTCGCCAATGGAGACGAAGGAGCCGTGCTCCTGCTTGTAGAGCGCAAACTGGAAGTAGCGGGCGTGGGGAAAACTGTAGTCGAGCGAGAGAGTCGCACCCGCTGGCATCGCCAGCCGACCAATAAAGTAGGTGGACTGCATGTCGGGCCAGAGATTTGGGTTTTGCACCGGCCTAGGGTACTCCAGGTAATTCCAGTAGCCCCAGCCTCGTGGTCCCTGGAACAGGCCGTCGTGACCATAGCGCGTATCGGTGCGGATGAAGTTCTCCAGCGACTTGTCGCCAAAGCGCTTAACGTCAAGTGCATTGAGGTTGCTTACCGGCACTAGGGCGGGCGGCTGCCAGCTCCCATTGCCGAGGGGAAAGACCGATGGCGCTTGGGTCTTCGGCCAATAGAGGCGCATGACGACGAACATAGGGCCGTTTGGCGCTGGCAACCAATTGGATTCCTTGTCCTTGCCGGGGGAGTCCTTCTGTACGTAGATCGTCAGCGACCCGTCCGGATTCTTTTTCAGCCCTGACAGCATAGGCGAGTTGATCAGATAGCGGTTGATCGGATTGTCGATCAGGAGCTGGGTGTTTCCGTCGTACATGGTGATTGACCAGAAAGCGTTGACCGGGGGAAGTTGTCCGGCAGGAAAGGTTATCTGGTAAACGTGCTTGCTGCCGTCGAGCACGATGCCGTTCGCATCGTGACGCGTGAAGGGATAGACCGCTTCGGCCTCACTGTTGCCATAGATGCCAAGTTTAGCGGCAGCGGCGCGTAACACCCAATTGTTCTGGTAAAACTCACGACTGCCGGCGGCCGATCCAATCTGCCAGCCATTTACCGGTGAACCTATACTCTCGGCGGTTTTCTCTATCAAAGCATAGGCTTGCTTGACTCCATCACCAAGCGCTGCCTTTACTTCGGGCGACAAATCCTGGTGATGAACTTTACGATCTGGACCTATACCGATCTGAGCAAACTTTTCACGTAGCGGCTTCTCTACCGCAGCAGTGCCAACGGGTGGGCAGAACTCCAGTAAGAAATCGAGATATTCTGCAAAATCCGTCGTAAAGGCGGCTTTATCGAACTTAGGCCAAGTAATATCAGTTGCAGCTGGGGGAGCTACCTTGCCCAAAAAGGCCGATAAGGGTTCCACTTTGTAACCAGCCTGCACCTTCTTGACATTGTCCATGTCGGCAGGGTCGAAAAGCTGAGTGCGGTAGACCGCAAGGCTAAATTGTGTCTCACTATGAAAGACCTTAACGATGCCCGTGGGTGTTGTCTCGTCGTTCCAATTCGGTCCGGCTACCGCGTAACAACCTGCATGGTTCCCTGTGGATCGACTGCCCATATAGCCGAAGTTGTCCGTGTATAGGTCGATCAGCTGCACATCATAATAACGCGCCGACTCAATCTCGGGCATACACAACACCATAGGCTCAGCACCCCCCTGCGTCAAAATAG
>NZ_LUUI01000081.1 GCF_001644015.1 Methylomonas lenta
GCCTTTAGCCTTTAGCCTTAAAACATTATCCCTGACTTACAACAAAATCCAAGCCCAGGTTATCGCCGCCCAAATCAAAGACAACATCACCGCTGCTGAACCGATATCTTTAGCGCGGCCGGACAGTTCATGATGCTCAAACCCCACTCTGTCCACCACAGCTTCCACAGCCGAATTCAACAGTTCTACCAGTAAAACCAGCACCACACTACCAATCATTAAAACTTTTTCGATGGCACTGTTACCCAGCCAAAGCGCCAGTGGCGTGGTGACGATAAATAACATCACTTCCTGTCTAAACGCTTCTTCATGCTGCCAAGTTGCTTTAAAACCAGCTGCTGAAAAAAAACAGGCATTCACTAGTCGCTTCAATCCTTTTGCATTTTGATTGGCCATGCTCTCCGTTATTCCTCTATCATTTGCTGATAAGCATCTGCATTCATTAACGATTCCAGCTCGGCAGGGTTATCCGCTTTAATGCTAAACAACCAGGTGGCATAGGCATCGTCATTCACTTGCTCAGGTGCATCCGCTACCGATTCATTAACTTCCACCACCGTTCCAGCAACCGGGCTAAATAAGTCTGAGGCCGTTTTTACCGATTCAATCACGGCGATTTGTTCGTTGACTGCAACTGTGCGTCCAACATCCGGCAAGCCAATAAAGACAATGTCACCTAATTCAGATTGAGCAAAATCGGTGATGCCCACCCTTACAACCTGACCGTCTTCCAGGCTCGCCCACTCATGGGTCGCTGCATATTTCAGATTTTCTGGTATGTGTTTCATTTCTGTTTCCCGTTTTAAGCCTTAATATCAACCGGCAAAGCATAACCGGCTATTTTTTTTACACAACAAAAAATTATAAACTCAGGTAAGCCAAACCCTATAATTCCCTGATACCTAATGGCACACTTTCAAAATATGCAGCTTTTGATCCAATTAACTTACCTGTCACTTATTTTAATCAGTAGCTTGTCGTATGCAGCAACTGATGACAACGATGAACGAGCAGAACAAGAGAACACTCATTCAACAGAAAGTCTGCAACAAACTGCCGGCATCAAAACCCAACGACTACAAGCAACCAGCCAACAATCCGAGTTAACTGCACAGGGCTTGGTGAGCAACCTGGAACCTTTATTGATGCTACGCCAGCAATATCTATCCGCGCAAGCTCAGCAAGACAGCGCCCAAGCCCGTTATCAGGAAGCAAATATTAACCTGTCACGCACCAAAAACCTGCATCAACAAGATATTGTCTCCTCTCGTCGACTGCAGGAACAGCAAGCCCAATGGCAAAATGACAAAGCCAATTTGGCTGCCAGCAGTTACCAACAACAAACCATTATGGCCGCCAGTCGACTGCAATGGGGCGATAAACTGACCAACTGGTTTACCCAAAATAATAATCAGCAGGCAGAACAGTTTTTAAATCATAGCGCACAGTTACTGCAAATCACCCTGCCTGCCAACACCCACCTGCCAGACGGACTACAAGCTATCGCAGTCGATGCTCATGGTCGTCGTGAGCAAGCCATCACGGCGACATTGATTTCTGCTGCCCCACAAGTCGACCCTATCACTCAAGGTGAACGCTATTTTTTTAAATCCGAAGGCCAAAAGCTGGCTTACGGCGCGCATATTCAGGCCTGGATTCCGCTAGGTACCGAGAAAAATAGCGGCGTGATCATTCCGGAAACAGCCGTAGTTTGGCATTTAGGTCAGGCATTTGTGTTTATCAAGGCTGAGGATGGCACATTTAAACGTCGACCTTTACCTGCGTTGAATCAATCTGAAACCGGTTATTTTGCCGCTAGTGGATTCACGCCCGCAGAAGAGATAGTCACCACGGGCGCGCAAACCTTGTTATCACAAGAATTAAAAGCTCTGATTCCTAGCGAGGATAACGACTGATGTGATTGCCGTCACATCAGTTAGGAATGCGCATGAAACAAGCTTGTCAGCTGTAGGTGCGAAT
>NZ_LUUI01000082.1 GCF_001644015.1 Methylomonas lenta
TGGCGCTTATGGGTCGGTTGGTGACAGTTCGATACTTCCAAAAGCCGTCATTCACTACTGGCGTAATCGTATCTGAATTGGTGGCGGTTTTGCGATTGGAATCGGTAGCTGGTTTGGGGTGGGGTGGGGTGGAATATTGTTAAGAGAGTACTCGCCTACACCACAGGCGGGTTAATGTGGTACGTTGTGAGCAAAAATGCTGCCGTCGTCTACCTCAAAGGTGCCTTTGTAGCCAGCGGCTTTAATGGCATTGTAGGCGCGGTCTAGGCTGGTGTAGTCTTTGTTTTTCTTGTCTCGGCTAGAATTGATCACGCAATGCCCAAAGGCGTAGACGGATGGCTTGCCGTAGGCGGCGATTGTCCAAACCATTTTGCCGGATGAGTCGGCATTACCGTAAAACCGGATAAGTTCTACATCTTCGGCTTGGATAAGGTTCTTAAGTTCGTCGATTGTCATGATAGCTCTCCGGTGAGGTGAGCTTATTATATGACAAAGTTGCAACTATGTTAATACGTAATATAGTATATGTATTAACGTATTCAAAGCTTTGCATCGGTTGGCCAGGCTTACTGGTACCATATTTAAGACGTTGACTTCTGAATAATTATAGCTGACCCGTTGTCATCGACCTGTCAATGTCAGAAGACGACTGCACCATCTTATTGGCCTAGAACCACTTAGTGAAGTCAACTATTGAGCCAAAAAATATCAATAGACATCTGCACAGTGCGTAATTATGCCTAATACTTCTCTTCACAGAAGTGAATATTTTTGTATGGAACCCGAATCTTTTAACGAGGCTCGAAAAAATCCAATAGTTGCAAAAGCGTTGTTTACGGTGCTGCTGTTTGGTCGTCAAGATGCCAAGACCATACGAACAATCCAAAAACAGTTATCCGCTTTTGGAATTCCCGCGAGATAGTGTCACATTAATATAATTTAACGGCCTCTGTAAGACATAGATTATATTACGGGTTATATGACATTTTTTGACGACATTGACGAAGTCTTTTAAACTGTCACATAAACGACCGTATAAGTGACAGGTGAAAAATGCTAATTGGATATATGCGGGTATCAAAAGCGGATGGTTCTCAGGCATGCGATTTACAACGCGATGCACTATTTGCCGCCGGCGTTGCCCATACACACATTTATGAAGACCATGCCTCAGGAAAACGGGAAGATCGCCCAGGTCTAGCTGCTTGCATCAAAGCATTACGCGAAGGCGATACGCTTCTTGTTTGGAAGCTGGATCGATTAGGACGCGATTTGCGGCATTTGATTAATACCGTACATGATTTAACAGGCCGAGGCGTCGGCCTTAAAGTTTTAACAGGGCAGGGTGCTGCCATCGATACCACGACCGCGGCTGGTAAATTAGTCTTCGGAATTTTTGCAGCACTTTCCGAATTTGAACGGGAGCTCATCTCAGAGCGAACCGTAGCCGGATTGGCTTCGGCTCGTGCGCGCGGTAGAAAGGGAGGACGACCCTTTAAAATGACAGCTGCCAAACTGCGGTTGGCCATGGCGGCTATGGGGCAGCCAGAGACAGTGATCGGGAATCTTTGTAAAGAATTGGGTATTGCTAGGCAAACTTTATATAGACATGTTTCACCCAATGGAGAGCTGCGACCAGACGGAGTGAAACTCCTATCGAATGGTTAGAAAATGGGTGGCGACTTCGGTCACGGACAAAGCCGGCCAAAACGCCACCATCCCAATCTATCCCTGTAAAATATTTCTAGCCAATCCGCCCGTATTAAAGGTATCTCAAGTAGTGTAGTCGTCTTCTGACATTGACAGTTTGGGCGCAGACCTCCTTGATGTGCCGTTTTTATACTGCTTTATTATGTTTTAGCTAAGTTCGCCTGCCTATGTTGAAGACAAGCGCGAAAGAGAACAAACAACGATAAATGTTGCCAAACATTTATCGTTGAGTTAACGTTAAACTTCAGTTTATCTACTATTTAACGTAAAGAGGGGAAAGGATGAAACAGCGAAAGAGTCGATGGTTAGTTAAAACCATGCTGTCAGTTTCTTTAATGTCTTTTTGTTCTATTAGTCTTGCAAAGGTTGAAAAGCAAAAAAATGAACAAACCAGTGATGGGGGCATAGCTTCGTTCTACAGTGACAAATTACATGGTCGAGCCACGACAAGCGGCGAAACTTATGACAAATATGAGCTGACGGCCGCTCATAAATCATTACCCATGGGTACACGGTTACTCGTGACGAATCTCAAAAACAACCGCAGCGTGATTGTTAAAGTCAATGATCGCCTGCAACGCCCTAATAAACACATCATTGACTTGTCAAAAAAAGCCGCTAAAGAACTCGGTTTCGTTCATGCCGGACTCACCAAAGTAAAAATTGAAATTTTAGACATTACTTAAAGTTTGAGTTTTTACTTGGCTATTTTTGCCCATCCCGCTATTACCCATTTCAATACGAGCCCTTACGTTTGCCCGAATGCACAAGCGCCTGGCAGCCTATTGACAAATGTAGCCGATCGGCTACACTTAAAGTATGGTTGATATAAAGAAAACCGATGTTTATGCCCGATGGCTGGATGATCTTCGCGATATTCGTGCTCGCGCACGCGTTTTGGCTAGGGTCGAACGTCTGGCTGCCGGCAATCCGGGTGACGTTAAGTCCGTTGGCGAAGGCGTATCGGAGATGCGCATCGACTATGGCCCCGGTTATCGGGTGTATTTCACCAGACGCGGCAACGAAATCGTCATTTTGTTGGCCGGTGGCGATAAAAGCACTCAGGATGCCGATATTAAAACCGCCCAAGGTCTTTCCCGTAATCTCTAGGACAAACGCAATGACAAAAACTATCATCAGCCGCTACGATGTAGCGGAGCATTTAAGAACCACCGAAGAAATGGCGGCCTATCTGGATGCATGCATCGTGGAGGCTGACGGCGATGCGGCCTTCATAGCCAAAGCACTTGGCGATATTGCCCGTGCACGCGGCATGTCGCAGATTGCCAGAGATACCGGACTTTCCCGCGAAAGCCTGTATCGAGCTCTGGACGGCGAGCACATCCCCAGTTTCGATACGATCCTCAAGGTAACCAAGGCACTAGGCATTCATCTGCATGCCGATCCGGCTTGATAAATCCAACGCACACGAAAACGTACGTTAGCAGCTAATATAATTCGCTTACGAGCTTTCTTAAGCAAACTGACTGACAACACCCGGCCATAACGAGACAATTAGCACATGCATGGCAACGGCAAAAGTATGCTTTAAAGCCGCCATTTAATCCACATCAGGGGTTAGATTTAGTGGAACCAATTTGAGGCTATAGCCAATCCCCTTACATCCTTCAAAAAAATCTGATCTAAATTTTTGCGCATCAAATCCGCCAAGTTTCTTTTGCTTGCCAATCAATACAGATGTTGAGTTATAAATCAGTTGCAATGCGTAGGTAACTACGTCCGGTACTTCAAGTAAAACAACAAAATCAGGTCTGACACTGTAGTGCCCAACGTTGAAGCTGTCGGGCAAGTCAATACCCGTGAGCTTTGAACGTCCAGAAACCCTCTTTTGATACCTGAAAGGATACGGTGGTCGACGATCTGCATGGTCGGCATTTAGCTCAAAGTCGATCCAAAGATGCTCAATGTCACCACCATATTCTTGGGAAAGATATTCACTGATTTCATTAAACGGCCCCCGAAGGCTGTCACATATCGTCATTGTTTGCTGATCACAAACATTGGCAGTGATCGAAACATGCATATTTTTATGCCTTAGGAGAATTTTGCCGCATGCTCACGACATAGAGTAATTTGCGCACCAAGGCTGATCCACCCTGAATAAAAGCGGGAGTCATGTGGATCACTTGGACGCACATCGATAGAGCCAACAATGCTAATGCGTTTACTTGCTTCCTTGAAGCGGACAGTCTGATACCAACTAATGTCCTGTTCGTTATTCCAATTTCCATGTGTCTTAATCAGCCACCTTCTCAGTTCAAAAAACGCCAGAGATGGCGGCTCTGTTTCTAAGTAGTCGAGGCTTGCGATTAGGTTTTTGCCATACTCAGGGTTGGTATTATCTGCTTTTAGCACAAGCGCTGCCGTGAAACGCCCGTCATCGAGAAGAACTGATAAGCAGTCCCCTGCCTTGAAAGGAGCCTTCCTGACAACCAATCGTGGCAGTGCTGAAGGCTTTGACTTAGGTACAGCAATCTTGGCGAAGAACTTGTTAAGCGCCTCCTTTCTTTTTGCCAGAGCTTTGGAATCCTCGCCCCAGCGCCCAAGGCCGTTTCCCAACTGTAAATCTTTGCGAATTCTTTCAAGGATCCGATCTTCGAGACTTCCGTAAGTCCATTGGACGTGAGCGAGCGCGAGCCATAACAACGGAGCATCATCTTCGTCATTTTCAAGTTCTGAGAAATGTGAAAGTGCTGAATCAGTCGCGATGGTAACGGATTCACCAGCCTTGATACGATCCTTGACGAATCCAACAACATCCGAAACGGTATCATCTTGTAGTATTCCAACGCCCCAAGCACCCATCTTTATGCCTTACTCAGTTACCTTGCTCAGCCGATCATGCAGTAAGGGTAACTTGACGGTCAAGTTGATGCACTGATTAGACATCTTGATCGTCACGGAGCCCAACCCTTTCTATGAATTTTTCAATGCTGCGCGATACGCGACAAGCACTATCTAGTCCTGCTATGCAATCGACCATAACAATAGGCGAAGGTTTGCGGCACCCCATATCGAAGGCGATGGATTCTAGCCCACCGTTGCTACTGAAGAAGAATAAGTCTGGGTATTCCTTGCGGTAGTTTTCGTCTCGCCACAACTGGATTGCAAAGGCGACGTCAAACAACTGAAACCAGAGTGGCTCAAGAGCTAACTCGCCTTCACCACCGTTTGAGTAGCGGAGGAGCTCTATGTACTCAACTGGTGGTTCAAACGGGAGAGCACTGTTGAGTTCGACGATGTGTGACAGCGATGCACCATCAACTTTTCGCCACTCACGGCCAGGTTCAGACAGTAATTCAGCTACAGGGCGCACGGATGTCTACGTAGAGCTACGTTTCATGATTAGCATATGATTTCCCTCTCCGTATATCATAAGTGATAAGTAATAATGGCCGGTAATGGTCAAGTTGCTGCCATTGAATCAGATGGAGCGATAGTCTGCAACGGGTCGTGACTTGCCCGTCAACAACGTCCCGCCAGTAACTCAATTGAAAAAATGGATACTAATTTTGTCCAGAATTTAATGAGCTCTAAATGTGCAATTTCTGATCTTGATACCGATCAAAAAACGGGGTTGCCTATCAAAGCCTTTCATGCTTGAAATTTGAAGTTTGTCCTTGCTTAAGGGCTGCAGAAATTATCCCTTTGGCGAGCTTAGCTCCATTTGCAGGATTACTCAAAAAATCACCCAGTTGATCGTCATGAATACGATCAATCACACGCACCACTTCATCAGACTCTATAATCTCTCGCGTTACTAACACTGTTCCGCCCGTTTGGATGGAGAAATCATCAAAATCTAACAGATGGCCTGCCAAGATCAGTCCTTGATGAGCGGTTTTAGCCATTTGGTGATCAATGATTTTGTACTTAACCTTATTAAACACATCCACGACTATAAGCGTATCCAGGCCATTTGTTTCTTCAACTTGATACATGGCATAGTGGGCATAACGCATACGCCGGAGCAATTCAAGCTCAAACTCGTCTGCCTGTTTATGAAATAAACGCAAGAATTTCTCGGCCATATTGAAGCCATGCGGGCGATAGCCGAAAGTCGCATAATCGGCAAATAAATCCATTTCTTCTTCGCTATCTATCACCAATGTTTTTTGGTGCCATAGTCCAAGATGACGGCCACAGTTTTTAATGTCTTAGGAACTGAGCTTTTTGAAAATCTTACTATTCAATAAAACGCCTCTACGGCGAATTTCAAGGTAATCGTTGGATGTAAAATGGGTATCTGTCATAGCGGTGGGTGGGTAACGCGTATTGTCCAAGTAACTTTTATTCTGCTACGACGACTCTAAAATAAAACGTCGCTGAACGGATAGAGGTATTTTGATTGTGAGTTTGTGTCGAATTTGTTTAATTATCGCATAACATAACCAGCCGCTACGTCATTGATACGAAGGACTGCTATTGCTGCAGTGGTTGTGCGCCGTAATAAGGCGGCGCCTTTCCTGCATTATTGCGAAACCTTGAGCAATTGGTAGCGCAACCACTCAAAACGGTCTGACCATCAATGCTGAATTGGATACAAATCTCTATCCGAAAGGCATTCACATAAGTGATGCTGAACTAGAAATGCTTAACATGACTAAGGCGTCATTTCATGGCGAATGGAACTATACAATTACTCAGAAATGTTCAAGTTAATTGTGGACAAGCCCTAAGCATCGGCATTAGTGATTAAACGTATGCCTTTTTCCTCAATCACAATCCTGCGTTGTTTATACAAGCCGCCAATGGCTTGCTTGAACACTTTTTTGCTGACTGCAAAAGTATCGTAAATCATCTCGGGTGGACTTTTGTCAGTCAAGCCAATATAACCGCCGTGCTTTTCCAGAATAGCCAAGATTTTGCCGGATGTGGCATCGACTTTTTGGCCGTATTTTTCCTGACTCAAAATCAAATCCAGCTTTTGATCCGGTCGTACTTTTTTGATAAAACCGGCTAGTTTCTGACCTCTTTGCAGTGGCTGGAAAATCTCGTTTTTATACAGTACTCCCCAATATTTGTGATCGACCACCGCCTTAAAACCCAGTTCGGTTTCATCGACAATGATTAATTCTACCGCCTGTCCATCCTTATAATAAAACGCTTCATCCTGAATAAAGTCGTCCAGCAACATCGATGCGGCGATACGGTTATTTTCGTCCAGAAACAAGCGCACCAGATAAAATCGCCCTTCCACCATCTTGGTTTTCTGTTCACTAAACGGTACCAGCAAATCCTTAGGCAAACCCCAATCCATAAAAGCACCGGCATGACTCAATGACACTACTTTTAGCCAGGCGACTTCATCGACCTGAACTTTGGGGACCAGGGTGGTGGCTATCGTCTGATTTTTACCGTCAATATAGACAAACACTTGCAAGCTATCGCCCATTTCACAATTCGCAGGCGCCTCTTTGTCGGCAAGCGCTATCTCGCCTAGTTCGCCACCATCAAGATATACCTCGTTATCACGCTTTTTGCTGATGGTGAGGCTGTTAAGTTTACCGATTTCGATCATGGCTGTTCCGATTTGTTATTTAAATTGCACTTGTGAGTTGAATCTTAAGTTAGTTTTTTATTCCCACGCCTTTATGCATCAACAATAGGCTAAACAAACTCAAAAACAGGATAAATCCCGCTATCATTTCAAACGCCAACACAATATCCACGTCACTCACTCCAATCAAGCCATATCGAAAGGCATTGATCATATATAAGATGGGATTGCCTAGTGCTATGGTTTGCCAGATCGGCGGCAACATGGCCAGAGAGTAAAACACCCCCCCCAGATAACTCAAGGGCGTCAATACAAAATTGGGGATGATTGATATATCGTCAAAACTATCCGCAAACACTGCATTGATGAACCCAGCCAAGGCAAATAAGGTTGCGGTTAACACCAACACGCTGATGCTGATCCAGCCATTAGCGACACTGACATGGGTAAACAGCATGGAGACACCTGTCACCACTGCGCCTACTAACACACCTCTGGCGATACCACCACAGACATAGCCGACCAGAATCACCCAGTTCGGCACCGGCGCCACCAGCAACTCTTCGATATGATGCTGAAATTTGGTGGAGTAAAACGATGACACCACGTTGGAGTAGGCGTGACTGATCACCGACATTAAAATCACCCCCGGCACAATGTAATCCATATAACTGACGCCATGCACACTACCGATGCGCTCACCTATCAGTTTGCCAAAAATCAGAAAATATAAGGCTGTCGTAATAGCTGGCGGTAATAGGGTTTGCGGCCAGATACGGGTAAATCGGCGAATTTCTTTGTACAGGATGGTACGGAAAGCGACGGAATAGTTCATTGCACCAGATCGATAAATAATTGTTCCAAGCGATTGGATTTGTTTTTTAAGCTCAACACTTCTATTCCTAAGCCAGATAACTGCTGAAATAGACGATTTAAACCATGACTTTTCGGAACAGCCACATTCAACACCTGACTATCGACCAGCTCAATCTCATAGCCCTCGATGCAGGGCGCGACCAACAGATTTTGAGCGATATCCAACACAAAATGATCGATATGTATCCTCTGCAACAAACTATTCATTGCCGATTTTTCGACAATTTCACCGTTATTGATAATGGCGATGTTGCGACACAGACTTTCAGCTTCCTCTAAATAGTGAGTGGTTAAAATGATGGTGGTACCTTGCCGATTCACCTCCTGCATCATTTGCCACATAGCACGACGAATTTCGATATCCACTCCGGCTGTAGGTTCATCCAGTATCAATAAACGCGGCTGGTGCACCATGGCCCGAGCGATCATCAAGCGCCGTTTCATGCCGCCCGACAAACGCCGCGACACAAGATCGCGTTTGTCCCATAAATCCATTTGCCGCAAACTTTGCTCGGTTTGTGCCAGTGCCTGTTTGCGTGGTATGCCGTAATAACCCGCCTGAATCGACACCACGTTTTTGACGGTTTCAAATTGGTTGAAATTGACTTCCTGCGGTACCAGACCAATGCAACTTTTGGCTTGATTGGTGTCTTTTTCCAGATCATGACCAAACACACTGACTATTCCGCTGGATTTAGTCACTAAAGAACTAATGATACCTATCATGGTGGATTTGCCAGCCCCATTCGGGCCGAGCAAGGCAAAAAAATCGCCGCTGTCTACCTCAAGATCTACGCCTTTCAAGGCTTGAAAGCCGTTGGCATAGGTCTTTTTTAGGTTTTGAATAGATAAAGCCTTCATGGGGTGGTTTATAATGCAGATAGACTAGAACAGGCGTGTTTACTGAGGACCTCGCCTAAAGAGGATGAATTTTAACAGAATTCCCCCTACCGCCTAAGCCTAAACAGGAATATTACTTTGCTTCATTCAATCCCTAACAACGTTGCTGCCGTCGATCTTGGCTCCAACAGCTTTCATATGATTATTTGCAGCCTGAAAGATGGCAAACTACAAACCATAGATCGTCTGAAAGAAATGGTGCGCTTGGCGGCTGGTTTGAATCAGTATAAATATCTGGATCAGGAAACCCAGGATAAAGCTCTCGCTTGCCTGGAACGTTTTGGTCAACGTATCAATAATTTCCCCCCCAACAGTGTCCGTATTGTCGGCACCAATACCTTACGGCAAGCTAAAAATGCCGAGCAATTCATTATCAAGGCTGAACAGGCTTTGGGCCATCCGATACATATCGTTTCCGGTATCGAAGAGGCAAGACTGATTTATCAAGGTGTTGCTCACAGTCTGGCTAGCAACGCCAACAACCGCTTTGTAATGGATATTGGCGGCAGCAGCACCGAATATATTATCGGCCAGCACGACATGGCACACATTAAAGAAAGCTTGAATATGGGCTGCGTTACCGTGAGCCAGAATTTTTTCAAAAACGGCGCACTATCCAAAAAAGCCTTTAAAAAAGCCAGCCTGTTCGTTGAACAACAACTGGAACCATTTCAGGCTACCTTTAACAGCAAAAATTTCGATGAAGCCATCGGCGCTTCCGGCAGCTTAAAAGCCATTAGCAGCGTATTGCAAGCCTCCGGCTTCAGTAACAACGGCATTACGTTAGAAGGCATGGAAAAACTGGTTTCGCATTTGCTAACTCAGGGGAACATAGAACAAGTCCACTTACCTGCTTTAAGCATTGAAAGGCGACCGGTTTTTATTGGCGCTGTCGCCATTGTCTACGCGACTTTCAAGACCCTGAACATACAGCAAATGACTGTCTCTGATGGTGCTCTACGCGAAGGCTTGGTACATGATCTATTGGGCCGTATTTATAACGAAGACATCCGTTCACAAACCAGTCAGATCATCGCCGAACGCTATCACACCGATAAGCGCCATTCCGATCAGCTCAAGGAGACCATGCGCTATATGGTGGCGCAATTAGATAATCATCCCTATTTTTCGGACAATCCATCCTGTTTGCAGTTTCTGGAATGGGCAGCGGAACTGCATGAAATAGGCTTTGAGATTGCCCACAATCATTACCAAAAACACAGCGCCTATATTGTGGAAAATGGCGACATGGCCGGCTTTTCAAAACAAGATCAACAGATTCTGTCCTGCTTGGTGCGCAACCATCGTAAAAAAATCAGCCTCTCGCGTTTTTCAGATTTACACGCACCCTGGCGTCAACATGCCCCCGTCATGACCATAATTTTCCGTTTAGCCAGCCTGCTACATAGAAACCGTCACAGTATACGCCCGGATTTTAAAATCAACATTGATGACAAAGACATCACTCTGACTTTCCCTGAGCAATGGTTAGAGCAAGCACCATTAACCCAGGCTGATTTAAAGCAGGAAATACAATATCTAAAACAAGCCAGGTTTAAACTGTCTTTTTAAATCATGCTTAAAACCTTCGGTCTGCCAAAATCAGTCAAACGTTTTCTTTATGCCTGTTTGACGGTTTTTTTTCTGTTTAACCTGCTGTTATTTTTTGTTATTGATAACTCGCCTCTATTAAAGATGCATCAAGGCCTGAATCGGGATGATATTCAACGAGCCACGCAAATTCTGCATATCAAACCAGAGGAACGTAATGAAGTTAAAACGGTTATATTGAATGAAAAAGACGTCAATATTGCTGCCAATTATTTGCTAAACCACTTTGTTGAAAATACGACCAACATCCAAATTGGTCAAGATATAGTCTTCGTACAAATTGCCGTATTCGTACCTAAAACGATTTGGGGACGTTATCTGGACTTTAGTTTTAAATTAATACAAAACAACGACAGTATCAAAATAAAATCGCTCAAGATTGGTGAGGCATCCGTACCCGATACAGCTGCGAATTACTTGATCCCTGTGTTAGCCCAATTCACCCCACTTAAAAAATATTGGGATCTGGGCATAAGTCACATCAATGACATTCAGATTACGTCGGCGGGCATTCAGATCAGCTACCTGGGCTCGATTGTTGATGCGGCTAAACAATTGGTGATTCAAAAACATCGCGAATATCCCAATTTGCATTTATATCAACAGCAAATCAATGAAATTGTTAGCCAACATGACCCGGCCTGGCGGCTATCCTTGACAGAATTGCTGCAGCCTTTATTTTTAAGCGCATACCAACGATCGACGGCAGAAACGGCTATCCGAGAAAATCGCGCGGTGATCATTGCGGTCGGCAGTTACATCTTTAAACAAGAATTACGCCGTTATTTACCGCTAGGCTTGGTATACAGTAAGGAATACCCGGTTTTTGCCTATAAACGCATCGACATCCCGCAGCATTTCATCGCGTCGGCTCTGTTGGCGACGATTGATGCCTCCTTTTTAAGCAAACAACTCGGTGAAGACAAAGAACTGGGCGATGCTGAAAAAGGCAGTGGCTTCAGTTTTATCGATTTAACGGCAGATCGCGCCGGCACCCGCTTTGGACAAACTGCTATCGCCTCTGCCAAACAAGCCCGCAAACTTCAACAAATCATGTCCACAGTGAAGCACTACAGCAGCATAATTCCTGACATTCAAGGCCTACCGGAAAGAATGGACGAACCGACGTTTAAGACCAGGTTTGATAACATAGGCAGTCCAATTTATCAGAGCATGATTTCTGAGATAGATGAACGCATCGAAGGCTTGCCTATATATCAATAACCATGAATTTTCAAATACAAGGGAGTTTGGCAACTTTGGCGTCGACAATGATTGAAACCTAGAAACTTGCTGTTTAATAATCTACAGCATTGATTTATACATAAAGATGGTCATGCTTTGCCAAACAAAAAGATGCAGGAATACTAATTTTAATTATCTGACTGTTTTTACCCTTGCAAAGCCTAATTCCTTAGGTGTAAAGTGCGACCAAACGGCAATAAAAATCAACTAAAATCGCAACTTATAAACAACATATTTTGTAAAAAAACATCACTTGTAGCTAATTAGCAATTATTTTTAAATGCTCTGCCGTTTTTTTGTTTTATCTAGCATCTATAACAAAGGCACTATAATAACCCCGTGCCTATAACAATAATATCCTTACCAAGAGATTGACTATGTCCAAATTCCCGATTGACCTCGGCGCATATCAGCGCATTAAATTAGATCCAAGCAACCCAACTTTAACTGCAGAGCAACGCGCCAGCTTGAAAGCCAATATTCAACTGTGCCGCGATGCCATTGTATTCTTCACCGCTACAGGTGCAGCGCGCGGCGTAGGCGGTCATACCGGCGGCCCATACGATACAGTGCCTGAAGTCATGATTATGGATGCGTTATTCCGTAGCTCAGACGATTTCGTACCCATATTTTTCGATGAGGCCGGCCATCGTGTCGCCACCCAGTATCTGATGTCGACATTGAACGGCGATTTACCTGCAGAACGCCTGATGGAATACCGCGCCGCGCATTCCCACTTACCCGGCCATCCTGAATTAGGCTTTACCCCTGGGGTAAAATTCAGCTCCGGTCGTTTAGGCCACATGTGGCCTTATGTGAACGGCGTAGCCATCGCAAACCCAGGTAAAACTTTATTCTGCCTGGGTTCAGACGGTTCACAGCAGGAAGGTAACGATGCCGAAGCTGCGCGCTTGGCTGTGGCGCAAAACCTTAACGTGAAACTGATCATCGACGACAACAACGTCACTATCGCCGGCCATCCATCCGATTATTTAAAAGGTTGCAGTACTGCCAAAACCTTAGCGGGTCAAGGTGTTACTGTTCTGGAAGGTGACGGTGAAGATCTGGATGATTTGTATAAGCGTATTTGTACCGCTATCAATACGCCCGGTCCAGTTGCGATTATTAATCATAGACCGATGTGTCCAGGCATTGTCGGCCTTGAAGGCTCTACCCATGGCCATGATGTAGTTTCTGTCAAAGTCGCCTTGGAATACCTGGAGTCACACGGCCAACAAGCGGCTGCCGATCATTTGCGTGAAGTAAAAGCGCCGAAAAATGATGCCGTTTTCCTGGGTTCCAGCGATAAATGGGATGCTAACCGCAATGTATTTGGTGATGCCGCTGTAGAAATATTGGGTCGCCTGAGCGAAGCAGAACGAATTGAAAAAGTGCGGGTGGTGGATAGTGATCTGGAAGGCTCTTGTGGCCTTTTCAAAATCCATAAAGCCTTCCCTGAAGTGTTCATTTCATCCGGCATTATGGAGCGGGGTAATTTCTCTGCTGCGGCGGGTTTTGGTATGGAAGCCGGTAAACAAGGTATCTTCGGCACCTTCAGTGCGTTCCTGGAAATGTGTATTTCCGAAATCACCATGGCACGCCTGAACAATTCCAACGTACTCAGCCATTTCTCCCACTCCGGCATCGATGACATGGCCGACAACACCTGTCATTTCGGTTTAAATAATATGTTTGCCGATAATGGATTGAGTGACGGTTACGATACCAATCTGTATTTCCCGGCCGATCCTTTGCAAATGAAAGCCTGTTTGGAAACCATTTTCTTCAATCCCGGCTTACGTTTTGTGTTTTCAACCCGCTCTAAAGTACCGACTATTTTAGATAGCAATGGCAACGAGTTCTTTGGCGGTGATTACAAATTTGTCTCCGGTAAAGACGAAGTCATTCGGGAAGGTACAGCTGGCTATATCGTTAGTTTTGGTGAAGCTTTATATCGCTCTCTGGATGCGGTAGAAAGACTCAAACAACAAGGCATTGATGTCGGTTTGATTAACAAACCCACACTTAATGTCATAGATGAAGACATGCTGGCTAAAATCGGCAAATCACCCAAAGTGATGGTGGTTGAATCGTTCAACCGTAAAACCGGTTTGGGTAGCCGTATGGGCTCCTGGTTGCTGGAACGCGGTTATACCCCAAAATATGCGCATCTAGGTACGCATATTGAAGGTTGCGGTGGTCTATGGGAGCAATTTCCGCATCAAGGTATCGATCCAGCCGGCATTATGGCTAGCTTCTTAAAAGATTAAACGCTGCATCTCAAGAGCACAGCATGTGCTCTTTTTTGACATTCGGTATCACTCAATATACAGAGTGGTATCGAATGCAAAAAGAATTAGGATATGATTTATATCGTTCTAGGAAATGAAATTGGGATTTCTTTTAAAAAAAGAATTCCAAACCATGCATCCCTACTGTCAAAATAATAAAACTTTAAATCAGCCAAACAGTTAAGTGTTTTTAAATTGTTCCAGTCTATTGGATTCATGCTTATTTTCAAAAAATACGGATTTTAGTTATTGCCTGAAAAATCCATTGAAATTCAGCCACTAAATAACAAATATTCCCTGATTAATCTCACTTGCCAGCATACAAGCATATTTTTTATGCTGAAACGACTTTGTTGATATTCCCATGCTCAATCTATACTTCTGCGGCTAAACTACAGATTTTGACATTATTCAATATCTCTGTTTTAAAATGATTTCTGCGGGCTGATACTAAACATCCAAACAAAAAAAAGGGGCTTTTCAGCCCCTTTTCAATATTGGCGACTTAATTATTAAAAGTCACACCCGGTGTGCCTGGTAATACTGGCATCTCTTGTTTTGGGAATTCACCGGTCAAAGCATTTAAAAATGCTACGATATCAGCCACCTCTTCATCAGATAATTCCTTATCCAATTGCAGCTTGGCCATAACCCTTACTGCTTTTTCCAAAGTGGGCACAGAGCCATTATGGAAATAAGGTGCTGTCAAAGCGATATTACGTAATGTAGGTACTTTGAACATATGCGCATCGCTATCTTTTTTGGTTACTTCTGCTAAGCCTTTATCTTTGCTGATGTGGTATTGCGCTTCGAAATAACCATTGGGGTGCATCGGGAATTTTTGAAACACACCAGGACCATTGAATGCAGGGCCGCTGTGGCAGCTGGTGCAACCCAATTCCACGACTTTGTTCATGCCCCGTACTTGTTGCTCATTCATCGCATCCGCATCACCTTTGACATATTTATCGTAGGCGCTATTAGGTGTGATCAAGGTTCTTTCGTATGCAGCAATCGCCTTAGTGGCATTGTCTTTTGTGATGGTTTCAGAATCGCTACCGAAAGCCAAGTCGAACGCCTTACGATAACCTCTGATGGTTTTTAAGCGAGCAACAACATCATCCCAGCTTTTCATACCCATTTCGATCGGGTTGGTAACAGGGCCTGCCGCTTGTTCTTCCAGGCTGGCGGCGCGACCATCCCAGAATTGTACGGTATTAAATGCCGAATTCCAGACAGTCGGTGCACTCCGACCACCGGTTTGACCATTCACACCCATAGAATTAGGACGATTATCTTCTCCACCCAGCATAGTATTGTGGCAAGACGCACAAGATACAGTACCTGTCGAAGATAAGCGTGGATCGTGGTACAGCATTTTGCCCAAAGTCACTTTTTCTGCGGTGGTTGGGTTATCTGCAGGTGCAGGTGCTGTGGTTGGCAAGGCATCTGCCGCCATGACAGAAAGTGAACCAGTCAATGCAATCGCAGCGACCAGCATCCGAATTTTAAACATATCATCCTCCAGTATTATTATTGTTAATAACGAGCTTGAATTGTAAGATAAAGCCCGCGGTAATGTGAATTTTAGCACAGGGAACCATTTCAATTGATCACCACCTATGTGATACATCTTTTTTGATGCATAGATCAACGTAACTACGTTTCAGAGTCCTCGTGGACTGACAATCGCGAACCCTCTCCGCCATCAGTCGTTGTTTCAATAATCGAGGGAAAGCCATGAAAGAGTTAACTACATCAATCGCTGCATTTTTACTACTTTTGAGTGCTTAGCTGTTTGCCGAAGAACATGCTGATGTGGCATAACCCATGGCAAGGCAGTGTCAATGATCCGTTGTTATTTGGACAGTTGCAATCGCTTGCCAATTATCATCGGTGCGCTGCTAACCGTTTAAATCTCCAACCATAAAATGCAATGTAGCTATAACACAGTACGGGTACGAATAGTGCCTGCTGAATACCTAGTTGATCAGCGATCGCACCTTGTAGCACAGGCACAATGGCGCCACCCACAATAGCTGCACACAAAATACCTGAACCCTGACTGGTATGCATCCCCAAACCACTAATTGCTAAAGAAAAAATCGTCGGAAACATGATGGAGTTGCACAAACCCACTGCCAACAGACTCCACATCGCCAATTCACCGTTATTCGACATTGCCAATATAACCAGTAACACTGCACACAGACTGTTAAAGGTTAAAACAGTAGCCGGGCTAAGCTTTTGCATGACGGCAGCACCTACAAAACGCCCGATCATCGCCCCGCCCCAGTAAAACGAAACATATTTTCCGGCATCTTGCTCGGCAAGTGCAGCAATATGGGGTTCACCGAGGAAATTGACCATAAAACTACCTATCGCCACCTCGCCGCCAACATAAAGGAATATCGCTAAAGCACCCAACACCAAATGTGGATACTGCCATGCACTCTTTCCACCATTTCCGGGACTGCTTTCTATTGAGACAACTTCGCTATTAATCTTCGGCAGCTTCAGTACAGCAAAAACCGCTGCCATTAAAAACAATACTGCCGCCAAAAATAAATACGGATTTTGCACTGTCGCAGCTTGGGTTGCTTGATAAAGCGACAATTCCTCTGAATTCAGTAATTTGATTTCATCGGCAGTTTTTACTGCTGTCGATAAAATCAATAAAGCCCCAAAAAATGGTGCTAATGTGGTACCCAACGCATTAAAGGCTTGCGTTAACGTCAATCGACTGGATGCGGTTTCAGCTGCACCTAACGCAGTAACATAGGGGTTAGCCGCCACCTGCAACAAAGTAATACCGGAAGCCAGTACAAAAAATGCAGTTAAAAATAACGGGTAAGAATGAAAACCGGCTGCTGGATAAAATAATAAACAACCACAGCCTGCGACGGAAAGACCTGCAACAATCCCACCTTTGTAACCGATCTTCTCAACCAAGTAGCCACTCGGCACCGAAACCACAAAATAGGCTGCAAAAAAACAAAACTGAACCAACATGGCTTGCGTGTAATTCAGGGTAAACACAGCCTTTAAATGCGGAATCAAAATATCATTTAAGCAGGTGATGAATCCCCAGATAAAAAACAAAGAGGTCAATACCGTCAGTGGCCCAATATAAGATTTTTGCAAATTTTGCATGAACTTTTTGCAGGCCTGGGTTAGTTTTTTAAAACGGTAAATTGGGCTGTTTCATCACCGACCATGACTTTAAATTCGCCTGGTTCGACAATGCGTTTCATATCGAGACCGATAAACGACATATCCTGTGCAGTGAGGGTGAACTGCAAGGTTTCCTGTTGCCCGGGTTCAAGCTCGATTTTTTTGAAGGCTTTTAACTGCTTAACGGGTCGTGTGACTGAAGCCACTTCATCATTTAAATACACCAGTACGGTCTCTTTGCCGGCAATGCTTCCAGTATTTTTAACCTTAACACTGAGCTCGATCGACTCCCCCAAACTGATACGGTTTTGTTGTATTTTTAAGTCACTGGTTTCAAATGTGGTGTAACTCAAGCCGTGCCCAAAAGCATACAAAGGCCGATATTGATTCAGTTCAAACGCTTCCATCGGCTTGTGATCATACGGTGTAATATCGTTGGTTGCTCGCGGATAGGTAATCGGTAATTTACCACTAGGATTCACGTCGCCAAATAAAATATCCGCCATCGCCACACCGCCTTCCATACCCGGCAAAAAGCCTAATACTACAGCCTGCGCTTGTTCAGCAAGCTCGGTGATAATGCGTGGCCTGCCGCCAAAAGTGACTAAAATAACCGGTTTGCCGATAGCAAAAATGGCTCGGGCAAGTTGTAATTGCACAGGATCCAGCTCTAGTGAATCGATGTTACCCGTGGTCTCAGTATAGGTATTTTCACCCAACGCCAAAACCACCACATCATGATTCCTCGCCTGTGTAACCGCCTGCTCGATATTGATTTCATCGCTAAATCGCTGACCACCCACATAGGTCACCTGACCACTGGTTTTTTGTTGGATGGCTTTTAGCAAGGTTAATTTATCCTGCGGATAAAGTTCCTCAGCGCTGCCCTGCCAGGTAATAGTCCAGCCGCCGTTCATTACACTTAACAAATTAGCGCTAGGGCCAGTCACCAAAATACTGGCGTGTTTGCTCAAAGGCAAAATGTGATTGGCATTTTTAGCTAACACAATTGCTTCTTCCGCAGCCTGACGATTGATGGCAACGGCATCTTCGGTAGCGAAATTGCCCTCTACGGGTAAAGCCGGTTGCTTAAGTTCAAACAAACCCGCTTGAACTTTTACCTTCAGAATGCGTGACACTGCTTCGTCGATCCGGCTCATAGGCACATCACCGGTTTTGACCAAATCCAGCAGCAAATCATAAAAAGAATAATCAAGTGGCACCATACTCATATCGACACCGGCCATAACAGCGACTTTTACCGCATCTCGCGGTGAGGCGGCTATTTTGTCACGTGTATGCAAGCGAATGATGTCTTCCCAATCAGAAACCGTAAAACCTTTAAAACCCAGCTCGCCACGCAGGATTTCGGTCAGATAATGATAATTGGCATGACCTGGAATACCATCGACTTCGGCAGAATTGATCATCACCGTTGGTGAACCCGCTAAAACACCCGCTTCGAAACTCGGTAGAAAATATTCGCGTAAAGCGCGCTCGCCAATCCAGGCCGGGCTGCGGTCTTTGCCATTTAATGGATAGCTGTAGCCCACATAGTGTTTCATGCAGGTTGCTGCTTTATTGGCTGCGGCAACATCATCACCTTGATGCCCTCGGATGAAAGCACTACCCATAGCACTGACCAAATGTACATCTTCACCGAAGGTTTCCCATAATCGCGGCCACAAAGGCTGGCGACCTATATCCATTACCGGGGAAAAATTCCAATCCAGCCCAGATGCTTTCACTTCCCTCGCCGTAATCTCACCTTCTCTAAAAGACAAATCGGTGTTAAATGTCGCGGCCATACTAATGGCTTGTGGAAACAACACCGCATTTTGCGTATAGGTTGCCCCATGAATGGCATCAATGCCGTAAATTACAGGAATTTTTAAGCGGGTTTTAGCGGTCAGATCGCGGATGGCTTGCGTCATGTTTCGCCATTTAGCTATCGGCTGCGCCTTGTTATTAGGCGTAGTCGGTGTATTAAGTATGGACCCCACGTGACGATTCAAAATTGCGTGTTCCAATTTGTCTATATCGATAGGGTTTTCAACATCCTGACCATTTGCGACCGATACCAAGCTAAAATCGATTTGCGTCATCTGCCCGACTTTTTCTTCCAACGACATTTGCGACAGCAAGGTTTGAACTTGGTTTTCGATAACTTGATTTGCTTCTTGCGCACACACAACAGACTCAGAAATCAGAAGCAGAGGGAACAGTAAAAATAATGCTTTCATTTACAATGGAATTAATGTTTTTGATCGAGTAATTAAAATTCTGAATTTAGCATTTAATACAAATGCTAAGCTGGACTTGCAACCTGAATACCTCTGACGCAATTTCTACCATCGCGTTTTGCCATATAAACCCCATCATCCGCAGCCTTTAAAAGCGCATCCGGACCGTCCATTGTATGATCCCGAACGGCGACACCGATACTGACACTACCTTTCCAGACCCCCATTCCAGCCCTCACCTTAATTTCAGCAACGGCTTTACGTACCAATTTTGCTAAATACATCGCGCCTTCCAGCGGTGTATCCATGCAAATAATCAGAAACTCATCCCCACCTAATCGACAGACAATGTCGTCGTTTCTGACACTATGCTTCAACTCCCGTGCCAGAGTCTGCAATACAAAGTCGCCGGACTCATGACCGTAATTATCATTAATTTGCTTGAAATGGTCGGCATCTATCATCATGCATACTAGCGACGCAACCTTGCCATCGGCTGCATCCCAAGATTTTTGCAATACGCTGATGGCATAGTGGCGGTTGGGCAATTCTGTTAAAGCATCCGTCATAGCAATCTTTTCCAGCTGAAAATTGGCATCGGTTAGCGCCCGTGTTCTTTCCTGTACTTTTATTTCCAGGGTTTTATTCATCTCCAGCAATGCCTGATTGCGTTCGGAAAGCTGTTGGAATAAGTTTCTTAATGCAACAAGTAGGGGCTCTGTTGATTGCAAATGGTTTTTTTCTTCTGAAAAATAGGCTTCTTTGGCGGAAGCACCTGCTTCGATCGCGGCCAATTGATGCGCCATATTCTGATCCACGCCTAAAATATGGTAAGCCAGCCAATTCGTCAAAAAATCCAATAGATACTTAAAAACTGTAGCCGATGCAGGGCAAAGCTCTACGCTCATAGCAGACACTTGCCGCATAAAATTATCGTGATCTTTTTTATGAAATTGAAAATGCCTGACATCAATCCCAGACGCCAGCATCAAATTTTCCTCTTCCTCAAAATGATATTGAGCATAGGCTGCCAATTCATTTAAAAGCTTCTCGATGTCGGTTCGTTTCAGTTCATTTTGCGTTAATAATGCGCCAAACTCATTCAGTATATCCACCAGCTTGTGATGCTGATCATCAACATCGACTAAACCGGTCAAATACTTATCACCCCATTGAAACGACTGCATAATTTTTTTCCTTATAAATTTCTAATACGAGCTTATTACATGCCAATACGCTAAGTAGCCTTAAAAACAACCAAAAATCGGCCCATACAGAGAACTAACAATATCATTTTACCTGCGGAAGCCTTTATAATTTTCAGATACTTAGATTGCTATTTTCACAAAACACTACTACATTACGACATCAATAAAATTCTTAAACTCTAATCATGAAAAAAGCACTTTTTATTTTGCCGGCATTGTTTGCGTCAACTGTTTCAGCGGATATTTCCCAAATATTTATTGCCCAAGACGGCACTCAGTTTCCTGTTACCAGCATAGCAGGGTCACCGACATACCAAGAAGACATCATTGCTGCGGAAACGATATTTGCCGAATACCAATCGACTTATGAATATACAGATTTCACGGTTCGAACCATAGACTCGATAAGTGGCAATTATTTTGACATTTTCACCTCTGAGAATGGCTCATCGCTTACCTGCTTTTCCAGTTCCGGCCAGCCGCTCGGCACTGATATAGCCAGTTGCTATGCCGTCACACCAGCAATATTATCCAGTTCACTGCTGCAAGCCGCCGCCAAAGATAAGGAAAACTTTACCGCCCTTAATGCAGCTACAACCGTTAATTTACAGCTTAACCGCAGCACCACGCAAATCAGCCAGTCATTACAATCCATGCGTTCATTGCGAAGCCATCCCAAGCCTAGCAAAGGCAATGGCGCAGGTGATGATGCGTATGAAATGATGGGAAACTTTGGTCTGTATGCCAACTCGGGCGGAACATTCGGTAAAGTAGACAGTACTACCAACAGCAGTGGTTATGACGTTTATACCCGCAACTTCAATTCTGCAGTTGATTACAAAATCAACGATACGATTATCACAGGCATGCTATTTGGCTACACCAGTTCGACCGTTGATGTGGACAACAACGGCGGAAACTTTAACGCCGACACCTTTAGGTTTTCTCCGTTTGTCAGCCTATCCCCCACAGAAAACACCTACGTCGATATTGCAGCCGGTTATGCCAGCCACGATAACCGCTCACAACGAAATTGCCTGCTATGTTCTTCATCAGCCGACGCCAGCTTCCGTACAGACGAATTTAATATACTGACAGGTTTAGGCTATACACATCATTTCGACGCCTGGAGCTTACGTGGTTATGGCCAAGCATCGACTATTTACATGGATATCGGCGGTTATACCGAAACAGGTGATACAGCTACCGGCCTGCTGACGATGCCTAATCAATATGTTTTATCGATAACCAGCACCTTTGGTACCGAATTAAGCTATGCCTGGAGTTTACCTTTTGGCGTACTGGTACCCCGTATATCTGCCGAATGGGTCAGAGAATATGCCAATGACCAACGTTTAATCACTGCGCAATTACAAAATGGCGGCATTACTAGCATTCAAACCGCGGCCGCACAGCAAGACTGGGGAAATGCTGCAGCCGGCTTGCAAATGGTGTTACCCAATGGCGTCTCAGCCATGCTTAACTTTCAATCGCTGATTATGTCCGGCGCCACCAATTACACCATTGAAGGCGGTGTGCGAATGGAATTTTAAGGCCAACTTACTTTTAGCTAGGCAGCCAAAGATGATCATCGATATCCGGCTGTATAGGCTGCAAAGCTATAATCACATCTTCTGCGGTACGCACAATAGTCTGTTGATGCATATTGAAACTGGTAGCCTAGCAAGGCATATACTTCGAAGGTAAGACGAAAATAACCGCTGATGATTTATTGCTAAGGAATGCGCATGAAACAAGTTCGTTGGCTGTGGGTGCGAATTTATTCGCATTGTGCGGATAAATCCGCACCT
>NZ_LUUI01000083.1 GCF_001644015.1 Methylomonas lenta
CTTAACTTAATGGCAGTGGCCAATGCCCGTGGCAAAAGCCGCGCTTTGGCCGCCGAGATGAATCAGGCTGGAACGTTCATGCAGTACGGGAATAAGGTCGGAAGCAGCAATGTAGATAAAGCCGCCGGCGGCAATCGGCAGTAACACGATCAAGGACGATTCGGCGACCTGGCTGAGCAGCAAGGTAAAAATCGCCCCCGGCAATACTGTCAGCGAACAATAAAAGTTGTAGAGCACGGCTTGCCGGGGCGTAAAGCCGCCGCGCAGCAAAGCGCCGACGTCGCCCAACTCCTGGGGGATTTCGTGAGTAATGATGGCCAGCGTAGTCGTCAGCCCCACCAGCGGATCAGCCAGAAAACTACCCGCAATCAGGATGCCGTCGACAAAGTTGTGCATGGCGTCGCCAATCAGATTCATTTTCGCCAAAGGCAAAATGTGATCGGCCGTTGGGCGGGTATCGACATTGTGGTCGTGGCGCCAGCGCACGCCCTTTTCCAAAACGAAAAAGACAAACATGCCGATCAACACCGTCAGACAGACCTCGCTGACCGCGCCATGGCGCTGAATGGCGTCGGGAATTAAATGAATAAAGGCATCGCCCAGCAGGACTCCGACAGCCAAGGCCACCAGATTGGGTACCAGCCACTTTAAGGTCTCTGGTTTTAGCCAGAGCGCAATCGCACTCGACAGCGAGCACAAGCTGACGGCAAGACAGGCCGTAATGATGCCGGCTATGGTCGTTAATGCGATTGTCATGTTCGGTTGATGTTCGGGCTTTTTATGGAACGGTATTCATGGTGCGAGCTGTAGATAAACGTGGCGATTTTGTTGGGTAATAAGTGCGTGGCGAAGTGCGCCAGCATGAAACCCAGCACCACCACAAATACCGTGGACAAGGCGCGTTTGTGAATTTGATTGCTTAATAGCGGCACCACAATCAATAGAATCGCTAGCAACTCAATGCCGATGATATGTAAGTAGGTATCGATGTTATTCATAAATGAACAGCCTGCACATAAACCTATCGAGGAAAGATGCCGTCGCACTTCGACGGCAGTCAGTAGGTACTAATAGTGTATTAGTAGAACGGCAAGCGGTGCTATCCGCCAAAGCCACAATTGTCTAACTCAAACTTATTAGCCATTTTTCCATGGGAATTAGGCAGTTAAAGCATTTGGTTTACGTCTTAAGCCAACCAATCCAAGTAGACCCGAAGCAAACAGCCAAATCGCAGTCGGAACCGGTACTGGAACCGGAACGAAGTCGAAATAGAAACGTCCTGAGTTGATACTCGCGTCATTTAACCCTACCAGTCGGAGTTCGGCACTATAGGTGCCCGTCGGTGTGTTGGATGCAGTCCAGAAGATAGGTGCGAACTCGTCAATTAGGTAACTATCAAGGCTGATGGTATTGCTATTGGCGAATAGGTTGATATTTTGCTGATCGCCAATGAACAGGCCGGGAGTAGCAGATATCAGTTGTAAGCCAATCGAGGTGGTTCCCAGTAAGGTCGACCAACGGTTGGCACTGCTATTGAAAAGAATTTGCTCTTCGCTACCCACCTCGTGACCGTCCAGGGTATCCACCCGAGCGAAGGTTAAGTTGCCGTACTCAGAAGGATTGTTTTGTGAAGTCAGTTTGCCGCTATATAAACTGCCTGATCCCCAATTTAACGCCAAGGGCGTTTCCAGAGAAGAAATTTCTGGAAGACGGTTATTGCCATTAGTATCGATAACGGTGGGCGATGCCGCCAGGCTGCTATAAACATAAGTGCCCATGCCGTGATAATGGATACCGTGATTAAATAGCAAGGTCAGCTTGTCGGCATTGGGATCGGCCAGTCCGGAATAAGTGCCGGAAGGTATGGTGGCCCTGCCGTCGACGCCAATGTAATAGCCAGCTAAATCGGAAGTGTGGGCGTAAGCCGAAGCCGACATGCCTAGCCCTAATGCCAATAAGGATAGAGAAATGGATTGTGTGATTTTCATTGAATTGATCTCCTAATGATCATGTAAATATTTAGCTCCAAATACACTTTGTAGGAGTAAATTCGGATCTAGGGTAATAGTTTGACTCTTGGCTTTCATTCCACGAACCAAACTGGAAACTGGTCTTGGTAAGTACGCCAGACTAGCGGGCCGGCCGCCAATTCAGCGTCGGTTAGCAAGCAGGCGTCGAGTTCTCGGCTTACTGTCTCGGCATCGACATTCTGGCCGATGAATACCAGTTCCTGACGGCAGTCGCCGAAAGGTTCCGCCCATTGTGATTGGATATCGTCTAGATATTCCGCCGGCCATTGGTCTTTGGGTACCGAGGCCCACCAACGCCCGGCAAGGCCATGATGCATGATGCCGCCTGCTTGCGACCAACTACCGGCATGCTCGGGACGTGAAGCCAGCCAGAAAAAGCCTTTGGAACGTAGCAAGGTGCCGTTATCCCATTCGCTCTCATGCAAGAGTTGATAAAAGCGTTGCGGGTGAAACGGTCTGCGGGCGCTGTAAACGAAACTGCTGATACCGTATTCCTCTGTTTCAGAAAACACTTCCTTGTGTTTTCCCCTGCGGGCGCTATTGCGTGCCAATTCGCTCCCGGCGAATTGGTCCGGCGTGTGTGCACCGCGCAACTCCTTCAGCCAACCGGCTGCCTGTTCGGCTTTTTCGAAATCGAACAGGCCTGTGTTCAATACTTTGCACAAGTCAACTTGGCCCATGACTATCGGCACGATCTCCGCATCGGGATTCAGACTATGCAGGACGGCTCTCAAGTTGACCATTTCGTCGCTGGAAATCAAATCAATCTTGGAAATCAGGATGACATTGGCGAATTCGATTTGATCGACCAGCAAATCGGCGACGTTGCGTTCGTCGTCTTCGCCAAGGGCTTCGCCGGCTTCCTTAAGGCTCAATGCTTCCTGATAGTTGCGCATAAAGTTGACCGCATCGACCACTGTCACTAGCGTGTCTAGCCTGGCGATGTCTGACAGGCTGAAACCTTGCTCGTCTCGGAAGGTAAAGGTTTCGGCAATCGGTAAGGGTTCGGCGATACCGGTGGATTCGATCACCAGATAATCAAAGCGACCTTCCTTGGCCAAGTTGCCAACCTCGATTAGCAAGTCCTCGCGTAGGGTGCAGCAGATACACCCATTGCTCATTTCGACCAGTTTTTCCTGGCCACGATTCAGTTGTACCTCGTTCTTGACTAGCGCGGCGTCAATATTGACTTCACTCATATCGTTGACGATCACCGCCACTCGTCGGTTGTCACGGTTGCTGAGAATATGCTTGAGCAAAGTGGTTTTACCGGCACCCAGAAAACCGGACAGTACGGTGACAGGTAGCTTGCTGGCGAGAGGCTGATTTAAAGGCAATGTCATAGTAATGTTATATTGTTGCAATAATAAGTGATAAAAAAGACGCCATCGATCTTCGACTGCGTCTTGATTTGTTGAGTAACTTAATAACTCAGCCTAAATCCAATTTCCGCTCCGCGTCCGGCCTCGGGGGCAAAGTTTCGCAAGTACGAGGTCGAATTTCGAATATTTTGGTTCAGCAAGTTGTTGCCTTTGGCAAATACCATCAGTGTGGTGTCTTGATAGGCTTTAACCTGATAGTTAGTGCCCACATTGAACAGGAAATAGCCTGCCGTTGAGGTTTCAAATTCGCCAGCATAAGGTTGGTCTTCAGCACGTGTTAGTCGCAGATAACTGGAGAGTTTGTCCCAGTTGTGATCCAGCTGAAAGCCGAAGCGTAGCGGCGGCATGCGCGGTACATCGCTGCCATTGACGAATTCGCCTCGGGTGTAGTCGCTAAATAAGGTTAAGTCCAGCAAGCCATAATGGTTTTCCATCATGGGTATGATTAGCTTGGCTTCGTAACCTTTGAAGATGGCGTTAGCTTGATCACTAGTCAGCACCGGTACACAGTCGACCACGCAGGGGTTACCATCCTCATCGACGAATTCACCGTCACGTTGCTGATAGATGTAATCATTGGCCCAGTTGTGGAATAAATCAAATTCAGCCCGCAGCCAATCGGTTTTGAAGCGATAGCCCACATCCAGGTTATATGCAGTTTCTTCCTTTAGGTTAATATCGCCCACGTCATAACTGCGGGTGGCGTCGTGATAACCATTGGAGAGCAATTCTTGCACTTGCGGTGCTCTCGATGAGCGGGTGACTGCCAAATTGAGACTGTTGCGTTGATCGAGTTTCCACAAGGCAGAGACGGAAGCACTAACCGGGGTATAACTCAGAGTGTCTAAATCAACAGGACGAATATCGGTTTGTTCGACGCGCGCACCCAGTTGATATGTCACGTCGCCAACATCAAAAGATTCCACAGCAAATACACCATAGCTGTTGATATCTGAGCGTGGCACTATGCTCTCACCGGTGTTCTTTTCTATAGCGTTAAAATCACTAGCCTGAGCCTGAAACCCCACCACACCTCGCAAGGGGCCTAGGTCATGGTGCTCGAATTCCATGCGGCCTTCATAGGATTGATTGGTAAAATATGCCCCGGGTTCACCGTTTGCAATTTCGGTATGCTCATAGTCGGTATAACCCAGTCGAGTGCGCAGCGCTTTGCCCAGACCGAATGGATTATCCAGCTGACTTTTAAAATCGTACTTATTTTGCCGCATGGCAATCTTCACTGTTTCTTCGCCAGTGCCATCCGGTGCGATACCGTAGTTGTTATTGATATTATTGATAGCAGCGCCTACAAATCCATTATCACCGATCCAGGATAAACCGGCTGAGCCACTGATGGCCTCAGCGCCGGTGTTATTCAGATAACCATAGGGATTATCGACAACCTCTAGGGATGGGTTGGTGATGGCCACTTTGGCGGTATCAATACCGCGACCACCAATATCCATGTTGTCGCGGTGCCGGTAAAAACCATCGAAGTGATAGGCGATATTACCCTGACCGCCTTCTACTTTCATGGCTGTGCTGGTTTCGTTGGACGTGGAATCAAAGCGTTGTTCCAACGCAGCACCGACTAATTTATCGAACATTTTGTCCGGAATGCGGTTGTCGATGACATTAACGACACCACCCATGGCACCACTGCCATAAAGCAATGTTGCAGGACCGCGCAATACTTCAATACGCTCGGCCAGTAGAGGCTCAACACTGGTTGCATGATCAGGGCTGATGGCCGACGCATCGTTACTGCCGATACCGTTATTCAAAACTCGAACCCGGGGACCTGCCTGTCCGCGTATCACCGGCGTACCTACGCCAGGACCGAACGATTGACTGCTGATGCCTAACTCGTTTTTTAGCGTATCGCCGATGCTGTGACCGGTTTTCATGCGCAATTCATCGTCGCTTAATACCGTCACCGGCACAGCGCTTTCGGATGCTTTCAACGCTAAAGGGGCTGTGACGATCACAGGTTCAAGTTCGGAAGTGTCTTGTTCCCCCGCATGCACAGGTAAGACAATACTGCTCGAGACGGCCAATAAAATAGTTTTTTTATACATCGATGTTCCAAATCGTAATTGACTAATAATGTTATATCGTTACATTCGTAAGGGTAAAAAAGACGGTTGAATCTTTTATGTATACCAAGTCGGCTAGGTTTCGGTCGGTGCGCATCGACCACAAATACCATGAATTTCAATCGCTTTGCGTTGTATGGTAAATGATGCCTGTTCTAGTTCCTTGGCAATGGCTTCCATTACTCGTTCGCCGGGTCTTTCCTCAACTTCGTAGCATTTAACACAGGTCAGTAATAATTGCTCATGCCGCCGATCCGAAAAACTGCACCCAATGAAGGCATTCAGGCTTTCTACTTTATGAATCAATCCTTGTTCCAATAAAAAATCCAATGCCCGATAAACCGTGGCAGGTTTGGCCGTTCCGGCCTTTGGCTTGATCCGATCTAGCAAATCATAAGCCTTGACCGCTCGATGACTTTCCCAAATGAGCTCTAGTACCTCTCGACGAATGGGTGTAAAGCGTACTCCGCGTTGACTACATAATTGCTCTGCCGTGTGAATTGCTTTTTTACGGCAACCATTATGGTCATGTGTCGTCGAAGTATGTTTCAACTCATTCATTTCAGCTTGTTGCGTCATTGCGAAACTTGTCATTCAAGCAAAGAATGTTACTTTATAACATTGTTTTCGTATAACGCCAATATTTTTAACCCAACTTTGTCACCAATTGCTCTCTGAGTCATTGATATTCAGTTTTTTGGTTGTATTTCGTAAAAAAAGTTCTTTAAAATAAATAGCTTGGAGATTATTTTTATGTGGACGGTATCACCTAGCCCAATCAATGTAGCTATGAATCTATCGTACCGACTGTTTTGTAATTTTTAAAACGATAGTTTTAGAATTATTTATCGCAAATGGCGATATATAAAATTTCACACTAGCTTGTCCATACTAGGTCTGGTCCGGGGCTGACCAAGCATGGTGTTATCTTGGTTTATTGATATTTTGGCTTGCCGTCGCCAAAAGCATTCAACGAGACCTCAACGTAAAAGAAGTTGCTGGGTTCGCTGGTAAATGGGCCGTTGGCGGTAGTGCCTTTGTCAAGCGACTCGGTGTAGTCAGCGGGCGTAAACCGGGCATAACTCAAGTCCCAATCGACATACGGATTAAGCTTATGCCGTAAGCGAATATCGAATTCATGTCCCAAATAGCTGCCGCTTCGACCGCTTCTGTCACGCAGGTTGGCCCGGTTCCAGCCGCCGGTTTCGCTTTCCAGCCAATAGGCGTTGTAACCCATGTCGATACGCACCTCTTTGTAAGGCGTAAACTCCAGTCGGGCTTTCGGGGCGTGGATATTGTCCCAGGAGAAATAATCGTTGCGCGACCAGGGCTGGTTGAAGCCATAAAAAGTGTCCAAGCGCTGGTTGATGTTGTCGCTGGGGTTTTTATCGCCGGTGCCATAGCCGTAATACAAACTGGCACGCGGTTTCCAGTCATGATCGAAGCTGTAGCCTGCCTCCAGCGAGTAGGCCAGGGCATCATGTTGTTCCATGACTTGTACCGATTTGCCGGCAACGGTTTTCGTGGCGCCTTTGCGGCCAAATTGCTTATTGATATTAGCGTCGGAATCAAAGCCGCTGTTGCCAAAGACTCCATAAACCCGCAACCCCGGCGCATAAATATCCTGATCATTCACCCGATTCAGCGCCACCGGGTTGTAAGGGTCGCCATTGACTTTGCGGCCCAGAAAGTAAGGCTGGATAGTGATGAAGTCAGACCATTGCTTCAAACTTAAGATGCCGCCATAAAACCAGCTGTTTTCATCCGGGCGGTCGAAAGCGTATTTCAAACGCTCAATGGGTTGTAAGGCGAAGGTATCCAAATCCCAGTTGTTCTGTTTTTTGCCGAAACGCAGCCGAAAACCTTCGAAGTTATTAGTGGTGTTGCGAAACTGATTGTTGCCAATGAAGCGTCTATCCAATTGTTCGAAAGCCATCCTACCGGCCCGAATGCTGAGTGGCCTGTTATGGCCTAAAGCCTGATCGAAATACAATTCAGCATAGCCCTGAATTAATTCAAACTCATTGATGTCGGCATCGGTGCGCTCGTAAATCCCGTTGTAACTGCGGGCATCTTCAAATTCCACCGCAAAACGCAACGGGTCCAGAATATCTTTCACACCCAAGTAAGCGCGCGTGCGTAGTAACCAAAGGTTATCCGGATCATTACGATAGCTATTCAAGGTCGCCCCGCTGGTTGGATCATTGCGCCGGCGCAGATCGTTTTCCCGGTACTCATAACGGGTACGAAAATCCAGACCTACATCCAGCCATTCCACATCGCGGAATTGTTCAAACTGAGTTTTGCTTAGATTGCGTACATAAGCCGGTGGATCAGGATCCGGCTCGACACGATAGCCTTTGGTTTTGCGGTAATAGTCTTCGGCAGCGGCAAGCTGAGGTAATATCAGCAACGCGCTTGCTAGTCGGGTTTTGCTATTGAAGCTAAAAACATGCCGTTTCATGGCTGACGTCTCCAGTGAAAATTAAAGTAATTAAGGTTCTAATCACCCTAACTTCCGGTGGTCCGGTCAGCTTAGGCTTAAGTAATCAAGGCGAGTTTGCCTAGTGATTCAGTCTAAATTTTTCGTGTTTATCGATTTGCACCACACGACCGTCATGCACGACCAGTACAATCGAGCCAAAGCGAATATCCTGCAGCAGCGATTCAATAAGCTGAGCGATATCCGGGCTTTGGGTTAATTGTGAGAAATCGACAGCCTCAGTGTTCGACATCTTGACCTCCTTGAAATGTTGAAAATTGGGATAAGTCGGTTGTTATCTGGAGTGAATGGTAAAGAAAAAGCAGGTGCAGATAAAACGTTAAGTTTCGATGAGATTATCGAATAAATGGATATGCCTGTGTGTAATAGCTGTATCCATTAAATAGATAAAATGGATTATTGACACCATATTGGAATAAACCTGAACTCAGAGCGTTCTGCCGAATCCGGCAATACCACCACGATAGTCTGGATATTCGGTATAACCCTATCGGGTGGCTGGATTTGAATATTCGACGATTTTGCAAAGGTCTCAAATAACCTAAAAGTCATGAATAAAAAAAGCCGCCACTGGAATGTCCGGTGGCGGCTTTGTATTTATAGGTGAAAGCTTATAAAGGGTTTACATTTTCAGCTTGTGGACCTTTTTGACCGTTGGTAACTTCCATAGTTACTTTTTGGCCTTCTTTCAATGTTTTGCGACCGCTGCCGACGATTGCGCTGAAGTGTACGAATACATCTTTGCCACCGTCTTGCTCGATGAAACCGAAGCCTTTTTCATCGTTGAACCATTTTACTTTGCCTTCTACTTGTGCTGACATAAATCTCTCTTTCTTAAAATTGCCAATTGGCGTTTGTGTTACGGGTGGTGAATAAAGCGGGTAGTGGAAGACGTGTAAAGCGACAACAATTACCTAGCTAAATCAGTGTCATTATACATAGCTGAAGATATACGCCAAGCAAAAAGATGGATTCTGAGTGTTAAGATTTGGTGACGGGAAGAGGGTAGTTAAATGTTGCTGATTATTTGTTTATAAATAGACTTTAACTACCTGATTAAAAAATATATTTTTAATTAGTTCTGGTCGTAATAACTGATTACGAATTACTGCGGCAAATTGAAGCAGCAGGCAGAAATAGAGAACTCAGATAGGCGTAATATTGACTTAAGCTGATTACATAAGGCTGTTTTGCCTTGTACTTTTAAGTTGTAGCAGTTTTCGATTGAATTAGTCTTTGATTCTGCCTGTTTATCGCAAAGACTAAGGTCATGCATAGAAGGGAAATCTTTCAACAATATTGAAAGATTTCATTGTTGGCTTCGGTTAAGTGAGTCACCTGATAAGCTTGAAGCCCTGTACGACATAAATTAATCCTGATCTTGCAGGAATCGTTCGATATCATGTCGAATCGAGGCCGGTGATGTCATTGATGGGTAGCGTTTAATGACTTTACCGTCACGTCCAACTAAAAATTTGGTGAAATTCCATTTGATGGTTTTAGTGCCTAAAACGCCAGGTGCCTCGGTTTTTAAGTATTGAAATAATGGATGAGCATGCTTCCCGTTGACATCGACTTTTTCAAACAGTGGAAAACTCACGCCATAATTCACCTCGCAGAACTCGGCAATCTCCTGACTCTTTCCCGGTTCCTGCTGACCAAATTGATTGCAGGGAAAGCCTAAAACAGCAAAGCCCTGTTCTTTAAACGCTTGATACAAGTTTTCTAAACCCTGGTATTGCGGAGTAAAGCCGCAACGGCTAGCGGTATTGACGATTAACAACACTTGACCCTTGAAATCTTCCAGTGAAATGGGTTTTCCGTCAATGCCGTTGGCAGTAAATGCATAAATGCTGTTCATATGGGTTATGCAGTTTGCGGCTGTTGAACGTGGACTGTGAAAAAATTCTTGAATTGAGGCATGAAGCTAATCGTAATGGGTATGGAATAAAAGCAATAAATGGCAGCTGCCTCGCCAGTAGAAACACCCAGCAGCCATTGCGGCATGAACAACGTCAATAGTGCCATAAGGCAATGATAAGAAGAAATTTTCCAGTTGTTTCGCCAGAGGAAGCCGCTAATAGCCAATGCAAACAAAGAGCCGTGGGTTACCAATAAGCCAAACGCAGCAGGAATGGCATAGCCAATATGATAAATACCTGAGTACAGGCAAGCGACCTTATCGCCGATGAATCTGGGTTGGAGGTCAAACGGTTGCCATTCTTTAGGTAAAAAAGTACAGACCAAAAATATTGTGCTCAGGCTAATGCCAATACTGGTGGCTTTTTTTAAAGCCAGCTTGTCACTGGAATAACTGGCTAATGCCGGCATGATGGCAAGGGCCTGTAGGGCAATATGATAGGTGGATAATTCACTGAGAAATAAATTGGTGCCATAACCGCATTGATCGACCACTGGGTAGGCAAAATATTGAATCAATTCCATCATTGAAAAGTGAAAAATGGCATAGGCGCGGGCCGTTCGCACCCAGAAGGTTTCGTCTTTATCCATAAATGTGATGCTGGAGGCAACGATACCGGCAACGCCAAGACCTAAAGACATATTTGCACTAAAACACATAATCAATCCGTCATTTTAATAGCAATGCGATTAATTCATCGTGATGAAAATCGTGGTTGCTGGGGTGAAGAAATGTTTAATTAAAACCTAGCGATACCTCGGATTAAGTGATTTTAAAGGTTTTTGACTTTATCCGCGTATTCTCTAGCTATAAACCGCAAAGGATTCTAACAAACTCTGCAGCTTAGTAGGGAAAAAACAACGCGATGTTGTTGAATGGCTATAACAAGAAATAATTAAAGCTGTTCAATACGTTGCTGCATATCAGATAGTTCAAATACGCCGACTTTTTGCAAGATGATGTGGCCGGATTTGTCGATTAAAAAAGTGGTTGGCGTTAACTGTACATTGCCGAACGCCTGGGCTAATGTTCCGCTTGGGTCTAAAGCGACTTCATAGGGTAATTGTTTGGAATCTGCTATTGCCAGCACGTGATTGGGCGGGTCGTAATACATGGAAACGGCAATAATAGCCAAGCCACTTGATTTGTATTGTTGATGTAGGCTGATTAAATGCGGAATTTCTTCTATACAGCCGGGGCAATCCGTAGCCCAAAAGCTGACGATTACAGGCCTACCTTTAAGTGAGGCCAATTCCAAACTATTACCTTTAATGGTTTTAAAGCTCACTGCGGGTGCGGGGCGCACGGTTTGAGTCTGCCAAAACCAGAGGGCGCTTGCCGCTAGAGCGATACTTAAAAAAATGCCAATTGCTGGTTTGCTAGTCATGGGCTTTATTTGAATAGTGATTTATCTTAGCGATGCCATTACGGCGAGAATGCTAAAGCTGTTAAAATGCCCATCTTATCCAAAAATCGCTAATTATGATGATGAAAAAGATACTGATCTCCGACAAGCTTGCTGAAGATGGCATTAATTTTTTGAATGAACAGGATGGTATTCAAATCCATATCCAGACCGGCTTAACCGAAGAGGGCTTGTGCGAAATCATAGCTGAATATGATGCATTGTTAATTCGCAGCGATACACAAGTGACGGCAAATGTTTTAAAGGCCGCCAAAAAATTAAAAGTAGTCGGCCGCGCCGGTATTGGTGTTGATAACGTCGATCTTGCAGTAGCCATGGAGCAGGGCATCATCGTCATGAATACGCCGGACGCCAATGCCACCACGACGGCTGAGTTAGCCATTGCGCACATGTTCTCCTTAAGTCGAAATCTGCCAATCGCCAATCAATCGGTGCGCGATGGCAAGTGGGAGCGTTCCAAGTTAGTCGGCGCTGAAGTCACCCATAAAACTTTGGCGATTCTAGGCTTTGGCACCATTGGTCGTATCGTTGCTCAGCGTGGTAATGGTTTGGGGATGCGGGTCATTGCATATGATCCCTTTGTGGCACCGGAGATATTTGAAAAATGCAATGCAGAAATGGTCGACCTGGAAACCCTGGTTAAGCAGGCGGATTACCTGACTTTGCATTGCCCCTTGCTGGAAAAAACTCGCAATGTCATTGGGTGTGAGCAATTAGCGCAGATGAAAAAAACTGCCCGCCTGATTAACTGTGCCCGTGGTGGATTGGTTGACGAGGCAGCGCTGTATGATGCTTTAAAAGAAGGTCGCATAGCGGGCGCAGCCCTGGATGTATATGAGCAAGAGCCACCTAAAGACTCACCATTATTAAGTTTGGATAACGTGGTATTTACCCCGCATTTAGGTGCGTCTACCAAAGAAGCACAGGTCGCTGTGAGTGTGGAAATCGCCCGGCAGGTGGTTAAATATCTACAAACCGGCGAAGCCGTCAATGCCCTGAATTTACCCAGATTGTCTGCAGAAGAACTGAAACAGGCCTTGCCTTTTATGAATTTGGCGCAGATCTTGGGGAAAGTGTTATTCGGTTTAATCGACCAGCCGATACAAAAACTGGAAGTGGCAGTCTATGGCAAAGCAGCCCTGGGCAAAGTCAGACCGATTTCCAGCCAAGCTATGGTCGGCTTGTTGGCCGGTCAGTTTTCGACGCCGGTTAATCGAGTCAATGTGGAAAATGTCGCCAAACGTCAGGGCATCAGCTTAATCGAATCACAAACCGAAGCCGCGGAAGGATATCAGTCTTTAATCACCATCACTGGTCATTGTCTGGATAAGACTATCTCGTTGGCCGGCACCTTGCTGGGTGATCATCATCCTCGCTTGGTAAGTATTAATCATTTTGAAATCGAAGTGGTGCCGGAAGGTACTTTGCTAATAACGCGTCATGACGACAGGCCGGGCGTAATTGCTGCGATTAGCTCGATCTTGGGTGAGTCGGGTATCAATATTACCCGCATGCAAGTCAGTCTGGCGGATGAGAATCAACTGTCGATGATGGTCATTAGCGTCTCTGACCCATTGAATGCGCAAGTCTTAAAAGCTGTCTGTGATGTGCCAGCCGTCCATACTGCCAGACAGATAGTATTATGAGTTTTGATGTTATCTGTTTTGACTGCGACAGTACTTTAAGTCGGGTTGAGGGTATAGACGAGCTGGCTCGTAGGGTGGATTTATTCGAGCAGGTTGCGGCCTTGACCAATGCAGCGATGAATGGCGATCTCGCTTTAGAAGCTGTTTATGGTGAGCGGCTAGCTTTGATTAAGCCTGATCAAGCGGCTATCGACTGGTTGGCGGATTTGTACATCCGTGAAATGGTGGAAGGCGTCAGCGATACCATCAAAACCTTGCAGGATAATGGCAAGCTCATCCATATCATTAGCGGCGGTTTGCGGCAGGCGATTTTACCCCTGGCCGCGTTGCTAGGTATTGCAGAAGATCAAGTGCATGCCGTAGATCTGCTGCTGGATGAAAACGGCGACTATCTGGATTTTGCCAGACATTCACCGTTGGCGGTGAGTGGTGGCAAGGCGCGAATTTGTCGCCGGCTTAGAATGCATCATTCATCCTTGGCGATGGTAGGCGACGGCAAAACGGATTTAGAAGCTAAATTGGCGGGTGCCTACATGATTGGTTTTGGTGGTGTAGTAAAACGGCCTTTGGTGCAGGAGCAGGCCGACGTGTTTGTCTCGGATGCATCATTGGCGGCAATATTACCCTATGTGTTGTAACCAGGGTCGATAAGCCACACTGGCAATGATAAAATCCAACCTTTTTTAACGCTTTAGAGAGAGACAATGGCAGGGCATAGCAAGTGGGCTAATATCAAGCATCGTAAAGGTGCGCAGGATGCGAAACGCGGCAAGATTTTTACTAAACTCATTCGCGAAATCAGCGTAGCCGCAAAAGGTTCAGGTGGTGGTGATTCGGCTAAAAATCCAAGTTTACGCACCGCAATTGATAAGGCCTTGGCCGCTAACATGAAACGTGACACCATTGATAACACCATCAAAAAAGCTATTGGCGCTTTAGACGGTGTTAATTATGAAGAAGCGCGTTATGAAGGCTATGGCCCCAGCGGTACGGCGATCATGGTGAATTGTTTGACCGACAATAAAAACCGCACGGTAGCTGAAGTGCGGCACGCATTTTCCAAAGCTGGCGGTAACTTGGGTACCGAAGGCTCAGTGGCTTATTTGTTTAATAAAGTCGGTATCATTAATTTTAGTCACGAAGTAGATGAAGATGCTGTAATGGAAGCAGCCTTGGAAGCCGGTGCCGAAGATGTGGTTGTTAATGAGGATGGTTCAATCGATGTGTTTACCACGCCGGATGACTATTTAACAGTTAAGGAAGCCCTGTTGGCCGAAGGTTTTGAATCGGAGAATGCTGAAATCACCCTGTTCGCCGACATTAAAACCGAATTGGATGCAGAGGCGGCGGAAAAAATGCTCAGATTGATAGAAAGACTGGAAGACCTAGATGATGTGCAGGATGTGTATTCTAATGCCGACATCAGTGACGAAATCATGGACGCGATAGGCGAGGGCTGATGGGAAAACTGTCATTTCATTCGCTAACCCCTTGAGCAGGATACTCGGAATAGATCCTGGGTCGCGGATAACCGGTTATGGCGTGGTGGAAATCACGCCCTCTGGCGTTCGTTATATCGCCAGTGGTTGTATTCGTATCCAGGCTGAAGAGTTTCCGGCTCGCCTCAAACAAATTTTCGACGGCGTCAGCCAAGTCATCGCCCTTTATCAGCCCCAGCAAATGGCCATCGAACAAGTGTTTATGCATAAAAATGCCGATTCAGCACTCAAGCTGGGTCAGGCGCGAGGCGCGGCCATTTGTGCAACTTTAAATCATGACTTGCCTGTCTATGAATATGCAGCCCGCCAAGTAAAACAAGCCTTGGTCGGTAAAGGCAATGCAGATAAGTTGCAAGTGCAGCATATGGTAAAAATTTTATTAAGTATCCAGGGTGAGATACAAATTGACGCCAGTGATGCCCTGGCGATCAGCTTGTGTCATCATCATTACCATCAAACTGCGCAACGCATACAAAAGGCAGTATCGTGATAGGTTTTTTACATGGCAAGCTGATAAATAAATCGCCCCCGCAATTATTACTGGATGTGCATGGCGTAGGTTACGAAATCGAAGCACCGATGACCACTTTTTACGATTTACCGGCATTAGGTGAAGAGGTCAAATTACATACACATTTAGTCGTGCGGGAAGATGCGCATATATTATTCGGTTTTGCCAGTGAAACCGAGCGTATGCTTTTTAGAATCCTGATAAAAGTCAATGGTGTCGGCCCTAAATTGGCATTGACAATCTTGTCGGGGCAAAGCGTGGACGAGTTTTACCGTTGTGTGAATGATAACGATGTCAAAGCCCTGGTTCGTTTGCCGGGTGTCGGACAAAAAACCGCCGAGCGTTTGATTATTGAAATGCGTGGCCGCTTACCAGAACTGAGTGGATCAAACGTATCGCGGGATAAGTCTGCATCGTCCGAAATAATCGTGAATAGCCCCAAACAGGAGGCAGTCTCTGCGCTGTGTGCGTTGGGTTACAAGCCTCAAGATGCTGCCAGAATGGTACAAAGTATCGCCACAGAAGATAAAAGCTGCGAAGACATCATTCGGCTGGCGCTACGGGGTGCAGTTAGATGATAGAAAGCGATAGGCTGATTACTGCTCAAGGCAGTAATGACGAAGAACGATTTGATAGGGCTATTCGCCCCAAACGCTTGCAAGACTATGTTGGGCAAAAAGAGCTGTGCCTACAAATGGAAATATTTATCCAGGCGGCAGTGAGTCGATCTGAAGCGTTGGATCATGTTTTGATTTTTGGGCCACCCGGTTTGGGTAAAACCACCCTGGCGAACATCGTGGCTACTGAAATGAATGTCAATATTCGCCAAACATCCGGCCCCGTGCTGGATAAGGCAGGTGATTTAGCCGCTTTATTGACTAATCTGCAGGCGCACGACGTACTTTTTATCGATGAAATCCATAGACTCAGTCCGGCGGTTGAAGAAGTGCTATATCCCGCTATGGAAGACTACCAGATTGATATTATAATAGGCGAAGGCCCGGCTGCTCGTTCGATTAAGCTGGATTTGCCGCCGTTTACGTTGGTGGGTGCCACGACGCGAGCTGGTTTGCTGACATCACCCTTACGTGATCGTTTTGGTATTGTTCAGCGGCTGGAGTTTTATAGTGTAGAGGAATTGTCTACCATCGTCAGACGTTCTGCGAATATGCTGAATATTATTATGGATGATGCCGGTGCAAATGAAATCGCCTGCCGTTCCAGAGGCACGCCGCGGATTGCTAATCGCTTGTTACGCCGTGTCAGGGATTTTGCTGAAGTCAAAGGTGATGGCAGCGTCAATCAGAAGGTTGCACAGCAAGCATTGGAAATGTTGAAGATCGATCAACACGGCTTCGATATGTTGGATCGTAAATTATTGCTGGCCATGATAGAGCATTTTCAAGGAGGACCGGTTGGGTTGGATACTCTGGCGGCAGCGATTAGTGAAGAAAGAGGGACAGTAGAGGATGTGCTGGAACCTTATTTGTTGCAACAAGGTTTTATTATGCGCACACCGCGCGGACGGGTAGTAACGCATAAGGCTTATAGTCATTTTGGTTTGCAGCCGCCTAGCCAGCAACCCGGTACCGAGGATATTTTTGATAGTTAATAAATTTTAATGGCGGATGAAAACATTTAGTTGGTCGGTTCGAGTATATTATGAAGATACCGATGCTGGTGGCGTGGTTTATTACGCCAACTATTTAAAGTTTTTTGAACGCGCCAGAACTGAAATGTTGCGCAGATATGGATTTGAGCAGGATCAGTTAATTGCGCTGGACAATATTATTTTTGTAGTGCGTTCGGTGACCATAGATTATTTAAAACCGGCGCGTTTTAACGAACAAATTGACGTCAGCACTAAACTCATTGAAAACAAAAAAATCAGCCTTACTTTTGAGCAATCTATTTTGCGTCAAAACGACTTGTTGTGCACCGGTAAGGTGCGAATAGCTTGTCTTGATGCGCAAACTTTTAAACCCAAACCCATTCCTATTGCCATTTTGGAGCAATTAACTTAGATGAACACCGATTTATCCATCTTACATCTGGTCAGTGAGGCCAGTTTTGTCGTTCAATTTGTCATGTTTATCTTGCTGTCGGCCTCGATAGCATCCTGGACATTTATTTTTACTAAACGTAAAGAACTTAGCCAGGCTATTTCAATTACCGATGATTTCGAAGACGAGTTTTGGTCCGGGATGGGCTTGGCCGAGTTGTATAAAAAAATGGCCAGCGATCGATTCGAACCGGAAGGCATAGAAAAAATCTTCTTGGCGGGATACCGCGAATTTGCCCGTATGCGACAAAAAGGCGATGTCGAACCTGCAGTTCAGGTAGAAAGTGCGCAGCGAGCGATGCGAATCGAGTTGGCGCGCGAACTGGATAGGTTGGATGAAACCTTGCCATTTCTAGCAACTGTTGGATCAACCAGTCCTTATATCGGTCTGTTCGGTACCGTCTGGGGCATCATGAACTCGTTCCGTGCCTTGGGTGAGATTAAAAATGCCACCTTGGCTAATGTCGCTCCCGGCATTTCCGAAGCGCTGATTGCTACTGCGATTGGTTTGTTTGCCGCGATTCCAGCGGTTATCGCTTATAACCGGTTTTCCACCCGCTTGGATAGATTGGCAGGCCGTTACGATCTTTTTGTTGATGAATTCGTGGTTCTTTTGCAAAGACAGGCGCACAGCAAATGAATGTAGGTGGCAGCAATCGCAAATCGCGTAAACGTCGTGCTCCGATGGCGGAAATTAATGTCGTTCCTTATATTGACGTTACCTTCGTATTGTTAATGATCTTTATGATTACTGCGCCGTTGGTGCAAACCGGCGTCGACGTCGATTTGCCGCAAGCCGACAGCGCATCGGTCGATTTAAAAGACGAACCGCCAGTTATCATATCCATCAAAAAAGATGGTAGTTTTTTTATCGATATAGGCGATCGTCAGGATGAGCCTGTTGATGAAGGTGTTTTATATAGTCGGGTAGCTGCCAAGTTGCAAGATAACCCAAAGGCACAAATTTATGTGCGTGGCGACCATATGGTGGAGTACGGCAAAATTGTCACCGTAATGGCGGCATTGAAAGCAGCGGGCGCCCCCAAAGTAGGCTTAATGACCACGCCACCCCCTGAGAATTAATATCAACACTCCTATGCGGAAAAATGGTGTCTCATTAACACTGGCGCTGGCGCTACACATTGCTATTTTATTGCTGTTTGGTTTAAGTTTTGCTCCTGATCCGGACATGGTAAAACAGCAACCCATGCCGGAAATCATTGAAGCGACGATTCTTGATGGTGAGCAGATTCAGGCAGAAGCTGATCGGCTGCAGAAAATAGAAGATGACAAGCGTTTGGCAGAACAAAAGCATCAGGATCAATTGGAGAATGCTAGAAGAACTGAGCAGCAATTATTGCAGCAGGCTAAAAAACAGCGGCAATTAGAAGAAAAAAAAGCCCAGGAAGCCGCCGAAAAGTTAAAACAAGCAACCCTGGACGAGCAAAAAAAGCGTGAACAGTTAGAGGCTCAACGTCAAGAAGACGTACTCAAGCAGCAAGCAGCAAAAGAGAAACAATTGCAGGAAGAAAAAGAGGCTAAAGAAGTTGCAGAAAAGCAAAAACAGCTTGCAGCTGAAAAATTAGTCCAAGAAAAGAAAGTAGAGGAGCAAAAAGCTGCCGAGGCTCAAGCTAAAGCCAATAAAGATAAACAAAAAGCAGCAGAGCAAGCCAAAGCTGAGCAGCAAAAAAAGGACACCGAATTAAAAGCTAAAGCCGAGACAGAACAACAGGCCAAGTTGGCCGCTGAAAAAGCTGAAAAAGAAAAAAAAATAGCAGACCAAAAAGTCGAGAAAGATAAGCTGGCTGCAGAAGCTGATGCCAAAGCGGAAAAAGAAAAGCAACAAGCCGCTGCGAAAGCGGAAATTGAAAAAAAATTAATCGCTGAAAAAGCTGAAAAAGCTGAAAAAGCTGAAAAAGCTGAAAAAGCTGAAAAAGCTGAAAAAGCTGAAAAAGCACGTCAGGCCAAATTAGCTGAGGATAAGGCCGAAAAAGAACAGCAAGCAGCAGACGCTGCTGCCAAAGCCAAGGCAACGGCAGATGCCAAAGCTAAAGCGGAAAAAGAGCATCAGACTCAAGAAGCTACTGCTAAAGCCAAAGCGGCGGCAGATGCCAAAGTTAAAGCGGACTCTGAGGCCAAGGCAAAAGCTGAAAAAGCGCATCAGGCCAAATTAGCTGCAGATAAGGCCGAAAAAGAACAGCAAGCTGCAGACGTTGCTGCCAAAGCCAAAGCAGCGGCAGATGCCAAAGCTAAGGCGGAGTCTGAAGCTAAGGCGAAAGCGGAAAAAGAACGTCAGGCTCAAGAATCTGCCGCAAAGGCCAAAGCAGCTGCAGATGCCAAGGCTAAAGCGGAGGCCGAAGCCAAGGCAAAAGCGGAAAAAGAACGTCAGGCTCAAGAAGCTGCCGCAAAGGCCAAGGCAGCAGCAGATGCCAAAGCTAAAGCGGAGGCCGAAGCTAAGGCAAAAGCTGAAAAAGAACGATTAGCCGTTGAAGCAGCTGCTAAAGCTAAAGCCGAACAAGAGCGGCAAGCCGCTATTGCTGCTGCCGAAAAAGCTGAAAAAGAGCGACAAGCGGCTGCTGAAAAGGCTGAACAGGAACGTCAAGCGGCCGCAGCGGCGAAAGCCGAGGCTGATAAACAAGCAAGTTCGGCTGCACAACAAGCCATCATGAGGAAAGTACAGACTGCTTGGACGCGACCGATGACAGCATCTCAAGGCTTGAAATGCACAATTCAGGTAAAATTATTGCCTAGCGGTGAAGTTATGGATGCAGTAGTGGTAAGCAGTAGTGGGGATACGGTATTCGATCGTTCAGCTGAAAATGCAGTTAGAAAAGCATCGCCTTTACCTGTACCGCAGGACAAAGCGTTGTTCAATAAGGATTTTAGAGTGTTTGCGTTTGTATTTAAACCGGAATAATCAAAGCGGAAAAAAAATGAGTTTAGTAATAAAAATATGCTTCGTTGGTCTGTTGGTCTCTTTGTTATCAGTGGCTCAGGCTGAAGGTTTAACCATAGAAATCACAAAAGGCTCACAAACTGCTGTGCCGATAGCAATTGTGCCTTTTGCTCAGCAAGGCACGGTAGGTGATGTCAAATTGTCCGAAGTCATTAATTCGGATTTAGCTGGGAGTGGTTTTTTCAAAACCCTGCCAGAAGACGATATGCTGACCAAGCCTACTAATCCTGAGAGTGTGAATTATCGCGACTGGCAGGCATTAGGCCAAGATTACTTGGTGATAGGCCAGGTTTTGGGCAATGGCGGCAACTTTAATATTCAGTTTTATTTGTCCAATGTACATAATGGCCAACTGTTAATGGGTTACAAGCTTACAGTGGGTGCTAATGAACTGCGTCGTGCTGCTCACCATATCAGTGACCTGATCTATGAAAAACTTACCGGTCGCAAAGGCGCATTCAATACCCGTATCGCCTATGTCACCAGTGCAGCCAGAGGCAATGGCAAACAATATATGTTGCAAGTGGCTGATGCAGACGGTTACAACCCCAGAACTATCGCGGAATCGCCCGAACCTATCATGGCGCCTGCTTGGTCACCTGATGCCTCTAAAATTGCTTATGTTTCTTTCCATACCAAACGCTCAGCGATTTATGTGCAGACATTAGCCACAGGGCAACGCGAAAGTGTTGCTGCTTATCCAGGTATTAATGGTGCGCCGGCTTTTTCTCCAGATGGCAGTCGGTTAGCAATCACCTTATCCAAAGATGGTAGCCCGGATATTTATGTGCTTAATCTCGCTACACATGGCTTAACCAGACTGACTTCCGGTTTGTCTATAGATACCGAGCCGACTTGGTCGCCAGATGGTAGCACTATCGTATTTACCTCGGATCAGGGTGGTAAACCACAGTTATATATGATGCCAAGTTCAGGTGGCAGAGCAACCCGTCTGACTTTTCAGGGTGATTACAATGCCAGAGGCCGATTCTCTGCAGATGGCAGAAGTCTTGCTATGGTAAATGGAAGCGGTGGCAGTTATCGGATTGCCATAATGGATATGGCTTCACGCACAGTGAATATTTTGAGCGATGGCAATCTGGATGAATCGCCAAGCTTTGCGCCAAATGGTAGCATGATCTTGTTTGCTGCCAACAAAGGTGGACGGTCCATGTTGTCAGTGGTTTCCACTGATGGTGCGATGCAGCAAAAATTGGATTTTCATAGTGGCGGTGTCCGCGAGCCGGCGTGGGCGCCTTAAAAACACAAATAAACTTTTTTCGTTTGAACTTTAAAATTTTGGAGATGATGTATGAAATTGAATAAAACCCATTTGGTGTTAGCAATAATGGCAGTGTTGGCTACAGGTTGTAGTTCGACTGATGAGCAGGATTCCAGTTTATTAGGAGATGATACTCAACCGGCTGCTGACGCATCTACCAGTGGCTATAACAATGGTTCCATGTCAGGTTCACAGTTTGGTTCTGGAGACGGCTACAACACTGGTTCAGGTGCAGGCTACGGTTCTGGTTCAGGCCCAAACTTAGGTCCAGAATTTAGCGATCCTAACAATCCATTGTCTAAACAAACCATTTACTTTGAATTGGACAGCAGTCAAGTTAAGCAAGAATATGTACCAGTCGTTGCCGCTCACGCACAATATCTGGCTTCACACCCTGATCAACATGTGATTTTAGCGGGTCATGCTGATGAAAGAGGATCCAGTGAATATAATATTGCTTTGGGCGAACAACGTGCTAAATCGGTAGAAAGAATGATGCGTTCGCAAGGTGTCACTAGCATACAATTGGAAATCGTCAGCTATGGTGAAGAAAAACCTGCAGCATCAGGTGGCGGTGAATCTGCATGGCAAATGAATCGTCGAGTTGAAGTAGGCTATCAATGAAAAAAACTGTACTTTTGATGCTGTGCACTAGTTTTGGTTTCTATACCGAAGCAGGTGCACAGTCAGTTAATAATTCCGACTATGCAGGAAATACTAACTATGCACAACAAACTGCTGGTACATCGGATGGCGCCATTTTTGAGGTACTGGGAAGGCTTGAGCAGTTGCAATCGGAAGTGCAGCAATTAAGAGGTATTGTTGAAGAGCAGTCGCAAACTATTGCAGAACTGCAGCGTAAGCAGGGCAATATGTATTCGGATTTAGATGAACGAATACAATTGCTGTCCTCAACTAATCAGCCGGCAGCGGCTCAGGCTACGGTTCCGGCAGTCGCGACCGATGCTGCCCAAGCCACGCCTGCTGCGGTTGTTGCGACCCCAGCCCCGGCTTCTCAGGCTGCTGCAGCCGCAGCGGAGCCGATTGTTGAAAGCAAACCTGCTGAGACAGCCGTATCTGCAGAGCCTAAAGCCAGCGAGAAAGAGCGTTATCAAGCAGCTTACGATACGTTGCGGAATGGTCATAATGCACAGGCTATCAGTATGTTCGAGGCTTTGCAGAGCGATTTTCCTGCAGGTGAATACGGCGACAACGCGCAATATTGGTTAGGCGAAGCTTACAAAATTAATCGCGAATATGACAAGGCGCGTACGGCATTTAATAAAGTCGTTAGCCAGTATCCCAATAGTCCTAAGGTGCCGGATTCGTTATTGAAATTGGGCTATATCGAATTCGATCAACAGAATTTGGCTAAAGCGCGTGATTATTTGACGCGGGTGACTGTCAGTTATCCCGAAACAACAGCTGCTCATTTAGCGGCTAAAAAATTGGCACAAATGCCGCAATAACCCTAGTGTATGGATGCATCGTTACGCATTAGCGAAATCTTTTATTCCTTGCAAGGAGAATCAAATACAGTAGGCTTGCCTACTGTGTTTATTCGATTGACGGGATGTCCTCTGCGTTGTAATTATTGCGATACTGCTTATGCCTTTACGGGTGGTGAGAAACGTAGTTTGCAACAAATTCTTGATCAAGTTAAAACCTACAGTACATCCTATATTACTGTCACTGGCGGAGAACCTTTAGCTCAGCCTGCTTGTATTGATTTGCTGCTTAACTTGCTGGATGCGGGTTATCAAGTCTCTTTGGAAACCAGTGGCGCACTGGATGTATCCAAGGTTGATTCGCGCGTGGTTAAGGTCATGGATTTGAAAACCCCCAGTTCTCAGGAAATGCAGCGAAATCTATATGGCAATATTCAATATTTAACGGCTCAGGATCAGGTGAAATTTGTCATCGCTAATGAAGAAGATTATCAATGGTCCAAGCAGCAACTGAGTGAGCATGATTTATCAGGGCGCTGTCAGGTGTTGTTTTCACCTGTGATGGATGTGATGCCCGCTAAGGATTTAGCCGATAAAATTTTGCAGGATCAATTGCCGGTTCGTTTTCAAATTCAATTGCATAAATATCTGTGGAATGATGCTCGAGGAAAATAAGTTTAAGCTTGTTAATAGAGGCGCAAAAAAAGGCGCCATCATTTTGTTATCCGGTGGCTTGGATTCCATTACCGTGCTGGCTCACGCTCAGCAGCAGGGGTATGCCTGTTACGCATTAAGTTTTGACTATGGTCAGCGTCATAATGCCGAATTGGAAGCAGCCAAAAAAATTGCCCAGCATTATCAGGTTCTGGATCATAAAATCCTGCATGTAGGGCTGGATAGTTTTGGCGGCTCGGCGCTGACGGATAATCATATTGCTGTGCCCAAATCACCGCAGCAAGGGATTCCTGTTACTTATGTGCCGGCACGTAATACTATTTTCCTATCATTTGCGTTGGGTTGGGCGGAAGTGCTGAACGTGCATGATGTGTTTATTGGCGTTAATGCAGTGGATTATTCCGGCTATCCGGATTGTAGGCCGGCATTTATTGAAGCCTTTCAGGCTATGGCAAATCTGGCGACCAAAGCCGGTGTCGAAGGTCATGAAATTCATATCCACACACCGCTAATTCATTTGACTAAAGCGCAGATTATCGAGCAAGGTTTAAATTTGGGCGTGGACTATGCCAACACGGTTTCTTGCTATGCTGCGGATAAACAGGGCAGAGCTTGCGGTGATTGTGATGCCTGCAGATTACGTAAAGCCGGTTTTGAGGCATTTGGGGTGTCTGATCCGACTCGATATCAATGAAATTAACCCAGTGTAGTCAGTGTCGAATATGATGCATCAGGGTCACAGTAAATCTCAATTTGTCGCTGTTGCCTCAATTGCTGCGGAACTGAGTGCGGTCATGAATGTGGCGAAAGACATTTCTCTGGCAGCGGCTAATGCTAAAGCGATTGCTTTTCGTGCCGGCGAAAAAGCCAAAGGTTTTCAGCCGATTACCGATTTTATCAATGAATTGGCGAAAGATACCATTCAGTTAGTGGTTATTATTAACCAGAAAGCTTTGCAGCTTTATCAGCTTACAATACGCGAGCACAGACTAGCTGAAGCCTGTGAGCAGTTTGAAAATGCGGTCGCACTTTGTGATGCTGCAACTTATGCTGATTCATTGACGCAGTCTTTGGTATTAGTTAGACAGCGACGATCTGAATGCCAGCGCCAATTTCCTCATCTGGTAGCCGAATTATTGGCATTGTTAAGCGATGTTATGCATCCTGCCAGAGCAGCCCGTGTCATTGCGGCCAATTCCCGTATAGAAGCCTCACAAGCTGGCGAGTATATGCAAAGCTTACAAGCTGTGGCCGAGAGTGTGGATAATGCCGCTCAAATTATTCACGATAAAGTACAACAATGCCGGAGCGCATTGAGTCAGATTCATACGGATGCCTATTTTCCTTCAACAAAGACTTTCAGTTAAAGGCAAAGTTATTCATGAAAATGCACAAAATCTATCAGGGTGGACATGAATGGATCATGTTCGGCCGTGATCTGCATAAGCCGGAAAAAATTGTTGATACCAACCAATATTTAGTGCGTAGCGCGGATCGTTGTTTATTGATTGATCCCGGCGGTATAGAGTTATTTGCTCCCATGCTGGCGGCGGTACTACATCATGCACCGGTGCATGAAATCACCGATCTGTTTGCCTCACACCAAGATCCGGACATTATTTCTTCCTTAGGCTTATGGGATCAAGCCTTGCCACATGCCAAGCTGCATGCAGCCGGTTTGTGGGAAGGTTTTTTACGCCATTTTGGCTGTGAAACTATTGAATATGTATCAATTCCAGATAATGGCGGCGTGATTAGCTTGGGTAGCGTCGAACTACAAATCATTCCTGCTCATTATTTGCACGCTTCTGCCAACTTCAATCTCTATGACCCGGAAGCAAAAATTTTGTTTTCCGGCGATATCGGTGCGGCTTTGGAGACACCGAATACACCTATATTTGTCGATAATTTTGCGGCCCATGTCGAAAAAATGCGCTATTTCCATCAGCGATGGATGCCATCCAATCAGGCTAAACGCGCCTGGATTGAACGGGTGCGATGTTTAGATATTAATATCCTCGCACCCCAGCACGGACGCATGTTTAAAGGCGATGACGTTAAGCGTTTTTTAGACTGGTTTGAGGCCTTGCAAGTCGGTATTGCCGTATAAAACAAGCATTTGCCGTGAATTGTGTTTATAATTTGACGAATATGAGCCCTCGTCGTAAGACGGGGGTTTTTTGTTAGAGAGCGTTTTGGAGTATCTCATCAAGCATGGCGCAAAAACTTTATATACAAACTAACGGTTGTCAGATGAACGAGTACGATTCCGATAAAATGCGGGACGTGCTAATCGCCTCGCATGGCATGGAATTAACTGACATACCGGAACAAGCCGATGTTTTATTGCTAAACACCTGTTCCATTCGTGAAAAGGCCCAGGAAAAAGTATTTTCTGCCATTGGCCGTTGGCGAAAAATCAAAGACAAACGTCCTGATGTGATTATCGGCGTTGGTGGTTGCGTAGCTAGTCAGGAAGGTGCCGCGATACAAAAACGTGCGCCTTATGTTGATATTGTGTTTGGTCCACAAACCCTGCATCGATTACCGGAATTACTGGATAAAGCCCGCAATGGCGCTACGCATGTCGTCGATATTTCTTTTCCGGAAATTGAGAAATTCGACAACTTACCCGAGCCACGTGCAGAAGGCCCAAAAGCCTATGTTTCCGTGATGGAAGGTTGTAGTAAATATTGTACCTATTGCGTAGTGCCTTATACCCGCGGTGAAGAAGTTAGTCGGCCATTGAATGATGTGATTGCTGAAATCGAATCCCTGGCCAGACAAGGCGTGCGTGAAATTAATCTGCTCGGACAGAATGTCAATGCCTATCGTGGTGAAATGGAAGATGGCGACGTGGCCGGTTTTGCCCTGCTACTGCATTTTGTGGCGGCTGTTGAGGGTATTGACAGGATACGTTTCACCACCTCACATCCCTTAGAATTTACTGACGATATTATCGAGGCTTTTGCTGAAATACCTCAACTGGTCAATCATCTGCATTTGCCCGTGCAAAGCGGCAGTAACCGGATTTTGGCGGAAATGAAGCGCGGTCATCAACGCGAGGATTATCTGGAAATCATGCGCAAGATCAAAGCTGTGCGTCCTGGCATTAGTTTATCGTCTGATTTTATCATTGGCTTTCCAGGCGAAACCGAACAGGATTTCGAAGATACCATGGCGCTGATTGAAGAAGTCGGTTATGACTTTTGTTATAGTTTTATCTATAGTGCCAGACCCGGCACCCCAGCGGCGAATTATGCCGATGATGTCAGTATGGCTGTTAAGGAACAGCGCCTACAGCAACTTAAAACGCGTTTAAATGACATGACCATGGCAATTTCGCAGTCCATGATAGGTACGGTGCAAAGTGTATTGGTGGAAGGTGTCTCTAAAAAGAATCCGCTACATTTAACCGGCCGCACAGAGAACAATCGGGTGGTTAATTTTGCTGCGCATCCGCGTTTGATCGGTCAGTTTGTCGATGTCATGATTGCCGAGGCTTTACCCAATTCGCTACGAGGCCGGATGGTTGAATCATCCGTTGAAAAAATTTTGCAACAGGTCGCGTGTTGACAGTCACTACATTTTCCCAAGAAATGACTTTATTACCGGTCGATAATCAACATTTATCGAATTTTTGTGGACAGCTAGATGGGCACTTACGTCAAATCGAGCAGCGTTTGCAGGTGGATATCGCCAATCGCAGCAATCATTTTAAAATTACCGGTGTCGATGCTGCCGTCAAGTCAGCTTGCGCAGTGATGCAAAAATTATTCGAATTGGCAGGCAAGGAAGAAATTACCCCCGAGCAAGTGCATTTGAGTCTGCAGGATGCCAGTATCGATCAATTATTAAAGCCTGCTAGCTCAACCAGCAAACCCGAGCTGGTGTCGATTAAAACTAAGCGTGGCGTCATCAAGGGCAGGGGAGAAAATCAGCAGGAATATTTACGCAGAATCCTCAGTCACGACATTAATTTTGGCGTAGGTCCCGCGGGTACAGGCAAGACTTATCTGGCTGTAGCTTGTGCTGTGGACGCCTTGCAAAACGAAACTGTGCGACGCATCATTTTGGTTAGACCGGCAGTGGAAGCGGGTGAGAAGCTGGGATTTTTGCCCGGCGATATGGCGCAAAAAGTCGATCCTTATCTGCGACCTTTATACGATGCCTTGTATGATATGCTGGGATTTGAACGGGTGGAAAAGCTGTTGGAAAAAAACGTCATCGAGGTGGCGCCTTTGGCATTTATGCGCGGCAGGACTTTGAACGATTCGTTTATTATTCTTGATGAAGCCCAAAACACCACCACCGAGCAAATCAAGATGTTTTTGACTCGGGTGGGTTTTGGTTCTACCGCAGTTATTACCGGTGATATTACCCAAATTGATCTACCCAGCGAAAAAATGTCCGGACTAAAACACGTGCTTAAAGTGTTAAAAGATGTTGAAGGCATCAGTTTTACTATGTTTGGGGTGCGCGATGTGGTCAGGCATCCGTTGGTACAGCGCATAGTCGCCGCTTACGATCTTTATGAGCAGCAGGAACAAAGTAAGTAAGTTCATGAATTACCTCGATATACAAATCGCTACCGAAATCAGTGATTACCCCAGTGAACAACAGTTTCAGCAATGGATGGACACGGTACTTACCGATAAAGAGCAAAATAGCGAGATTGTGATCCGGTTGGTTGATGTCGCAGAAAGTGCAGAACTCAATCAACAATACCGTCACAAATCTGGCCCGACCAATATCCTCAGTTTTCCTTTTGAAGCCCCGGAGGGCATCGAGATGGACTTGCTTGGCGATCTGGTTATTTGTGCGCCGAAAATTGTTGATGAGGCCAGTCAACAAAATAAACAGCTCAATGATCATTGGGCGCACATTACTATTCATGGCATATTGCATTTGCTTGGATACGACCATATTGAAGACAGTGAAGCCGAGGAAATGGAAGCACTGGAAATCAAATTTTTGCACATGTTGAAAATAGCTAACCCCTATCAGGAAGAGAGTACGCAATGAGCGACGATAATCCCCCGAGTAGTCAGCCCAATCAGAAAAGTTTCCTGGATCGCATCAGCCACTTTCTGACTGGGGAACCCAAAGATCAGGAAGATTTACTGGAAATTCTCAGGGAATCTGAAGAAAATCACCTGTTAGATGCCGATGCACTGGCCATGATAGAAGGTGTCATGCAAGTGTCTGAATTACGTGTCAGAGACATCATGATTCCGCGCTCACAAATGGTTGTCGTGCCTAGAGATGGCGAGCTGGAAACCATTTTTCCGCTGGTGATTGAATTTGCCCACTCGCGTTTCCCGGTTATCGAAGAAGATCGCAGCAAAGTGGTTGGAGTATTACTCGCCAAAGACTTACTGCAGCACGTCCTGCGTAATAAAACCCTCAAGGTTGAGGATGTTATGCGACCTATGAGTGTGGTGCCGGAAAGCAAACGCCTGAATGTGTTACTGAAAGAATTTCGTACCAAACGCAATCATATGGCAATCGTGGTAGATGAATACGGTAATGCTGCCGGCCTAGTCACCATCGAAGATGTGTTGGAACAAATCGTGGGTAAAATTGAAGACGAACATGACGATGATGAAAATAAGGATTACATCTCCCAACGCAGTGAACGTGAATTTATCGTCAGCGCTCTAACCCCCATCTCTGAATTTAACGACTATTTTTCTGCTGAACTGGAGAATGATGACTGCGATACATTGGGGGGCTTGATTTTACAACGACTGGAACACTTTCCTAAAAAAGGTGAAAAAGTTGAGATCGATGGTTTTGGCTTTGAAGTCTTGCGCGCTGATAACCGGCGAGTACATTTGCTGAAATTAAAACTCAAATAACCCGCTATGTAACAGGTCTTTGAGCAGAGCGTATACGTTAGCAGGATTATGGCTTTATTTTTAACCAGGCACTGGCAGGGACAGGTTCGGTTAATTCGGACAATGTCCTGACGTCGATGCTTGGTAAAGTCAGGTATTATTCAGTGGAATGTCTATATTTCAAATAACTATCATTGCATTTCTAATCAGGGTCTAGTTATGAGTATGAATCGTCCGGTGTTTAATATCATCATTGACCTAATTGCCGCACTGCTGTTTTTTGGCATGCTTGCAACAGGCTATCTGTTACGTTTTCCGTTGCCGCCAGGCACTAACAAGGCCTTTTCTTTGTGGGGGTTGACTCGTCATCAGTGGGGCGATATTCATTTTTGGATAAGCCTGGGGCTGATACTGACAATGATCGTACATTTGGCCCTGCATTGGAACTGGATTGTGACGGTTATTGGTAAACGTTGCGGTTTGGTGAAAGATAATAAACCATCGATGATTCGTAGTGCAGTGTGGAGTATCGTTGTTTTTGCTGGACTTTGCCTAAGCTTTGCCTGGGTCGTGGAAATGAATATTAAAGAAATACCTCGGCCCGGGCGAGGCCACTGGGGTGGCAGCAACCGAAACAATGCTGTACAAACGGCTACTCTGCCCACGCCAGCAAGCGAATCTGAAACAAGTCAGCTTGTTTGGAGCGATGTCTATCCTATTTTTGAAAAAAACTGTCTAGGCTGTCATGGTCCGCACAAACAATGGGCCAGTTTTCGCGTCGATCAACGCCAGGAGTTTTTTAAGCCTGATGCGCCGTTGGTTGTATCGGGAAACAGTGGTCAAAGTCCACTGATAGCGATCATTTCGGGAGAACGGGCCAATATGGCCATGGCAGAAAGTCACAAACTTTCGGCAGCCGATGTGTCTCGCATCAAACTCTGGATTGATCAAGGCGCGGAATAAGCTGCATATCTTTCATCACTTCAATGACTCTACACCCCATCTATGAATACCACCCTAATCCAGATGAGTGTGCTAATGCTGTGCGGGGCCGGTTGGCGATTGTTTTCGTTGCAGGGCTTGTCGGCAGATCAAACTCGGATGGCTTTGACCAGTGTGGTGTATTACTTTTTCCTGCCGGCCATGGTGCTGGAAGTGTTGTGGAAAGCCGATATCGGCTGGCAGTCTTTAAAATACAGTGCCTTGGGCTGTTCTACTATTTTGCTGGGCATTATTTTCACCTGGCTGCTGACCAAACTATTTAAATTCAAAAACGCCCAAACCGGTGCAGTGATACTGGCGGCGGCGTATCCCAACGTCACCTACTTAGGCTTGCCGGTTTTGGAACAAGCCTTTGGCCCCTGGGCGCGATCGGTGGTGATACAGATTGATTTATTTGCCGCTGCTCCTTTGGTGTTTACCGTGGGCATAGCTTTGGCGCGCTATTACGGTGCCAACATGGAAGAAAAGCCCAAGTCATTGTTAGGATTTTTTAATGCGCCGCCGTTTTGGGCTGCACTACTGGCGGTAGTTTTGAATCTCAATCATATCCAGGCACCGATCTGGTTGGAGGGCTTACTACAAAAACTCTCCGCAGCTGTAGCGCCGTTGATGATTTTTTCGTTAGGTTTAGCCTTGAGTTGGCGGGCGATTCACTTGCGTAATTTGCCTTATATTCTACCGGTAGTGATCATCAAGTTACTGTTGTTGCCGTGGGCGGCGATGCATATTGCCGATCTGGCGCATCTGCGTGGTCAGTTTAAGGCGGCGGCCGTTTTGGATTTAGCCATGCCTAGCATGGTGCTGGGCGTGGTGTTGTGCGATCGTTATCGTTTAGATAGCGCGCTGTATGCCGCGGCAGTCACAATCACTACCGGGCTGAGTTTATTAAGCTTGCCATTCTGGTTTGGAGTGTTATGAAAGTTGTTGCGGAGATTTTTTCTCAGGGCGAAGAGGTCGTGAGTGGTCAAACGGTAGATAGCAATGCGGCCTGGCTATCGCAACATTTGCGAGATATCGGGTTCGTCATTAAGCGGCATACGGCGGTGGGCGACGATTTGTCAGATCTGACAGCATTAATAGAAGAAATTGCTAACCGCGCCGACTGTTGTATTTGCACGGGTGGCCTTGGTCCTACAGTTGATGATTTAACCGCTGAAGCCGTTGGTTTGGCAGCCAGCCAACCATTGATATTGGATGCACAAGCCTTGCAGCAGATTGAGGCCTATTATCTGCACCGACAACGCCCGATGCCACCAGCTAATCGTAAACAGGCCTATTTTCCGCAGCATGCCTTGCGTATCGATAATCCGGTCGGCACGGCGCCAGGCTTTGCCTTGCAAATCAAACGTTGCTGGTTTGTATTTTTGCCCGGCGTACCCTCGGAAATGAAAGCCATGTTTGCCACTGTACGAGAACAATTATTGGCGCGTTTCAATCTGCAGCCGGATAAGTTGGTAAGTTTGCGCAGTATTGGTATCGGTGAATCGGCTATTCAGCAATGCCTGGAGGATTTGATCTTACCGGACGATGTGCAATTGGGCTTTCGCGCCACTGTGGACGAAGTGCAGACAAAATTGTTGTTTCCAGCAGATTTTCCGCAGGCTGAATTAAACGCCTGTGTACAGCAAACCGCGTCGCTGATTGGGGATTGTGTGTTTGCCATTGATGGTTTGGCTGCCGGGCAAGGTGGTGATTTGTTGACAGTCATCGATCAGCTTATGACCGCAAAAAACTATCGGTTAGCCGTATTGGAAACCGCCAGCAGTGGTTTGCTGGCCGCAAAATGCCAAGGGAAAGATTGGCTTGAGACGGTGTTAATTGCTAAAGATAGTCTCTGTGCCGCTCAACAATTGGCTGTGCAAGTTAATGATGAGGAGCTGACGGCGCACGCAGAGTGCTTGGCCAGCGAATTAAAACAACAGCAAAACACCGATTTTGCCTTGGTACAGCTTTATTCGGGCACACAAATCGATTATCAACGCAAAGATAAGACCATAGTCCTTTATAATTGCTTAAAAACCGACGCCGGTGTGTTTCATCGACAACACACATTAGGCGGCGGTGCGCAAACCAAACAAAACCAGGCGGCTTTATTAAGCCTGGACATACTCAGACGCTACCTACAAAACACATGCCTTTAATTCGCTTAACCAACGTTTCCATTGCTTTCGGGACCCATTCCTTACTCGACAACGTCGCCTTTCAACTTGATGCTGGTGAACGGGTCGGTTTGCTGGGCCGAAACGGCGAAGGTAAATCCACTCTGATGAAAATTATCGCCGTTGATATTCATGCCGATCATGGCGAAATCTGGCGTCAGCCGGAATTACGTTTGGCTTGGTTGGAGCAGTCGCCGAACCTGGAGGCCGAAGAGACTATTTATGAAGCGGTTGCCGGTGGGCTAGGGGAATTGGGCTGTGTGATTGCGCGGTATCACGAGTTGCTGATGCACATGGATGGCAGCGAACAATCCTTACAAGCTTTGGGTGACGTGCAACACAAGCTGGAAGCCGGTAATGGCTGGGAATTCCAAACCCGGGTGGAAGCGGTATTGAGCAAATTACAGTTGCCGGCTGATGTTAAGGTGGGAAGTTTGTCAGGCGGCTGGAAACGCCGCGTGGCGCTGGCACGGGCACTGGTTATCGATCCCGAAGTGTTGTTGCTGGATGAGCCAACTAACCATCTGGATTTTGACAGCATCACCTGGCTGGAAGAGCAGTTATTGGCGTTTCAGGGCGCGGTATTATTCGTCACCCATGACCGGGCTTTTTTGCAAAAACTGGCGACGCGCATCGTTGATCTGGATCGCGGCCAATTGACCTCCTGGGCTGGCAATTATCAGGATTATCTGCAACGCAAAGCGGCAGCTTTAGAAGATGAAGCTAATCAAAATGCTGAATTCGATAAAAAACTGGCCAAAGAAGAAGTCTGGATCAGGCAAGGGGTTAAAGCCCGCCGCACCCGTAACGAAGGCCGCGTGCGAGCCTTAAAAAGGCTGCGTGCCGAACGCTCCGAACGCCGCAATACCCAAGGCACCGCCAAGCTAGCGCTGAGTAAAGGCGAAACCTCAGGTAGAAAGGTTGTGGAGGCCGTTAATGTAAACTTTAAATATACTGATAAACCCATCATCAATGATTTTTCGATTCGTATCGAACGCGGTGACAAAATCGGTTTGATCGGTGATAACGGTGCCGGTAAATCGACTTTGCTGAAGCTATTGTTGGGGCAATTGCAGCCCGACACCGGTACTATCGAGCTGGGCACTAATCTGCAAATAGCTTATTTCGATCAATTACGCGAGCAGCTGGACCCGGAAATCTCGGTGGCCGATAGCGTGCTGGATGGCGGTGAATTTGTCGACACGCCTGACGGCAAACGGCATGTAATGTCTTATCTGGCCGACTTTTTATTCGCGCCAGCGCGGGCGCGTTCTCCTGTTAAGAGTTTGTCCGGTGGCGAGAAAAATCGCTTGTTGCTGGCGCGCCTATTTACCAAGCCCGCCAATCTGATCGTAATGGATGAGCCGACTAACGATCTTGACCTGGAAACTCTGGAAATCTTGGAAGAAAAACTGGTTGAGTATCAGGGTACTTTACTATTGGTGAGCCATGACCGGGAGTTTTTGGATAACGTTGTCACCAGTGTGCTGGTGTTCGAAGGCGAGGCTAGGGTGGGTGAGTACATTGGCGGTTACGCCGATTGGTTTGCCTTGAGCGAACAAAACAAGAAATCAGAAGCCGTAAGAGTGGCTGCGGAAACTGTTAAAAAGGAAAAACCCAAAGCCAACCAGCCAAAAAAACTTAGCTTTAAAGAGCAACGCGAATTGGAACAATTACCGGAAACTATCGATCAATTAGAGACTCTGCAAGCAGAGTTGACCGCAAAAATCGCTAGTGCTGAATTTTATAAACAAACAGCGGATGCGATTGCTTTAACGTTGGAACAATTAAAAACAGCGGAAGAACAGCTGGCAAAGGCCTATAAACGCTGGGACGAATTAGAGTGTAATGCTTAAGGCCATTTTGTTTTAGTTCGTACTAAGAACCCACCGGCTAAATTCGGTGGGTGATCAGATTTACAGGACATACATGCGTTATGCCGCTATATATCAAGCCAATTTTGTGGCTTCAAATAGGTTTCGTATAACTCTGCTTCAGGACTTCCGGGTGTCGGTTGCCAATTGTATTGCCAGTGCGCTACCGGAGGCATGGACATTAAAATGGATTCGGTTCTGCCGCCTGATTGCAAGCCAAACAAAGTGCCGCGGTCGTAAACCAGGTTAAACTCGACATAACGGCCGCGCCTATATAATTGAAAATTACGTTCTGTTTCACCGTATGCAGTGTTTTTGCGTTTTTGTACAATCGGTAAATAGGCAGGAATGTAGTGGTTGCCTACGCTCTGCATGAATGCAAAGGTTTGAGCAAAGTCAGGCTCATTCAAATCATCAAAAAATAAGCCGCCGATGCCACGGGTTTCGTTGCGGTGTTTAAGAAAAAAATACTCATCGCACCAGCGTTTATAACGTGCATATACATCATCGCCAAAAGGCTGGCAGGCTTGGCGAGCGGTTTCATGCCAATGTAAAACGTCTTCCCGGAAAGGATAAAACGGCGTTAAATCAAAACCACCACCAAACCACCAAATATCGGGTTCACCCTCTTTTCTGGCGATAAAAAACCTGACATTAGCGTGTGAAGTAGGTACATAAGGATTTTTGGGATGCATCACCAGCGATACGCCCATGGCTTCAAATTGACGGTTGGCTAGTTCCGGTCGTTTTGCGGTGGCTGATGGCGGTAAGTGGCTACCAAATACATGGGAAAAATTGACCCCCGCCTGCTCAAACACTTCTCCATTCGTCAGCACACGTGAACGGCCGCCGCCACCTTCGGCACGCTCCCAAGCATCTTCAATGAATTTAGCATTAGGTTCTTCCGCCTCTAGGGCGGTACAAATCTGATTTTGTAAATTCAGTAAATAATTTTTGACTTGGGAGATGTCGTTTTCACTCATGATAATCTGTGGATCTATAAGGATTAATATCAGTTGGCAAGGTTAGTTTTTGCTGTCAGTTAAGGCACACCAAGAATGAACGGTTAAATTCAAACTAATTTAGACGTGGGTAGCCTCAAAGCCGGTGATTTGTTCACGGGTAATTTTAGTGCCTATGAGTTTTTCAACCAATTTTAAAGCTTGAAGTTCGTCCTGTGAAACCAATGAAACGGCTTGGCCGTTTTGGCCTGCTCGCCCGGTTCTGCCGATTCTATGCACGTAATCGCTGGAAGAGCGGGGTAATTCAAAATTAACCACATGGGGTAGTAGGGCAATGTCGATGCCTCGGGCTGCCACATCGGTAGCCACCAATACCCGAATTTCACCGGCTTTAAACCCGGCTAAAGCACTGGTTCTGGCACCTTGGCTTTTATTGCCGTGAATCGCCGCCGCCTTGATTTCTGAGGCATTCAGTTTTTCGGTCAGTTTGTTTGCACCATGTTTAGTGCTGGTAAAAACTAATACTTGTTGCCAATCTTTGGTTTTTACCAAATGAGTCAGCAAGGCAGTTTTAGCGCTTTTATTTACCGTATAAACGATTTGGTCTATGGTGTCGGCCGTTGAATTTTCGGTGGCGACTTCAATTTTTACAGGGTTAATCAGTAAATCGCCCGTGAGTTTACGGATATCTGCGGAAAAAGTGGCGGAAAACAGCAGGTTTTGCCGCTTTTTGGGTAATAAGGCCAAAATTTTACGGATATCTTTAATAAAGCCCATATCCAGCATTCTATCCGCTTCATCCAGGACCAGAATTTCAACTTTGTCTAGTTTGACGGCATTTTGGCTGAGCAAATCAAGTAGTCGTCCGGGGGTGGCGGTTAAAATATCAACACCGCCGCGCAATCGCATCATTTGTGGATTGATCTTTACCCCGCCAAAAACCACTTCGGATTTTAAGCGAGGCAATTGATGCAAGCCATATTTGACGACGGATTCACCGACCTGAGCGGCCAGTTCGCGGGTGGGCGTTAAGATTAATGCTCTGACCGGACGATTTCGGCCATAGGAGGTCTGAGCCAGTTTCTGCAATATTGGCAAGGTAAAGCCGGCCGTTTTGCCGGTGCCGGTTTGCGCAGCGGCCAAAAGATCGTGTCCTGTTAAGACGGCGGGTATGGCTTTTATTTGTATCGGTGTCGGTGTGGTGTAGCCGGAATCGTTGACGGCTTGTAATAAATCGGCTGATAAGCCGAGGGTGGAAAATGACATTAAGTATCTCGTGGAGAAAAGGAGGGGTGATCTAAGAATAAGGTTGCTAGAACCTAGGATTGTAAAATCCTTACAATTGTATCATTCGTGAGTAAACAACGGGGATTCTAGTAAAACATGCCGATAAGCCAATGCTGAGTTCGATTAAAGTCAATCGGTATGTTTGAGTTTTAGACTAAACGTCGGTCATCGGCCTATGGCTTTGTAGATAAAGGGCTTCTACTTTTTGGCGTGCCCAGGCTGTCTTTCGCAGAAATTTAAGGCTGGAGGCGATGCTGGGGTCGCTGGAGAAGCATTTAATGTTAATGTGATGGGCTAATTCTTCCCAACCGTATTGTTCCACTAGCTGAGTTAACAGTGTCTCCAGTGTGATGCCATGCAGTGGGTCTTTGCTGGTTGGTTTACTCATCTGAGTCGGATTTTTCTTCGGCTTTTTTAACCCGGATTTTGTTGCCAGCCAGAACCAGGCCATTAAGTAGCTTCATTGCAGCTTTAGCTTCCCCTTGTTTAGGCATCTCAACAAAACCAAAACCTTTGGAGCTATTGGTCGCTTTATCCATGACGAGTGAACACGACTGCACCGTGCCATATTCGGCAAACATGGTGCGGAGTTCTGCTTCTGTTGTGCTGCGTGGGAGATTGCGAATCAATAATTTCATGGTGGGTTATTATTTATTTAGCGGTAACTATTCAGTATTTGTTGTGATTGTAGAGTGGATAAGCCTAAAGCATCTAAATTATTTGCGCGGTAAGCTTAGTTTATCCAATCTACAAGTGTTTCACGTTATTGATGCAATGGTGACTAACTATTGCTAAGGGGAAAACAATGTAACAGGCTCAAACGATTTTGCCGGGTATGTTTATAAAGATAGGTTAGAGAATTTGACTAACAGTTTAGAATCTTAGGAATGCGCATAAAACAAGTTCGTCAGCTGTGTAGGTGCGAATTTATTCGCACTGTGCGGATAAATCCGCACCTACACAGGATTCTTGCATATGATATTCC
>NZ_LUUI01000084.1 GCF_001644015.1 Methylomonas lenta
TAATGGCATTGATGCTTCGCGTGGGAACTCTGTCGGGGATGCTCCAGCGTCCCGAACCGCAGAGCGGTTCAGGGTGCATTCCCACGCGAAGCGTAGGAACTATGCGCATGAAACGTAAGCAACGGAGTTATAAACTCCGTCGCGCCGAGCGCGCCGAGTGGGTGCGGTGATATCTATTCCATGATGGGTGGCTATTTATGACATGCTTCCGATTACGCTTCACTAAGGATTAAGCGCGAAATATCTTCGAGATGTGTAGGTGCGAATTCATTCGCATAGTGCGGATAAATCCGCACCTACAAGAGCCCGCGTAGGTTCGATTAGCGCAGCATAATCGGACGCATGTCGAAGCTTACAGCAACTCATTAAGCCTGTGCGCCGTCAGAAAGCGTTTTACCTAAGCCGGACGGGTTTCTGTTCGTAACGTTTAGCGTCACCATATCCCGCTCCAGAATAAAACGTAAGCAACGGAGTTATAAACTCCGTCGCGCCGAGTTTTGCATGGTGTGGCGGGTGAATCGGCTGATATTGTTAAGCAGAACGAAGCTGGTTTGGTGTTTGAACCTGAAGATTCTGATGCGCTGTATCAATATTTGTTAAAACTTAAATCAGACACACAGCTGTATGCCACTTTAAAAACCAACGGCCTTGCTGCCGCGAAAAAATATGATCGCACCCATCTTGCCAATGAGTTTTTGGGTTTGTTATCGGACTTACCGCGATAGGGTGGTGGGGAGATAAAGGTGTCAGGGTCTTTTTATAATCTCAGCATATTATTTGCATCGCTTGCAGGCTTAAATAAACATATATACAATTATTTTTCATGGAAACAGAGTTAATCTGGGATGAAAACAAGCGACAAGCTAATCTGCAAAAGCATTGTTTAGATTTTGCCGATGCCAACGAAGTGCTGGAGTCGCGCTATCGTTTGGATATTGAGGTTATGCGAGATAATGAATTTCGAATCCAGTCTATTTCTTATGCCCTTGGTTTCTTGGCAGTTTTGACGGTGATTCATACCCAACGTGATCAGGCGACGCGTATTATCAGTTTTCGCCCTGCAAGTACAAGAGAACGGGAGGCTTACGGTGTCTGGCTCAAAAACGAATATGATGACACGCAATGAGGTGTTGGAGGCTATTCGGGCCATAAAGCCCGAAATGGATTATGTTTGGGATGGCAATGATGAGGATGACCGTCCGCTGACCGAAGATGAATTAAATAGAGGGATTAGCCTGGCTCGAAGTCGTGGTAGACCGGCTGGGTCGGATAAAACACAGATTGCCTTACGCTTGGATAATAGCGTGTTGGCGGCTTTCAAATCCACTGGGAAGGGTTGGCAAACCCGCATGAATGATGCTCTTAAAGAATGGCTGGAGCAGCATCCGGCTATTTGAACCTTTGAGCCCGTGATCGGGTCGGGGTGACGGGATTGCGCCCGTCACCTCTCCAACACCACCGGCAATGCGGTTTTCCGCAACGGGCGGTTGGATCCAACAGGTTAAGCCCGTGTAGGTACGATTAGCGCTAGCGTAATCGTACGCATGTGGTTGCTCCTAAGCCGGACGGGTTTTGTAAACCCGTTCGTAACGTTTAGCGTCACCATATCCCGCTACAGAATAAAACGTAAGCAACGGAGTTACAAACTCCATCGCGCAGAGGACAACTATAATCCCCGGATTCCGCAAGTTGCATCCGGGCTACGATGCTTTATGAATCCGAATGTTCTCCTAACGACGGCGAAATCCCTCTATCAGCCAGTTACAGTGAGAAAAGCACTGCCCGGCAACGCTGGCATTGAGCGCTGAATGTGATGGCTGAAAAGCTGAATGATCAGCAAACGGTTGACAGAAAAATCAATGGCGAGTCAAATAATAGTTAATAATTGTTAGGAGATAATCATGCCCACCAGCGTTGCACTCAGCCCTCATTTTGAAACGTTCATCCGTGACCAGATCGTCAGCGGTCGCTACAACAATACCAGTGAAGTAGTGCGTGCCGCCCTGCGATTAATGGAAGAACAGCAGGAGCGCCAAGCTTTACAGCTAGAAGCACTGAAAGCGGAAATCGCCGCTGGCAAGAACAGTGGCCCCGGAATACCTGTAGATACTGTTTTCGCACGGCTAGAGGCAAAATACCAGCAACAGGCTGATAGTCAGTGAACAAACTGATTATCACGCCACTTGCTGAACGAGACATCGAATCGATCGGTGATTACATTGCTAAAGACAATCCTAGACGCGCACTCAGTTTTGTCAGAGAGTTATTTGATCAGTGCAAAACTATCGCTGGAAATCCACTAAGCTACCGCCTACGCCCTGAACTGGATGAGGGTCTTCGTTCGTGCGCCTATGGTAACTACGTAATTTTCTTTAGTGCATCCAAGGAAGAAATCACGATCATACGCGTACTTCATGGTGCCCGTGATATTCCCGAGGAATTCTCCTGAAATGAACAAAAATGCAGTCTATGGTTCCCATGCTTCGCGTGGGAACTCTGCCGGGGATGCTCCAGCGTCCAGAACCGCAGAGCGGTTCAGTTTGTATTCCCACGCGAAGCGTCACTGCCATTAAGTTAAGGAAGAACAATCCCTTCTCCCTCCGGGAGAAGGTTAGGATGAGGGGATTAAATAAAGCTTTTTTGCCTTATTATAAATCTCCTCTCCCCAACCCTCTCCAGCAGGAGAGGGAGCTTTTTCTTAACTTAATGGCATTGACGCGAAGCGTAGGAACGATGCGCATGAAACGTAAGTAACTGAGTTACAAACTCCGTCGCGCCGAGTCGAATACATAGGCAGGCGGCATTCGTTTCGCCACCCCTAAACAGGCTAAACCGGAATCACCACATCGGCAAGTACAGCTTCAGCGACTGATCGTCACAAACCCTAAACCCGAAGCTTTGATAAAACCGCGAACTGGTTTCGTCCTTGGCATCTACAAATAAACCTGCACTGCCAACCGCTTGAGCGGCAGATTCTGCACGATTAACTGCGTCGGCCAGTAACAACCTACCCAATCCTTGGCCTTGCATGTCCGCCCTAATCGCTAATCGACCGAGACGAGTAACAGGTACTTGGCGCGGGTAGCGTTTTGCAGTTTCGGCTGGGAGCTCATCAATAAACACAAATGCCGAAGCCAGTGCATAAAAGCCCAAAATACTGGCTGAGCTAATATCACCATAGCCCAATGACCGATACACATCGACGATCTGTCCGCCTGCTGGGATGGCGACAAATGTTCGAGAAATACCTTTGGTTTGATGTTGCAGCGCTGTCTGTTTCAGCCAGATGTTGAGAGGCGCGACACCGCAATCAAACGCCTTTCGCTCGTGGTGTCCAGCCAATGGTTCCAGTTTGATCATTGCGTCGTGCCGCGTAGTCCTGAAGGGTGGCTAATAATTTTTCATTGGGTAATGGTGGATTATCAAGCGCTTTGAGTAGCGCTTCGGAATCGCGCATACTCAAATGAATCTCTCTTTCTTGTTCAATAATGCGCTCGGCTTCCCGCAGGGCTGTTTGCACGATGAATTGGTTAACGGTTGCCCCGACCATGCTGGCCGCCATTTCCAATGTTTCTTGAACTTTGAGAGGAACCCGTGCGGTGATTCGACCTCGATCAATGGATGCTGTTGACATAGCTCCCCCTGACTAAACTTAAAACGCCAGCGTAACATTGTGGTGATAATTTGTCACCATTAAAAACCACTCTCCTCAAGATAGCAATGGAGATAATTGGGGTCAGGGTCAAATTAAATGCCCTTGATTGGCAAGGATCAGTTCCGGATGGTACTTACTTAACGACTTAGTTACAGTAAAAACAGTTACTTAAAATTCAATGCTCAGCCGATCAACTCCAAAGATAGGGGTCACATCCCTTTTCTATGGTTCCCATGCTCCGCGTCAATGCCATTAAGTTAAGAAAAAGCTCCCTCTCCTGCTGGAGAGGGTTGGGGAGAGGAGATTTATAATAAGGCAAAAAAGCTTTATTTAATCCCCTCATCCTAACCTTCTCCCGGAGGGAGAAGGGATTGTTCTTCCTTAACTTAATGGCAGTGACGCGAAGCGTAGGAACGATGCGCATGAAACATAAGCAACGGAGTTACAAATTCCGTCGCGCCGAGCATCTTTGGGCTCAATGCCCTGCTATTTTATTTTGGTTTAAAAGCGCCAAATCAGCCCAGTGGGCAGGCTTTTTGTGCCCAAACGGATTTAAGCAATTACCTATAAACGGTGGGTAGAAAAAGCATAAGTAATAATGCCTGGCTTTCAATGCTGTTTCGGTCTAGTATCAATTTGGTGATTACAATACGAGAACAATCTAATGATCAACGCTGAACTGCGGCAGTTACCCGCAATCGAAAAACTCAAGCTTATCGAGGCTCTGTGGCACGATTTACTCGATAACGAAAATGATGTCCCTGCGTTAGCTTGGCATCAGAAAGAACTTCAGGTTACGGAAGCCGCTTATAACGCAGGAGATGTCGAAGCAGTCGATTGGCAGCAGGCCAAAAAGGCATTACGCGCTCGGTTCGAATGAAAATTCGGGTTTTACGTACTGCCATGGATGATTTGGCGGCCGGGCGCTTGTTTTACGATAAACAGCAAGAAGGCGTAGGCGATTATTTTTTGATAGTCTGTTTGCCGAAATCGATTCATTAGCTTTGTATGCCGGGGTTCACAGCATGCATTTTGGATTCCATAGACTTTTAGCCAAGCGCTTTCCCTACGCCATTTATTACAAAGTGATTGACGATCAAGCCGTTGTGTTTCGTATTCTTGATTGTAGGCGGAGTCCAAAGCGGCTTCAGAAAGAGATGGATCGTTAATCCTAGATAAATCAGGACCGTAGGATGATGAGACACGATCCGCACTTGTGCCCCAGAGGGTACAGACAGCTTCGCATCAATCGTCATGTAGTTTTTTATCGAGTCACAGTAACCAAAATTCACATTGTACGGATACTTCATGACAGCATGAACTCCGTCGAGCCGAATGGGTGCGGTGATATCTATTCTATTATGGGTGGCAATTTATGACATGCGTCCGATTATGCTTCACTAAGGATTAAGCGCGAAATAACTTCGAGATGTGTAGGTGCGAATTCATTCGCATAGTGCGGATAAATCCGCACCTACAAGAGTAATCAGTCTAAGTTTATCGAAGCCCGCATCTGTTTAAGTGTCATCGTAATCATTTTCAAGCCAGTCATGATAAGCCTCTCTTTCAGTGCACTTGCTTAAGTCGCCATCCATGTTAATGGTGTAATACACTGACGCCATTACGTTCTATAATCTAAACATGGTTGGCTAAGGAATACGCATGAAACAAGTTTGCCAGCTGTGGGTGCGAATTTATTCGCACTGTGCGGATAAATCCGCACCTACACAGGATTCTTGCATATGATATTCCATGCATATTCCTAAGTTACTGTCTCAACCCTATATTCCAAAGGCATCGCTTCAGCTTGCGTTCCCACGTGAAGCGTCAATGCCATTAAGTTAAGAAAAAGCTCCCTCTCCTGCTGGAGAGGGTTGGGGAGAGGAGATTTATAATAAGGCAAAAAAGCTTTATTTAATCCCCTCATCCTAACCTTCTCCCGGAGGGAGAAGGGATTGTTCTTCCTTAACTTAATGGCAGTGACGTGAAGCGTAGGAACGATGCCAACTATGACGTTTACTCAATTTAAACCTGACTTTATGCCCATCTCAAACATGAATCCAATTAATACGATCGACGAGGTTTATCGGGTTGCTGCTCGGCCGGTGGCGCAGTTGCACAGCCTGGTGACTGAGTTACAACACTGGTATCAGGCATTTTCCAGCCATAATTATCTGCAACCTTGCGTTATTGAAGGCCAGGCCGCTTTGGTTTGCAAAATGCATTTAGGCACCACAGCACCGCAGGCTTTTCGGGCCTTAAAAGCCATTTGCGATCAATACGGTATTTTTTTAAAACAAGATAGCCGTGCGGAGATTAACCCATCACCCATCGCCCAAAATCGTCGCCAGCTGGCGGTAGTACTAACGTTTTGTTTAACCATGGCGTCGGCGGTTCAGGCTACCAATGTTAACCATGATGCAATTACTGCAGCAGCATCTGTTGCGAATCAGCCTGTTTCGCTAGTGATTAATAAGCAATCGCTTGCCGATGTCACCCTCAAGATTTCCAGGGAAACCGGTATAGGCTTTAAATTTAATGCTGCCGTCGAACACGATCTGATTAACATTAAGCTGCATGCGCAAAACTGGAAAGGCGCATTAGGCCAGTTGCTGGATAACTATAATTATTCGACCATTCAAGAAGGCAATACCATCAAGACTGTGTTTATCACTGGTTATAAGGGCGGTGTAAAACCCACTACCCAGCAGGATGTCAAGCTTGCCGAGGATCAACCGGCGAGTTTTTTGGAAACCCCAGCAATGGTAGACATCACCCTCCCAACTGATGAACTGACCAACCTGGCGGAAGGCGGCGAAATGCTGGTCGATTTGCCGGTGGGTACATTTACTGTCAAACAGGAAAGCATGGTGGCTTTGGAAGACGGCACGTTAAGCTGGGTGGGAACCATGGATGATGAAAATCAGTTTTACAGATTTTATCTTGCCAGCACCCAGGATGGTGAAGTAATTGGTAATGTGTTTACACCCGATGGTGCTTATAACATCGAAACCATTGATGGTCAGACTGTCATGGTCGAGGTTAACCCAGTCGGCATGCAGGCTTCGGCTATGCCTGAATGAAACGTTGCAATATGGCAACTATTTAGGCCTGCATAGCAGGTATATTTTCAAATGCCTGTTTCAATTTCTGGCTATATATACTTGCCCTGCTCTAGCAAAATAAACAGCAATCCCCCTCAAATAATATTGTAATTTTTTACCACATTATTAAAGCGGTAATTTTTATTTCATTAGAATTTGCGGCTAATCCAAAAAATTATTTCTTCTCAGTTATTCCGATAAAACGAAAGCAATCACTCACACCCCATTAGCGATCTCATCATCTTTTTTTCAAAAATTATAAGGCATTGATTTTGTTAAAATAACACGCATTACTTAAGGTTTAATTATTGAATTTATGATATTAAGCTTAACTTGAAATATCACCGAATAGTTACAAAAATAATTTTCTTTAACCCGAGTTTTTAAAGCTGAATGTGGTACGATGAAATGGCTATACAATAGTAGGGTGTTCAGGCTTGAACACTAAAATAATCATATACACGAGGAAAAATCTATCATGGGTTTATTAAAAAAAGTATCTTTAGCTTTGTTCGTTAGTGTTGCAATGCTTGCAACTGCATCAACTGCCATGGCAAAACCAGCGGGTAAAATTGAAAATGCTACCCCTGCTGAAACTGCTATCGCCATTGATGAGACGCTTGCACAGTCAAAACTAACCTTAGCTGCGATTACTGACGGCACTGATAAAGAAACTGTTATGGAAATGTTCAAAACAACCAAACAGCTGGCTAAAAAAATTGAAAGCACTGTAACTTATATGCTGCGTGAAAAATCACTGGGCAAATTATCAAAAGCTCGCACAGCTTATAATCATGGCGATCTTAAAGAAGCTGAAGCTCAAATGATTGAAGCAAATGAGTCATTTGAACTGCTTAGCAAAACATACAACAACTTCTAAGCTTGGTTGATTCTAGTCACTTGGGTTAGTTTAAAAATTAAAACCAGGTGTATTGCTTAGATTGAGTTCGGGGAGCGGCCAACATTGGTTACTCCCCAGACTTCATCATTCCTCTCTGCCGCAAATCAGCTGCTACAAACTCGTTATTCCGCATCGAAATAATGCATAGCCCCCAGCAACGGCGTTCTGGCATTTAAAGCTAATTTAACAGACACCTTTCCCAAAATCGCTTGAAAGCGGCCTTTTTCTGTAAAAGCCTGCATAAAGCCACCTGATTCCAGGGCAGATCGAATTTTCGGCCCGATGCCTCCACCTATGAACACCCCGCCCATGGCAAACGACTTCATCACCAGATTACCGGCTTCCGCACCATAGATTTCCACAAACAGCCTGACCACTTCACTACATAAAGCATCTTCACCATTAATCCCTAAGCGCGAGATAATCGCATTGCGGTCGACATTGCCTTGCTTTGCATTCTGCGCATTCGGCACCGCCGGACAAGCTGCAGCAAACTGACTATCCAGCAAAAAATCGTACAGATTGCTGAAGCCTATACCCGATAAAACCCGCTCATAACTGACATGTTGAGAATACCGGCCACGCAAAAATTCCAGTAACCGGTCTTGTTGCTGATTTTGTGGTGCAAACGAACAGTGACCACCTTCTGTGGCAATCGGGTGATGCTGCCGACCATCCCAATATAAAATGGCTTCACCCAAGCCGGTGCCTGCTGCGATGACGGCAATATTGCCAACATAAGGCTCGGCATTCGGATTCAGCTCGATAAATTCCTCTGCCTGTAAATGCAACATACCAACAGCCATAGCCTCCAGATCGTTGAGCAATTTAACTTGCTGAGTACCAAGTTTGGCCTTTAGCAGATCACCTTCTATGGTCCATTTTAGATTGGTGGCATAACAATGCTGATTGACGACTGGACCGGCTATACCAAAACAAGCCGATGCGATTTGGACATTTTTGGGCAAGAACAACTCTAAGATTGCATCAAAACTGTCATATTCGCCGCTGGCATATGTTTGCTCCTGCACAGTTCTTAACACTCCCTCGGTATCATGCTGCAGGAGCGCTAAAACCGTTTTAGTACCGCCAATGTCACCAGCAAGAATCATGATCGCCCCCGATTAAGATTGTTTAAGATTAAGCAAATGCACCAGCGCATCCAGTATGCCGTTTGCCACCACATGCGGCGGCAATTGATAAAACGCCTGCCAAGCCAAGGAAACACATTCTTCGTAATCATCGCGGTATTCTGGATGGACTTTAAGCCAGCATAAACGTACAGCATGACCGATCAGGATATCTGTCACCAAGGTATCTTCGATGTATAGATCAGGATTATTACGCACGATGGAAGCCAAGGCGCGCAAAGCTTCTACACATAATTGCCGGTAAACCGGCGCCTGAATTTTGTTCAAAATATGATTAATGTGCAGCCTGAAACTTTGCTCACCAGCCGTCATTTGCGCCAGCATGCTTTCACTGTCGATGCGGCGCTTGCTATTGTATTTTTCGCCGACGATCAGGCCTTTGCAGTGATGCAACACATCCCACATCCCACTGAAAAATGCTTCGTTCTCACGCCCGAAGCTGCCTTGTTGTTCGCGCCAGGCATACCAGTCGTCGGCTCCGCCGAAATGCTTTGGATCCATGCTGTCTGGAAAACGCGCCATCCCCAGATCCTGATGCTCACCTTGATGATGTAAAATTTCGACCAAACCCAATTGGGTTTCGCTATTACTATAATCTTCCAGGGTTTCTTGCACCAATTGCGACAATTGATACGGTGGTAACGTCAAAATATCGTTAAACGCCGCATCGAACGACGTACTGGACAAGCGTTTTTGGCGCACAATAATCAGCAATAAAATATGTCCGACCCGAATAGTATGCATGTCGGCAAACAATTCCGGATTCAGTTTGATCAACATCCCCAAGTAAATGATCAATTCCTGAATGATGATTTGCTGGCTGTTGTCATTCGGGTTGAAAATGCGGATGGTTTCCAAAATCTGCCAGGAGTCCGTGGGTCGGCGTAAAGTGGCTTTGCCGCTATACGCGCGGCCTACGGTCAAACCGTGCTGACGTACCAGAATTTCAGTCGCACCTTGTTCTAAATTAATGTCGTACTTACCCAGTAAGCCTGCACAACGGCGCACAATTTGCCAAACATGCAAATCCCCGGCACGCAGATAGACCTCTTCCAACAAATCGCATACGCGACCGATTTGGCCTGCATCATTGCGCAAGCCGGTATCAAAATCTAAACCTTGTCGCTGCGCGAGTATCGTCAAGGCTTCTAATTGGGCAAATAAGTTAGGGTTAGTTTGTATCTCGACAATCAGCAATTCATCGCTGCCGACTTCCCATTCTATCAACTGATAACTATCGATCGCCTGTAGTGAGATATCGCTTTTTGGTAACAGACTGGCAAACGGTCTTTCAGGTTCTAGCCAATTAGCTTGTGAGAATTTAAAGTCATACAAATTGCCGATCTTTTCTTTACAAGCACTGTCCAAAAAGTCCACTAATAAACCTAAGCGTACCGGGACGCTCAAGTCTCCAGCTTGTAATTGCTGCAAAAACTGCAGCAACTCCTGCCCGTCTTGCCCATCCAGCATATTTTGTTTAACGTTGATAACCACCAACGGTTGACCTTCTTTATCCCAATGCCGAGCTATATAAACCAGCTCCAGCCGTAAACGCTGAATTAATAACTGGTTATCCATGGCAATATAAAAGCCCTTTTGATCCATGAATTGGGGGAAAAACAATAACGGTTCGCCGGCTAATACAAAAAATTTAGATGTCGCCAAAGAGCGTAGTTGTCGTGATGGACGTCCGCTCAAGCCAATACGGTCGTTGCGTCCGACTTGCGTATAGGCGGCCACCAATTCACTGGCTTCTCGCACCTGAATCGGTGCAATTTCGGCGCGCAGCTGACTCGCTATACCGGCTTTACTCAGGTTATCTTTGACATTTTCATCATCGGCCAACAGTGCAATCTGCACGGTAGCCGCAGGATTCAGTTTGCTGGTGCTATAGCGCTGCAAAGGATCGACATCCTCCAGGTCGATGAAACCATCCTGTAACAAGCAGCCTAAAATAAACAGACTTTGCGCCCAAACCAAAGGGACATTTTCGTTGGCAATCCGATCTTGGCTGTGAGGATGGGCTTTTTCTGCTTCTATACGATCGGCCGGAACCCTGTAAAGCTCGGGCAGCAATAATTGACCATTTTCTTCGACTCTTAGTGCTTCCAATTTTTGTCGATAATCCCTGGCACCGCTAATATCGCCGCTGAATAAACTGTTCAGTAACAAATAACAGAAAAACAACGGCCATTCACACTCGATGTCGGCAAACTGTTTTAACTCATGCGGCTCATAATGTAATCGCTGATGGTCTTCCGATTCGGTTTGATGACCATCCAGTAAAAAGCGTTTGCAACCATAACGGCCCTGCAATTTTTCCACGATCCGTGCTTGAGTAGTTTGGCGTAGCTCAGCATTATCAACCGCAAAAGCCGGAAAACCGGTCACACTGAGTACCGCCGCATCAACTTCCTTGGAAATGGACTCGCGAGGCAATAATGATTCCAGGGTAATTCGGGTACGCGCGATATCGTCACTAACGACGTGAATAATAGAACTTTGACCGCCTTCTTTGCCAAACAAATTAAAATTGGCCATCGCCTCCAAAGCCGCTTTCGCCATGCCAATGGAACTGGCATTAAGTTCGGCTTGGCCGTGGTTCATTTTATTACCGCGCTCCCAGATGCCGTAATCCGGAGTGCGATAGGCACGGCTGATGTAATGCACCAGGTTTTGCACGAAATTGACTTCGTTGATGGTAAACACGATACGCAAACCGGAAGCCGTCATTTGCGCCAGCATCAGTAAAAACAAGGAGGTGGCATCCAGTTGCAGATGTCCCCATTCATGATCACCGACCACTACCGAGCCGGAATGAGTATCGTACTTGGCGTGCAGGGCATCCATAGGATCCTGACTATGCTTGAACTTTTCAACCTTTTCGGCCTGCCGCATCATGGATGTCAACAATCCACGCATCAACTTGACGACGCTTTGCTCCAACTCGTAAGTTCTATCGGTACGCTGGCCAGTTTTCCGATAGGCCATCGCCAAACCCCACGCCGCCAGTATGCTATATACGTTATCCCTTACCCAGGCGTCGGTATAATTGCCGTGCGTAGTAACCGCCGTACTGGCCGGTAACAGGCCGCTGACCCAATCCTGACGCTGGAGAATGATATCCTGTACTTGGCGATAATAATCCTCCAGCTCATCAGTTGCCGAATGGGGTTGATTACTCGAAGGTTCCGCTGATATCGGCATATTTTGACTGAAGAATTGTTTAAACATAGCTAAAGAATGCCTCATGCTTTAGGTAAAGTAACACCCACCTGTCCTTGATATTTTCCGCCTCTATCCTTATAAGACGTTTCGCAGACTTCATCACCACCAAAAAACAACATCTGCGCCACACCTTCGTTAGCATAGATTTTTGCCGGTAACGGCGTGGTGTTGGAAAACTCTAAAGTCACATGGCCTTCCCATTCCGGCTCCAGCGGCGTCACGTTGACGATAATGCCGCAGCGGGCATAGGTCGATTTGCCCAGACAAATCACCAACACATCACGCGGAATGCGGAAAAACTCCACTGTGCGCGCCAAAGCAAACGAATTGGGCGGAATAATGCAAACATCGGATTTCACATCCACAAAACTGCCTTCATCAAAATCTTTGGGATCGACGATGGTGGAATTGATATTGGTGAATATTTTAAATTCGTTGGAGCAGCGCACGTCGTAGCCGTAACTGGATGTGCCATAAGAAATAATGCGTCCTTGTTCTGATTCACGAACCTGTCCGGCTTGAAACGGTTCTATCATGCCGTGCTGTTGGGCCATACGGCGGATCCAATTGTCTGATTTTATGCTCATGGGTCTTGTTGCAATTTAAGATGAAAACAGACTGTCAAAATAGCATATTGGCGAGGAAAAATTCAGCCTTAATCGATGTTTCAGCGCAGTAAAACCCTATCAAGACTATCCCAAACGGATTGTTGTTTGATTACATCCTGAACAGAACCGTTATTTACCAGTTCTACTGCATATTCGCGCTCTGAGGCGGATAGCACTTCATAAGCCGATTTTAGTTTATCCAGCACCGCCACATCCGCTTCCGATGCATCGTTTTGCCGCTGATTCAGGCGTTGCCGCTGTAACGTGTCCTCAGTGCTAATCGCCAAGATTGCAAACGGTATCGATAGCTGTTCGGCCAGATGTTTAAACATTTCTCGCTCTGGCTGCTTTAAAAATGCTGCGTCCACAATCACGGAAAAACCGCATTGCAAAATATCCTTAGCCAGCGTTAATAACTGTTGATAGACGCGCCGGGTAGTTTCTGGGCTATACATGTCGCTACCTACAGCCGAATTACTACGTTCGTGAGCCTGCAAACCAAATAGTCGTTTGCGCTCGACATCTGATCGTATGCGAATTAGCGGGTATTTCTGCAAAACCAACTGGGACAACATGGTTTTGCCGCAACCCGGCAAGCCGAAAGTAATTACTAATCCGGGCTGTTGGTCGGTGTAAAACTGTTCGGCCAACCCCAGATAACTTTGACACAAGCCCAAGCCAAACTCTGCTCCCATTTGCCCGGCACGAATGGCACTGACTTTAGCCATCACCATGGCCCGATAGCCTAAATAAAACTTAAGCACCGCCAAACCGGCATAATCACCGCTCGCTTGCAAATAGCCGTCTAAAAAAGCATAAGCCAGATCTGGCCGTTCGCGTTGCTGTAAATCCATCAGCAAAAAAGCGATATCGTTCATGACATCTATCCAGCGCAAGGCTGGATTAAATTCAATCCCATCAAACGGCATCGGCTGCTTATCGATTAAAACGATATTACCTAAATGCAAATCGCCATGACATTCACGCACTTTGCCGGTTTGCAGACGTTGGGTAAATAACGCCAAACAGCGGCTAAATTCTAATTCGCTGGCAGCCTGTAAACCAGTCAGTTGCTGCGCATAACCTGCATTTAACAACTGCGATAATTGCTGAAAATTTTGCCGTGCCGGCAAGCCAATGGCTTCGGTATCGCCGAAACCGGAATTGATGGCGGCTGGGGGTAGATCGGCATGAAACTGGACCAAGGTTTGAGCCAGGCTTTGAAAATGCTGGACGCTCAATTTATCCTGCAGTAATAGATGATCCAGCAATTGGTCTTCAGCAAACCGTCGCATTTTGACCGCATACTCAAAAGCCGGTTCTGCACCTAATATCGGCTTTTCCGCACTACCACCAATGCCGACCACGTCCAGATAAAACGCAGCCGCCAAACGACGATTCAAGCGCAGCTCTTCATGACAAAAGAACTGTCGCTGGGATAGTTCAGAAAAATCCAGAAAACCAAAATCTACCGGTTTTTTGATTTTGTAGACAAAATCACCTGCCAGCAATAGCCAGGAAATATGCGTTTCTATCTTTTCAACCGTCTCCACTGGATGCGGATAACAGGCTGGATTGAGTAAAGAGTCGATTAAGACCTCGTCAAGCTCGCGACTTAACATACTGTTTTACAGTTTCAATTAGCAGAAGTGTTTTGGATATTTATTTTATGCTGCGCTTTCAACCAAAGCCCAAACCGGATTAAAGCCCAACCGCGGGTCATGATATCCACGCTCAAACAAAAGCAAATAAACCACATAGTGGATAACAACCATTCTTGCCATAACAAAACACCCATTACAACCGATAGCCCGCCACCCAAGGTTGCAATGCCGGAATTCGAAAAACGCACGGCATTAGCGGCAACTATGCGGAATACGCCTTTAATAATCAGGTAGGCAGCTACCAGTAAAATCAATTTATCCGCAGATTTATTTAGTTCATTAAGCAAAATCATGCCTACCGTCACATCTAAAACCGCAATCTGTAAATTGATAAAAAACTCATTGGAGTGCCGCCAGATATAAGAATCCAGACAAGCAAACAAGCCGGCAATCAAAATGACGAACGCCACCATAGGCAACCAGGAACTGCTTTGGGACATGATGCGGACGTTGGGCTCAACCAGGGTTAAAATGGTTAAAATCAATCCTGTTGTAGCCAGTACTAGTCCACGGATAAGCAATGAATTACGTTGAAATAAAAAATCATCGTATTTGGTAGAAGTATCGTTTTGATCCACTGTTTGCCCCCTAAAATAACGCTGTTTAACAAGTTCATATTACTTATGTATATTCAACTAGTTACCTAAAGTCAAATCTGATAAGGCAAAACCGCGCGCCAAAAACCCCAGTCAGTTAACGATTTACCGCCGGATAAAGACCGCTAAAACAACGGCATTGGCTAAGCTTTAGCCAATGGGATTGGGTATGATCAGACCGATAAGCTGCGGCTAACTTTATCAGCAAGGCGGATATAGGATAAGACTATAAAAGTGTTTCGTACTGTCTGATTAACGGCTCTCTTGCTGATAACCCGTGGTATTTTTTTCTACCCAGCGATGCTGACCGGAAACCAATGTTTCTTTTTTCCAGAACGGGGCCCGGCTTTTCAATTGCTCCATGATATATCGGCTGGCATCAAAGGCATCACCCCGATGCGCAGACCATACCGCCACCAGCACCAACACATCTGGCGGATTAACCTCGCCTATTCTATGTATCACCAAGCTGTCCAACAACGACCATTGCAATTGCGCTTGTTCGACAATCTGCTGCAATTGTTTCTCGGTCATACCTGGATAATGTTCCAGATACATACTTGTCACATCATCGCCTTGATTAAAATCGCGCATGCTGCCAACAAACACCCCGGTAGCGCCATATTTGCCGGCCAAATGCGTCAAACTGGCTTGATACTGTTCTATTTCTTGCCAGGGATTAAACACCTGTTCGCAAAGCTTGATCTGCATCTTAGCCTCCAGTGACCGGTGGAAAAAAGGCCAGCTCATCGCCGTCCTCAACCATGGCATCATGTTTGACATAATTCATATTCACGGCGATCAATAGGGTCTCGGGCATAGCCAACTCGGGGTTGAGTTGTTGCCAGACGGCTTGCACCGGCATTGGAAATGTTGTGTGACATTCATCTTCACCGCGGCCAACGCTTTCTTTCAAGCTGGCAAAATAACGCACTTTTATCGACATATAGGTTTACCCAAGAATACAATGGATTTTTTTCATCATTAGCCCTAGTCATGTCCCAATCAAACCTGAGCCATTTCAATAACGCCGGCGAAGCCCACATGGTGGACGTTGGCGACAAAGCCATCACCCAGCGCACGGCGATTTGTGAAGGGGCGATTGAAATGCTGCCAAACACATTGGCGTTGATTATGGCAGGCAATCATAAAAAAGGCGATGTATTAGGCATTGCCCGGATTGCCGGCATCATGGCCAGCAAAAAAACCGCTGATTTGATTCCGCTCTGCCATCCACTACCGCTGACGCATGTCGAAATTCAATTGCAGCCGCAAGTGGACTCCTGCCGAGTGCACTGCCTAACCACTGTCAAAACCAACGGCCAAACCGGAGTGGAAATGGAAGCATTGATGGCCACGCAAATTGCTTTGCTGACGATTTATGACATGTGCAAAGCTGTGGACCGCGGCATGGTGATTCAAGGTTTACGACTGCTGGAAAAAAGCGGCGGCAAATCCGGCCATTGGCAGCATGTCGAGGGTCAGAATTAGCTGTTAGCCCACGTAGCCTCGATTAGCGGTAGCGTCCCCGTCTGAGTTCCCACGTAAAACATGGGAGCCATAAGCGGCAATTAATTTTGGCGCAAACCTTAGCCGTCATCTGTAGGTGCGAATTCATTCGCACTGTGCGGATAAATCCGCACCTACAGAGGGTTCTTTTGTATCGTTCCTACGCTTCGCGTCAATGCCATTAAGTTAAAAAAAGCTCCCTCTCCTGCTGGAGAGG
>NZ_LUUI01000085.1 GCF_001644015.1 Methylomonas lenta
TGAAACAAGTTCGTCAGCTGTGGGTGCGAATTTATTCGCACTGTGCGGATAAATCCGCACCTACACAGGATTCTTGCATATGCCATGCATATTCCTAAGCTACGTAGCCTTATCGATTTTATGTTGTAGTACGAGTATTAACAGGCGTTCGTTTGTTAGGGTTGCTGCTGATCACTGACTAAGCTTGAATTCGGTAACAAGGATTGATCTTGCGCTAATAAACACCATTGCGCACGTTGAGATTTATGTTTTGCCAGCACACCAGCCACAGTTTCCAGCAGTTGGGCAACGGCTTCATTATTCAGTGACCCCATTGATCCTCCGCGAACTGCCTTGCCTACGCTACTGGCCACCGAAGCCTCTACTTGTCGCGCATTAGACTCGATATTTTCAAATTGTTCGGGGCTTACCCTAATACTAAGCACCTTAGAGGCATCGTGTCGGTCCATGTGCCACTCTAATGTAATCGGTTGATCAGACAAACCGAATTGCAGGATATCGAAATCATACTGCAGGCTGGCAGCCGTTGAGTTTTCCAGTACAGGTATCGGTGCCAGACCATCACGCAAGGCAGTCAAAAAAATACGCATTACTTCGGTAGCAATTTGACTGTAATTTACCTTAAGACTACCGGTTGGCGATGCCACGCCAGGAAAACCAAATTGACTGCCGTCACCCTCAATAAAACCGCCCACGCGAGTTATCGGATTTATTGATGATTTCAATTGTGGCTGCAGAAAATCGATTAAGTTGCTGATTTTTTGATCTTGCGGCTTAAGATTTAAAATAGTCGCCAAACTGACACGTAATTTTGTTTCGTTCACTGCAGAAGCTTGCACATCCAAGGGCTTGGTGAAATAGGCCTTTAAATAACTGCGGGTCAGGTCATCCAGTAGTTGCATGTCCTGATCTACATTGATGGATGGTTGCTGAGCGTCTTCAGTATCATTTATCGCTGAGTCACTCATTATTTCAGCAATACGACTGTCTTTTACATCACCAGCATCGGTTGTGAATTGGCTAAACAGTGTCTGTACTTGTGATCGAACAGTCATCACACTATCAATCAGCTGGCTATCGTCTAATAGACCTATATCAGCGAGTAGTAATTTACCCTGCGGGTGGGTTTTTAACTTGGCGACGAACCGCACGAAACCTGGTTTTAATTTTGCTGTTTGGGGTGCCATACACTTGGCAAACTGAATAGGATCAACTGTTGCGGATAGGTGGTGCGGTAGTGTTAAATCGAAGGAGCTTTTGTATTGATTTAACGCTGTTTGTGACTCCCCCGTGCTGCAAGCCGCAAGAAAAAAAACAAGCAGAAAACAGGCAAAAACTGTTGGCAGGCGTATCAAGATGAACATAATTAAGCTCCGGATTTTAAGTTGATCCTAACAAAAATATATTCTTAATCTCCACACTGGTCGGCCATGCCAAATTGCAATCAAACCGGCAAGGTTCTGATTTTGGCAATTAGTTCTGCCAGATCAACATCACTAGAAAGTCCTTCCCCCATCAAATAGCGCAACAGATCAGTATCTTCCAATTCCAGTAATTGTAAGAAAACCTGTTTTTCCTTAGCTTCAGCGGCCAGGTAAACGTTTTCCAGATACCTGATTAACAGTAAATCGAGTTCTAACGTGCCGCGCCGGCATCGCCAGCGCAGTCTGTTGAGTTCACTCATGTATGTTCGCGCTGAACCAGTTGCTTTTTGATTTCCGCGATAGCTTTAGCCGGATTCAAGCCTTTTGGGCAAGCATCGGTACAGTTCATGATGGTATGGCAGCGATAGAGCTTGAAAGACTCATTGAGTTCGTCCAGACGTTCCTGATCGTTGGTATCACGACTATCCGCCAACCAGCGGTAAGCCTGTAACAAAATGGCCGGACCGAGGTATTTGTCACCATTCCACCAGTAACTGGGACAGCTGGTCGAACAACAGGCGCAGAGTACGCATTCGTATAAACCATCCAGTTTGGCTCGCTCTTCTTTGCTTTGCAGTCGCTCTTTTTCGGGGGCTTCTGTGTCGTTGGTTAACCAGGGTTTGATGGAAGCATATTGCTCAAAGAAATGACTCATGTCAGCCACCAAATCTTTCACCACAGCCATATGCGGCAATGGGAAGATTTTGATCGTGTTTTTATAATCGCTAATTGCTTTGGTACAAGCCAGGGTATTTTTGCCATTAATAGTCATCGCGCACGAACCACAGACCCCTTCCCGGCAGGATCGGCGAAACGTCAGACTGCTGTCGATTTCGTTTTTGATTTTTAAGATCGCATCCAACACCATCGGCCCACAGTGATCCATATCGATTTCGAAGACATCAATACGCGGATTTTCGCCGGAATCCGGATCCCAGCGATACACTTCAAAGTTGCGGATGTTTGTGGCACCTGCAACCGCCTTATAAGTTTTACCTTTTTTGACGACCGAGTTTTGCGGTAGTGAAAATTCAACCATTAGTAAACCCTCTCTTTAGGTGCAACCACTTCGACTTCGTCGGTGAGCGTGTACAGGTGGACCGGGCGATAGTCTATTTTGACCTGATTGTTTTCCCGCCAGGTTAAAGTATGCTTCATCCAGTTTTGATCATCACGTTTTGGAAAGTCTTCGCGCGCATGACCGCCGCGACTTTCCTGACGGTTCCCGGCAGCATTCATCGTGACTTGCGCTTGTCCCAACAGATTATCCAGTTCCAGGGTTTCCACCAAATCGGTATTCCAGATCAACGACTTGTCACCGACTTTGACATCGTCAAACGATGCAGCTACTTCGCTAATCTGCTGAATACCTTCCTGTAAGGTTTTCTCAGTTCTGAATACCGCTGCTTTGCTTTGCATGGTGGTTTGCATATCCAGGCGAATCTCGGCAGTCGGGCGACTGCCGTTGGCATGGCGGATTTTGTCGAAGCGGCTCAAGGCTTTATCGCAGGCATCGCCCGCCAGCGGTTTATGTGCCATACCCGGTTTGATCAACTCGGTACAACGAATTGCCGCCGCCCGTCCGAATACCACCAAATCCAGCAAGGAGTTAGACCCCAAACGATTGGCACCGTGTACCGATACGCAAGCAGTTTCGCCGATAGCCATCAAGCCGGGCACCACGTAATCCGGATTACCGTCCTTCAAAGTCACCACTTCGGCTTTGTAATTGGTCGGGATGCCGCCCATGTTGTAATGCACGGTCGGCAATACTGGAATGGGTTGTTTGGTGGCATCCACGCCGGAGAAAATCCGGGCGGTTTCAGTGATACCCGGTAAGCGTTCGTGAATAATGGCCGGATCGAGATGTTCCAAATGCAGGAATACATGATCTTTTTTCGGACCCACGCCACGACCTTCGTTAAGTTCTATGGTAATGGCGCGACTGACCACATCGCGAGAAGCCAAGTCTTTCACATGCGGCGCATAACGTACCATGAACGCCTCGCCTTCGGAATTGGTTAGATAGCCGCCCTCGCCGCGCGCGCCTTCGGTCATCAAACAGCCAGCTCCATAGATGCCGGTGGGATGAAATTGGACGAATTCCATGTCCTGCAAAGGCAAGCCAGCACGCAAGGCCATGCCATTACCGTCGCCAGTAACAGTGTGGGCAGAAGTACAAGACAAGTAAGTACGGCCATGGCCGCCGGTTGCCAACACCGTTTGATGACCACGAAACAGATGTATCGAACCGTCATCCAGACACCAGGCCAACACACCGCGACACTCGTCACCATCCATGATCAAGTCCAGCGCGATGTATTCCACGAAAAACTCGGCTTTATGCTTCAAGGCCTGTTGATACAGGGTATGCAATATCGCATGTCCGGTGACGTCGGCCGCCGCGCAGGTGCGTTGAGCCTGGCCCTTGCCGTAATGAGTAGACATGCCGCCGAAAGCACGCTGATAGATTTTGCCTTCCTGGGTTCTGGAAAACGGCACACCGTAATGTTCCAGTTCTAGAATAGCGGGAATGGCTTCCCGACACATGTATTCGATAGCATCCTGATCACCCAGCCAGTCAGAACCTTTGATAGTGTCGTACATATGAAAACGCCAGTCATCTTCACCCATATTGCCCAAGGCTGCGCTGATGCCGCCCTGCGCAGCAACCGTGTGGCTGCGAGTGGGAAATACTTTTGTGATGCAGGCAGTTTTAAGGCCTTTTTCCACCATGCCAAATGTGGCACGTAAACCGGCGCCGCCGGCACCCACCACGACGACGTCGTGCTGGTGTTCGATGATGTTATAAGCTGAGGCCATGAGTTACCTTGCAAAAAGAATGAGGAAAATTGCAACCAAAGCCGCAACGCCCAGTAATAAAAAAATCAAATTGGTGGCACGAATCGCCAAATGTCGAGTAGAAATTGTGGAGACGTAATCTTCGATGACGACTTGCACACCCAGGGCAGCATGAAAAATCACCGCGACAATCCAGGCGATGAGGGCAGCAGCATTCAGGGGCGAAGATAACCAGGATACGGTTTCGGCATAAGGCGCAGACAGCGCAGTATTCAAAAAGAGTATCAACCACACAGACAATGGTATCAAGGCTAGCGCAGTGACACGCTGATACCAAAAATGGCTAGTGGCATTATGAATGGAAAAACAATCGACCAATTTTGCAAGCAATAATTTAAAGATCATAACTTGCTCCAATTAAGACAGTAGAAATGTAGTGAGCGTTAACCCTGCAGAAACAAATAATTCGAGCAGCGCATATCTGTTTAAGGTGTCGCGATCGAAGGTTTTGCCAATATCCCAAATTAAATGCCGGATGCCGTGACACAAATGAAAAAACAAGGCGTAGATAAAACCCCAATAAACCAGCTTAAACAGCCAAAAAGCCATAAAAGCCTGCATGGATTGATACACACCCTCGCCTGCGGCAATGGCATATAGCACATACACAAATAATACCAATCCCATCGACAATAAAACGCCGGTCATACGATGGGTGATGGATATTAATCCGGTTAAGGGCAAACGATAAACTTGCAGGTGCGGAGAAAGTGGTCGGTTGGCTGACATGGTTTACCCTATACTTGATTTGAAAAACGCTGCTTTAAAAATCGACGCAACGCCCCTTACGCTCCCAATCGCCAAAGCGAGTGGGTTCCGGCCCTTTCGGGCCGTTGACTTCAGTTATTGTTTGATCATCTTTAGCAATTAAATCAGTAGCGACCGATTTAGTTTCTAAAGATTCTGCGGTTTTTGCAGGGACTGAGTTATCTGCTTTCATAGAGTTATGTTGAAAGATCTAACGCGTATTGATAGGAATGTAATCCCGTTGGGCGGGGCCAACATACAACTGCCTTGGCCGACTGATAAGTTTGTTTGGATCTTCCATCATCTCAAGCCAATGTGAAACCCAACCGGCTGTTCGGGCAATTGCAAACATCACCGTAAACATATCGACTGGAATATTTAAAGCCTTGTAGATGACACCCGAATAAAAATCGACATTGGGATAAAGTTTTTTCTCAATGAAATATTCATCCTTTAAGGCATGTTCTTCAACCGCCAAAGCCAGTTCGAACAAAGGATCATCGGTTTGGGTTTTCTTCAGCACTTCGTAGCAGGTTTTACGAATAATGGTGGCACGCGGGTCAAAGTTTTTATACACCCGGTGGCCAAAACCCATCAAGCGGAACGGGTCGTTCGGATCTTTGGCTTTAGCGATGTATTTGGGTACATTTTCTGCCGTACCAATTTCAGCCAACATGTTTAAAACTGCCTCGTTGGCACCACCGTGTGCTGGCCCCCATAAAGCTGCAATCCCTGCTGCAACACAGGCATATGGATTAGCACCGGTACTGCCGGCCAAACGTACAGTGGACGTGCTAGCGTTTTGTTCATGGTCGGCATGCAGAATAAAGAGTAAATTCAGAGCCTTGACAAAGTCTTGGTCGATATAGTGATCTTGATCGATATAGTTTTGCGATGAACGCGAAAACATCATATTCATAAAGTTTTCACAATAACCCAAATCCATGCGTGGATAGACAAACGGTCGCCCGACTGAATGTCGGTAAGACGCCGCAGCAATGGTAGGCATTTTACCAATCATGCGGGTTGCAGAAATAAAGCGCTGAGCGGGGTCTTTGTTATTCAATTCGCTGTGATAAAACGCCGACAACGAACCAACAACACCCACCAACATGGCCATGGGATGAGCGTCATAATGAAAACCATCAAAAAACTTACGCAGGGATTCGTGAATAATCGCTTTGTCGCTTACTTCAAGATTAAATTTGAGCAACTGATTTTCATTGGGCAATTCACCGTGCATTAGCAAATAAGCGACTTCGGTAAACTCACACTTTTCGGCCAGTTGCTCGATAGGATAGCCTCGATATAATAAAATACCCTTATCGCCATCAATGTAAGTGATTTTGCTTTTGCAACTTGCTGTGGCAACAAAACCAGGGTCATGCGTAAAACAGTCCAAATCTTTATAAAGACTGTGTATGTCCACCGTTTTAGCACCCAGTGTACTTTCAAAAAGAGGGTATTCCACTTCCTTTCCGGTACCAGTATGCTTTATTAACAACGTATCATTAGCCATAGTGTTGATTTTTTCCTTATGATTTTTCTGATAGATACTGCTTGAATTATCACACAGCCATAGGTTTACTCCAACCCTAATGTAGAGCGTTTAAGGCAATCGACAGTCATTTTCAACAACTCTAAGCTGGACGTTTATAGCCTGTTGCAGCCTATACATATTGCCCCGCACACCAGCCGGAGGACCAAGCCCACTGAAAATTGTAGCCTCCTAACCAGCCTGTAACATCAACCACTTCACCAATAAAATACAAGCCTGGATGTTTTTTGCTTTCTAGGGTTTTGGAGGATAAGGCATCACAATCGACACCACCCACCGTAACTTCAGCTGTACGATAACCTTCGCTGCCATTGGGTTTAATTTGCCAGGCCTGGATATGATTTACAACCAGCTGAAATTGCTTGTCGGAACAATCCACCAGAGCCAATTCCAGTAACTGTTCTGGCAATAAAGCCTGTAGTAAACGTTTAGGTAAATATTCTGCCAGCCAAGTTTTCAATTTGAGTTTGCTGCCCTGCCCGCGCTGTTGCTTTAATAAATTCAGCAAGGGTAAATCAGGTAGACAATTAATCAATAAGGCCTCACCTGCTTGCCAGTAAGATGAAATCTGCAAAATTACCGGCCCACTCAAACCACGATGAGTGAATAATAGATTCTCTTTAAAGCGGCTATTTTGCACACTAACTTCACACGGCACGGCTATCCCACTCAAAGTGGCAAAAATGTCCTTATCAGCCGGTTGTAATGTTAACGGGACCAAACCGGCTCGGGTAGGCCAAACCTTAATGCCCAATTGTTCAGCTATCTGATACCCCAATGGCGTAGCACCCATTTTGGGTATTGACAACCCACCCGTGGCTATCACCAATGACTGACAATGCCATACTCCCAAACCCGTTTGCACACGAAAACCACCGCCATCATCAGCAGTAACAGCAAGTACTGAACACTGCAAGCTGATACTCACAGCATAGCGCTGACACTCTGCCAATAACATATGCAATATATCTTTTGCACTGTGGTCGCAAAATAATTGTCCGTGCAAACGTTCATGAAATGGAATTTGATAGCGTTGCACCAAGGCCAGAAAATCCCATTGATTAAAACGTTTTAAGGCAGATTTGCAAAAATGGGGATTGTGCGAGATGTAATTATCAGCATCGACAGTGTAATTGGTAAAATTACAGCGACCACCACCTGACATAAGAATTTTCTTGCCCGCTTTATTGGCGTGGTCAATAACACAAACTTTACGACCGCGTTTACTGGCTTCGATAGCACAAAATAAACCCGAGGCACCGGCACCAATAATTAACACATCAACCTGATGGGTTTGACTCATACAATTGATTTGTTTTTAATGGGAGGTGTGTTTTTTAAATGAATCACAAAATTAGCACCCTCGCTATCATTAAATGCATGCAGGGAACCACCCATATTATTTTCAATAATAATCTTAGACATATATAAACCAATGCCGGTACCTCTACCTTCTTCTTTAGTCGTAAAATAAGGATCGTAAATCTTATCGAAGATGGATTCAGGCACACCTCCGGCATTATCTTTTATGGTAACATCAATACCATTACCTGAAGCCGGTATCACGGTTATGGTGATCATGGGATCTGCAACACTCCGTTCTACCAGCACATCTTTAGCATTATTAATTAAGTTAAGAATAACCTGTGAAAATTCACCTTCCAGACCGACTATATTAATATTTTCGGGACAATTAATAGTTAGATTAATATTATGATTTTTTAATTGCGCATCCAATAACTCACATGTTGCCCGAATAACATATTTAATGTAAAAAATGTCAACATGTTTATTGGGTTTAAAAAAGTTTCTAAAATCATCAATAGTAGAAGACATTTTTTGAATCAAACGGTTGGATTTTTCCATGCTGATGTTCATAAAATCGGCATCCAGCTTATCCATTTCATATCTTAATTGCATATTTTGCTGCACCAAACTCAAGGCATTTAAGGGCTGCCGCCATTGATGGGCAATGGCACCAATCATTTCACCCATAGCAGCTGAGCGTGATTGATGAATCAATAAAGCCTCCTGCTGCTTACTTTTAGCCACTTCTTCATGAATTTTGGCATCTAGACCTTTATTTAATTCAGCCAATTCTTGCGTACGATGATCTACTTCTTGCTCCAACTCCTGATTATAATTTTGTAGTTGTTGTTTAGATTGTTGCAAGGAATCGATCATACGATTAAAACTTTCCGATAAAACACCTATTTCATCTTGCCGTTTAATGTTGGAACGTACGGTCAGATCACCACCCGCCACCTGAGTTGCCAACTGACTAATTTCGGTTACCGGACGAGAAATCCAACGCGCAAAGAAATAACCAACAGCCATAATAATCAATAACGACAAACCAACAATATAAATGATTTGTTTATACATATTATCAATCAACTTATTATATTGCTCGGTCGAAAATCCAATATGTAACCACCCCCATTGCACGCCGGAAAAATTAATCGGATAGACAAAATGATAAACATTATCAAAGCCTTCATACGACAATATTTTGTAGATGATATCCGGCCTTTCCAGCGATAATAGTTCATCATCAACTTTATCAAGCAAACGCCACGACTTCTGATTAACCAATATTGTTTCACCGGCATTGGGTGATACCAAAACATAAAAAATACTGATGTTATTTTTTAAAACTTCCACATTATGCTCTACAATAAAACCATAATCCCGACTAATTAACGCATCTGAACTAGCCTGCACAATGGAGCGGGAAACAGTTTCCGCCTGGGTTAGCATAATCTGGTTAAAGGCGTCTTTTTGCATGGGAATTGCCATGTATGCAAAAAATAAGGTAATGGCTAACACTAAAAAGCCAAATAAAAAGAAAACACGAATAAATATACTGCTTTTTGGTTTTATGAGCATATTATTTTTCTACTGCCATTGATTGATATTCGTCGTAGAGCTTGATCATGTCCTGTAGAGCATTGGCATTAATGGGCTTTATCGATTTAATACTAAATAAATTCATAATTTCTTGCCCTCGCGCATTATCAGATAAGGTTAGCAAATTATTCCGTATCATATTACTCGTATCAACAGAGTTATTTTTAAGCCTCAACACCAAGGCGGGAATAAATTTAGCACCTGAATAATGCACAATGCGGATACCTTTTAATACTGATGGATTAAGCTCTGCTACCAGATCAACTATATATTGCGGCACCAGGCAACTATCACTGGTCTTAAAAAAAACATCCAGCACGGCCTGCGAATCGGTACGCGTGTCTTTAATGCGTTTAAAAAACTTATTAATCGGTAATTTTGCCTCCTTTTTCACCAGGTAATTCAAATAAAAATTTACCAACAAATAGTCTTTATGTATGGAAATGGATTTACCTAACAAACTCTGCAGATTTTGGTAATTAAAATCTTGAGCAACTACCAGTACATAATTTTCTTTGGCTTCCTGGGCACGCTGAATCCCCCAGATTTCATCAGTTAAAAATGGCTGTAATTTCTGCCGACCAGTTAAATATAGATAGCTATTGATAATAACGTAATTGACTTTACCAACTTCAATCATATCCAGCATTTCCGCCATACTATTTAAAGGAAATACCTTGATTTCGTTTCCAGAGTCACGTATCAATTCTTTGGCTAATAACTGTACTGCCACATGCCGATCGGCATCATTTAAATCTTTTAAGCCGGCTTCCAGATAAGCAAATGAAATATGCTGAGTGTCTGCAAAACTCCATGTATTAAACCCCAAAAAACAACAAAGACTACAAAAGCACACTATCCATGTGTAGCGTTTACCAATCAAGGCTTTACTCCTTTTTTTAAGCGTAGATAGTCAGCATAAAATTCCTCATAAAAATCTAGTTCATTGATGGAACAATGATCCAGTTCTGGTGTTCTAAACACATCCAAAATTTGTTTAGCTCTGACGCTGTGCTTGAAGGCTGTAATCACCATCTTCGACAGTTCTACAGAAAATGGATACCCCTTAACGAAATAACTGAAGTTTTTGTTTTTTATAGGTAATTTCTCCAGCACCAATACAGTACGCGCAATATCTGGATTAAGCTCCACCATCACATCATAGGCATTACGATAAATTACCCCGGCATCAGCTTGATTGAAATAGATATCCAACAAAATTCGACTGCCTTTTTTTTGCTTCTGAACGGATGTTAATTTGGTTTTATAATTCGCTCTAAATTGCTTCAAAAATAGCGAGTCAACAAATACCTCGGCCAACTCATCATCTTCCGGCAACAACATTCGTTTGCCAGCCAAGTCTTTAATACCGCTGATATTTTTGTCGCCACGAACCACCAAGTAGAGATTATCCGGCTGATTACCGGCCAGCATGCCGGTAAAACCATCCTTGAGTTCATCACGTTTAAATTCCCGCACAATCTCCAACGGTGGCGCAATAATCATATCCAGTTCGCCACGCAATAAAGCTTGGTGCATTTCGGGCATAGTGTCGAACAATATCGCACGTGACTCCAAAATATTGAGGTGCATTTTTTGGGATTCTTCTGCAATCAAATCCTTCGCCCAAAAATTCAGTGACACCTCAATATCACTTAAACTGGCATTTTCGGTAATGGAATGGGCATAAAAACCCATAACCATTCTGCCCTGGCGCAACGGTTCATTAGCCAGACATAGACTGATAAGTACGCACTGTATTAAACAGGTTAAAAGTAATCGCTTAAATCCATTCATTTTAAGATCACTGTTTAATGGTTGTTGACATTAGTTTACGGTGAGTATTTTTGTTTTAACTTTAGATACTCATCATTGTATGCATCAAACTGATCCAGTTGATTAACCTCAAACTCGATTAATATCGGTGTTTTAAAGATTTCTAATATCTGCTTAACCCTGACATTATTCTTAAAAGAGGATTTAGCGATTTCCTTAATTTGATAAGCATAGGCATAGTTTTTTCTAAAAAAACTCACATTCCGACTCAAGGATGGATAACTGTCCAGAATACGTATACTGTTGGAAATATCCGGATTTAACTCGGCCATTACATCAAACGGGCCTTTAAAGACTACCCCGGCATCAGCTTTTTTAAAATAAATATCCAGCACGATACGACTGGCTTTAGTCTGTTGGCTAATAGAACCCAGTACGGTTTTATAACTTTTATGAAATTCTTTTAAAAATACATAATCCACAAACGTTTCGGTCAATTCATCCCCTTCCAGCAACTCAAAACTTTTACCTTTCAAATCGGCCACGCTATTGATGCCACGATCGGAACGTGCAATCAGCAAAATACTATCCGGCTGGTCTTTCCCAAGCATGCCGATAAAACCCGTCGAGAGTTCATCGCGGGTAAAATATTTGGAGATGGTTAAGGGTGGAGCAACGACCATGTCTAATTCACCTCTTCGTAACGCTTGTTGCATGGTGGTCATATCATCAAATATCACCGCCTGGGTTTGGGTAATATCCAGCTGATATTGTTTTTTGGCCTCTGCTGCCAGTAATTCCTTAGCCCAAAAATTTAGCGAAACCTCAATATCACTACGACTGGCAGTTTCGGCAATCGATTGCGCATAAAACCCCATGATCAAGCGTGATTTATCCTGAATTTCAGGCTCTAAATCGGCCCAGCAAAGCGGTGACAATACTGATAGCAGCAAAACAATGACGCAGAACAGATTTACCCCACGTAGCGCTGGCCATGACATCAATGGATTCATGGTTTAACACCTGTTTCTAGGGACCGATATTCATCTAACAAACTGTCAAACACGGTCAGATTATCAACAGCATTGGGTACTAAGCTGACCATGCGTAATGCTTGCAACACTTGCTGAGGACGAGGTTGCTGATTCAATTCCTTCACCTTTTCAGTAATGGCTTGTCGTACATGGACTGGAAAATCGCTGTGAAAATAGCCATAGTTGGGCGATTTAGTGGGAAATTTCGCCAATACCGCCAAACTCTGTTGGAGTTGAGGATTAAGTTCTATCATTAAATTAAAGACCTCTGCATTACTCAAACCGACATCGGCTTGTTTAAAAAACAAAGCCAGCACCACTGCGCTCTCCCGTTTTTTTGTGTGAATTTCTTTGAATACCTGTCGGAAATGCTGCCGGTAAGTTTTCAAACTGAGCATATCCAAAAACGTTGCCGCCAAAATGTCATTCTTGGGCAGCATTAACACCTTGCCACGCATCTGCGCCAATGTCTGAACTCCGGCGTCTCTGCGGGTAATCAATACCATGCCATACTCGGTACCATCAGAGGCCGTACCGACGAAACCGTCAGCCAATAAGCTGCGATCTATGTGTTTAGCTAACAATAGTGGCGGCGCCATAATAAAGTCCAGTTCGCCGGCTACAAATGCCTGCTTCAGACTATCCATATCTTCAAACAAAATCGCCCGGGAGGGAGATAATTGCAAGGGGTCTGAAAATTCCTCCAGCCAAACATTGATAGCTACCTGAAAATCCGCACGCGTCACTAAATTGGCAATCGATGGATAGTAAATCCCCATTAAAAAACGCTGGGGAGAAACCGCTAAAGGTTGATCATCTGCCGCAACCGGGAAAACTTCTATAGCTAGCAATAGCGCAAAAGTTTTCAAGACAGTAGACAAATTAAGCAGCATTTCATTGGCCGGTTACTAAGCGCTGCCGCGCATTGAAGAGTTGTTTTGCTGGTATCAGATCCTCAATATTGGAACGAATAATACGGTCGCATTTGAACATCTCCATCAATTGCTTCCCACGAGGCTTATCAGCCATGTGCAATGCCTTTAGTATCACCGTTTCCTTAAACACCTCTGGCGTGTCTTTACGAAAAAATGCGCCTGCCGCTGGCACATTATCCAGCTGTGCTAAAATTTTTAGTCGATTGCGGAGCTGAGGATTGAGATCCAAAGCAGTTTCGTAAAAATTCTGATAGACACTGGTTAAATCTGCTTCGTCAAAAAAAATTTTCAACAGCAACTGATTAACTTTCCCCGCCGCTGGCAACACTTTGAAACTGGTTTTATAACCTTGTTTGAAGGTCTTCCAGGCAAAGTAATCCATATTTAATTCATTCATAGGGTCATTTTTTGCCAGCAGCATCCGTTTTCCACGAAACGCGTCAAGTTCATATCGTTGCTGCCCAATAATTAAAAGTTGATCGGGAAATTTACTTTCACGCACAAATCGAAATCCATCGGCGAGCAATGCTTGATCATATTCCAATGCCAAAATCAGACTGGATGTCACTACAAAATTGATTTTGCCCTGCTCAAAATCCTGTTGTAATAGTTTTTCGTTAGTATAAGCCGTCACCATTGCTTCGTAGCCTGAACTTTTACTCAGCTCTGCCACCAATAATTTAATGGTCACTTCAATATCAGATACCGATACGTCTGGAAACGACTGTGCGCTGATGCCGACCATTAGTATGGGCTTGTTGGGGTCTGAGTCAGATTCAGCCCAACCATCGACGGTAAACAACAGCCCCAACATAAGCACCAAAAACAAACGGGCTTTAAGCTTTAATTGCCGCTGTTGCCAGTTGACTAAGGAATGCGCATGAAACAAGTTCGTCAGCTGTAGGTGCGAATTCATTCGCAAGGTGCGGATAAATCCGCTGTAGGTGCGGATAAATCCGCACCTACAGCGGATT
>NZ_LUUI01000086.1 GCF_001644015.1 Methylomonas lenta
ATTTTGGCGAAATCCTTAGGCTACACAGCAAAACCGCATAGGTATAGAAGCGGCAAATACACTGCCAGAAGCGATTTACGATACTGGATTAGCACGTGTATTTTCCATGGAAGTAGTTTAGCTCGTCATGTTAAACCGTTGAGTGTGATAGATTTGCCAGCTTTTTGCCTTCAGGTAAGTTCTAAAACATGCGCTATGCGTTTATTAGCCTATTATTGCTCGTTCTGTCTTCATGCGCTCAACTCCAAGACATCCAGCAAGCAAACGATTTTTTACAACCGCAGACAGCATCGCATGGGATTCAATTAGACTATGAAGGCTTTACTCTTTGGTTAGATTGCGCACAGCATGGGGCGGTGAAATTCAGTTATATTGCCACGCACGATATAGGCCATTTGAAGCGGATTAGTCGGTTTTTTCTTGACCCCAATGTACCCCTGGAATGCCAACAAACCAGTTATAAAGGATACGGACATGACTATGATCGTGGTCACCTGGTACCGGCAAATCATATGGATCATTCCAAAACCGCGATCAGGCAAAGCAACTTTATGACGAATATCCTGCCACAGGCCGCCGCTATGAACAGAGGCGCATGGCTGCTGACAGAAGAAATCATCGAATGCTATCGCGACATCGACCAGTTGCGGGTGATTGGTGGTGTCATTTGGGGTCATAACTCAAATGATGATTATTTTGTGGCATCACACGGTATCAAAACACCGGATGCGTTTTGGAAAGTCATCATTCGCGGCCAGGGCCAAAAGCAGACTGCCATTGCCTGGGTTGTACCCAATTCCCAGCAGGCAACCAAGCAGAATCTGGATAGATACTTGGTAACGATAGCCGACTTGGAAAAAATGACGGGCGAAAAAATCCCGATTGCTGAGGAAGCCAAGCACGACAAACCTAAGCGTTCATGGGACATTCCCAGCGGATGCGATAAGGGATAAGGGATACAACTGAAATGCACGGGCTAATACATTGCCTGTCCGCTCCAGCGATTAGCCGGTAAGATGGCCGTTTTAATTTTAAGCCCCTATTCTGATGAACACCCCTTCCCTAGTATGGCGTGATGACACTTAGAATATCAGTCATTCTCGCTGTAAACAGCCTCCCATGGACTAACCATTCAAAACCCGCTGACTTACACGACTGCAACAGCAAAAATGCGTAGAAAAAATAAATATTCCCATGCCTGAGCTATTTAAAGCCAACAGTTCAAAATCCCGACTTTATTTCTGGGTGATCATCGCCATTGTCTTCGGGGGTGTTTTTGGCACTCTCGACCCTGAGCATGCCGTTTTGATGAAGCCTTTGGGCGATGGTTTTATTAGTCTGATCAAAATGCTGATCGCGCCGGTGGTGTTTTGTACCATCGTGTTGGGTATTGCGGGTGCCGATGATATGAAAAAGGCTGGCCGGGTGGGTGTAAAGTCACTGTTGTATTTTGAAGTGGTTTCCACCTTTGCTCTTGCGATCGGTGTAGTGGTTGCCAATGTGCTAAAACCTGGCTCTGGTTTTAATGTTGATCCCGCCACGCTGGACGCCCAGGCAGTCTCGGGTTATGTCAAACAGGCAAACCAGCAAAACCTGGCTGAGTTTTTACTTCACATTATTCCGAAAACCTTTACTGATGCTTTTACCGGTTCCGGCGATTTGCTGCAAGTATTGCTGGTGGCGGTCCTGTTTGGCTATGCTTTGCAGCAATTGGGGAGTCAGGGACGATCGGTTTACAAATTTATTGAAGAATGTTCGCATATCTTTTTTGCGATGATGAATGTCATCATGAAATTGGCACCTTTGGGTGCCGGCACGGCCATGGCTTTTACCCTGGGTAAATATGGCGTTGAGGCGCTCAAGCCGCTAGCGGCATTAATGGGGAGTTTTTATCTGACCTGTGGCTTATTTGTCATCGGTATTCTTGGCAGCATAGGCGCCATGACCGGCTTTAATATTTTTAAGCTACTGCATTTTATTAAAGAGGAATTACTGCTGGTACTGGGTACTTCATCCTCGGAATCGGCCTTGGTGCCGTTAATGAATAAACTGGAAAGCTTGGGTTGTTCACGCTCGGTAGTCGGGTTGGTGGTACCCTCAGGGTATTCGTTCAATCTGGATGGGACTAACATTTATCTAACCATGGCAGCGCTATTCGTTGCCCAGGCTTTGAATATCGATCTGACCTTGACACAGCAGTTAACGCTGCTTTTGGTAGCCATGTTAACCAGCAAAGGCGCTTCAGGGGTGACCGGCGCAGGATTTATAACACTGGCAGCGACACTAGCGGTGGTACCCAGTGTGCCGGTGGCTGCCTTATCGCTCATCCTTGGCATCGATAGATTTATGTCCGAGGCGCGGGCAATCACCAATATTATCGGTAACGCCGTAGCCACCATCGTGATATCGCACTCGGAGCAAGAATTGGATCGTACAAAACTACATGCCGCGTTAAATAACCGTTCAAACAACTGACATCCAGATCAAGCCATGAAAAAAATCCTGCTATCGCTATTTGCCATTATCCTGGTTATCGAAGAATGGCTTTGGGATGCCTTATCGGCATTCGGTCATTTTTTGATTAGCCTGCTTCATCTGGAAAAATTTGAGCGTTGGTTGACACCCTACTTTCAATTTGTTGAATCACTGTCAAAAGTTCTTGAGCTGTAATGTCTGATATTGGTTGATTACCTATATAAGGAAAAATATCGCGTTCTAGGCGACTATAGAGCCTACCCTTATATGAATCAGCCATTTGTTGCATCTTCTTGTTGTACCACTCTTCAGCAATGTATCTGAAAAAGTCTATAGGGGGTTGTCCATTTAGGATTCTTTCTTTCTCTTCCAATACCTTTGCATCTTGCTCCTCGGATGCTTTTCTATTAATTGATGGATCAACGCCTTCAGCAACTTGCTTTTTTAGTTCAAATGCTTTTTTTCTAGCATCAGGAAGGCTTGTTACTGGATAAGTGCCTAGTGATAAGGTTTTACGCTTACTGTTGATAGAGTAATCAACTCTCCACCATCTTGAATCATTAGGCTTAATCAATAGGTACAAGCCGTTACCATCAAAAAGACGTACATCTTTAGAAGCTGGCTTGGTAGTTCTGATAGTTACATCTGATAGAAGTTCTTTAGCCATTTGCAGTAACTCCTGATGCAGTTACTGCATAAAATGTTGTTACTGTAGAAGTTACTGCAACAACCCGCAGTAACTTAGCTAATCTGACTGAAGGTTTCACCCATAAAAAACCCCAAGTGCCTGTTATTAAAGTACTTAGGGTTGATTTGGGTACTGCAAAATATACTAATGGTGGCGATACCGGGAATCGAACCTGGAACCTCGGGGTTATGAATCCCGCGCTCTAACCGGATTGAGCTATATCGCCTTGAAGCTGTAAAAGAGCGCTATTATAAAAAGCCAATTTTAGATTGTCAAACATTAAACCTAAAATGCATGACATCTCCATCCTGCACTTTGTAATCTTTACCTTCTAACCGCCATTTACCGGCATCTTTTGCCCCTTGTTCCCCTTTGTAATTTACAAAGTCTTCATAGGATATAACTTCGGCACGAATAAAGCCTTTTTCAAAGTCAGTATGAATAACGGCAGCCGCCTTTGGCGCTGAAGCGTTAACGGGAATGGTCCAAGCTCTGACTTCTTTTACACCGGCTGTAAAATAGGTCGATAGATTTAATAGGGCATAGCCTGCTCGTACAACTCGATTAAGGCCAGGCTCTTCCAAACCTAAATCATTCAGAAATTCCTGCTTCTCAGCATCGTCAAGCTGCACAATCTCCGCTTCAATAGCCGCGCAAACAGGTACTACTTTTGAACCTTCTTTTTCTGCAAAGGCGATAACTTTATCCAACATAGGATTATTGTCGAACCCATCATCCTGTACATTGGCAACATATAATGTTGGCTTAAGTGTAATCAGACAAAGCTCTTTGATGAGCATAACCTCATCTTCCGATAATCCTAGGGTTCTAACAGGATCACCAGCATTCAGCTGCTCCAATACGCGCTCCAGCACTTGTTTTCTGGCCAGTTCATCTTTATTGCCTGATTTGGATGCTTTGAGCGTTTTTTGCAGAGCTTTTTCAACTGAGGCCATGTCAGCCAGGGCTAATTCAGTATTAATAACTTCAATGTCGCTAACCGGATCGACTTTGCCGGCTACATGCACCACATTGTCATCTTCAAAACAGCGCACTACATGCACGATAGCATCTGTTTCGCGGATATTTCCCAGAAACTGATTTCCCAAGCCTTCGCCTTTAGAGGCACCGGCCACCAAACCAGCGATATCGACAAACTCAATGGTAGTCGGCAACGTGCGTTGTGGCTTTACGATTTCGGCAAGTTTGTCCATTCTAGGATCGGGTACCGGCACCACGCCTATATTCGGATCTATGGTACAGAAGGGATAATTTTCAGCCGCAATGGTGGCTTTAGTTAAAGCGTTGAACAAAGTGGATTTGCCGACGTTGGGTAAACCAACAATACCGCAATATAGTGCCATGGTAGTTTTCTTAAAGTGATAAGGTTAGGCCCGAACTAAATCGGACTCAAATGGGGTGGGATTATACAAGCGCAGGATAAAATGTCCAACTGCTGAAAATAGCCCTGACGCACTCTTTCTTAAAAAGCATCAGGACGACTTCGCCAGAAAAAACATTTCACCACTGGGTTCAAGAAAAAAGGCAAATCGATTGAGATTCTTTGTGGATTAACTGCCAAAATCAGAATAAACCGGCAATAGAGCGCACTAAACCAGCTGTTAGACTGGGAGCCGCCTCTTCATACTCCAGATTGGCCTGATTGGCTGTACTGACAATACGTGTACGATATTTTTTTCTATCACTCACTTCGGAAGAAGTTTGACGTCTCGAGCCGCCGATACCCTGCTTTGCGTCCTGAAGACTGTCCTGCCGAACAATGACACCCTCTTTAGTTTTCTCGGCAATTTCAATGTCCGTAACTACCATATAAGTTACGTCTTTAACAGCAGCATCTGCAATCAGTTCCGCGCCACCACCGACTACGGCGCCCGCTAAACCACCGATACCGGCACCAGACCAACCTCCAACACCACCGCCAATTGCTGCACCGGCGGCAGCGCCGGCCAATGGGCCTCCATAACCGGAATATAATGAGCTTTCTGCAGCCGTTGGACTGGTTTTACCCACACTTAATATATTGGCGCGCAACCAAAAATAAGATGCATCAGGGTCATTCGAGACTATGTACCCTTTAGCTTGTAGCGCTTGTTTGACTGGCATCAGAATGTCGAAATTCGACTTATCTGAAGTGTTACGAATATCCAGAAAAATTTGACGTTTATCCAGACCGACGGGATCCAGAAAGATGCTATCGCTCATTTTGGTCTGAACATCTAAATCTTTTTTAGCAATAGACGTGTGAACAGCTGCGCACCCAGCCAGCAAGGAAGCGAGTACTACGCCACTTAAAACGTTTACCCATTTTGCCTGAAAAAAAGCCATCTATATCTCCAATAAAGTTTTAAATAAATAGTTGCCCTTCTTACTCAATAAGGCCAATAGCGGCCATAATATCGGTGATAATAACTGCAATCACGGTAATCATTCCAAGAATAACGCCTTAAATCACCGCAGGTATAACCTTTGCGCCAATACTGGCTAGGTTGCGCATTAGGAGGAGTGCCTTTCTTGGTAGCCTCTTCGATATAGGCATTCAAAGCGGCTTCACTTTCAACGCTAAACGGCTTTTCAAAAACCTGTTCATTTAATCGTTTTTGCATTTCGTCACGCTCATCGGCTATCGCAGTAGCCCCATGAAAAACAATAAACAACAGTATTAATTTGTTCAATAAACGGAAAGATAAATATAATTTCATATTAGTACCTCGCTTTATTAAGCCAAATAATTGTTTGCTAGAACAGCGTCTTTTGTAGTTCAAGGCAGAAACCAACTTAGGTGATTTCTAGCCTTAACCTTAAGATACAAAAATTTCCACCCTATCGCGTCCGTTGTCTTTTGCTGCATATAACGCGGCATCTGCACAGCTAATAATTTGATCTATATCCAGTTGTGGCTCTACCTCAGAATACGTAGGATTCAAACAATGCAAGCCTATACTGATGGTAATGCTAACTTTTTCTTCACCATTGCTCCAGCTTAAAGCTTTGATTTGCTCCCGGATTCGTTCAGAAAATTGTTTGCCACTATCGCAACCAATGTTGGTAAAAATAATAACAAACTCTTCCCCACCAAAACGTACCAAAATATCGGTATTCCGCACTTCTTTTTTCAGTGCTTCTGACACGCTAATCAATACTTCATCACCAAATTGATGACCGTATTTATCGTTAATAGCTTTAAAGTAATCGATATCCATCACTAACAAACAAAACGGATAGGCGTAGCGCTTATGGTGCGCCAGCGCCAACCCAACCTGTTCATAAAAATAACGCCTGTTATGCAAACCAGTCAGTTGATCATGCATAGACATACTGGCGTAATAATCTTTAAGTTGACTGGTTTCTTGCACCAACCGTTCTAATTCAGCTGTTCTGAGGGAAATCTGCGATTCCATCTGCTGGAACAAGCGCCTATTGGTGATCAATTGACCAAGAATATTGGCATAAACTTCTAGCAACTTTAGATGCCAATTACTAAAGAAACCTGGTTGGGGGTGGGATACATTCAACACCCCAATCAATACCTTGCGCAGTGTATAAACCGGAACACAAATAATGCACCCCGGCACAGAAGCAGGATTACCAATATTTGCAAATCGAGGATCTTCTTGGCAATTATGGCATTGCTGTACTTTTCCAGAGGCTGCTGCCGCACCAATAATGCCCTCGCCTAGCTGAAAACTCATAGATTTTTCAGGCAACCACATATTATCTTCGGGCGAATCGACCGTACTCAATCCGGTGACATTCGATAAAATACCTTCGTTGTCGATAACAAAAAAAGAACATCTTTCCATGTCCTGATTTTGGAGTAATCCTGCTAATGCATAGCGTATGACAGTTTTTTCATCTGCCATTTCGCAACTTACTTCAGATAACGATTTAACAGCAGATAATGCATTAACAAGATCAACGATCAAATCCTGCACTCCAGTGCCGGTCCATTCTTTTCCAATGTCAAATTTCATTTGCTGGTTCATCAGCTTCCTAACGCAATAGCAAGACTTTGAATATTGTCTTTGTTTTCAATCATTTGATAAAATATTTTGACAGTTAACTCGAGCGGCAATTTTGCTTGGCTTGCTATATGTTCCAGATCGGCATCATCATCTTCTCCATCCAATACCAAACCAGACATAGCCTGACTAGCTTGCAATAGATAGATAAGGCTAGCATCTTCTGCAGATAAATTTTTTTGATTGAAGCGATGTAGCAAATTTTGATAGACGTCTGGTAATTGCCATTTATTTAATAGGATGTAGCCAATTTCATAATGACTTAAACCTAAGGTTTGATTAATCTCACGGTCAAGTTCAGCATAATTTTTAGGTTGCTCAAGCAAAATCCTATCCAGTTCATCCGGGAATAGAAAAGCTACAACCAAAATACCAATATGCAATAACAAACCTCCCGTGTAAAACGTAGCTGATGATATCTCGCTCGAAGTACCGGCTGCGGATAGCTTTTGCGCAATGACTGCAGTCATCAGAGAAAGCTGCCAAAAAGCTTGGGTATCAAAATTCTTACATTTGCCAGGGTCCAGCTGAACATTCAACACTACACCCACCGCAAGACTTTTTACTAAATTCAATCCCAGCACCTGCACAATAGCCGTGCGCAAATTATCGATTGTCCGTTGCTGAGAAAAATAGGCTGAATTTGCCAATCCGAGTAAACGAGCCACCAACGCGGGTGATAGCGACAAAACATCTACCAGTTTTTCAATTGAAACATCCGGATCGTTAATGGCTTCCAGGATTTTTACGCTGGCTTCAGGCAAGGCGGGTAAATTTTTCAGCCGATTGATTTGCGAATTAATTGAGAGGGTGGCGTGTGTATTCATCTATCAACTACCTGTCTCGAAAGTTTCAATCTGACTATAAAACGGCGGTAGTCATCGGCGGATACTGAATCGCGTACTATCAAAATCGACTTACCCAATGGTTTGTTAGTTTTGAAATATAGCAGAATTGCGTAATGGGTAAGCACAGTACCATCCAAAATCAGTATTTCCATATAATCGGTTCCATCCAAAGACAACTCCCAACCAGCGTTTGCAGTATAGCGTAGAAAATACGGCGATGAACGATTGAAAAGGTCAGAAAAAACCCAAAGAACAACCACAAGACTACTCAAAAACCATTTATACTCCTTAGGCATATCATTCAGCCAACAAGCAGCAAAAGCGCAAACATGCAAGATATTAAGCAATTGATTTAATTGTTTGGACCTACCAATTTTTACGTCAAACTTTTCATGAGTATTTTTGGTCATATTGGCAATATTTTTCCAAGGCCTGACGTGTAGAATAACTAATATATAACGCTATACTTTAAATAAACAAACCCTATCAATGAAAGCAACAGAACAGCAAGACCCTCTCACAAACTCTTACTATAACTTAACCCATTTTGCTGGCATTGCTGTCACCGGAGAAGATGCCGCAAAATTTCTGCAGGGTCAGTTGACTTGCAACATCAACGATATAAACGAAACAAAAACCAGTATTGCCGCATTTTGCAATCCGAAAGGCCGTGTAATCAGTACACTACTGGTAATCAAAACTGAAGCCGGATTTTTATTGTTATTACCAAACAGCTTGCAGGATAAAGTCTTAAAGAAACTGCAAATGTATGTATTACGCTCCAAAGTACAACTGAGTGACCAAAGCAATTTTCAGACTATTAATGGGCTTTCTACACCCAATCCAATCAATAACATTACATTACCGAGTGATGATTTTGCCTGTAGTAGATCTGAGCATCTCATTTGCATAAAACTACCCTCAGAACATCCACGCCATATTTTGATTGCAGAACCAGAACAGCCGATAACTCCAAAATTAGAGTCATTGAGACTGGGTAGTGTTGACGAATGGCGATTTCAAGATATTTCAGCCGGCATCCCCTGGTTTGAGATTGATCAAACGGAACAATTTATTCCACAGATGCTTAACATTGATCATCTCGGTGGCATCAGCTTTAACAAAGGCTGCTATACCGGCCAGGAAATCGTTGCACGCACCCATTTTTTAGGCAAAGCCAAACGTCAACTGTTTTTGGGTGAATCCCAATGCGAAATTCAACACCATAGCGATTTATTTGTCCAGGATGCCATTACACAAGAAAAAATCGGCGATGTTCTAGCTTATCAAACCCAAGAAAACACTTGCCGTTTGCTGCTTGTATTACAAACGGTTGATGCGGAAACAAAAAACCTTATACTTAACACAACACAGCAGACATCCATCAAGCTCCTACCCTTCAAATAGCCCAAATTAAGCATGCAATTTAAATCCGTTCAAGACTTTCTGGCACATGTCCAAACCGAACTGGACGCAAACCGACTAATATTGCCGACCCTGCCTGATATTGCTCTGAAAGTGCGCGACTCTGTAGCAAAAGGTGACACCTCTGCGCAAGAACTGGCAGACTTGATAGTGACAGATGTCGCTTTATCTGCGCGCCTGATTCAGGTTGCCAACAGTCCGCTCTATCGCGGTGCGAATGAAATAAAAAACATTCAAATGGCTGTAACTCGGCTAGGTAACAGCACCATCCGTACCTTGATCACCAGTCTGGTGATGCAGCAAATGTTTAAACCATCAACTGCTGTGCTGGAGCAGTATTTTCGCAGTATCTGGGAACAAGGCGTGAATGTGTCAGCTATCAGTCGTGCGCTAGCGTCTTTTGTACCGCATCTAAATCCTGACGAGGCCATGCTGTCCGGCCTAATTCACCAAATTGGCAAGCTGCCAATTTTAACCTTGATTGAAAAAATTCCTGAATTCAGGGATAGTCCATCCCGACTGGAAAAGCTACTGGAAAAAGCCCACCCGCACGTCGGTAAGATCATTATGGATACCTGGAGTTTTCCTGCAGAATTGAAACTGGTTGCCTCAGAATATGTCGATTTCCAAAGAAATCATGACGGGCCAGCGGATTATGTCGACCTGGTGCAGGTTGCATTTTTACAAAGTATTAACGGCACTGACCATCCGGCTTCCAGAATTGATTGGGCCACCGTACCAGCCTTTAGCAAAATCGGTCTACAAGCCGATGTAGAAATACTGGAAATCGAAGGTGTTTCTGAAGAAATTGAACTCGCACAATCTATGTTCTTATGAAAATCAACATGATAAACCCAGCAGCAGCCGCCCGTTTTCGCCGCTTAGGTACGCTGACCATTTTTGCCGTGTATTTTGTCATCCTGGTCGGCGGTATTGTGCGCGCATCAGGCGCCGGCATGGGTTGTCCGGATTGGCCGACTTGTTTTGGTCAATGGGTGCCGCCTACTGACGAATCCCAATTACCCGCTAATTATCACCAAATTTATGCCGCCCGCGGCTATGAAAGCACTACATTCAACCCAGTCAAAACCTGGACTGAATACGCCAATCGTTTGGTGGGTGTTAGCATTGGTTTTTTGATTTTTCTAACGGCTTGGTCGTCGCGCATTTATTTTAAAACCGATAAGACTACCTTTTATCTGGCATTATCAAGTTTCTTTCTGGTGGGTTTTCAAGGTTGGCTAGGGTCTGCAGTCGTTGCCAGTAATTTAAAACCCTTTATGATCACCTTGCACATGCTAGTGGCACTTTTTATTGTGGCTTTATTGATTTACGCCATTAGCCGCTCACAAAAACCATTACTTTCAGCCTTAAATGCCAACTGGGTAACCCCACGCTTTAGATTGGTACTCAAAATTGCCATGGGGATAACGCTGATACAAGTGGCCATGGGTACACAAGTACGCGAAGCAGTCGACTTCATTGCCCATCAGCACAGCTATATCGATCGCGAATACTGGCGCGATAGTTTTCCGTTGATCTTCTATGTCCATCGCTCATTTTCCTCAATTATTTTATTTACCAATCTGTGGCTAGCCTGGAAAATTTTCAAAAATGTAGACAACAACAGCCTGCTGTTAAAAGTCGCCTACGCTTTGATGGGTTTGATTGTCACAGCCATCTTGGCCGGCGTCAGTTTGGATAGACTGGGTTTTCCGGCTTTCGCTCAACCCGTGCACCTTTTGATGGCCAATCTTATTTTTGGCGCACAATTTTTTCTTTTCATTTGCTTACATTACGCGACTGGAAAAACACACTTGTAGGCTTACGTTTCACCCCAATATCAATAAGTTAAGCATTGTTAGGCCGAATTGCTGTACAATGCTAGCAGTGTCTGCTGTCTGCAGGCAGAACTCTTTATTCTCTACAGGTATTTTTAATGTCCGAAACCCCCACCATCACGCCATCTTTCAATGATTTAGCTCTATCAGAAGCGGTTTTAAAAGCCGTTCAATCCATCGGTTATGAAACCCCCTCCCCCATTCAAGCGCAAATCATTCCATTCGTGATGGCTGGCCGCGACGTACTCGGACAAGCGCAAACCGGCACAGGTAAAACTGCTGCCTTTGCCATGCCGATATTAACGCGTATCGATATTAATCAAAAAGATCCACAAGCTTTGGTATTAGCTCCGACTCGCGAACTCGCCATACAAGTCGCTGAAGCCTTCCAAAGCTACGCTGCCCACATCAAAGGTTTTCATGTACTACCGATATACGGCGGCCAGGATTACACCACACAATTACGCCAACTTAACCGCGGTGCGCATGTCGTAGTCGGCACACCGGGCCGAGTCATGGATCACATGCGTCGTGGCACGCTGAAGTTGAATCAGTTGAAAACCCTGGTACTTGACGAAGCTGACGAAATGTTGCGTATGGGTTTTATTGATGATGTGGAATGGATTCTGGAACAAACGCCATCTACTCGGCAAACAGCGTTGTTTTCTGCCACCATGCCGACAGAAATCCGCAAGATTGCCCAGAAATATCTGAACAATCCCGAGCAAGTTACCATCAAGGTCAAAACCACCACCGCGGCCAATATTCGCCAACGTTACTGGTTCGTCAGCGGTTTGCACAAAATGGACGCCCTGACCCGCATTCTGGAAGCGGAAAATTTCGATGGCATGATAATTTTCGTTAGAACCAAAACAGCCACGATTGAAGTTGCCGAAAAACTGGAAGCCCGCGGATTTTCTGCCTCTGCCATTAATGGCGACATGTCACAAGCGCTACGTGAACGCGCGATCGACAACTTGAAAACCGGCAAACTGGATATTCTGATTGCCACCGATGTTGCGGCCCGCGGCCTGGATGTCGATCGTATTACCCATGTCGTAAACTATGACATTCCTTACGACACCGAATCTTACGTACATCGTATTGGCCGTACCGGTCGTGCCGGCCGTACCGGTGATGCAATTTTATTCGTTTCGCCGCGCGAAAAACGCTTGCTGGCCAATATCGAGCAAGCTACCAAACAAAAAGTTGAAGAAATGCAGTTGCCTTCAACCGAGTTTATTAACAACGCCCGCGTCAATCGTTTCAAACAACGCATAACCGATACGCTGGCGGCTGAAGAATTAAGCTTTTACACCCAGTTAATCAATCAGTATCAAGTCGAGCATGACGTTCCTGCAGTTGATGTTGCAGCAGCGCTGGCCAAGCTTTTGCAAGGTAACACACCGTTACTGATGAAAGAAGTGACCAAAAAACCACGTAAAGATGCGGATGAAAAATCGCACGGTAAAGACCGAGATCGTGACCGCGGCCCTAAACGCGAAAGAGGCCGGGCTGGTGCGGTGGAAATGGAAACATTTCGGATCGAAGTTGGTCACAGCGACGGCGTCAAACCCGGCAATATCGTTGGTGCCATCGCCAATGAAACCGGTATTGATGGCGATCATATTGCCCGTATTAAAATCGAAGAACACTACAGCACTGTAGAATTACCAGCCGGCATGCCCAAAGACTTGTTTCAAGCCCTAAAAAGGGTACGTGTAGTCGGTAAATCTCTGGACATATCTAAATTCGACCCTGATTTGGTCAAAAAAGACAAAAGTAAAAAACGCGTCGGATCAACTTCCAGACGCGGAAAAAATCAAGAGTAATTAAGGCTACTCCGACTTTGGCGTACTATTAACCGTCAAAGTCGGATCACTAATCACTTCAGGCTTCTCCGCCGCTTTGGCTAAGCCGCTTCGAATATGCAAATCGCGTTGCGGAAATGGAATTTCGATGCCGTATTTATGTAATGCGGTTTCCAACTCCCAATAATAAGCTGCCTTGACACGCTGAGGCTTTTTCACTGCATGAGGCTGCACCCAGACCACCAACTCAAAATCCAGACTGCTATCACCAAAATTGGTCAACCATACTTCCGGTTCGCGGTTGTTACGATTTTTTACGGTATGCGACGTATTATTCACAGCTTCCAACGCTGCTTTCCTGACCAAATCCTTATCACTACCATAAGCCACGCCAAAAGGGATATGAATCCGGCGAGAGGCGTCGGTCAAGGTCCAGTTAATTACCTGGCCATTCACAAACTCGGAATTCGGCACCAGAATGTCAACCATATCCGTGGTTGTCACCAGTGTACTTCTTACATTAATGGCCTTGACCTCACCTGCCAAACCGGAGGATAACTCGACAAAATCACCAATGCGTAAACTACGCTCAAACAACACAATCAGCCCGGATACAAAGTTACTGACAATGGCCTGCAAGCCAAAACCAACCCCCAAACTTAGCGCACCGGCAATTAAAGCAAAGTTACTCAAATCGACACCAATACTGGACAAGCCGATACTGATACCGATAATCAAAATCAGATAATGCGCCAAACGACCTAAGGTATATAAATATGTCAGACTACCACCCTGACGCTCACTCAAATGCGTCAAACCTCTGCGCACAAAATGTGAAAGCCCCCAGGCTAGTGTAATAACCACTATCACGCGTAAAATACCTAGCAGGGTGACAGGGGTTTCACTGATCTTGAATAAACTGGCTTCCAGATGATCTGACAACCATTCCCATACTTGAGATACCGATGTATTGAGATTTGTCAAACCGGTAATCAGCATGCCTTGTTTATCCGCTACTAATGATTCTGCCCGATCTGCAATAAATTTGGCATCGTTGATTTCGCCATTTAATCGTTGCAGTGAGAGCAAGGTATTTTGCACTTCGGTCAAGCGGTTTTGAGTCTGGATGACGAGGTTGCTATTTTGTTTTTCAGTACTGACAAATAACGATGCCAACGACTTACCCGCCCGAACTTGGTCGTTTTCGGCTTTTTCCTGCCAGACATCCAGTTTATCTTTGATATTGTTGATATTATCAAGATAGCCTTGTAATTCAGCTTTCAATCCGCTTAATGCATTACCATCTTCGACTCGCAACATCTGCATTAACAAATATTCCATACGCTTACGCGACAACAAGGCATCAGCTACAGCTTCCTTGATAATAGCGTGATTGATGCGTTGTTTTGACAGCAAGGATCGTGCAGTACCTTCTGCCGTATCCAGATTTTCTAATTCGACCACAGCCACCAGTTGAGTTAAATTTTCCCTGGCATTGATCTGGCCCTGCTCGGCGGTATGAATGTCTTTTTTGATTTGCTCGAAATCCTGTTCACTCACCACTATCCTGCTACGGGCGGTATTTATTTCTTTTAATAATTGCGCCAATTGCAAATTACTAACCGCCAGAATAGCTTTTTTCAAACGCAGACTTTCAGCATCCAGCGCCTGCTCTGCCCACAAGGACATAACCTGTAAACCTTGAGTAAACTTGTCTACCGCATGATCTGGAAGCTCCAAATAAGCTGCCATCATGGTATCCAAGCACTGGCGAGCAGCGGCAAGTTTCTTTTCGTCTCGTTCCAGGTCTTTGCTGTCGGATTGCAATTCCGCTTGTAAAGTTTGGAGTTTGCGCGTCATATCCAACCATTGCCGCAGGCTATAGTTATTTTGAAAATTCAGGGTAGCGGAGGGTTCAGAGGCAGTCTTGTCGCGTAACTCGCGGTAGCGTTGTAAATTCTCAATCAGATCTGCGACTTGGGCCTTGATAGCAATCGATTCATTCGCGGTAAGTTTCTTCAATAATGCGTCGGACTGATTAATATGTTGCGATAACTCAACCGATTCAACATTAAAATAACGCCACCAACCTGCAGACAAATCGAGAGGATTGGGTGGCTTAGATGCCAAAGCCGGATGACTGCTTTTAGCATCAGCCAAAGACGTATCGTCTCCGAGTCCCGGCAATGCAATTTGCCCCAACACTGGATTCACCAAAAACAACAGTATAAGCAGAAAATATCTCATCGAAATAATGATAGATTAATCAATAAAAGGCATGATCATGCCTCAATATCACTTTTTTCATCCAACAGAATATCTCGCAAACTGCGATTCTGTAAAAAGTCAACACTATGCTGAGCCAATTCTTCGAACAACCCCTGCAAAGCAGGATGGGCTGCAACCCCCGAATTGATCAACTTGGGCTGATCACCGGCAGCGCGTATCGCTTGCACAATATCACGTAATAAAATGGCATCGGTGTCATGTGTCAATACATAGCGAGAGTGATCCTCTAAGATCATTAATAAACCGCTTTGTTGTAGACAGCGCAATATATCCACCACAGCTTCCCATGGCACATTAACCGCATCAACCAAATGCTTTAAACTACAGATTTCCCCCCCTTCGATGTGTTGCCTCCCAATCTGCGCCATTAACAAAATGGCCAATTTTTCCTGACATTGAATACTTAAATGCGGTCGACGTGTGGTGTAATGCAAGTAGCGTGGATACTGAATGTGAAACACAATCACACTACCCATCAGCAAGATCAACCAACTGATATAAAGCCAGATCATCGCGAGTAAAACTACGGCAAATCCTGAATAGATTGCACTGTAATGAGCCGATCCGGCAACAAAATGTGCGAACAAAGCACCTGTCGACTTCCAAGCCAAACCCGCCACCAAGCCCCCTATCAAGGCCGGCACCAGCCTGACTTTACTATTGGGAATGAAGACATAGGCAAAACTGAATGCAATGACAATCAATATATAAGGCAGGATCAATCCGATGGCGTAATAGACAGTACCGAAGGGTTCCATTTGTATCAAGCCCTTTACCACTGCCGAATTGCCCATTGAGGCGGTAATCCCCAACGCCGAAAACAAAAACACCGGCCCGATCAATATCACACTCAGATAATCAGTAAAACGACGATACAGCGAGCGTGGCTTGGTCACTCGCCAAATGTGATTAAAACAAGCTTCAATTTCCGATAACAAGGATATTGCCGTATAAAACAACATCAAAAAGCCAATAAAACCTAACACCCCCACCTTAATGTTTTCCACAAAGAAGATGATGTTAGTGGTAATTTCCGCGCCTTTTTCACCCAGCGGCGTCAGCAATTCAAACAATAAAGGTTCAATCTGGTTGTGTACACCAAAGCCCTTCAGTATGGAAAAACTCACTGCCAGCAATGGCGCTAGAGAAAGTAAACTGATATACACCAGACTCATGGCTCGCTGCTTTAAGCCATCTTCCTCATACTCACGCGCCAACACAACTGATAACAACCTTAAAAACTGCGCAACGGGATGAATATGCTTGTATATCGTCGAGCAATAATTTTTTAGGGCTGTCATGTCAATGGCTTAACGCAACAGCAACAGAGGCTTATGACACTGCGTGAGCATTTTTACCGTAAAACTGCCCAATAACAAATCATGAATCCGGCTATGACTGAAGGCACCCATCACCGTCATATCAATATCAAATTTTGCCTGATACTCACATAAAGCCTCTTCAGGTTTACCGATGAGCTTTTGGCTGATCAATCTTATATCCGGCACTTGCTGGAATTTATTTGCGGCATTTTCCAGTAAAGCGCCGGCATGCTCATCATGACTCACGCAAACCAAATGACACAACAAGCCATGATAAAGTGGACTATTGACCACAATATCCACCGCTTTATCAGCAGCTTTGCTGCCATCGTAAGCAATCATGATGCGCTGCGGCGCGGTAAAGTTATCGTTAACCACCAAAATCGGTTTATGTAACGAGCGAATAATCGATTCCAGCTTAGCGCCTATTTTATCCGACTGATTCTCGTGCACCTTGCCGCGTACACCCACAACGACCACACGCAACTGCTCTTCCAGCTCAATCAAAGACTCCACCAAACTACCGTGCCGTTGATAGGCCGTGGCATCAGCAATGCCAGCCTGGATCACCCGCTGCTGCGCCGCTTGCATGATAAACTTGCCTTGTTGCAGCTTTAACTTGTTTTGCTGCTGTTCAAGACGCGTCATTTCTTCTAATAAATGTTCACGACTATCCAAACCGATATTACCGGACAAATCCAGTAAATCGGCAGTTTCAGGATGATGATCAATGCTATGCATTAAGCTTAAAGGTGCAGATACTCGCTTGGCAATCCAGGCAGCATAATCGCAAACGGCGTTGCTTAAGCTGGAGCCATCGACACAGGCTAATACGGTATTGTTTTGAAGTTGCATTAGTGACCTCCCAGAACTTTTTCAATTTCTTCCGGTTTATCGTGAATACCAAACCGGTCGACAATAGTGGTGCTGGCTTCATTGAGGCCGATCAATTCAACCTCAGCGCCTTCACGACGAAACTTGATAACTACCTTATCCAAGGCAGTGACTGAGGTAATATCCCAAAAATGTGCGCGATGCACATCAATTACCACTTTTTCCAGCGCTTCTTTAAAATCAAATGCAGTGGTGAATTTATCTGCCGAATTGAAGAATACCTGCCCGACCACCTGATAAGTTCGTGTACCCCGCGCCTGATCCAGACTGGATTCTACATACATAAAATGACTGATTTTATTGGCAAAAAACAATGACGCCAGCAAGACACCCACAAATACCCCAAACGCCAGATTATGCGTCCACACCACCACCGTGACCGTCGCTATCATCACCACATTGGTCGATAATGGATATTCCTTTAAATTAATTATGGAGCGCCAGCTAAAAGTGCCGATCGATACCATGATCATCACCGACACCAAGGCCGCCATAGGGATTTTTGAAATCCATTCATCTAAAAACACCACCATAATCAGCAATAATGTACCCGCGATTAAAGTAGACAAGCGTCCGCGGCCGCCGGATTTAATGTTGATCACCGACTGGCCGATCATTGCACAGCCAGCCATGCCTCCCAACAAACCAGCACCTATATTCGCTATGCCCTGACTTTTGCATTCACGGTTTTTGTCGCTGGTGGTATCGGTTAGTTCATCAACGATAGTGGCCGTCATCAAAGACTCCAACAATCCCACCACTGCCAAAGGTGCAGAATACGGCAATATGATCTGTAAGGTTTCAAGATTCAATGGCACCTGTGGCCAGAGAAAAATAGGCAAGGCATCCGGCAATTCGCCCATGTCACCCACCGTACGAATATCTACATCAAACATGATTGCCACGATTGTCAAGCAAACGATACAAATCAAGGGTGAGGGTAATAATTTACCCACCCACGGCAAATATGGAAATAGATAAATAATCCCCAAACCCGCCGCTGTCATGGCATACACATGCCAGGTAACATGGGTTAATTCCGGCAATTGCGCCATGAAAATCAAAATAGCCAGTGCATTCACAAAGCCGGTGACCACCGACCGCGAGACAAAACTCATTAAACTGCCTAACTTGAAATAGCCGGCAATGACTTGCAGCACACCGGTCAAAAGCGTCGCCGCCAACAAGTATTGCAAGCCGTGTTCTTTGACCAAAGTCACCATCAACAACGCCATCGCACCGGTGGCGGCGGAAATCATACCCGGCCTGCCACCTAAAAAAGCGCTAATGACGGCAATACAAAAAGAGGCATACAGCCCCACTTTAGGATCGACACCGGCGATGATGGAAAAAGCAATGGCTTCCGGAATCAGCGCTAGTGCAACAACCAGTCCAGCCAATACATCACCACGGATGTTACCGGTCCAGTCCTGTTTTTTGGATAAAAAGAGCATGTTTTACCTTTTAATACTTCAAGCTATAAGAATTGAGTGGGTTATTTAGTTACGGGTTTACAAGCCATGGCTGGCAAAACCAGTAAGCTGCAAACGATGGTTAATGAGATACCGATAGCCAACAATAAACCCATACTGGCAGTACCGGCATGGGTATTAAAGGCCAGACTGGAAAAACTACATAGCGTAGTCAAGGCACTATAAAACACACCACGAGCAGAACTGGATTGCAACAATTCTGTTTGATCACCTTCCAGGTGCTGTAACCGATGAACGATGTGTATAGCGCTATCGACGCCCATACCCAACAACAACGGCAACACGATGATGTTGGCGAAGTTAAACGGATTATTTAGCAAGACATTGCAAGCACCGGTCAGCAAAGCAGCCAATAATAAGGGTGTAACCACTAACAACGTCGTTTTTAGGCTACGCGTTAAAATCAGCAACAACAAAAAAATCATCAATAAAGCACCGGAAAAAGCCTCGATAAATGCTTTTACTACTGCCTGACCGGAACTGACATCACCGATAGGCAAGCCAAAAACATGTGGATAGGTGGCTAAAACTTCATTAACAAACACCTTTAAATTTTCCGGGTTATTCAAATCCTGTTTCGGTAGTACCAACACCCTATAGGTGCCCTCCTGACCGACCCATTGCGCCCGTAAATCAGCCGGGATATCATCAATATCAAATGCAGTTGCCGTCAGCCCATCGCGCAACATCAACATAGTATGTGGCAATAATTTCAGGATACTCTGTTCCAGTTGCGCATAAACCTCAGCAGGATTGGGTTGACTGTCGGCGTATTGAATGAATTCCGCCACATCCAGCTGAAATTTCTGTAACACGTCGGTTGCAACATTTTTCTGTGGCTTTGCGATGGCTGCTTGCAGCGTCATATTTAGCTTTATCAAAGCAGCACGCACATCAGAGCTTTCCGGTTTATCTTCAAAGCGATTGAGTTGTACCGGCATGATCATGTTGAGATTATCGATGATATCCAGCTTTTCATCTTGCTGCTCTGCTACCAAACTACTCAGCGTAATAGCCTGGTGCACGCTGGGTAATTTCGAGAATTGGACGGCTAACTCATTCGCATGCGCCAAGTTATCCGTTAATGCTGAGGTCGCAAAGGGCGAATCGGCTTGGGTTTTTAACAGTTTTTTAAACGCAATCACTGATTGAGTCGTCGGATCGCGTAAATCCACAGGGTTGGAGTCAAACCGCAACTGTGTCAAGGTAAGCCCTGCCAACAAGGCGATTAATACTGCGCTGATGCGAATCGCTTTAGCATGGCTAAATGGAAACAAATAAACCCAGCGGGGTAATCGTGTGCCTGTTTTCAGTACTGACGGTTTAATCGGCAATAATTTTAATAGTGCTGGCAGCAAGCTTAAAGACACCAGTAAACCAATAAAAATACCAACACCGGAGATAACACCTAACTCGGATACGCCTTTGAAATCAGTCGGTACAAAAGCAAAAAAACCGATGGCGGTAGTCAGGGCGCACAAAAATAAAGAGCGTCCTACCGTATCCATACTATTCAAAATAGCGGCTTCGGTATCCATACCTTGCTGACGGCATTCCTGATAGCGCAAACAAAGGTGGGTGGCAAAATCCACCCCCAAACCGATATACAGCACTGCGAAAGCAATCGAGATCAAATTCAAATGCCCAATGGCCACAGCGGCAAAACCAGCGGTCAAAATCAAGCCGAGCACCAAAGCGATAAAAGTCACCAACAACAATCGAAACGAACGTAGGCCTATCCATAACGCAGAACATACCAACAGCAAAGAGGCAATGCCGGAAATCAACATACCATGGCTGACGGTTTCCATTTCTTCATGTTCCAAAGCTGTTTCACCGGTAAAACTCAGATTAACCCCGGGAAATTCAGCCGCCACCTCTGTCGCAAGATGTCTAAGATAGTCCATTGGCAAACCTGCCGGCATCAGCTGCTGAAAATCCAGATGCGGTTTGCTAATAATCAAACGACGGCTTTGATCCGCCCCTAAACTGCCATCCGTCAACAGTGTTTGCCAGGATAAATAATGCGGTTGCCCGGCTTTAACAGCCAACAAAGATTGATCGATGGCATTTAGCAAAGGTGCCAATGGCATGGCTAGATCCTGCTCGTGACCTTCTAGTGCCAAATCAATCACATCCAACAAACCGGCAAAATGGTAATGCGCCGATAAATAGCCAATAAACGGCTGCGCATCAATCAGCTTGGTAGATAAAGCATCCAGCTCATCCAAACTCAAATACAAAAAACCTTGTTGTCGAAAAAACGAATTATCGACCGGGATATAGGACGACTCGAACAGTTTGTGTTCAGACAGGATGCGCTGATTCACAAAATTGGCTGCCATGGCCGTCTGTTCCGGCGTGGGCGATTCCACCACCACGATAATTGCAGCCGAATCCTGTGGAAAAGCTTTATCCAGTTGGGCTCTTATTTTTAGAAAAGGTAAATCCTGCGACAATAAATCACTGGTATTGGTATTCATGCCCAAATGCTGGATGGTGTAATTCAAACTAACGCCACCTAACAGGATAAAGACCAGCAAAATCAGCCACGGAAACCGTAGCGGTAATCTAAATAGTGCGTTAACTATTTTGTTAAAAATCGAGGGTTCGACAACAGCCATAGGGTTATGTAAGACAAGAGTTCCGGTTGAAAAAGAAGAACTGGAGATGCTAGTTCATGAATAAGTCAGCCCGCAGCCAATCAAACGGTATGAAGAGGCAAAACGCCGATTTATGTCGTTATGATTGGAAATTGCGCGCAAGAGCCTGCAGATAAATTAGGCGGGGTTTAAATAACAGCCACTATTATAAGCAAAACTGCCGTTTAGGCCCAGAGAACGACAAATTGCTTGAGGGTGAGGCTGTTAATCCATATTTACAAAACCTTTGCAACCTTGAACAAACTCCAGCCCAAAACCAACACCATTAAGCTGATAACTAAACCTAGAAATACTTTGCTGTTTAGTAGCTCAAAAAAATCAAATCCGTCTGACTGACGGCTAATTTCAACCACTGGGCCTAAACCGGCAGTCAGGCTTTGATAACCTCTGCGTAACAACTCCTGAATCGGTGCAATATCATAGTTTGGGATTTTGGCCTTCTCCGCACCATACAGTAACTGGTAGCTTTGCTCGGTCTGCGGTAAAAACAACAAGGCATAACCGGGCCCGCTGCCTGTTACATGAGTGATCTCCAATGCTGGATTATCCTGATTATGAATCAGCAGACGATAGTGTTGTTGCCGTTGTTGTGGGAATGATAGCGTGGTTTCTTGCCGATTGATATCTTGAAAGCGCAATGCCTTTAATGTGCCACTGGCTATGGTTTGCATACGGGTTTCGATACCTTTTTGCAGCGGGATTTGTAACTCGGCTATTCGACTAAAATTGGGGGTTGCTATATCCAGTTTAAAACCCGTTAAGGGCTGGTTTTGCGCTGCTATATCGATGAGTGTGATTTTATTTTCTTCATCTTGACTGATGGTAAATCCCGCCAAAGGGTATTCAAAACTTTGCTCTGATTCTGCCACGGTTTCGACTTGGTTGTGCCAGAGCTGGATACTTTCGATATGCAGCGGTTGATGATGCACGTCGACTTTTTCGCTACGCTGTAATTCTTCATCTCCGTGTAAAGTACGCGTCAACGCCATCACCTCAGCAACTCGGGGTTGCGTAGCCTGGGCGACCACAATTTTAAAATGTCTGAACTGATTGCTTGGCAAATCCACGTCGCGGTTGCTGATATTCATAAAGCGCGAGTAATCGTAAATCAGCGCCTTATCCAGCAAAACCTGCCAGTTTTGACCATCATCTGAACCTAATACTTGTAAGACATATTCATAATTATGCTGTTGGGTGATCAAGGTTAAACCATCAACTGCAGCAGCGTCTGGCTCTAAATCCAGCCTTACACTGATACCCTCTTCGGCTAATTTTTCTAATGCAGGGGCTTTACTGGGGCTGGGTAAACGCCGAATAACAGTCTTTTGACCGGCGATTTTTTGCAAAAAATACGGCGTGATGGTGCCGGCATTATCAATCAACCGCAAATCGTGAAAATCAGCCGCGCTGTTGGCATACACAGCACTATCCAATGGCACCGCCAACAAGGTTTGTTGGTTAAGCTTTGGACTAATAACCGCGCGGCTAAATTGAAAAGCTTGAATTTCGCTGGCCATAACCTGGCTAACAAGCAAACAAAAGACTAAAGCAATGTTGGCTATCATAATGTTTTCTCGTCGGAAACAGAGTTGATAAAAGTTTGTTGATAGCGCATATAAAAAAACGCCCCACCCAGCGCCAGCATCCCCAATACCATGAAGGCCACAATGCGGTAAATTTGTTCCAGTCGCGCCAAATCGATGAAAAATACTTTCCAGGCTACCAGGGCAAACAAAGCCAAGCCTATCAAGCGGAGTACGGAAATATGCCGTTTAATACCATTAAATACCAGACTCAAGGCAAAAACAGACCATAAAATCGACACGCCGCCGGATCTTAGGCCAGGCACATATTGATAAAGCATGGAGTTGATTTCCAGGCTTAAAAAAATAAATAACAATACCAAAGCCGAGCCTCCCAGCCAGTATCGCATTGTGCCGATCGCTTTATCCAGTGGAGACAGCCTGATGAAGGCAAACAACAAAAAACCAATAATGGCCGCAAAATCCACTAGCCGCATCAAGGCTAATTGAAGCGAATACTGCCCGCCATAGCGTAAAGTCCATACGCTGTCGGCTGCTGAAATATGCCCCAAGGACAAATCCCAGGCCGGTAAATCAAAAAATAATAATTTCAATAACACACCGAACACAAACAGTCGCAGGGCTAGAAAAACCCAGCTATTAGCAGCGGCTAGATAACGCAACAGTAATAACAAGCTCATTGCCAACCAGACCATTGTTAGCATCGGCATTTGTAATGGCGGATATAAATAACCAAAGCTACGAAACAACTCCAGCTGTATCACCACAAACAACAAGCCGGCAGTAATAACGATTAGTGCTTGTAGCGACCAGTTATCTTTTAACCACAGTGGGGTGTCGTTGCCGGGCTCACAGCTAAGCGACGCGGCCGGAGCGGGTTTTTCTATCAAGCTATAAGCCAAAGCCAGGGAAGCAATTGGAATCCCAAAACTAATCACACGTTCCAGTATGCCAAGGCAAAATCCAAACAAAGTTTGATCTTCAGTAAAGTCCGCGCCATATTGATTGGGCAGGTCGAGAAAACAAAATCTGAATAACACGATTAAATACAACAAATAGGCGATTTGCTGTAAAAACTGACTGCGCAATTTGCCGGCCATCCATAACATCAGCAGTGCTTGCAACGACCAACTGACAGTGATCCATTGCTGGGATAACAAAAGCGGCAAGGTGATAGTGAGGAAAAAAGCCGCCAAGCCGATGAAACTTAACAGTAATGCCTTGTCAGCCAATCGTTTAACAAGACAATAATAAACATGCGCTATATAAAACGCCGCCATGGCCAACGTCAAAAAAGACAGCCAGATTTGCCCATAGACAGCCTCAATCAAGTAGTGAGCTGTCATGAAGAAAATCGTGGCGTTTACGATCAGCGCTAACAAATCCAACAGGTTGGCTTTAACCTGATTGACCAGGCAAAACAAAAAAACCGTCGTCGAATAGAGTGCGAAAAAACCTACCAAAAACGGTAACACCTGCCACAAATACTCAGGCTGGTAGTGCTGCAGAGATGCAAAAAACAGCAGATAATTAAACACAAAGCCCAAGAAATTCAATAAATGCCATTGCTTGTACCAATTGATGCTCAACATACCAATACCCAGCAGCATCATATAAGTATATAAACCGATGAAATTGACTTGACCCGTCGATAACAAAATTGGCGTGCAGTAGCCGCCGATAATCGCAAATATGGCTACTAACATTGAATCCAGGCGTATGGCCAAAGTTGCAGCGCTGGCAGTGACTAAAATCATCAAGGCAAACGTAGGATACATCGCCAGTAAATGGTAAAAACTAAACGCCGCAAACACGCTGAAATACAGCACGGCAATCCCACCGCCCAGCAAACCCTGGCTTAACAAATGATATTGACCGCCAACCAGTCTGACGCCGCCGATTATCATGCCTATGCCGGCCAACACCGACAACGCCACCCTCGCCTGTTCACCGAGTAATCCATTGTCGATGGAATATTTCAGGAAAAAACCGATGCCGGTAATCAATATCAACACGCCAATACGCAACAGCCAATTACTGGCCACCGCATATTCCATAGCCACACCTTGCGGTCGCTGATCTTCGCCGACGATGATCCAGTTCCAGATTTGTTGCAGAATTTGTTTGGCGGCCAGTTCAAAACGATTCGGCTCCGCCGGTTGCCAATCAGTTTGATTCCAGGGATTGCTGGGCAAGTCTTCTGACTCTATATCCAGCTTGGTTTCATCAGTCGATTGCGATAAATCCAGCGTTGGTTTTACTGCATAAACTTCAGAAAAAGCGGGTTGGGTTTCCAGTTTTTCTTCTTTGAGTACTTCTGATGGCACCGATTCAGCGCTTGATTCTGGAAGCCTATGCAACAATTGATTTAACAGATCACGGTCTGTTTCTAATGTATCTTTAATAGCGCTAAGCTCTCGCTGGACCTGATCAGTGAACCGATTTTGTCGCAGGATTAACATAATCTGCAAAACGACAATACTGATGGGCACCAAAATCAGAACAAATACGATGAAACCCCAAAAATCATCCATAGCCATACCCCTGATCTGGACTCATGTAAAAGATGCATTAACCAGAAACAAGGATAGCCCCTCACTGACATGATTGCCATTTAACAAAATCATTAAATCAAGGCAAATCTGATGATTCTGGATGTCGGACCGTTGTTATTATTAATGGCAATATTTTGGCTGATAAGCGTTGGCGGCTTTTAATTTCGCAGCCCAAAGAAAAATACCGGAACCATGCGGACTCTACTATTGAAACAAGAACACTGCGATTCTTCACTATAAGCAGCCATGAAATCGATGAAACTCAGGCTTTTTTGGGATTGCACCCAGCTCTTTTGCATGACTGTTATCCCTATAAATCAGTCAACAGTGTCGACTTAACTTCTCTATATTGGGCTGAGAGCGCTGACTAATCAAGAAATTAAAATCATTTCAAAATAGCGCCCAAACCGGTAATGCTTTTGCCGGCAAAGGCGCTAATCGACCAAGCTCGACCCATTGATTTTGAGGGTTATGAAAGTCAGAGCCTAATGATGCATGCAATTGATGTTTGACAGCAAACTGTAGGCTACGTTGAATGTCGTCTGCCGATGCACGCCCGGTGACCACTTCCACCGCTTGTCCTCCGGCGTGTTTAAACGCGGCAAGGGCAGCGTTCATCCATTTGGCACTCATGTTATAGCGCAACGGATGCGCTAAAACAGCCACCCCACCCGCCGCTCGAATCCAGGCTATGGTGTCTTCCAGCGCCGCCCATTGGGTGGAAACAAATGCCGACTTTCCTTTGCTGAGATATTTATCAAAGGCTTCCTGTTGTGTACTGACATAACCTTGCGCCAACAAAAAATCGGCAAAATGTGAACGGGTGATTTCGCCACTACCGGCGGCTTGAATAACGGCCTGATAAACACCGACAATTCCTTTTTTTTCTAGTTTTTCGGCAATTTTCTGCGCACGTTGATCCCTAAGCTCCTGCTGTTTGGCTAGACCTTGCATTAATAATGATTGCCCTGGGTCGATATTTAAGCCAACGATATGCAAACACTGGTTAGCGTGACTGGCTGACAATTCAATGCCGGGAATCAAGCGCAAACCACAATCATTAGCTGCCAGTGCCGCTTCAGTTAAACCGTCGGTCGTATCATGATCGGTCAGCGCCAGCGTCGTCACCCCCTGCTGATGGGCTCGCTGTACCAGCGCACTGGGCGCCAACGCACCATCTGAAGCCGTGGAGTGACAATGTAAATCGTATTTTTCCAGCATTATTGATACTCGCCATATAATTTTGCGTATAAACCATTTTGCTGTATCAACGCCTCGTGACGACCCTGCTCGCAAATTTGCCCTTCTTCAAATACATACACATGCTCTGCTTGCCTTACCGCACTCAGTCTATGGGCAATGATGACTGTGGTGCGGCCTTGTAAAAATTCCGCTAGTGCCTGATGCAGTTTGTATTCGGTTTCACTATCCAGCGCCGAGGTAGCTTCGTCTAATATGACCACTGAAGGCTTGCTGACTATCATGCGCGCTATTGCAAGACGCTGCCGCTGTCCGCCGGATAAACGTATACCTTGCCGGCCGACTACGGTATCCAGACCTTTATCCAGTTCTACTACGGTAGCTTTTAATTGCGCCAGATCCAAGGCATGCCACAACTCAATATCACTGATGTCCCGACCCAAGGTTAGATTGGCGCGTATGCTGTCATTCAATAACGCCGGATGCTGTAAAACGGTGGCGACATGTTCGCGCACCACATCCAAACCTATCCGAGTCAACGGCACATTGTCAAAATAAATCATGCCTAGTCTGGGCGGGTATAAACCAATCAGGGTCTGTGCCAAAGTAGATTTTCCGCCACCACTAGCCCCCACTAAGGCAATCTTTTCGCCGGCATTAATTTTAAGATTAATACCGTTCAACACCGGCTCGTCTTTGTAGCTAAAATGCAGATCTTTAACAGTAAGCGAAACGGTTTTTTTACCTAAAAACGGATTTTCCAGATGTGGATATTCAGGTTCACGCTGCAGGCGCGTGACTTGGTTAACCCTTGCCAACGCTGCTTTAGCCGCATAAAACGCCTGTTGAATACCTAAGATCTCCTGCACCGGAGCCATCATGAACCACAGATAACCAAACACCGCCAACATTTGGCCGATACTAAGATCGGAATACAACACCATCAGCATCGCCGTGGCGCGAAATATATCAAACCCAAACAAAAAGGTTAAAAAACTCAACCGAATCGCGGCATCGCTTTTCCAGGCAAATATTGTTGAGTGATCTTTGACTGCCAATGCACTATTGATTAACTGCTGACAATAATGCTGCTCGCGATTACTGGCACGTATTTGGTTGATGGCTTCCAGGGTTTCACTCAAAGCCTGTTGAAATACGCCATAAGCCCGGTTTTCGTTGGCTTTAAGGGTTTTGATTTTAGAACCTATGGATCTGGCAAAATAAATCACCACGGGATTCAAAAAGATAATAAACAAACCTAGCTGCCAATGCATCCATAGCAAAATGACAGCGGTTCCGAACACCGTCAAACAGGCCACCAGCAATTTACTGATAGTAGAGCCAATAAAATTATCCAGCGTATCCAGATCGGTGACCATATATGTGGTCACGGTACCGCTGCCGAGACTTTCGTATTCCGACATTGAGATATGCTGCAGATGATGCACCAGGCTTTTGCGAATATGAAAAATCACATCTTTGGCAATATTGGAAAATTGCCGGGTTTGCACGATGTTTAAAATCAGTGCAAACAAGCGCAACATCAAACTGAGTAGCAAAACCCCGACGATATAAACAATGGGTTGCTGCCAATCACTAGGCAAATAAGGATTGACGCTATGCAATACTAAACCCGGATGATTCAGCAACACTTCATCCACCAATAATGGCATTAGCAAGGGTACCGGTACACTGGCTATTGTTGCCAGCAAGGCAATAAGGTGTCCGACAATCAATTTTCGTTTATGCTGAAGCGCAATTTGAAAAATGTAATGCCACGAGTATTCAAAGTTGCCGGATGGGCGTTGTGTTTTCAATGTTTAAGGAAAATATTTTAGGCTGTGAAGATTATAATGGTTTATGTTTTTGGCAAAAACCTTCTTGTGTTTGCGTTTTTAGAGGAATTCCATGAGGATCGCCGTCCGTCTTTTTCTGTTGTTCAATCTACTAACCATCACGGCATCCTTTGCTGTCAGCTCCGATTCGTCATTGCGTGCGATGCGCAAAACTTTTCTACAGGCAGAACAATACCTCAAACAAGACCGTGAAAGCGATTACTTTGCGCTGGCTGACAGTTTAAAAAATTACCCGCTATATCCATACCTACAATACCAATGGCTAAGAAAACATCTGGACGACAACGATTCTATACTGGCATTTCTGCATGACTATACCGATAGTCGCTACGCACCACTATTACATACCAAATGGCTGACACACTTGGGCCAGACTCAACAATGGCCAACCTTTATTCAGAACTATAAAAAAAGCGATAACTCCGAATTACAGTGCTACTTTGCCCAAGCACAATATCAAAATCAACAGCAAGCAGCGGCTCTAGAAACGGCTAAACAGTTTTGGCTGAGCGGTAAATCGATGTCTACTGCCTGCGATAGCTTATTTGAAACATTAAAAACCTCAGCCAGTTTCAATTCAGATTTAGTTTGGCAACGCTTTCAAGCTGCGCTCAAGCAAAACAACAGTCAACTGGCAACGCAACTGCTGCCTTTATTTGCTCAAAGCGATCGCAAAATGGCCGACATTTGGCTAAAACTGCATATAAAGCCACATCAGATTACTGAACCGGCAGCCTGGAAAAAAAGCTACCCCGACGCTGGCATTTTGTTTGCGCATGCCATCGTACGCTGGCTGGAAGATGACCCACAAGCCGCTTTACAGGCTTGGGATGCCAAGAAAAAATCATTCGAAATACCTGCAGATATTATCGCAGATACCGAAAAGCGCTTGGGCATGGAACTAGCCTTTAGGCATGATCGCCGCGCTTATCCACTTTTATCGGAATATGCCGGCAACGATGAATCGGCTAAAGAATGGCGAGTACGTGCTGCGCTGAGCCAGCAAAACTGGCAGGATGTATTGACTGCAATTGATGCCTTGAGTCAATCGCAAAAAAGCGAAGACAAATGGCAATATTGGCAAGCAAAAGCTCTCGCCGCAACAGGACAGCAGCAACAAGCCGATAGCATTTTCCAGGCAATTGCCAAAAACCGCAGCTTTTATGCTTTCATGGCTGCAGAACTTTTAAAGCAAGATATTGTGCTCAATCACCAACCGGTGCTTGCTTCCAATAAAGAGATCAGTCAGCTGCAAAACAATAGCGAATTTCAGGCGGTGTCTGAGTTACTGGCTATCGATCGAAGACCGGAAGCCACTCGCCAGTGGTGGCATGCTATTTCGGAACTAGACGCACATCAAATGACTGTTGCTGCCAAATTAGCCGAACAATGGCAATGGCCTTCTCTGGCAATTTTCACTGTCGCCAAAGCAAATTATTGGGATGATATGGCATTACGTTTCCCCTTGATCTATAACGAATTAATTCAAGACAACGCCGATAAACAAAAACTAGATCCATCCCTGATTTTTGCTCTGATCCGTCAGGAAAGCGCATTTGACGAGTTTGCCGGCTCCTCCGCTGGCGCTATGGGTTTGATGCAACTGATGCCAAAAACAGCCAAACAAATTGCCGCAGAATTGAACGAAAACTGGAGCAACAATTACAATCTAGTCATTCCTGGCACTAACATTCGCTATGGTAGCTTTTATTTTAAAAAAGTATTAAATGAGTTAAACGACCATTTTGTATTGGCTACGGCGGCATACAACGCCGGCCCATACCGGGTAAAGCAATGGTTACCCAAAACCAAATCCTTGCCCGCTGATATTTGGATAGAAACCATCCCCTATAAAGAAACCCGTGGCTATATCGCATCAGTGATTATGTATGCCATGATTTATCAACATCAACTCCATAGGAACAGCTTTAAAATCTCCGATTTACTCCTGGAAATAAAGCCAAGCTAAAAATTGAGCTGATTTTTTAAGCCGACTATTAGATAATGGACAGCGTTTTTAGCTTATAAACCTAGGTAGATATTGAATGGAGAAACAGCATAGTTTCACGCGCGAAGAATTATTAATGTCCGGCCGTGGCGAATTATACGGCCCGACAAACGCGCAACTCCCCCTTCCCAACATGCTGATGATGGATCGTATCACGCATATCTCGGATGAGGGTGGCAAACATGGTAAAGGTCAAATCATAGCTGAACTCGACATCACACCTGAGTTGTGGTTTTTCGACTGTCATTTTCAGGGCGACCCGGTCATGCCCGGCTGCCTGGGGCTGGATGCGATGTGGCAGTTAGTTGGATTTTACTTATGCTGGATGGGCGGTCCTGGTAAAGGCCGGGCACTGGGTTGCGGTGAAGTCAAATTCACCGGACAAGTACTGCCTACTGCCAAAAAAGTCACTTACAAAATTGACCTCAAGCGGGTAATTTTACGCAAATTGGTGATGGGTATCGCTGACGCCACCATGGAAGTAGACGGCAAACAAATTTATGAAGCCACCGATTTACGGGTCGGCTTGTTCACTTCTACTCAGGATTTTTAAGGTTTACCTCATGAGACGTGCAGTTGTAACAGGATTGGGGATAGTCTCCAGCATCGGCAACAATCGAGATGAAGTTGTTGCATCACTTAAAGCGGGGCAATCCGGCATTGTGCATGCAGATGTTTACGAAGAAATGGGCTTTAGAAGCCATGTACATGGACCGCTTAACATCGATCTGGATCAATTCATCGACCGAAAAATCAAGCGTTTCATGGGCGATGGCGCCGCATACAACTATGTTGCCATGCAACAAGCCATCGCCGATTCCAATCTGACTGACGATCAAGTTTCTAATTTCCGCACGGGTCTGGTAATGGGCTCCGGCGGTCCGTCCACCTCTAATATCGTTGATGCGGCTGATATTCTACGCTCTAAAGGCGTGAAAAAAGTCGGCCCTTACATGGTGCCGCGCGCCATGTCCAGCACTAACACCGCCTGTTTGGCTACACCGTTTAAAATCAAAGGTGTCAATTACAGCATCAGTTCTGCCTGCGCGACCAGCGCACATTGCATCGGCCATGCGATGGAACTGATTCAATTGAATAAACAAGATATCGTCTTTGCCGGTGGCGGCGAAGAATTGCATTGGAGCATGTCGGTATTATTCGACGCCATGGGCGCCCTATCCTCCAAATACAATGATAGTCCTGCAACCGCATCCAGACCCTACGATGCCACACGTGATGGCTTTGTGATTTCCGGCGGTGGCGGTGTGCTGGTGATTGAAGAATTGGAACACGCCAAAGCCCGCGGCGCCAAAATTTATGCCGAACTGGTTGGCTATGGCGCCACTTCAGACGGTTACGATATGGTGCAACCCTCAGGCGAAGGCGCAGTTCGCTGCATGCAACAAGCCATGGCAACCGTGGACGGCAAAATCGACTACATCAATGCTCATGGCACCAGCACACCGGTTGGTGACACCCGCGAACTGGAAGCCTTACGTAATGTATTCGGCACCGACAACCTGCCCGCAGTCAGTTCAACCAAATCGTTAACCGGGCACGCTTTAGGTGCTGCCGGTGTTAACGAAGCCATTTATTCTTTGTTGATGATGCAGGAAAACTTCCTCAGTGCATCTGCCAATATCACTGAACTTGACCCTGCAGCCGCTGGCATTCCTATCGTCCGCGAGCGTCAAGATAACCTGACATTAAACACCATCATGTCCAATAGTTTTGGTTTCGGTGGCACCAATGCCACGCTGATTTTCCAACGCTATAACGGCTAATATTTCGTAGCCAGGGCTGGTGTCCTGGCTACTCTTTCCCCTATCCAATGACCGACTTAGCCCAAAAATCCCGCACCCAATTTAATAAACTGCAAAAACGTCTGCGCCGTAACGTAGGCGAAGCCATTGCAGATTACAACATGATAGAACACGGCGACAAAGTGATGGTTTGCCTGTCGGGGGGTAAGGATTCCTATACCCTGCTGGATATACTGCTAAATTTGCAAAAAACGGCACCGGTAGACTTTGAAATCCTCGCGGTCAATCTGGATCAAAAACAACCCGACTTTCCCGAGCATGTGCTGCCAGAATATCTGCAGTCGATTGGTGTACCGTTTCATATTATCGAACACGATACCTATAGCATAGTCAAACGCATTATCCCCGAAGGTAAAACCACCTGCAGCCTTTGTTCCAGGCTGCGCCGCGGCACTTTGTACGGTTTTGCCAAAGAACACAATATCACCAAGATTGCCCTGGGCCATCACCGTGAAGACATCATGGAAACGTATTTTTTAAATATGTTTTATGCCGGCAAACTGAAAGCCATGCCGCCCAAACTACTCAGTGACGACAAACAAAATATCGTCATCCGCCCATTGGCGTATTGCCGGGAAAAAGACATCAATCGTTTTGCCGCGTTTAAACAATTCCCTATCATTCCATGCAACCTATGCGGTTCACAGGAAAATCTGCAGCGCAAAGCCATGAAACAAATGCTGGCAGGTTGGGACAAACAATTTCCCGGTCGCCTGGAAACTATTTTTGCCAGCTTGCAAAATATCGCACCATCACAAATGCTGGATCCCGGCTTATTCGATTTTGCCGGCTTACAACGTGACCCAAATTATAATACCGCTCGCATCGCATCTGATGAAGCCGGTCTGGATATCCTAGAACGCTAACAAATGGATCTTAACTATGAAAAAAACGATTCTGGTCACCGGCGGCGCCGGTTACATTGGCAGCCATACCTGTGTTGAATTACTAGACAACGGTTTTGAGGTTGTCATTGTCGACAATCTTTGCAATAGCAAAATCGAATCTATCCGCAGAATCGAAACCATCAGCGGCCAATCGGTTAAATTCCATCAAGCCGACATCGCTGATGCAGAAGCTCTCAGCAGCATTTTCCAACAATATAACATCGATGCGGTGATTCATTTTGCCGGCCTGAAGGCGGTCGGTGAATCCTGCCAACAACCGCTGCACTATTATCAAAACAATATTACCGGCACCTTAGTATTACTGGAAGTCATGGCCGCTCAAGGCCTGACAAAACTGGTATTCAGTTCATCCGCCACCGTCTACGGCGACCCTCAAACAGTCCCGATTACAGAAAGCTTCCCGTTACAAGCCACCAACCCTTATGGGCGCACCAAATTATTCATCGAAGAAATCCTCCGCGACACCAGCGCTGCAGATGGCCTTAATAACAGCCAAAACCCCTGGAAAATAGCGATATTGCGCTATTTCAACCCCATCGGCGCTCATCATAGTGGCTTGATTGGAGAAGACCCCAACGGTATCCCGAATAATTTAATGCCTTATCTGTCACAAGTAGCCATTGGGAAACTACCCATCCTTTCGGTATTCGGTAACGACTATCCCACACACGACGGTACTGGCGTGCGCGATTATATTCATGTGGTGGACTTAGCCCAAGGCCACATCAAAGCGCTGCAATACCTGATGAAACAAAGCGACGACTCCTCAGTTTGCGAAGCCTTTAATCTTGGCACCGGCAACGGTTATAGCGTACTGGACATGATCAATACCTTCAGCGCGGTCACAGGTCAATCGGTTCCTTATCAAATTACTCCACGCAGACCAGGCGATGTGGCTGCCTGTTATGCAGATGCAAAACTGGCGCTGGAAAAAATGAACTGGCAAGCCGAACGAGATTTACAGCAAATGATGGAAGCCACTTGGAATTGGCAAAGTAAAAACCCGGAAGGCTATGCTTAGGAATGCGCATGAAACAAGTTCGTCAGCTGTGGGTGCGGATAAATCCGCACCCACACAGGATTCTTGCATATGATATT
>NZ_LUUI01000087.1 GCF_001644015.1 Methylomonas lenta
CTTAATGGCAGTGACGCAACGCGTGGGAACCAGAGAAACGGTGGGCAAATAAGCATTGCTCACCCTGGTTATGAGCATGATCATGATCAATTTTTAGCACTATCCAATAAGCTTTTTAACTCTGACACACAGGAGCCACAGCCGGTGCCGGCGCTCAAACAACTGCCAATATCGGCTACACTGGCAAGTTGATGTGTTTTGATGGCTTGCAAGATAGTCTTTTCGCCGACGCTAAAACAGGAACAAACCGTTCTTCCCACCTCAATTTCACCTTGCGGCGGCAGACCACTCAGTAGACTGAGACGCTCCTTGCGATTGAGTTCAGTTTTGGCAAACAGACTGCAGAGCCAGCCGGGCTCTGGCAGTTCGCCTTTATTAGTAATAAACACATAAGTCGATAACTGTTGAGCCTGTAGGCGTGCCAATCGATAATCACCCACATCGATATCCCTGAATTCCAACAAATCGTCTGCTTCCTCTGAGCAACCCGGAAAGTTTGCTCGACTCCAGTTGGGTAAATCGGCAATAGTTGTTTGCCCGGCCAGTTGATAACGCCAAAAGCCATCACCTTTAATTTTGACCTGATATTCACAACCTCTTATATCCAAGGGCTGCCTTGACAGAACTAATGCTTGCCATTTAGGTTGCCAAACTTCAATGCTAACAGGGGTTTGTTTGCTTTCTGGTTGGCCGGATAAGGGATCAACAACCGGATTAACCAAAGCGTTTACCCTGCCTAGACTGCTGAGTTGTGCTGTCCAGTGCATAGGCACAAACAAACTACCGGGCTGTTGGGATAGGGTGATATCCACCCGCGCCAGCATTTCGCCCCAGTGGCTTTTGATTTGCGCCAGCCCCAGATGCTTTAAGCCCAAGCGAGTCGCATCGTCCGGATGGATTTCTACCAGCGGCTCCGGGCGATGGCTATTGAGTTTTGCGGCTAAAGCCGTACGCGTCATGGTGTGCCATTGATCACGCAGACGACCGGTATTTAAGATAAAGGGATAGTCGATATCGGGCTGATTGACCGGACCTCGCGGAACAATAGCCATAAAACGGGCTTTACCTGTATCGGTATAAAATTGTCCATCGCCAAACAATCGCACGCTACCGGCACTAGAAGTTTTTGTTACCGGCCATTGTATGGGAGGCAAAGCATCATATTGATCTTGCTCGATATCAGCAAAGGCAGAAATATCAAAGCCGCGTTTGCCATATTCACTGTTATTTTCAAAACCGGATAATGCGGCGTGCTCTCTAAAAATATCGGCACTCGTTTGGTAGGCAAACCCGGCAAAACCCATGCGGCTGGCAACCTGGCTGATAATCCACCAGTCGGGCCTGGCTTCGCCGTACGGGTTAAATATTGGCCGCTGCCGAGAAATACGCCGTTCCAGATTGGTGACGGTGCCGTCTTTTTCACCCCAGCCACTAGCAGGTAACTTTACCTGTGCCAGCGCGATGGTATCGGTATTGGCGATGCAATCCGACACCACCACAAACTCGCATTGTTGCAAAGCTCGTTTCACTTTATCAGCATCCGGCATCGATGCGACTGGATTGGTCGCTATGATCCACACGGCTTTGATGCTGCCTGCAGCAATCGCATCAAATAAATCAACCGCCTTCAAACCTTGCTGGTTAGCAACCCGATCGCTGCCCCAGAATCGACCCACTCGATCGACATGCAGCGGATTTTCCAAATCCATATGCGCCGCCAAAGTATTCGCCAATCCGCCGACTTCCCGCCCACCCATGGCATTCGGTTGACCGGTAAATGAAAACGGCCCGCTGCCGGGCTTGCCGATTTTACCGCTAGCCAAGTGGCAGTTGATGATGGCATTGCATTTATCCGAACCGGAGCTGGATTGATTGATGCCCTGCGAATACACGGTTACCACTTTAGATGTACTGGCAAACCAGGCAAACAGTTGCGCCAGATCATGCGTCGCTAAGCCGCAGTTGGCGGCCAACTGTGCAAAATCGCCCGCACTGGCTTGTGCCGCAGCCAAGCTTTCGGCAAAACCTACGCAGTGAGTATTGATAAAATCTTGATCCAGCGTATCCGTTTCAGCCAAATACGCTAACAAACCGTTGAACAACAAGCCATCCATACCGGGCTTAATGGCCAGATGTAAATCGGCAATATCGCAACTGCTGGTCATCCGTGGATCGATGACCACAACCTTCAAAGCCGGATTTTGTTCCTTAGCCCGCCGAATACGCTGAAAGGCAATCGGGTGGCACCAAGCAGCATTGGAACCCACCAACACGATTAACTTGGCCTGTTCCAAATCTTCGTAAGAACATGGCACCATATCGGCGCCGAAAGCACGCTTGTAACCGGTGACCGCCGAGGACATGCACAGCCTGGAATTGGTATCGATATTGGCCGAACCGATAAAGCCTTTCATCAGTTTGTTAGCAACGTAATAATCTTCAGTCAGTAACTGCCCCGAAACATAAAACGCCACCGCATCCGGGCCATGTTCGGCAATGATACGGTTAAATCGTTGCGCAACCAGCGTCAGCGCACTGTCCCAATCGCTGCGCTGACCGTTAATTTCCGGATACAGCAAGCGATTTTCCAGACTCACCGTATCTCCCAAGGTTGCACCTTTTGAACACAGCTTACCGAAATTAGCCGGATGCTGATCATCGCCCTTGATGCTAACGATATGTTGTCCGGCATCCAGCACAGTCGCCTCAATGCCACACCCCACGCCGCAATAAGGGCAAGTGGTTTTAATGCTATTCGGATTCATCCTGGGGTCCTCAGGCAGCCAACTCGATCGGCTGAAAAATCAATTTATCGCGAATGGCGGTAACATTGATATTGTTTTTTATCAGCCTCAAATACCAGGCGCTATCACTAGTATCACCATACATGATCATGCCTACGATGATATTGTTTTTTAAAACAATTTTGCGGTACACACCTAACACATGATCAACCAGCACCTGCTGCTGACAATCTGCATCGCCTTCAAAGTCGCCAACCGAAAATAGATCAATGCCGGTGACTTTTAACATGGTTGCCGCCAGCAATGTTTGGTAAGCAGCGGATGCTTGTCCGGCCAATTGTTGCGCACAAATCTTGGCCTGTTCATACACCGGCGCTACCAAGCCAAATACTTCGCCGCGATGTTGTACACATTCTCCAATCGCATAAATTCTGTGATCGCTGGTTTGTAGATGATCATTGACGATAATGCCATGCTCGCAGGCTAAACCCATCTCCATTCCCAAGCGGATGTTGGGTTGAATCCCGGTGGCCATCACCAGGATATCAGCCTCTAAGAGAGTGTTATCGCTGAGCCTGACTTTGCAGATATGCTGGTTTGCGCTGATCACTTCTGTAATCGTCACCCCCAAGCGAAATTCTATCCCCTTACTTTCTAGTTCTCGCTTTAGAAAACCGGCGGCCTGAACATCCAATTGCCGATTTAATAGATGTCCGGCCCGGTTGACTACCGTAACCTGCATACCGCGTTGCATCAGACCGTTGGCCGCTTCCAGCCCCAGTAAACCACCACCCAGTATCACCGCGTGCTGTTTGGTCTGGGATTTTTCAATCATGGTTTCGACATCGGCAATATCGCGAAACCCCATGACACCTTCTACTTCTCGCCCGCGAATATCCAGCATTAATGGCAACGATCCAGTAGCAATTAACAGCTTATCGTATTCGGCCACAGTACCGTCTTGACTAATCACCCTGCGATTCACTCTATCCACTGCGACCACAGTTTTATCTGCCCCGCAATGCAGGCTAATATTATTGCGCTGGTACCAGGCTAAATCATGAATCATGATGTCGCTGAGGCTTTTAGCACCGAACAACACCGGCGTCAGCATAATGCGATTGTAATTTCCATGCGGCTCGCTGCCGAATACAGTGATGTCATATTTTTCCGCTGCGAGTTGGATCAACTCGTCAACCGCACGCATACCGGCCATACCGTTGCCGATGACGACAAGTTTTTGTTTCATGATGAGTGTACTCGAATGAAGATGAAGGACATGTAGGCGGGGCATAGCGAAACCCGGCACAAAAACTTTTGCATGCCGTGTTTCATGTCATTCAACCCAGCCCACCTCTAGAGCCATAGCCTAAAAACTCACATCCGCCTCTAACCAGATTTTCTGCGTATCAGTGCCAAAACTATCGGCGTTGTAATTAGCGTATTTGGCTAACAAAGAATAGTGCTTGCCGAATTTTTTCATCACAGAAAAATCCCATTCATTACCGTATTGCACCACGCCGGTATCATCGTAAAAGTCATGATAAACACCGGTAAAAATCAAACTGTCGTTCATCATTTTGTAGCTGGCGGTAGCAAACACATCGCGAATACCATTCGCAGGCGTAGTCAGAAACAAATCGGCCCAACCCTGGAAAGCATGGTTGGTACCTAAAGGCGTCTGGAACGATTTGTAGGTACTGCCATTATTCGTAACCTTATTATTGCTATAACCCAACCCATTCAACTGCTCCATCGCGCCCGACAGTGTCACGTTGTAAGCCGTTGCGCCGCCTAAAAATTTGAAACGATCAACCTGATAGTGATTCGGATTGTCGCCATAATTGGATTGATTACTCCATTCTGCATCATAGATAGCACTCACAGTGTCGAAGAATTTCGGGGATTTGCCCTCAAAACCCAGACCATAAGATTGCGATGATTTGGCGTAATTTTCCTGCTCACGAAAATCCAGCCAATAGCCGTAGCCAATCAAATTACCCCACTCCCCCACTTTGTAATTCAGATTCAAAATCGGTGAGTTCATCTTCTCCTTGGTAGAAAATATGGTGCGCGCACTATCAAAATATCCGGCCTTGACGGTCAGACCGGGAAGGCTCTGGTTTATCAGCAACACAGAGTCATAAGTCATCTCCATTTGTCGCCAGCCGACGTTACCAATAAAGCGATCATCATCCAGCTTGATACGTTGGCGACCCACTTTTGCCAAGGTATCCGGGATACCTTTATAGCTCAACCAAAACTGGTTCAGTTCACTCTTATCCGGATCGGCGACGACGGAGTATTGGGTACGGCCATTACGGGTACTGTTATAATCTTCCTGCATGGCATAGTTACCTTCGTATTCGGCAAATGCCTGCAAATCGTAAAATGTGGGTGTTAAATAACCCAAACGCAGACGCGCGGTATTGGCATTAGCCGTTTCCACTGTTCTGGGTGGATTAGATCCTGGAATAACAGGACCGGCATCCTGATTGACATTTTCCCAGCGATATCTCAAATCCATGTTTACCGCGCCTTTGTTGCCATTGTCATAAAAATTCAAGGCGTCTTCCACTTCCTTGGTAAAGTCGGCCTGTACCGGCATGCTGGAGGCGGATAACGACAGCAATGCTGCTGGCATTAGTCGTACCGATGTCTGAACGGTTTTTTTCGGCATAAAGCCCCCTTGAGAAGATAAAAATATGAGTTAAAACAATTAATGGCTGTGTTCGCACTCAGACAAAAAAGTCAGCAAACTTTCGCGGTAGCGGTAGTAGTCGGGGTGTTCCAGCAAAGCTTTACGGCTACGTGGCCGGGGTAAATCGATTTCCTCGATTTTGCCGATTTTGGCGTGCGGACCATTAGTCATCATCACCACCCGATCGGCCAACAAAATGGCTTCGTCAACATCATGCGTTACTACAATCGCCGTCACATGAGTACGTTCCCAGACATCCATTAACACTTCCTGCAATTCCCAACGGGTCAACGAATCCAGCATGCCGAAGGGTTCATCCAGTAACAATAATTTTGGTGACAAGGCAAAAGCGCGGGCAATACCTACCCGTTGCCGCATACCGTTGGATAGGTCGGCAGCTTTTTTGTACATTGAATCCGTCAAACCGACCCTGGTCAGATAGTATTCGACGATGTCATCGCGCTCTGTTTGTGAGGCGTGCGGGTAAACCTTGTCCACCCCCAGCATGACGTTTTCAAATGCTGTCAACCAGGGAAACAAACTGGGCGCCTGAAATACCACACCGCGATCCGGACCGGCGCCGTCGATTTCGCGGTTGTCAAGAATAATGCCACCCTCGGAAATTTCGTTTAATCCGGCCGTCATCGACAACACCGTGGATTTGCCGCAACCTGAATGGCCAATGATGGAAATGAACTCGCCTTTTTTCATTTTCAAATCAAAACCGTCCACCACTTTAACTGTGCTGTTACCGTCAGGTGTCGGATAGATTTTCGATAACTGGGTAAACTCCAGGTAGCGTGGTTTGCCCAAATCATTCGGCTTGGGCTTCAAGGCCGAAGTATCCAGTTTCCAATCGTTGCTGGTATTGGGCCGTACATCCGGCAATTTGATCTTATCGCTACTGTCTTCCTGCGTTTTCTGCATACCAATATCCATTAAATATCGGGTGATCTCGGCACGTAGATGTTTGAATTCTTCGTTATGATTCAGTGCAGTACGATCGCGTGGACGTTCCAGATTGATCACAAAATCCGGACCGAAAGTCGCATCCGGACCGGGGTTGAGCGGAATTACCCGATCAGCCATGTAGATGGCTTCGTCAACATCATTGGTAATCAGAATGACGGTTTTCTTATCTTGCTCCCAGATTTGCAGAATCTCATCCTGCAAGTTACCGCGAGTCAAAGCATCTAACGCGCTAAGTGGTTCATCCAGTAACAGAATGTCGGGGTTAGCCGCTAAGGCACGCGCCACATTGACGCGTTGCCGCATGCCACCGGACAATTCGCCCGGCTTTTTATCCATAGCCCGACCCAGGTTAACCATGTTGACGTATTTTTCGGTATGAGCACGGCGTTGCTCTGGCGTCCAGTCTTTGAAAATCGTATCAACCGCCAGCGCCACGTTTTCGTAAACCGTTAACCACGGCATCAATGAATAGTTTTGAAACACCACCCCACGATCAGGGCCAGGTTTGCTGATAGGTAGGCCATTTTTCAATAATTCGCCGCTATCAGCCTGAATCAAACCGGCAATCATAGAAATAAGCGTGGTTTTACCGCTACCGGAAAATCCAACGATGGCGATGAATTCCCCGTCTTTGATATCCAGATTAATATTTTTCAGAATCGAGGTTTTCTGCTTGCCTTCACCATAAGACTTGCAAACATCTTTGACTGTCAGCAAGGCAGGAGCCTGATAGTCAACTAGTTGAATTCTGGCACTTTCCTGCTTATGCACGGCCAGGTCGATAATTTTTGCTTGGGCTGCTGAGCTCATAAATTTCGCCTTAGATTTTGCTGAACGAGAACACGGCTTGTAACGACTGCATGATGCGATCGAGAATGAAACCAATGATGCCGATAGTGAATACCGCCACCATGATGCGACTCAGGGAATTAGAACTGCCGTTCTGAAATTCATCCCAAACGAATTTACCTAAGCCCGGGTTTTGCGCCAGCATCTCGGCGGCAATCAATACCATCCAGCCCACGCTCAGCGACAAACGCATGCCGGTGAAAATATAAGGCAGTGCCGATGGCAGAATGATGCGTTTGATTTGGGTAGGCCAATCCAGCCGTAACACTTTGCCAACATTGATCAAATCTCTATCAACAGAAGATACGCCAACAGCGGTGTTGATCAGCGTCGGCCACAACGAGCATAAGGTTACCGTTACCGCAGAGGTGATAAACGATTTGGCAAACCAGGAATCGTCCGTGGTGACATACAAAGCACTGACCACCAGCGTCACAATCGGCAACCAGGCCAGTGGCGATACCGGCTTGAAAATCTGGATCAATGGATTGATAGCCGTGTTGAATATAGGACTCATGCCACACAAAATACCCAATGGCACCGCCAGCACTGTAGCGATCAGAAAACCGGCGAATACGGTAACTAAACTGGTAATGATTTGGTCCAGATAAGTCGATTTACCGGTATAGGGACGAAACTTGATTTCTGCCTTTGGATCTTCAACCAGTTTTTTCTGATTACGCTCATCCTGACGTTGATAAAATTCGGCCTTTTTCAACCGTTCGGCAGCATGTTCGTCAACTAAGCCTTCCGCCTCATGCCAAACCGCCACCGGGCCAGGAATGGTGCCCAGACTGGTATTGATGCGGGCGGCAGAAACACTCCACAACCCCAGAAACAAGATAAAGGCAATAATGGGCACCCCCATGATTAACCACAGTTGGCGGATTTGTTGGCTAGGGTTTTCACCCGCAGCCATTTTGACCAACGGCACAAACCAGGTCAGGCCGGTGATATTGAAAAATTTAATTAGTTTGTTACTCATCGTGATTACCTATCTGTGTTTTTTGATGAAATCTGTTTGCATCCCTGGCCTTATTGGGTTTTATTCCCCTTATGCCGCGCCGAGCACCGGGGTGACTTTTATCGTTCCTACGCTCCGCGTGGGAACGCATCTTGAACCGCTTTGCGGTTAGGGACGCTGGAGCGTCCTCTAGTGGATTCCCACGCAGAGCATGGGAACCATAAAAATCACCGTAGCAAGTCGTCGAAACTCATAAAAAAGACACATCCCTGTATCAAATGAAATCCATTTTCAGAGCCTCCATCAGAGTTAGTTATTCCACAACCTTGCCGCCGGATACGGTTTGCTTGGCTTTCAAACCGATGGCGAATTTAGCCAGATAATCGTTAGGCTTGCTGGCGTCGTAGACGATGCCGTCGATAAAACCTGATTGTGGTGGCTTGATGCCGGATTCAGATTCAGCGGGGAAATCACTGGCTTTAGCTTTGCCTTCCGCCACTAATTCTTTAGCCGCTGCCATGTAAATATCCGGGCGGTAAACTTTTTTCACGGTTTCCAAATACCAGTTATCAGGTTTGAATTCGTTGATTTGACCCCAGCGACGCATTTGAGTCAGATACCAGATCGCATCGCTGTAATACGGATAGGTGGCGTTGTTACGAAAAAAGGTGTTGAAATCCGGCATCGGGCGTTTGTCGCCTTTTTCGTATTCGAAAGTGCCAGTCATACTATTAGCCAATACTTCTGCATCGGCGCCCACATACTGGCTTTGCGCCAAAATTTCCACGGCTTCTTTACGATTTTTGTTGTTATCCTCATCCAGCCACATCGCGGCGCGAATTAAGGCTTTGACTACCGCTTTATGGGTATTGGGATATTTGTCGGCCCAGACTTGACTGACGCCAAATACTTTTTCCGGATTGTTTTTCCATATCTCATAATCCGTCACCACCGGCACGCCTATACCCTTAAAAACCGCTTGTTGATTCCACGGCTCACCCACGCAATAGCCGTAAATGGTGCCAGCTTCTAAAGTCGCCGGCATTTGCGGTGGCGGTGTTACCGATAACAGTGCGTCGGCATTGATTTGACCACTAATATCTTGCGGTGGTGCGTAATAACCGGGCTTGATGCCACCCGCCGCCAACCAATAACGTAATTCGTAGTTATGTGTGGAGACCGGGAATACCATGCCCATATTGAATGGCTTGCCAGCCTTTTTATATTGCTCGACCACAGGCTTTAAGGCATCGGCTTTAATCGGATGCACCGGTTTACCAGCCTCCATCGGCAGATGCGGTTTCATCTGATTCCAGATGTCGTTTGAGACGGTGATGGCGTTGCCGTTTAAATCCATGCTAAAGGCGGTAATAATGTCGGCTTTGGTGCCAAAACCAATCGCGGCCCCTAAAGGTTGACCGGCCAGCATATGCGCACCATCCAACTCGCCATTGATGACCCGATCCAATAACACTTTCCAGTTAGCTTGAGCTTCGATTTGTACGAACAAACCTTCGTCTTCAAAAAAGCCTTTTTCTGCGGCTACCGCTAACGGCGCCATATCAGTGAGTTTGATAAAGCCAAATTTCAAATCTTCTTTTTCCAGTTTGCCGGCCGCGGTTGCATCAGGGGCTAATCCCAAGCCTGACATAAGTAATGTGGCTGACAAGGCCAGTAAAAGCTTGTTCTGAATACAGGTTTTGGTGTTTTTCATAGTGAAGTCCTAAAAGCAACAGAAAATAAAAAAGGCGTCGTTGTGAGACGGGTAAAACCCATACACAACAGACGCCTTTGTCTGGTTAGCTCTACTGCGAGCGAAAAATGTGGCTCCTACTTTGGAGCGTTGCAATATACAAAGCAAACTGAATGCCAAGTTGTAATTATTTCGGCACTCTATTTATATTTTATATGTAAATCATTACCTTGCATGCTCATTAGCTTGTAACTGATAGCACGATTTATTTTGCCATATCGAAATAAACTCAAACAACACGCCCAAAAATGAAACACTTTGTGGATTTTTTGCACTTGAGTGGTGCGATTAAGTGCTTAGGAGGGGAGAATAGAATTAAACAGAATTTGTTCTATAGCCTGAATTCAAGTCAAACCAAGAGCTATCTCGCAGGATGACTAATGTATAAGTACATTGGAAACTATCAATCAAAAACCCTCCAATACATCCCACATAAATATACTTGACCATGAATGTATATCTTCATAATATACAAACATGATGGATCTTACTAAAATTACGGCTTTTGATTGGGATGAAGGAAGCTTTCGCAAAAACGACAAACACGGCGTTTCAATGGCCGAAGCAGAGCAGATTTTCTTCAATGAACCACTCCTTGTAATTGACGATACCAAACACAGCCTTGCCGAGTGTCGCTTTCACGCACTCGGCAAGACAAATGAAGACAGGACATTGCATATCACTTTCACTCTGCGTAATGCTGGCGAAAAAATACGCGTTATATCAGCCAGAGACATGCACAGAAAGGAGCGTACTATTTATGAACAAACAACTTAAAACAGTTCCCGAATTTTTAAATGAAGCGGAAGAACAGGCATTTTGGGAAAATCATGACTCCACTGATTATCTGGATTGGACGAAAGCGCAGCGAATAGTGCTCCCGAACTTAAAGCCAACGACAAAAACGATTTCACTGCGACTTCCTCAGCACCTACTTGATTCGATCAAAGCAGCAGCAAATTCTCGGGATGTGCCATACCAGTCACTTATTAAAATATGGTTGCAGGAAAAACTACATAGCCAGTAATTGCGCGGCAAAAGCTATTAAGCCGCCTTAACCATGTAATGGTCAACAAAAACCGGACACTTATTCAGGCAGCGTGTTTAAAATATTCCCGTTCGAATTCAAGCGGGGATTGATAGCCCAGTGTAGAAAGCTAAATAATCGATCACGCTCAGTTTCGCTGTATCCTGGGTTTTGAATGTTTCGTAATGAAGCTGTTCATGTTTCAAACTACGGAAAAATCGTTCGGTTGGCGAATTATACCCAAGGGGCAGACCCTCCCAACAATTACCCTTGCGACTCATGCTTTGCTCCATGCCCATCACTGCCAAATGTTCTCGGTAATCGTGGCTGGCATACTGGCTACCACGATCTGAGTGATGTAGCAGGCCAGGTGGTGGTTTACGGCGCCAAAAAGCCACTTGTGCCCTTTGGGTATTTGCAAGGCCCTGACACAGAGCGAAGTCCGCACTTGTGCCCTCTGGCTATATGATCATCAATCGCCCAACCCACCACTTGGCGGGAAAATAAATCGATGACCACAGCCACGTAAAGCCAGCCTTGTAAGGTCCAGACGTAGGTGATATCCGTTGTCCAGACTGGGTTAGGTTTAGCAACCTTGAATTGTCGATTAAGCCGATTGGGCGAAATCGTCTCATCATGATTACTGTCTGTCGTTACTTTGAATTTTTTGGGGGGTCTGCCCCCTTGGGTATAACGTACAGCCAACTCTCGTTCTTGCATCAGACGTCGCGTTTTAAATCGCCCCACGGTAAAGCCTTGTTTGTTCAATTCATCGGATAACCGGCGTGAGCCATAAATCGATTTATGTTCGCTGAAAATCTGTTCGGCTTTGTCGGCCGGTATTTCGTCTCATCGGTTGTTTTTCTTTTTCTTGATACCACACTAGAGACAAGGCACTATCCACAGTTAAGCACAGCCATTCCTATTAAAAACCATCACTTTACTTTGCTTAACGCTTACATGCGCTAATGCCGACATATTTGCATACATCGACCAAAACGGTAACAGATATGACACGACCCAGTCGTGACAATGGCCGCACACAAAGCGGCAGGACATGTATATTAGTTTACAAAGTAAAAACAGAAGAAGAGATTGCAAGGAGCCAAGAGCTTGCAAAGCAGCAACTCAAGGAAAAAGAAAGCGCACACGCCAAGCGCATAGCAGTTTTAAGCGCAAAGATTAAGAAAGCAGAAAAAGAACGAAAAGAGGCTAATGAGTTACGATATAAGGAGGACGTAAAGGCAACTGCTCGCTTCTTGCAAGACGTAGAAAACGAGAGAGAAATAATCAGAAGCTCACACTACAAATAGAGCAAAGAACGTGTATACCATTACCTTTGTTTTTACCTCCTAAGTTACTGAAAACTAAGGAAACATAAGTGATGGTGCCGAGGAGAGGACTTGAACCTCCACAGGGTTACCCCTACTAGCACCTGAAGCTAGCGCGTCTACCAATTTCACCACCTCGGCATTCCCTCGTAATCGGGGAAGAACCGGCATTTTAAGGCTTTTTTTGGGATTGTCAATCCTTAGCCTTGTCCAATGACACATGAGCCTGAACAAAGGGCTGTATTTCCTAGCTGAGATGAGCCTGGATGCGTGGATATTGGAATCATGGCGGCATGAACGGACTTTACATACCCAACCACTGTAAACACAATGCGCAAGCTTCTCCAGTTCACTTACAAGAACAATCCTGCAGCCGCTTGCGGGTTGTACGGAAAATATAGATGCAGATACGACGCCTGCAACGAGCCGTCACGGTAAAACCCTTCGGCACGGCCTCGCGAACGTTGCGGTATAGACATTGTAAAAATAGCCATATCGGTTTCCAGTTGTGAATGATGAAAACTGTGACCACGGCTTTCACCATGCTCCAAATGCAGGCTGTGCATACCCAGATTTACCAATTTGCTTTGCATACGCGCACTACCCTGCAACAGACCCGCCATCTCGGCTGCATGGCCATCTTTGTCTACCAGACGACTCAGTAAATACAGAAAGCTGCCACATTCTGCGTAAATTGGTTTGTTCGCCATGTGATGCTCACTCAAAGCTTGCTTCATAGCCTTGTTATTGGCCAGGGTTTGCAAATGTAGCTCGGGGTAACCGCCGGGTAGATAGATACTGTCGACTTCCGGCAAGATTTGATCTGCCAGCGGTGAAAAAAACAGCAGCTCAGCGCCCAAGTCTCGCAGACAATCCAGATTAGCCTGATAGATAAATGAAAATGCCGCATCACGGGCTACCGCAATCCGTTTGCCAGCCAACAAACGCGGTAGTTGCACTATTTCGACAGGACTAAAAACCACCGGCTCAGGCAGCCGACAAGGAGTGTATTCCGTCAACAATTGCGCGGCACGTTGCAGGCGCAGATCCAGATCCAGATCGACGATTTCATCAGCTTGCAGTAACCCCAAATGACGGGACGGCAAGCCGACACCTGCATCCTTGGCCATAGCGACCAAAAAAGTCATGCTGGCGGGCAGCGCTTCTTGCAGCAATTGGGCATGACCAATGCTGCCAACCTTGTTGGCAATCACCCCGGCGAATGCCAAATGCGAGCGGTAATTCGCCAAACCATAGGCCACTGCAGCAAAAGTTTGCGCCAGATCGGCGCTACTGCTATCACCATCGTACAAGCCCATCACGCCTTCGATCAGAATCACATCAGCCTCGCTGGCAGCGTGATATAACAATTCGCGGCAATGCGCTTCACCCATCATCCACAGATCGAGTTGATACACAGAATCAGCTGATGCATACGCCAAAATTTGCGGATCAATAAAATCCGGTCCAGCTTTAAAGACTCGCACTTTACGATTTTGGCTGCGATGGTAATAAGCCAATGCCGCGGTAATTGTGGTTTTGCCTTGACCGGAAGCCGGAGCGCTAATCAACATAGCCGGACAACGCCTGTTTAACATAGGAATAGCCATGATTTATGGTTTTAGCTTTCGCAATTTAATAGGGTAATGAAAAACTGCGCCCAGGGGCTTTTAGTGCATAGCATCATTCAGACAACCCAATCGAGGAAAAAGTTAAGCTCAGAAACATTGCACTCAAGCTGGGTGAAAATATAGACGCCCAAATCGCAACGCTAGTAGCTAGGGTTTTCATGGTTGAAGTTCCAGAGTCTGGTTGATGGAATAGCGAAAGTAAATACAAAGCTAGCACTTTTATAGCCGCTGTATGCAAATATTGGCACAGCCCAAACCCAGGCTGTTGATTACAAGCCTAAACAAAAGGAATATTGCCGCTGTACTCGTTTGTAAATTTTATGGCTCATGGCTGTGACAACAGCGTTTGTGCTACGCTAAAGCCTCCAGAAAAGATTCACTGAAGGTAACTCTCATGCAAACCAAACCAGCTGTTAGCAGCGTTCCACTCCATGACATCATTGAGAATCGCTGGAGTCCGCGCTCTTTTGCTGCAGACAAATTTATAGACCAGCAAACAATAGATGCCTTGCTGGAAGCGGCTCGCTGGGCCCCGTCTTGCTTTAATGATCAACCCTGGCGGTTTCTTGTTTGCAATAAATCCAGTGACACCAGAGCCTGGGAAAAATTACTCGGCAGTTTGGGTGAAAAAAATCAGCTGTGGGCTCAAAATGCACCCATGTTAATTCTCTCAGTGGCCATGCATGAATTTGCTCATAATGATAAACCTAATCGCTGGTCATCATACGATACAGGTGCTGCCAGTATCAGTTTGTGCCTGCAAGCTACCGCAATGGGCTTGATCACACACCAGATGGGCGGCTTTGACGCCGAAAAATGCCGACAACTTTTCAATTTACCCGATAACTGTACGCCTATGTCGGTCATTGCAGTGGGTTACCAAGCACCGGCTGAGCAATTAAACTCCGAACTTATGCAAACAGAATTAAAAGAACGCTCTCGAAAGCCTTTAGAGGATCTTTTTTATTTTGGCGCATGGAAAGAATAAAGCGCTCTAAAATTCCGTCCACCTTTGTCAAACAGGTGGGCGAAATTTAGTGAGTATTGCCCAGAGAAAAACTCTACCGCCAACACCGGGTTCGAGCTTACAAAGCCTCTGCCTTATTGTCATCTTCTTCCTGAAAATTGCGATAATTGATTGAAATTTTCAACCCGGCAAAACGACCAGCCATTTTCTCTAACTCGGTAGTGGCTTTATCAAACGTCAACCTAACCTCACTCAAGGCTCTGTCTTCATAGCCTTCTTCAATATCCCGCACATCGAGGCGAAAATGATATTTATAAATTTCCTGCTTTTCCTCATCCGTGATTTCCAAAGGCTTACCCAGATGTGCAACTACAGCGGCTTTTTTCGGTAATTCAGCCGAAACTTTACCCACAAATTCTGCTTTAGCCCTTAACTGTCTTTTGCCTTCATTAATATCGGCTCCTCCCAAGGATCTAAATGAGGCTTCAAGAAACTCAGATGGGGCAATTTGCAAAAACATTTTTGAAAACGACATCTCGGTAACTTCGTCTTCCTTGTTAAAAACCAAATCCACATAAAAACTAATTTCCGGCTTCTCCAACTGACTGTTTTGGTCGAGTTTACGAAACCAATAGCGCCAATGCTTGCCATCTGGCGTTTGCTCTTCAGTGGTGGCATGCAACTTGGCTAAAGCAATAAAGTCGTCAGCATACAGCCTTGGTTCTTTAAAGTGCACGGTAAAGTCGTCTACTGCCGTTACTGTAAAATAGCGATCGAATTCTGCCATTTGCAAATAGGTCTGGTAGGCGTGCAACCATTCCAAACAACCCGTCTGTGTTATCAGAAATAAAGCCATTAGGCACAGACGAAAATAGCGTTTAATTTTATGCATGGCAACCTCAGTGCCGAGTCGATGAGTCGTTCTCAATGCTATCTGGATTAGTGAGCAGATTTTCCACGTCGACTTTATCAAACAGATACTGCTCGCCGCAAAACTGACAATCCACTTCTATGGTCTTACGTTCTTGCAATATAGCCTCCAACTCTGACCGCCCCAATGCTGCCAAAGTACTGCCGATTTTCTGCCGGGAGCAATTACACTTAAATTCAACACCTTCTGGCTCGTAAAGCCTAACCACTTCCTCATGAAATAATCGGTGCAGCAGTTGCTCACAATCCAGCGTCAATATTTCTTCTTCAGTGACGGTATTTGCCAGTATTTCGATATGCTGCCAATCGGATTTATCGTGATGCTCGCCCGGCAGTTCTTGAATGAACAAACCTGCGGCGCAGGTTTCATTAGCAAACAGCCATAAACGGGTATCGAGTTGTTCGGATTGATTAAAATAAGTCCGCAATGCGCCTGCCAAATCTTGCTGATCCAAACCAACAACACCTTGATAAGGCTGGGCATTTTCAGACTCCACCGTCAACACCAACCGGCCGCCCTCGCCTATCATCTGTTGCAGGTTAGCGCCATTAACTTGAACTTCACTTCGTACCAAGCCGCGTATCATGCGTTCGTTGGTGGATTGCGCCACCAACGCTTTTAATTCTCCGCCCCCCTGAATCTGCATGACCATAGACCCTTTAAATTTGATGGTCGCCGACAATAGTACAACCGCTGCCAACGCCTGGCCTAATTGCGATTCAACGGCAGCATTAACTAGAGTTTGATGCTGTTTAGCTTGTTGCCAGCTTTTTTCAAGCCGCACCCATTCACCCCGCACCCCTAGTTCTTCAAATAAAAAACGTATTAAACAGTCTTGTTGATTCATTTTGTTATGGCAAGTTTTAAGCAGACCAGGGATTATAATCCTCCTGCTCGCTTCATTCGACATCGGATCAATACACCATGAGTTTTTTATTTAATAAAACCACCCTACCCCAACCAGAGCAAGCCTTACCCGGCAGAGCTCAACCCATGACAACCGCCATACAGCATTTTGTGACCGGCAACCCTATCGTGCCGCCATTTCCAGCCCACATGCAACTGGCGCAATTTGGCATGGGTTGCTTTTGGGGGGCGGAGCGCAAATTTTGGCAACAAGCAGGAGTATTTAGCACCACGGTTGGTTATGCCGGTGGCTACACGCCCAATCCCAGCTATGCGGAAATTTGTACCGGCATGACGGGGCATAACGAAGTCGTGCGGGTTATTTTCGATCCGAACATTATCGGCTACCAAGATTTGCTACAGCTTTTTTGGGAATCGCACAACCCAACTCAAGGCATGCGTCAGGGCAACGATGTCGGCACTCAATACCGCTCCAGCATTGATTTTTTCGATGATGCGCAACAAGAGATTGCCCTAAAAACCCGCGAGCACTATCAGGCCAAACTGCAAGCCGCTGGCTTAGGCTGTATCACTACCGAAATCCGCCAGGCAGCCATTTTTTATTATGCAGAAGACGAGCATCAACAATATCTAGCCAAAATCCCGCAAGGTTATTGCGGACTAGGTGGCTTGGGGATAAATTTTGCTTAGCCCTCTGCCATTAACTTAAATGAACTGCTTGGCAAAATTCATCGAATCCCATACTTGTTACTAAATGCCACCAGATCACCATCTTGAACTTTGATCTCAACTCAGAAAATTAAGATAAACAACGCTAAAACCAGTAAATCTGTCATAAAAACTAGCACAATAATTCTGCCTGGCATTTAAGCAATGATTCGGTAAACTATTATTTGACCTGGACTTATTCGTAAACCGGGTCGGCACAAGCGTTATTCAGGTTGACTTTTAGGAGAAAATCCTTCAATTTACGCAACTGGTTTGGCTTTCCAACTGGGCACGGCGTCAGCCGATTAAAGACACAGAAGACTGTCATCCAACTCAAAGCTTTGAAAACTAATATTAGTCTTAACAATATAAAACGTACTCTGTCTTTCAGCAGATTACCGGGAGGAAACATATGAAGCCTGTAAAAAACTGGCTGCTTGCTTCAGCAGTAGCTACTTTACTTGCTGCACCAGTAGTATCAACTGCGAACAACGACGTAGAAAAACTGACTCAAGACCCTGCTAACTGGGCAACTTGGGGTGGCGATTATGCCGGTACTCGTTATAGCAAACTGTCAGAAATCAATACTCAAAACGTTAAAAACCTGCAACCTGCATGGTCTTTCTCTACCGGCGTTCTGCGTGGTCACGAGGGCGGTCCTCTGATTGTTAATGACGTCATGTTCATCCACACGCCTTTCCCTAACACTGTTTACGCGATCAACCAAAAAACCCAATCGGTTATTTGGGAATTCACACCGACTATGGATGCTGACGTTACCATTCCTGTCATGTGCTGCGATACCGTTAACCGTGGTTTGGCTTATGGCGACGGCAAAATCTTCCTGCAACAATCTGATACCGTTCTGACCGCTTTGGATGCCAAAACCGGTAAACGCGTATGGAGCGTGCAAAACGGCGACCCAAAATTGGGTATGACCAACACTAATGCGCCTATCGTCGTTAAAGACAAAGTCATTACCGGTATTTCTGGCGGTGAGTTTGGTGTACGTGGTTTCTTGGTGGCTTACGACATCCGCACCGGCCAACTGGCGTGGAAAGGCTACAGCATGGGTCCTGACAAAGATACTTTGATTGACCCTAAAAAATCCACTGCGTGGAAAGATGGCAAAGTCCAACCTGTGGGCGAAAACTCCAGCTTGAGCACCTGGGAAGGTGATCAATGGAAAATCGGTGGTGGCACAACCTGGGGTTGGTATTCATACGACCCTAAACTGAACCTGATTTACTACGGCTCAGGCAACCCATCTACTTGGAATCCAACACAACGTCCTGGTGACAACAAATGGTCTATGTCTTTGTGGGCTCGTGACGCAGACACAGGCGAAGTGAAATGGGTTTACCAAATGACTCCACACGATGAGTGGGATTATGACGGTATCAACGAAACAGTTCTGGTTGACCAAGAAGTAAAAGGCAAAATGCACAAAACTATCGTGCATTTCGACCGTAACGGCTTTGGCTACACCCTGGACCGTGAAACTGGCGAACTGTTGGTTGCTGAGAAATTCGACAAGTCTGTAAACTGGGCTTCACACGTCGACATGAAATCAGGTCGTCCTGAAGTTGTGCCTGAGTTTTCTACCGAGCACAATGGTGAAGACGTCAATACAGTAGGCACATGCCCTGCTGCTTTAGGTGCTAAAAACATGGCACCCGTGTCTTACTCACCACAAACCGGCCTGTTCTATATTTCAGGCAACCATTTGTGCATGGAGTACGAACCGTTTGAAGTGTCTTACACCGCAGGTCAGCCTTATGTAGGTGCTACACTGTCTATGATGCCAGCGGGCGCTGATGTACTGACTGGTAAAAAAGACGACAGCACTAACCTGGGTCAGTTTACTGCCTATGACGCTAAAACCGGCAAAATCGCTTGGTCTAACAAAGAGCAGTTCTCTGTTTGGTCAGGTTCGGTTGCAACGGCTGGCGGCGTGGTGTTCTACGGTACATTGGAAGGCTACTTGAAAGCAGTTGATGCTAAAACCGGTAAAGAATTGTACAAATTCAAAACCCCATCAGGCATCATCGGTAACGTCAATACCTGGGAATTCGAAGGCACTCAATACGTTGGCGTTCTGTCAGGTATCGGTGGCTGGGCAGGTATCGGTATTGCTGCAGGCCTGGATGACGGCTCCAACTCTACCAACTCAGAAGGTTTGGGTGCAGTAGGTGCATACAGAAGCTTAAGTTCCTACACCAAATTGGGTGGTACACTGACTGTGTTTGCACTACCTAAATAAATCTAGTTTTTTTAGATTTTAGCAACACAAGCCTTGGTCGAGCAATCGACCAAGGCTTTTTTATGTCACCCAATGCCAAAGGAAACTTCGATGAGAAAACTCCCATCCATTACAAAACATCTATTTTTGTGCTGTTTAGCTGGCTCTAGCTTCACTGCTCAAGCTGAAGAAAAGTTTAGAGTTTGCGCAGACCCATTGAACCCACCTTATTCCACCAAACAGCTAGATGGCTATGAAAATAAAATCGCCGCGCTGTTTGCCAAACAATTAAATCAGGAGGTCGAATACTTCTGGTTACCGGCCAGAATTGGCTTTATTCGCAACACCTTAAAAGCAGAAAACGAAAACGGCGACGGCTTTAAATGTGATGTTGTGATGGGCGTACCGTCCGGATACGATTTAACCGAAACCAGCAAACCCTATTTTCATTCCACTTATGCTTTGCTGATTGCAAAAGATCGTGGCTGGGATGATATTACCGCTGCTACGCAATTGGCCAACCTGCCGCTGCAAAAACAGGAATTGTTAAAAATTGCCATGTTCGACCGTGGTCCTGGCACAACCTGGTTACAAAAAAACGGCTTATTGGCACAAGGCATCCCCTATCAAAGCATGACAGGTGATAGTGAACACAACGTAGCCATGCAGATTGACAAAGACCTTCGTGCAGGCACGATCGATATGGTGATTTTGTGGGGACCTATGGCAGGCTATGTAAAGTCACAAAGCCCTAAAGACAGTTATATTGTCATACCGATGGAATCCACGCCTGACATGAAGTTTGATTTCTCTATTGCTATGGGTGTGCGTCATGGTGATAACGCCCGCAAACAACAATTGAACGATTTGATAGACAAAAACATGCCTGAAATTCAGAGCATTATCGGCAGTTATGGCATTCCGTTGCTGCCTATTCCTGCGCAAGCGGTAAAAAAAGACGACGATGATTAAGCTATGAAGACTTTTGGGGTGCTGCAGTTCGGGCACCCCAAAACTATTACAACCGGCCTTTTTATTCGTGTCTGTTAAACATACCGATAAAATGCGCAAAACGACCGGCATTTTCTTCGGTCAATTGGGACCACTCGAAGCGCCAGCGCCAATTCCCTTCAGTAGTGCCTGGGGTATTCATGCGATCGGCAGAACCTAATAACAGAATATCCTGCATCGGTATGACTGCCAAATTTGCCGGCGACCCCAACACAGCATGCACCAACGCACAAGGCATAGGCAGTGTTGACCAACCCAAATAGTCGTAAACTCGTTGTTTTTCCGCATCACCCAGACTTTCAAACCAGCCTAGCGTAGTATCATTATCGTGGGTACCGGTATAAGCCACACTATTGTGGTCAAAATTCATCGGTAAATACGGATTGTCAGGATGCCCATCAAAAGCAAACTGCAAAATTTTCATGCCAGGTAGATTAAAGTCATCTCGCAGGGCTTCCACTTCCTCGGTAATAATCCCTAAATCTTCTGCGATCAAGGCCAGGTCCGGAAACTCCTTTTGTATCGTTTTTAACAGCTCTGCGCCCGGTGCCGTGACCCATTGACCATTGATAGCGGTATCTTCATCTGCAGGGATCTCCCAAGCTGCTTCCAGACCTCGAAAATGATCAATCCGCAGAATATGAAACATTTCATTCTGACTTTTAATCCGATCCAGCCACCAGCGATAGTTGGTTTTGCGCAAGAACGTCCAGTCGTAATGCGGGTTTCCCCAACGTTGGCCGAATTCGGAGAAATAATCTGGCGGCACCCCAGCGACAACATCCATTTCACCCGCTTGGTTTAGTTTAAATACTTCCCGATTAGCCCAGACGTCAGCACTATCATAAGAAACAAAAATCGGAATATCGCCAAACAACAACACACTTTTCTGTTCAGCATAGGCTTTTAATTCGTGCCATTGCTTAAAAAACACAAATTGTTCAAACTTGATACCCTCAATCACCACCTTTAACAACTGCCTTGATTCCTTTAACGCCTGTGGTTGACGTTGCTTTAAGGCTACCGGCCACTGATTCCAACATTTATGCCCAAACACATTCCGCAAAGTAATAAACAAAGCAAAATCATCCAACCAATCGGCTTTTTCTTTACAAAACGTTTTAAAATCCTGTTGATCGGCTTCACTGGCAACTGTTTGAAAACCATAAAAAGCTTTAGCTATTAAGCAGCTTTTCCAGAATAAATGCCCACCGTGACATTCACTGCAGTTTTCTGCAGACGGCAACCAACCTTTTTGCTCTAACCACTCAATACTGACAAAAGCAGGATTACCTGCATGAGCAGAAAGACATTGATACGGAGAACCGTCACCGTGCGGCATACCTAATGGTAAAGTCTGCCAAACAGTTGCACCTACATCATGCAGAAAATTAACAAAATTGAACGCCTCTGGCCCCAGGTCGCCAGACTCATTTTTTCCAGGTAAGGAGCTAATGTGCAACAACACTCCGGCACGGCGTTTATCTAAGAGAACACTCATATTTTCCTGTTAAATTAAATTTCATTTCCACGTCGCATGGCACCGCCCATGACAGGCGCTCCCGAACCTTGAGTAAACGCCAAAGCCAGATATGCGGGTGGCTCTTCGCCTAAAAGCCGATAAAGATTAGTCAAATTCAAACGATATTGCCTTTCAAAATCACTGACAGCCTCACCTGGATTGTAATCACCAAACCACCAAAACCAATCTGAACCTTCGCAGATCGCTAACTGCTGTTCGGCAACCGCTTGTTGATACTCAGATATCCGACCTTCGGAGACCACTCTATCGAAAGCTTTTTTCACATCCCCTAGCATATCCCAGCCGCAGTTTTTATCGGCATCGCCTATCCAGGTAGAAAATGAACCATACACCCAACTACCAGCAACCAGCTGCGACAAAGGCTTTATCGGCACTTTGCTTTCCAAACATGCAGAAAAAGTGGTTAATTCTATCAGGGGATGGTCGGCCAATCGCTGGTATAAAGCCGTTAGGAAATGATAACCGTTATCAGGAAAATATTCCCAGGCATTTTCACCATCCATAATGATGGAAACCACCGATCCGGGCTCAGTCAAATCGGAAATGTTTTCCAAATGCTGAATCAAATCGGCAACGGCATCATCCGCATGCCATTTTGAATATTCAAAACCAATTAAATCCGATAACCCATCGTCACGAAAAAAGCAGGCTATATCGGTTGATGCTAGCTTAAACGGGTGATGTAAGGAGCCGACATCATTAAAACCAGAGGCCTGCAAACTATTATGCAGTACATTGCCGCCACTCGCCGCCCATTTAAAACCGAAATCGGATAATGTCTTTAGGGTTGCTGCACTTATACCACCTTCCGAAGGCCAGCAACCTTGCGGTTCAAAACCGAAGAAATGCTTGAAAGTTTCGACACCTTTAGCCAAATGCCATTGCACCCGCTGCTCACCGCCCGGATAAGCTTCCAATACCGGCATCAAGGCCTGCGGCGTAGCATCCAAAGCGCTGTTCAGATCAAGCATCAATGGCATAATGGGGTGCGCATAGGGTGTCACCGATAATTCAATCCGACCTTTTCTGGCAAGAGATTTATAGCGATAGAGCACCTTGGATAGCAAATCACGAATAATCTCAAGGATCTCGATGCGGTCATGCAGGGAAAAACCACTACCCTTTTCTATCAGGCGCTGCACCCGAGTATCCGTTAATTTGACGGTTTCCCCCATCCATGCCAAATGATACCAGACCAAAATATCAGTGATAAATTGTGAGTTAACATAATTTATCGCATCTTGATGAGACTGTATCCACTCAGCCATTTCCGTGAGCTTACGAAACATCGGGTAACGATTGATCTGCCGCTCTCTGCTGGCTTTACGGCAATCATGTACTAGTTTAAGTCGTTTTTCAGGATCAGCAGAAATGCTGGGGTCAACCAGCGCCGCTAATAGAGGATCTTTGATGCCGATACGGTCTTGCAGAAAAGCACTAACTTGATTGGAATAATCTTCGATTTGCTCCAACAGTATGGGCGCAAAATTGACGACTGCCTTCGCTGTAGGCACAGCCTCCAAGTGCGCCACCATGTCGACATAGTCTTTGATGACATGTAAATATGTCCAGGGTAATTTGAATTCGCCGCTGGATGTGTCCCTGTACTCAGGCTGGTGCATGTGCCAACACAGCACCAGCTTCAGGGGTTTATCTGACATAGTGCCGTTTTTGCCCTAACATCTCCGGGGTCACCAACACCACCCCGCCCTCGCTGACATAAAATCGTTTTTCATCGTCAGCTCTATTCTCCCCGATCACGGTACCTTCAGGAACTTGACAAGCCTTTTCGATAATCGCCTTGTTGATCCGACAATGTCGACCAATGTTAACTTCAGGCAAGACTACCGAATTGTTTACTTCGCTGTAGGAATTGACCCGCACTTGTGAAAACAATAATGAATGACGCACTACGGATCCTGAAATGACACAGCCACCGGATACCATAGAATCGATGGCTTGGCCGCGTCTATCGTCATCATCAAATACAAACTTGGCGGGCGGTGTTTGCTCCTGATAAGTCCAAATAGGCCAGGTATTGTCGTATAAATTCAGATCCGGCTTGACCCCAATTAACTCCATGTTAGCCGACCAATAGGCATCAATGGTACCGACATCGCGCCAATAACTTTGTTGGCCACTTTGCAAATCAAGAAATGGATAGGCATTAAGGCGGTATTTATCAATAATCGCAGGAATGATATCTCTTCCAAAATCGCGGCTGGAACCTTTTGTATCTGCATCTTTAATCAGTTGCTCGAACAGAAATCCGGCATTGAAAACATAAATCCCCATAGAGGCCAGTGCAGTATTTTCCCTGCCTGGCATTAACGGTGGGTTTTCCGGTTTTTCTACAAAAGCCCTGACCCGTCTATTGTCGTCAACATCCATAACCCCAAACGCTTTGGCTTCTTCCAGAGGTACTTCTATACAACCAATAGTCAAGTCGGCTTGGTTAGCAACATGATCGGCAATCATGGCTGCGTAATCCATTTTGTAAATGTGATCGCCAGCCAGTACCAGAACAAACTCCGGATTACGCGCACGCAGAATATCAATATTTTGGAACACCGCATCGGCTGTACCTTGATACCAGGAATGTTCGTCATGGCGCTGTTGAGCAGGCATCAAATCGACATACTCACCGAACTCACCGCGTAAAAAGCCCCAACCTTGCTGGATATGTCGAATCAACGAATCAGCCTTATACTGTGTCAAAATACCAATTTTACGAATATCAGAGTTGATGCAGTTGGATAAGGGGAAATCGATGATGCGGAATTTACCCCCAAACGGTACAGCCGGTTTGGCACGCCAATCGGTCATTTGCTTAAGTCTAGAGCCTCGTCCACCTGCCAAAATCAGGGCAATGGTATTGCGAGTTAATTCATTGATCCTTCTGGGCGGTTGCTGATTGTTGTCGACTGACATTTTATTCTTCTCCAAAATTAGCTTTTTTATGCTGTTGAAAACGGACTATAAAACAATTTTCAACAGATTTGTTTTTAGTTCTACTTGCCGCGCTGGTTCATTATCGTTACTCTTGACTAAAAAGTAAAAACCCAAACGCTGTGATGTGGCCACCCCATCATCTTTAAGGTTCCTGCTCCCTTCTAATAACTAACTATAACTGAGGCGCTGTAAAATGAACAAGCCAAGTAAACAAGTCACGCTTGATTCTGATTTAACAAGAATTATTGAAGCCAAACATCACGACCCTTTCTCCGTTCTTGGTCGACACGTAGTAAATGGAAAAACTGTCATCCGTACTTTTCTGCCTTATGCAGAAAACGTGCGTATCGGTAAAAACGGCCCATTGATGAAACGTATTCCCGACAGCGATTTTTTTGAATATTACCCCGCTTTAAACGAAGTCGACGATCATCACCAACTATTTTGGACAGACAAAGAAGGCAACGATCACCTGGATTATGACCCCTATACCTTTTTGCCTGTGCTGTCGCAATTTGATCAGCATTTATTTGCCGGGGGCAGCCACTGGCACATTTATAAAAAACTGGGCGGTCACTTACACACTGTTGATGGTATAGACGGCGTTTATTTCGCAGTTTGGGCCCCCAATGCCGAGCGAGTAAGTGTTATTGGCGACTTTAATCGCTGGGACGGACGCAACCACCCTATGCGTAGTTTGGGCGGCAGTGGCATTTGGGAAATTTTCATACCCGGACTGACTGTCGGCTGCGTCTACAAATTTGAAATCCGCAACCATCACACCGGACAAGTATTGGTAAAAACAGACCCCTATGGTCAGCAATTCGAATTCCGTCCACAAACCGCCGCTATCATTGTTAATGAAGATAACCATGCTTGGCAGGATATGGAATGGATGGAAAAGCGTCCGCAGCACGATTGGTTGCATCATCCGATGTCGATTTACGAAGTGCATCTAGGCTCCTGGCAGCGTGACAGCCGCGGCAACTTCATGAATTATCGTGAGTTAGCGGAAAAATTAGTCGATTACGTCAAAACCATGGGTTTCACCCATATCGAATTATTACCGATTACCGAACATCCGCTTGACATCTCCTGGGGTTACCAAACCACCGGTTATTTTGCCCCCACTAGTCGTCACGGCACCCCGGATGATTTCCGCTTTTTCGTCGATCATTGCCATCAAAACGACATCGGTATTATTTTGGACTGGGTACCTGCGCATTTTCCAAAAGACAGTTTTGCCTTGGGCCGCTTCGATGGCACACCATTATACGAACATGAGGACCCGCGCAAAGGCGAGCATCGCGATTGGGGTACTTTGATTTATAACTATAGTCGCAACGAAGTGAAAAACTTTTTGCTGGCCAGCGCCTTCTTCTGGCTGGAAGAGTTTCATTTAGATGGCTTGCGCGTCGATGCCGTGGCCTCGATGCTGTATCTGGATTATTCACGCGAAGCCAACGACTGGATACCTAACATGTACGGCGGCAATGAAAATCTGGAAGCCATAGACTTTCTACGCCACATGAATTCGGTTACCCATGAACAGCATCCCGGCACAGTCATCATGGCGGAAGAATCCACTTCCTGGCCGCAAGTGACTCGTCCTACCTGGACTGGCGGGCTGGGTTTTTCCATGAAATGGAATATGGGCTGGATGCATGACATTTTACATTACATGCAAGAGCAACCCATACATCGTTCCTACCATCACGACGAACTGACCTTTGGTTTGTTATATGCCTTTACCGAAAACTTCGTGTTACCGTTCTCGCATGATGAAGTGGTGCACGGCAAACAATCGATGATCAACAAAATGCCGGGCGACGAATGGCAGCGGTTTGCCAATCTGCGTTTGTTGTACACCATGATGTTCACCTATCCAGGCAAAAAACTGCTGTTCATGGGCTGTGAATTTGCCCAAGGCACCGAGTGGAGCGTCAATCGTGATCTGGATTGGTATGTGCTGGATTATCCTCTGCACCAGGGCATGCAAACCCTAGTCAAAGACTTGAATCACCTGTACAAAAAACATTCCGCGTTGTATCAATTTGACTTTGATCATCAAGGTTTTGAATGGATAGACTGTCACGACTACCAGCAGTCCATCATCAGTTATCGCCGTAAATCAGCCAACGAAGATTTAATTGTAATTCTAAACTTCACCCCGGTACCGCGCGAAAACTATCGTATCGGCGTGCCTCACGAAGGCGTTTATAATGAAATATTCAACTCCGACTCGGAATATTACGCCGGCAGTAATTTGGGTAATGCTCATATCCAGTCGGAACCACAACCCTGGATGAACATGAATCATTCCATTACGGTAACCTTGCCGCCACTGGCCGGGGTTATTTTAAAAATGTGAAGTTCTGTTTTGACTAGATTCGCCACGAACGACCAGTTGTTTAAAGCCTGCTGCTGCTTCTTGCTGGGTCTATTAAACTATTCCGATTCGTGATGAATCTGCTTTTGGTTTGCAAATTCGCCGAGAAATAACACTTTTTACTATGAAAAAAATTCTCTTCGCCAGTAGCGAAACCCAACCCTTAATCAAAACCGGCGGTTTAGCCGATGTCGCCGGCAGCTTGCCTATTGCACTCACTGAGCTAGGCCAGGATGTGCGCATTATCATGCCCAACTACGCATCTATTAAAGACTGTGATCCAGGCCGTTACTTATGCACAGTGCGGGTAAACAATGCCGACGTCAATCTGCTGGAAACCCGCTTACCGAATAGCAATGTCATTATCTGGCTGGTGGATTACCCGGCGTTTTTTGGTCATCCCGGCAACCCGTATAATGACGAAAGCGGCAACCCCTGGCCCGATATAGGCGACCGTTTCGCCTTGTTCTGTCGCATAGTGGTCGAAGTCGCCATGGATAGGGCCTATCTGGACTGGAAACCGGATGTCGTGCATTGCAACGATTGGCAAACCGGCTTGGTGCCTGCTTTGTTATCGCTGGAAGAATATAGACCTTCTACTGTATTTACCATTCACAACATGGCCTATCAGGGCATCTTTCCCAGCAACACTTATACCTTGCTGAATTTGCCAGGCCAGCTCTGGCATACCGATGGTCTGGAATATCACGGCATGCTGTCGTTTATCAAAGGTGGCTTGAGTTATTCCGACTGGATCACGACTGTCAGCCCAACCTATGCCCAGGAAATCCAGACCCCGGAATTTGGCTATGGCCTTGAAGGTCTTTTGGGGCACAGACAACACACCCTGTCCGGCATTATCAATGGTATCGACAATAATGCCTGGGATCCGCAAACTGATCCTAAGATCGCCCAAACCTACTCCAACAGAACTCTGAGCAAAAAAGTTATCAACAAGACGGCTTTACAGGCAAGACTGGGATTACCGGTTACCCCGGAACTTCCGATGCTTAGCTTAATAGGCCGCTTGGTTGACCAAAAAGGTATCGATCTGGTTCTAAGCTGCCTGAAAGAAATGGCGGGTATGCCGTTGCAATTTGTCTTATTGGGCAGCGGCGACACCAGCATACAAGTCCGCTTACAAGATTTTGCCCGTTTATATCCGGACAAGATTTCCATTACCATCGGTTACGATGAAAACCTGGCGCATCAAATCGAAGCGGGTGCCGACATGTTCCTGATGCCTTCGCGCTTCGAACCTTGCGGCCTCAATCAAATGTACAGTCAGCGCTACGGCACCCTGCCTATAGTACGTAAAACAGGTGGTCTGGCGGATACTGTAGTCGACACATTGCCTCAGTCACTGGCTAACGGCAGCGCTAGTGGCTTTGTGTTTAAAGACGCCGTGCCCGGAGCTTTGATGGAAACCATTAAACGCGCACTGGTGTTGCATGCCAATCGGCCACTCTGGCAAAAACTGCAGCGCAATGCCATGGGCAAGGACTTTTCCTGGGAAAATAGCGCCAATCAGTATCTGGCACTTTATCGTGAAATCTAAAAAAGCTTGGCTTAGCCACTTCTTCTGGCCGCTGTATCAGCTAGAAGCAGTGCTGCGAGCTTTTTGCTTGCTGCTTAAACTTTGCTGCCTAGCTTACTTAACGATAAATTGTGCTATGGCCAATACGGTTATGGAAGTAATTCCCTTGCACAATCGTCCGGCTGAAGAAATACAACCTCTATTGATGCCGCTGCTGGAAGATGGCGACATCATCAACAGCATTGGTTTTAATTTAATTGTAAAAACCAGCCCGGAAAGACTGGAAAACTTCCGCAGCCTGATCGAAAAACTCGATACCCGCCGACATAACCTGACGATCTCTGTTCTGCAAAACAGCCATAAAACAGCCGAGCAACTGAATGCCGAAGCGGCTATTCTGATCGCACCACCCGCAATTCGGATGCAAGGTATGGTAGCTGATACACGCAACGTGGGCAGACAAAATACAGCCCATCAAATTCGCACTCTAGAGGGTCAAGCAGCGCATATTCAAACCGGCCAACAAAGACCGATTGAAAATGTCACGGTCTACGATTCGGGTTATGGCTATCCCGGCGTCGTCAGCAATCAGCAATTGCAAGAGTCCAGCAGCGGTTTTGCCGCCATTCCTCACCTGATAAACCAAGATGAAGTTGTCATCGACCTTGCACCTTGGTCTGATCAATTTTTAAACAACGGCGGCCTAGCAACGCAAAGCATAGACACTTCAGTCAGAACACGGCTGGGTGAATGGGTAGAAATCGGCGGTACTGTCAACCAACAACAATCAAACAACCAAGGCTATACTGGCCTGAATCACACCACCCAAAATCAAAACTTAAGAATCATGCTGAAAGTCGAACTGGCTGATTAACAATATGCTGGAAAAAAAACAGCAAAAAACAGGCTTTGCGCAAACACTGAATGGTCACAACTAATCAATACTATTCCAGCATAAAACCGGCAAATGCATCTGCGCTTAAGGGCCGAGAAAACAAATAGCCCTGGGCGTAATCGCAATCGGCCAGCTTTAGTATGTCGCCTTGCTGCTGGGTTTCTACACCTTCGGCAATGACTTTCATGCCCAATCTATGCGCCATGGTGATAATAGCTTCGCACAACACGCGATCACTGGAATCCGGTGTCAGATTACGTACGAAAGATTGATCGATTTTCAGATAATCAATGTCGAATTTTTTTAAATACGATAGCGACGAATAGCCGGTACCGAAATCATCAATGGCCACTTGAATACCGGCATCACGATAGGCCAACAATTGCCGCGATACGGTTTCACTGGCATCGAGCAATAACCCTTCGGTAATTTCAACCACGATACTATTCCCCTCCAAGCCCATGCGATTCAAATCGCTGGCCCAGTGAGCACTGCTCTCGCCATGAAATTGCACTGGCGACTGGTTGATACTGATCTGAAAATCTGAACCATAAGCCGTCTGCCAACAAGCCACTTGCCTGGACGCCTGCTGAAACACCCAATTACCAATGTCTATAATCAGATGAGATTCTTCTGCGATCGGTATAAATTCGGCTGGGCTAATGATGCCATGCACGGGATGCTGCCAACGAATTAAAGCTTCGGCCTTATGCACTTTCCCACTTTCCAGTTCTACGATGGGCTGATACTGTAAATAAAACTGGCCCAAGGCTAAAGCCGAACGCAAATCGGCGACCGTTCGAGAGCGTATTTCTGCTGCTTTCTGCATGGCCGGAGTGAAATATCGCCAACGATTGCGGCCCTCGGCTTTGGCGGCGTACATTGCCTGCTCAACATATTGCAACAAAGTTTCTATGTGTTGTGCATCATCGGGATACAAGGTAATACCAATACTGGCCGAAACATAAGCCAGCTTGCCTTCCAGATCAAATGGTAGAGAAATTTTTTCTAGAATTTGATCGGCAAGTTGTTCGATATCATCGCTATCGGTAACATCATTTAAAATCAACATAAATTCATCGCCACTCAAATGGGCCAACAAATCAGTTGCACGCGTATTGCTTAGCAAACGGTTGCCGGCAGCTTTCAGTAAGGCATCGCCAGTGGCATGCCCAAAAGAATCATTGATTTCTTTAAACCGGTCCAGGTCAATCGACATCAAGGCAAGTCGTTGCCCATTGTGGGCGGCAATTTTTATATCCTGTTCCAATCGATCATAGAATCGATTTCGGTTCGACAGGCCAGTCAGCATATCAAAATTGGCCTGCCGCCAAATCACTTCCTCAGCCTGCTTCTTTTCCGTGATATCCAAAAACACTGCCAAATAATGTGTCACCCGATCATGATTATCCATAATCGCGGTGATACTCAACCACTGAAAAAACAATTTGCCGTCGCGCGTTTTATTACAGACCTCACCTTGCCAATGGCCCAAGCTGTTAATGCTGTGCCACATATTTTGATAGAAATCTGCTTCATGGTGACTGGATGCTAACAAAGAAGGATTCTTACCAACAACTTCATCGGATTCATATCCCGTGATACGGGTAAATGCTAGATTCACCGAAACAATAATATTATGGCTATCAGTGATCATGATGCCTTCGGTGCTGTGTTCGAACACCTTGCCGGCTAAATGCAGTTGCTGATTGATATGCCGCTGCTCCAGCACAATCCCTATGATGAAAGAACCGATTTCCAATAATTTACGGTGGAATGATCCTGGCATGCGGTGCTCAAAACTGGACAAAGCAAACGAACCTATCACCCGCCCGCCCTTGCCACGAATGGGCATGGACCAACAGGCACAAATATTAAAATCGATGGCTATCTGACGAATATCCCCCCAGCGTGAATCGGTAAAGGTATTGCCAACAAAAACAGGTGCTTGACAATAGAGCGCATTCCCGCAAGAACCTGCGGTGGGGCCGGGTTGCAGACCATTAAGCCGAATAATCGCTTCTTGCGGAATGCTGGGCGCGACATACACGTTCAATTGCTGCTCGGCTTCATCTAACAGCATTACCGAGGCTATCGAGTTGGGCAATAGCTGCTCTTCCAGTAAACAAAGTTTCTCACAGACTTGATCACAATCAGAACCCAATGCCACTAGCTTTAACACATTTTGTTGAAACTGCAGAATTTTGGCTTGCTCTGCTAAAGTAAGCTCAATGTATTCAACCGTCTGATCGAGAGGGTCGCAGGCTTCTTCAAAAATCTCCTGATCAATTTCCATGCTGGCTTATCGCTGAACTCATCATAGTTATCCTCATAATCGTGTTAACCGTGCCGACAATTAAATCCGAGGATACAATTTTAGTCACTGTTTAAACTTATGCCAGATATTTTGTAACCAGCAGATAGGTGATTAACAACAATAAACCCGTACCACTTGCCTTAGCCTGCCAGCCACTTCCCTGCAGCATCCGTGCAGACTCTACGATCGGAGTTAAATCTTCGACTTGATACCCCAGCACCACAGCCGTCAGATTATCCTGGCCGAGCTTGTTTTTCTTTAATACCGCATCGCACAATCCCTCAGCCGCCAACATAGGTGTTGCATGCAAACAATCGACTATTTCGTCTGCCGACAACACACCATCAACGCCATCGGAGCATAACAACAATTTATCGCCAGCCAGTAGTGGCAAGGGATATTGATTTCGGGCTATCTCAGGCAAAGGATTTAAGCCGACGAAACATTCCAGAGCATACCGCTCAGGATGATTATCAGCTTGCTCCTGAGTGATCAAACCGTCCCCAACTTGCACTTGTAACCGTCTTGCGAAGTTATGATCGACATTAAGCTGGCTCAAACGTCCATCCCGACATAAATACAGATGGCTGTCGCCCACAGTACGCCAGTGCAACTGGTTTTGATGTATGACTACCGCCACCAAAGTTGTGCCCATTTGTTCGGGGCAATAATTCTCCTTTGCGGCAGCATATACCGCTTGATTCGCAGTTGCCAAGGCATTATCCAGCGCCTCGCTAACCTTGATTTCACTGGGTTTGGCTAAATACGATTCAACAAACTGACTAGTGGCAATATAAGCCGCTTCGGCGCCATACAGCAAACCACCGATACCATCGGCCACCACCGCCAGATAACCGCCATGCGCTATAAAATCATTATCGGCAAAATCGGATAAGGCAAACATATCCTGCTGTTGTGATCGCTGGCCGATATGACTGGCGTTACCGGGTAATACGAGCATCAGCGTTGGCCTAAAATCTCGATCCGCATTTCAGTGCGACCCAATAGAAGTAAATCACCATCACGCAACGGGTAATCATTATGAATCGGCACACCATTGACCAGAGTGCCGTTAGTGGAATTCAGGTCACGCGCAATGAGTTTGCCAGCCAGTCGTTGTAGCAAGACATGCTGACTGGAGATTTCCACATCATCATCCAGCATTAAATCGCAACTCTCGGCTCGACCCAATGTTGCCCTCTCGGCAATTTTAAGTTGAAAAACCTGGCCTTTATGTACGCCGGCTATTACTGTCAATTTGACAGAAACACTAGTATTGGCGGCTTGCAATTCCACTACCGGCTTATCTGTAATGGCATCAGTAACTTCATGCAAACTGTCGTCTTTAGATTGCATCAGACGCTGCCTGTAAACCAGTACTAAACCGACTATAAACGCTAAAAAACCTATTGGAAAAATGATTAATTGCATAGGTATACCCTGCGTATCCTGTTTAACCATTTTAGGTTTATTAGTGCTTGATTTAGGCAATAAGCGCATATCGAAACCATCGCTGAGGGTTTGCTGACCGTCGTTCCAGCTTAAACTCAAACGATATAACTGACCATCCGACTGACAGCCTGAACAATTCAGCTGCAAGCGATAAGCCTGCATGATTTGCTGCTGCTGTTGTGCATAAGCGCTATCCAATTCCGCGGCTTGGGCTTGTACAAAATAACCGCCCGATTGCCGCGCAAGCATACCTAGCACTTTCAAACCCTGGCGCTTAGTATCATTAACCGGTGAGGTGGCGAAACCAATGCTGTAGATCGGCACTCGGTACTCCTGGCTTTGTTTAAACACCTCATCCTCGGTGACACCACTAAGGCTATCGTCAATACCATCACTCAAGATCACAATAGCCCGTCGGGCTGGTAAATTATCAGCCTGACGTCTACCCAAATTAATGGCCTCTAGTAAACCCCGATATAAACTGGTTTCCATGTCGGTGGCTGCCAGGTTATCGATAGCCTGGTTTAATTTGTCATGATTGGCGGTAAACGCTAAATTTTGTTTAACATCGCGGCCAAATGTTAGTAAAGCGGCCTGATCCTGCTCCCCCATGCCATCCAGCCAACGCTGTAAGGCCGTTTTGATTTGCTCGAACTGATGAGGCGATAAGGATTTAGAAATATCCACCAGAAAGATATAAGCAACGCCCTCGCCAGTTTGTTGAGAACTTTCGATAGCGGTCACCATTGCGGGCTGCTTACCGATGCTGATACTGAATTGTTCCGGCTTAAGCACACTTGAAGTCGGTAGATTCAGCCACAAAGTGATGGCCGGTAAATCCGCTTGGGCTTGGATTAAACGTAAGTCATCAAATTCCTCAGCCTCGGCAAGCCCAACAACCAGTACAAGTAAAAACAGGTAAACAGAACGCATGCTTTATTCTCCCTGAATTTCCCAATTGAATTTTTCACTGCACAAAGGCAGGAACAGTAAGTGTGTCTGCCCCAGCTCGATGCGATCGTAAGCTTGTAACGGCATCGGCACATCGACTTCCTCACCATTCAAATAAGTCATACCGCGACTGTCACCTGGCGCGATACGAAAACTCGCCTTGCGTGGATTAAAATTAATATAAGCATGATTCTCGCGTGAAATAGCCTCATCGCCACTGATGCAAATCGCCATGTCCGCACCACGACCGATAGCGTTGCGCTCACTGCGCACCCGATAATCACGGCCTTTTTCCGGGCCTTCAATGCAGACTAGCCAGCCTACAACCGGGTCGATACCGATTTTTTTGCGTACCATGGCAACCGTCACCCCTACATCCGCGACGCCACTAGCCTGCCCACGTACTTGGGTCAGCATCGCTTCGGGCTGGGTCTTCGCGGATTGGACCTGCTCATTGTTCTGTATAGCCAGTCCAGTTACACCGCAAGAGGGACAGCGTGTGTGTTGCTGGGAGTCGTAATAATGGCCACGTTCGCAGCGTATCAGCTTCATAGCGTTCACCGGTTCAATTTAAAAGGATTTTGGCTGGCAAAGTATTTATTGAAAATCTTTACAGTCCATTGTAGCCCCCCATTCATCACAGAGGCTACGCAAATGCTCTTTTTGTGTCGCATCTAATGATTTTGAACCTTGCTGTGCCGGGGCTGATTCTTGGCGCTGTCTTTCTTCGAAACGTTTAAGCGCGGCTGCTTGTTGCTGTTTTAGCTCTTCAGAAGCCTGGCGCTCTAATTCTCGCTGCCGGCTTCTATCAACAAGCTCATCATTGTTAGATATTGGCTCGGGTGCACTCATTTGCAGTGATGGTCCAGACCCTTTTGCCACCGGTACCGGTTCAATGCGTGGATTTTTATCTTTTGCCAACTGAAAAATAAAAATCAACATCATCAGCGACAGGCTACCGATAATTAGCCAACGTTGCCCAGAAAAAAAATAACGGTTCTTTGACGCTACAGGATAGGCGAATTTACTTTTTAGCTGTGGATTTACATGAATATTGGTCCGAGTATCCAGCCCCACTGCCGGATTGGCAGGTAGATTTAAAAACTGCTGTTGTAGCGTCTCTATGCTTTGCGGACGCTGGAATGAATTGACCGCCAGCGCGTTTAGCAACGCCTGTTCGGCTGCCGGCGGCATCAGCACCCCATAGGCGGAGGGTAGTTTAAGTGTGTCTTGTTTTAACCTTTCCAGTGCATCAGGCGGCGCTTCACCGGTCAGGCAAAAATACATACTGGCAGCAACACTGTATACATCACTCCATGGGCCTTGTTCGCGCGTATTGCGATATTGTTCTTCCGGTGCAAAACCGGGTTTGACTATCACCGTTTGCGACTGAGTGCTTTGCACTGAGCCAATACCATCCAACTGCGCAGCGCCAAAATCAAGCAATTTTACCCGGCCATCGCTGCATATATAAATGTTATCCGGAGCAATATCCCTATGTAACAAACCGGCTTTATGCACAGCACGAAGAGCATCCATAATCTGTATAAAAATATCCAGCGTTTGTGTCCAGGCTAACCGACCGTAAAGCTGCAGATAACTTTTTAAAGTCTGGCCTTCTACGTATTCCATTACCATATAGCCAGTGCCAAAGGCAGGAAAAAAAGACAACACAGAAACAATGCCGGGATGCTGCTGAAATTTGGCTAAAGTGCGGGCTTCGGCAAGAAAGTTATTCAGTCCGGTTTGAAAATGTACTTGAACATCCGACGAGTTGGCAACCACCTGCCCTGCGTTAGCATCACGATGAGCCCATTCACGCGGCAGGTATTCTTTAATGGCCACTTTAATTTGCAGATTGGCATCCCAGCCCAGATAGGTAATACCGAAGCCACCGTGCCCCAACACACGTGCCACTTGATAGGGTGGATTAAGCGTGCTACCTGGCGCAAGATATTGTGGATCAGTAGTCGAGCTTGTTTTATTCCACCCGCAATTCGCACAGATCGACAATCCGGAGTCGGGTTGCAAACAGGCGGGGCAAAACGAATGGGACATGCGCTCTCGTATATTGGCTGCTAATCGGCTATAAATCTAGCCTTAAAATAGCAAACAAACTGAACGCTTACTGGCTATTTATTGGGTTATGGTTTCAGCCAGCTCGGTGATGGCTTCAATTTCATCGTGCAGATTATCAAGCTCTTGATGTGCCAGCTTAGAATCCAGCTGAAGCGTGGCCCAAACCTCCTCTGAGCAGATCTGGTTGGCGGCATCGCCGATGCCGATTTGACCCAACAAATAATCATTTAGATAGGTCAGCAAATTTAACTGATAATTTTCACCCCGATAAAAAGGGTTATGGTGGTGATAGACAATATCGCTAATCAATTTTGGCATGGACCAGGCATTCATGAGCCATGTACCTATTTGAGCGTGGTTGACACCAAAAGCAAAGGTCTCAAGATTATAAATAGACAAATTCGGGTTAACTCTGATCAATCTTTCCAGATGAAAAAATTCATCCGGAAATTGATACCCGAGTAACGGAAAACCAATATTGTGCAACAAAGCCGCCAGGAAAACTTCCTGCTGTTTTAAACCTAACTCAGCCGGCAGTTTTGTTGCCAATTTCATCATCAAACGGGAACTAGCCAGCGCATGTATCCAAAACATACGGGTACCTATGACACCTGTTTTGGGGGCTTTTAACGGTGCCATAACGGCCAAACCCAAAGCCATGTCAAATACAAAGTTAAACCCTAACACGCGAATAATGGCCTCGCGTATCGTGGTAATTTTGCCACGATAACCATAAAGCGACGAAGTAGACCAACGCATAATCTGCGCTGTCAACAATGGATCCATTTCAATAATTTCCGCCAACTTATCAACATCCGCTTTGGGATCAGAAATTAAATTGATAATCCGCACCGCACTTCCGGGTAAAGGTGGTAGCGACCTGATTTGGGAGATAGTATCCCGCATATCCAACGGCGGTGTAAAACCGTTGATCTGCGGATGAATTGCATTGAGTGTCCAGTTCATTAATGTCGACTGCATGAGTTTGCCTAGTTCAAATTAAGCCGATTAAGCTTGCGATATAAGGTTCTTTCGCTGACATTCATCTCAGCGGCAATTAACTTTCGGTTACCTTGATATTTCTCCAATAAACCGGCAATAAAACTGGCTTCGTATTGCTCCAGTACGGTCAACGATCTCATTGATTCATGAACAGCAAGCGACTCATCAACTGGCACTTTCGGCACTTCCACAGCATCACCCACCCTACGCATGAAATGAATACTATCTTCGTCTATCGTGTTGCCCTGACTTAAGCCACAGGCTAACTGCAGGCAATTTCTCAATTCACGGATATTGCCTGGCCAAGCATGCTGTATCAACTTGACCAAACCAGCACGACTGATGGTCAACGGATTGCCACGCAGGCTTCCCAATTGCTGCAAAAAGAAATCAACCAGCAATGGAATATCCGGTTTTCGTTCACGCAAAGGTGGAATATCGATAGGAAAAACCGACAATCGATAAAACAAATCTTCTCGAAATTGACCTTGCCTTACCATTTCAGCCAAATTTCGGTGCGTAGCACAAACCACCCTGACCGTTGCCTTTAGAGTGGTGGTACCACCCACGCGACGGAATTGCCCACTTTCAAGCGCACGCAGTAACTTGGGTTGCTGAGAAAATGGCAATTCGCCGATTTCATCCAGAAACAAAGTACCGTTATCGGCCAGCTCGAATAAACCTTTTTTACTGGAAGCTGCCCCAGTAAAAGCACCTTTTTCATGACCAAACAATTCGCTTTCAAATAAATCTTCACCAAACAGTGTGCAATCTGCAATCACAAATTCTCCTTGAGCAGACTGCGAATGGCGATGAATAAATTCGGCTGCAAGTTCCTTGCCAGTTCCTGTTTCACCTAGCAATAAAACGGGTGCAGGCATCTGGGCAGCTTGTTGTAATTTGTTTTTTAGACGTAAAAAACTCTCACTATTTCCGACCATTCCGGCCTGCTGAGGTACCGATCCGCTTTTATGTAACAAGCTTTGCGACTCGCCCAAATATAAACGACCATCGGCGTCCAGTAAGGGATAGCCACGCACATTGAGTAGTTTTTTGACATTATCCTCGCCCTTCGCCTCAAACATTCCGGCATAGGGTTCCAAAGATTGAAACAGCTGCTGATGTCGGCAATTACCTTGATGATCGCAACAAGGCTGGCCGATATGCTGATCACGCGTAATCCCAAATGCCGTTTCCCAGGCCTGATTGACCGCCAACACATGCAAATCGGGGCCAATCACTACAAACGGTTGTTCGTGGGTTTCTAGTAATGATTCAAGCTTAAAAATACTTTGCGACATAATCCTTGTTAATAAAATTCTGCTACCCGATTTTCATGACATTCCGCCGACTCTGTCAGTTGGATATGACAGTTATGACAGCATTCTACTCAGCATTTTAGCGGTAAAGTCATATTTTCCAAGACAAAGAAAGTTGGCATCATAATTGCATTTATAATACTAACAAAAATGGAGCCCTTTATGACACTTAAAAAGACCCTAATCTCATTCGCCCTAAGCTTAAGCATTATGCCAGCCGCCCAGGCGACCAGTATTACTGTTGATGGCAATCTGTCTGATTGGGGCTTACATACCAATGGCAATATTAATGACTGGACAGCCTCGACTTCATTAGGGGCAACTTTGAAATCTGCTATAGATGACGTTTATATCTCACCAAATGGTTATCTGAATCCAGGTTATGGCGGCCAAGCCTACGATGCAGAAGCTTTATATAGCTTTTCGGACGGCACCAATTTATATGTTGCCCTGGTTACCGGTCTGAATCCCAAAACGCCAACCAATCCAAGACAAAATACTTATGGCCCTGGCGACCTTGCTATCGATTTTGGTAACAATGGCAGCTTTGAATTTGGCATCCAAACCACCGGCTCCGATAAAGGCAACATATACCAAAATGTATCGTGGGGCTTGGGATTATGGGATGTAAATGGTAGAGAAACCAGACTGTCCGGATTGGCTGCCGACCCCAATCTCCCCACATCAATCATTGATGGTACAGGTAACTTGGTCGGGGCAGCTATTTTGGAATATAACAATAACGCAATTCAAAACATGGGGATATATAGCGGCAATCATTATGTGCTCGAAGCCGCTATCCCATTACTGGCTTTTAGCGGCTTTTCGGGAGAATTTGTTTTGCAGTGGACCATGAATTGCGCTAACGACGCCATTAAATTAATCTCTTCATTACCTGAATTTGGATCAACTACTCATAACAGCACCAGCATACCGGAACCCGCCACGCTTGCCTTGATAGCCTTAGGCATGCTGGGATTAACAGCTTCACAACGTAAACGCGCGACAGCACTTTTGACATAGGCAGCCAAACGGTTGAATTTTCCTTTAGCAAATTCAACCGCTCCTATTTTCGCAACTACAATCGCCGTAAAACCCGCATTGGTGATTGATTAACCACCTCGCGCACCCCCCAAAATCCGGCTATGCCGACCAATACTGCGCCAATTACCGGCAAAAACAACCATGTATTTACCGTCATTTGAAAAGGGATATGCATCACTCGGCTGTACAAAACATAAAGAATTGCCTGCGAAATAGTTGCCGCCAGCAAACCGGCAACTGCACCCAGTAAACCAAACTCTATGAGATGGGTTTTCCTCAGCCAACCGCGTCTGGCACCCAAGGTACGCATCAACGCACCTTCGTGAATACGATTATCCAGCGTGGCATAGACAGCGGCAAACAATACGACAAAGCCAGCCGACAAGGCAAAGTAAAGCAACAGATTAATGGCTTGAGTCAATTGTTTAAGTATGGTTTTAAACTGCTTAAGAATCTGATCCACCTCCAATATCGTGGTAGCCGGGTAGGCTTTGAGCAACTGATTTAACAGGCTTTTGCCTGCCTCCGGCAAATAAAAACTGGTCAGATAAGTCGCTGGAAAATCATCCAGCGTGCCGGGTGAAAAAATCATGTAAAAATTGGGCTTCATGGTATCCCATTGCAAGCTGCGGAGATTCGCCACCCGCGCACTGACTTGCGCACTACCGACTGTAAATATCAGCTCATCCCCCAACTTAATATTTAGATTATCCGCCAGCTTTTGCTCCACCGACACCAAACCAGGCTCATTCTCGGCCCAGCTTTCGCCGTTGGTAATAACATTATCGTCCGGTATGGTTTGAGCCCAGGTTAAACTCAATTCGCGCTGAGTGGCAGCTTCACCTCGACTATCCTTGCTAACCCGTTTTTGCACCGCTTCATCATTAATTGCCACCAACCGTCCTCTGACCACCGGATAAAACTCACTGCTGCCAATGCCGGCCTGCTGCAAATCATGTTTAAAGGCCTGCTGATGTTCCGGGATAATATTCATCGCAAAGTGATTGGGTGCATGATCCGGCAACTGCGCCTGCCATTGATCGATCAAATCACTACGCACCGTCAGACTCAAACTCATTGCTGCCAAGGTAATACTAAAAGCCAGAATCTGACTGACACTGGCGCGATTGTTACGCATCAATCCCTGCACACCAAAGCGCCAGGTTACTCCCAGGTGTGGCAGTAAACGCCTAGAAAACTGCAACAAACCGGCAATCAACATTCCAAGTAATAGCAACACCACCAAGCCGACTCCGAGAATGCTAACAGTCATTTGCCAGTCATTACTATAGCGCCAGATTAATACAGACATCACCGCAATCGCCAAACCATAAATCAACCAGGCTTTGGTCGGCATCGGCTCCAGTTCGCGACGCAATACCCGCAACGGTGAAACTCTTTGCAAACGCAATAAGGGCGGCAAGGCAAAACCCAGCAATATCGCCATACCGGTAATAAAGCCAAAAACAATTGATAGCAGACCGGGATTAGCAAGCTGCTGCGGTAACAAGGGCTTTAATATGTAAAACAAGCCCATCTGCCCCAGCCAACCCAGCAAACAACCTGCCGCACTAGCCACAACGCCCAAGACTAAAAATTGCACCGCATATAGCCAGATGATTTCCGTTTGCTTACACCCCAGGCAGCGCAATAACGCCGAGGCATTGAAATGGCGCTCGGTATAACGCCCGGCTGCCATGGCAATCGCCACACCGGCGATCAAAATCACTACAATGCTAGATAAGCCTAAATAACGTTCGGCACGTTGCAAGGCAGAACCCAGCTCGGGCCTGTCTTCATGAATATCCAAAATACGTTGAGACGGATTGAGTTGCGCTTTTAGGTCATTTTTAAATGCTGCCAACTCGGCATCAGCACCTGAAAACTGATAAAAATAATGCACATGACTGCCGGGCTGAATCACACCGGTGGCGGCTAAATCTGCTTGATTGATCATCACCCGTGGTGAAAAGCTGTAAAAATCACCGCGTTTATCTGGCTCGTAACTTAATACGCTTTGCACCAATAGCGGTTTTTCACCCACGATTATCGTATCACCCAAGTTTAAATGCAAAGCGGATAACACCCGCTTTTCCACCCATGCCATACCCGGCTCGGGGCCTTTATAAACAGCTCGCTCTTCCGTCGCATCGGTATCCTGGACTTTCAAAAATCCGCGCAATGGATAAGCCTGGCTAACAGCTTTAATTGAAGCCAGCAGCATCTGCTCATTTTCTAAAAGTACACTGCTAAATTCCGTCGTCTGCGATTGAGCCAAACCTGCCGTTTCAGCATGCTGCAACCAGCTATCATCAACGGGTGCTGAACTGGCCAGTACTAAATCGCCTGCTAAAAATTCGGCGGCCTGAAAAGTCAAAGTGCGTTGCAAGCGATCTGCAAATAATGAAATGGTGGTTGCGCTGGCAACTGCAATCAGTAGCGCCAGCACCAATAAAGTCAATTCGCCGGAACGGCCATCCCGTTTCAGTAGCCTTAGCGCCAATTTAAAGCGGTTCATACCACGCTCCCGGCATCTAACTTAATCACGCGTTCGCAACGCGCCGCCAATGTCGCATCATGAGTGACAAGTACTAACGTGGTGTGCTTTTCCTGATTCAATTCAAATAACAAATCAATGATATGCCCACCGGTTTTACTATCCAGATTTCCAGTTGGCTCGTCGGCAAACAATATCGCCGGCTGGGTAACAAACGCCCGTGCCAACGCCACTCGCTGCTGCTCACCGCCTGAGAGTTGTTTCGGCGTATGCTCGAGTCGCTTGGAAAGCCCGACGCGCTGTAGCAAATCCTTAGCCGCAACTGCCGCATTGATATCACCGCTCAGTTCCAACGGCAGCATCACATTTTCCAAAGCCGTCAACCCGGGTAATAGTTGAAACGACTGAAATACAAAACCAATCAGTTCATTGCGCATTACTGCCCTGCCATCTTCATTCATCAAGGTAATATCGCGACCCTTAATCGAAACCGAGCCAGTACTAGGTGTATCCAACCCAGCCAGCAAACTCAGCAAAGTGGTCTTGCCGGAACCGGATTCACCGACAATGGCAATACTTTCTCCCGATTTGATAATGACATCCACGGATGACAGGATATGTAACTCTCCTTCTGAAGTCGGCACCGATTTACCCAAGTTTTGAGTTACGATGATAGGTGTGTTTGATTGTTCATTACGAGTTTGCATGATGTATAGCCTTGTCCTTGCCTTAATTTTGGGTTTAATGCCCGTGGCCGCGATGGCCAAATCGATTGTTGTCTTGGGTGATAGCATCAGTGCCGGTTATGGCATTGATGTCGCTCAGGGTTGGGTGAATCTGCTGCAAAAAAAGTTCAACCAGCAGCACAGCGATTATGTTATCAGTAATGAAAGCATCAGTGGCGACACCTCTGCAGGCGGACTCGCGCGCATCAATCAACTGCTAGCCCGGCACAAACCGGTCATTGTAATGATAGAACTGGGCGCCAACGATGGCTTGCGTGGTTTGTCGCCACAGGAAATGAAAAGTAACCTGAGTGAAATCATTCAACGCTGCAGAAAAGCCGGCGCAAAAGTCATGCTATTAGGCATGAAAATTCCGCCCAATTACGGCAAACGCTACATAGCCATGTTTTACAACATCTACCCGCAGTTGTCGGCAGAATTAGATGTGCCACTGGTGCCTTTTATTTTGGAAAACGTGGCCTTAAATCCAGCTATGATGCAGGCAGATGGCCTACACCCCAACGCCTTGGGACAACCGCTAATTACAGAAAAAGTATGGCCTTATTTACAATCTTTATTGCCAAAAGCCCACGATTAAAATGATTTGCACATGCAAAAAAACCATTTGATTTCATAAACGCCTAGCCATGAAAAAATACTACGCCCTTTTAGCCACTATCGTCCTCAGCAGCTGCATGTTTTTGCAGCCGGATTATGTGCAGATGATTAGCGCAACTGATTTAAATAAAGCCATGAAAAATCAGGATATATTCTTGGTTGACGTGCACATACCTGAACAGCAACATATCAAAGGTACCGATGCTTTTATCCCATTTAATGATGTTCAGGAACATCAGGATAAAATTCCTAGCGATAAAAGCACCCCAATCTATTTATATTGCGAAGGTGGGCCTATGGGTAATGCTGCAGCCAGATCGCTACACGAATTAGGTTACAACAATTTAATCAATCTTGAAGGTGGTGCCAACGCCTGGAAAAAAGCAGGTTTTGAGTTTGAATAATCAATCATCCAATGGGGGACTTAACTTTCAGTTTTTTGCTGTTTCAGCAAACATAATCCCCCTTTGGTCGCAAAAAAGGTTGTCACTGATTCTGCGCATCACTACGCCCCTGCTCATAAGCTTGTTGCTCTGATTCCTTATGCTTTCCATACAAAAACCCTCCTGCGGTTCCGACAAGCGCGCCAATAGCAGCACCCATACCCGCATTACCGGCAATTGCACCAATTGCCGCACCACCTGCAGCCCCGGCTAATCCTCCGGTAACCGTGCGCTGTTGCGTTGCGGACATGCCGGCGCAGCCTGCCAGAGTTAACGCCAACAAACATGCCAGCACTATAGTTGAAAATCGTTTCATGTTAAGTTCTCCTTTTTGGATTATTTTTTGCAAGGCCATTTTTCAGTTAAAAACCTGAACTCTGTGTCTACCGGTATTTCGTTCATAAACTCCGGGTGTTGCTTTGCCCAGGTGACAAACATTTCAATGGCTTGATTACGTGATGGTTTGGGGTCAGTAAAACAGACTAGCTTTACTTCCGGCCTATCGGCCGCTTGAGCTTGATCAAATTGATAAGCGCCCACCAAATAGCCCTGACAAAAATGAATAGCCTCCCGATACTGTGGATCTTGCGGCGATGCGGTACATAAATTAATCAAATTTTGCGTCGTCTTGGCAACAAAATCGTCTTCTGTCACATTGGCCTGCGCAGATCCCGACAACAATATTGCCGATAGAAAAAGGTAATTTAGCGGTTTCATTTGCATGACAATCTCCTGATTATGTTAATTTAATTTGGTAATTATTCTGTGAATCAGTCAGCTGTAAACTCGTCAGCCAGACGACTTCCCCCTGAATAGCCCTCACTTTTTGAGTGATTAAGTTTATCTGAGTCGAGTTAAAAAATCCTTACTTTCCTCCTCCATGATTTTTAAATATTTCAATATCATACGATGCATTTAATAATACCTCAGCATCAAAACTGTAGATACGAATTATGCTAATTTCATGGCATGAAATTATTTTGACTTGCACAAAACTTAGTTTATAGTCAGTTTCTCTTAAAACATGAACTTAGTTACTCATATGGATAATTCAATACTATCTTTGGAAAAGAAACGCAACAATTCCGGCAAAGTAAAATCAATTTTAATCGCCAGTACGCTGATCATTGGGTCTGCTGCACAACCCGCTCAAGCGGCTTTGAGCTTCACATTTAACTATCTTAGTCCAAGCCAAGGCTTTGATGACCCTACTTCCGGCGCCGCTAGAAAAACAGCGTTGAACGAAGCAGCTGATTTGTTGGGTGCGTATTTCAGCAACTACACTGCAAATTTAACCTATGACGTTAAATCATTCAGCAACAATACATCCACGCTAGCCTCGGCGGGTAGCAGTATGTTCCTGATACCCGGATCCTTTCAGCAAACAGCCGTACAAACCAAAATACTCAGCAATGGTGCAACAGATATCAATGGTGCCACTGCCGATGGCACCATAGACTGGAATTTTTTCAAAGCCTGGGGACTGACCGATAGCGTATCAAACTCCGAATTTGACTTTAAATCAGTCGCTATCCATGAGCTATTACATTCATTTGGCTTTAGTGGCAACGGTCACGCTGATGGCTCAGGTCTAGCGGGCAAAACGCCCGGCACTGCAGATACCTGGTCTATCTTTGATCAATTTTTAACCGATGCGTCAGGAGAAACCCTGGTTAGTCCTGGTGGCATCTTCGATACCAGCAAGCTTGCTGCTCTGACAGGAGGTAGTGGTAGCGTATTGTTTAGCGGCGATAATGCCAAAGCGGCAAATGGTGGATTCGGGGTAAATATGTACGCGCCTGGCACCTACAATGAAGGCAGTAGTATTTCGCATCTTGATGACAACACTACAGCGTTTTCTCAGATGATTATGACTGCGTCGGTATCTAGCGGACTAAAAGCGCGCGCACTATCCGCGATAGAGATCGGCATACTGAAAGACATTGGTTATACCCAAATAGCCGCACCTGTTCCCGTTCCAGCTTCAATCTGGTTCATGCTGAGCGGTTTAGTGAGTTTGCTGGGCGTCAGTCGTCAACGTAAATCTGTCTAATTTTTTGCAGTTTTGAAAAATCACCTTGGGGCTCTTCGGCAGGAGCCCTATTGTTTATGACTTCGCACTTAAAAACCCATGCAATCCCTCTTAAAGCTATCTTTATTATTCCTAGGGATTTCCTTCATGACCAATAATGCGCAGGCCACCGATGCTCCTAGTCCTCCATTACAATACCTGCTGACCCAGACTAGCATTTTGGTATTGCATCAAACAGGACAGGGTATATCCGGTGGATATGAGATCAGCATTAACGGCAATGGAAATGCCACTTATGTGTCAAACGATCCTCCGCAAACCACAATATCCACTCGTTCTATATCCAACCAGAGCCTGACCGAACTCATCAACGCTTTTTACCAAATTCATTTTTTTGAATTTGTAGATAATTACTCAGTTCAAAAGCAAGTAATACTTCAAGACAATGGCACGCTGGCGACGGTCGCCAGAAAGATACTCGATACTGCCAGCCATAAACTATGCATTAAAATCGCAGACTATCAAAAATGCATCACAGTAATTGATAATCAACCCGCCGTAGCAGCTCAACTGGTGAAAAAAATCGAAGCTTTGTTTCCAATTGGCAAGTCTGAAGTCAGACCTTAACGGCTATCACGGAAATATTGTCTCTACCGCCCCTGCTTTCTGCTTCCTGAATCAGCTTATGGGTAATCTCTTCAACCGAACCGTTACTGCAAAAACCGGCAATATCAGCATGTGACAATTCCTTATCCAGCCCATCGCTGGATAAAATAAATAAATCCCCTGGCAGCACTGCACCCTGACCAAAATCCAACCGCAATTGCGCATCGGCTCCCACTGCCCGGGTAATGATATTGCCACGACCTTCTTCCAAACTACCATCCATAGGCGACAGCCCCTGACTGATAGCTTCGTTATACAACGAGTGATCCAGCGTCAACTGTTCCAGTTCACCCTGGCGATAAAGATATAACCGGCTGTCGCCCGCCCACAGGTACCGAAACTGCTCACCGGCAATTAAAAGCACGACGACCGTGCAGCCAATAATATTTCCATTACCACGACCTTTTGCCATTTGCTGCAACTGTCGATTAACCGCCTGCAAGTTTGATGCAACCTGTTCGCTGTAATACTCCAAATCATCGAATGGCCGAATCTTCTCTAATGCTGTCACCAAAGATTGGCTGGCGACATCTCCAGCACTATGCCCGCCCATACCATCAGCCACCGTCCATAAACCGATATCGTTGCGCAGCAAAATGGCATCTTCATTCAGTTTGCGTTTTAAGCCGACGACACTCAAGCCATAACTTTGCCATTTTTCCATTAGGTCAACCTTTTCCTGCAAATTAGTATCTTCTGTAATCGCTGGCCGGTTAATGTCAACTGAGGTAGTTGCCATCAACAGCTGAATCGAACTTTCATTCATCGACTTGCTGTACTCGGATGTATCAGTTAAGACCGGCGTTTTCTTTGCCACTTGGGAGCTGGAAAATTGCCATCCATGCTGCGGCCAGTCACCATTCAAAAATCCAACATAAGCACTCAGTGGTGGCAAACCATCGCATAACAACAAGCTCGCCGATTTATCATCGCCGGCAGAAGAGCGCCAAATACTAGAGTGGGCCAAAAAGCGATCTGCTAAAGTTTCGCCCAGTTCGACAAAAGCCTGTGACGTTTCCTCATCGCTATGCAACTTAAATTGAAACGCCAGTTTCGCCGAATTACTTATTGAAGGATTAACAGGCAACTGGGCCGATTGATCGCTGAGAAAATCGCGCAGACAAAGTCGCTCCAAATCCCTATCAAATTGCTGCAGGTCAAATTCGTATTCCAGCGAAGACAACGCCAATTCTGCCAGCGCATCAAACCAACCACAGGCCGGGTCGAATAATGACCTTAACTGCTGGGCATCGACTTTGGCTGCCAAGGTCAACGGAAAGTATCGCCCGACTTTGTCCACGCTAGGCATCATCACGCCAGCCCAGGCATCTTCGCCGCATAATCCGGGCGCTAAACCGAACTGCCAAATCGGGCTGAATAAAAACGTGTCTAACCAGCGTTTACCCAATTGTTCACTACTGGTGGCAATACAACCTTGCAACCATTGATCCCAGGGCTCAATGAATTGCCGGGGTAATCGACGGGATAAAAAATCGCCATGGCTAGGGAGTTTGCCGTAAAAGCCGGCCACATTATCCGATCTGCTCATAGCGAATCCGGACAGCGGAAACTTTGCAATTCTCGCAAATTGAAAGGATTATTCACACTGGCTGCACGCAGGGCATAACTGGCGCTCATGCCTTGTAATTGAAAGGTAAGGGTAAATTGTTCCGGTGCATTGCCCTGGATAATGGTAGCTTCGTCCAGTAAACGAAAAAATGCCCAGGTGCCCTCTTTACTCCGGCTAACCTGACGTCCATCCAGGGTTTCAAACACCATACGCACGCCTTGGCTGGAATTCGGCCCCGGCCATTTCATACTGATCGATTGCTCCGGTCCATGTCGATAAACCGCTTCCTGACCCTCGACTTGCAAGCGAAAGCTGCCAACCGTGTTATCCAGGAATTGTGGTTTTAATTCAAACTGTACTTGAGGCATATTACCGACAGCAAAAAATGCGTCCCGAATTTTTGAGGCCAACTGAAATTGCCGAATTGAAGCCTGCGATAAACCCAAAGGTTTCTCCGATGACATTTCCGTCCAAACCGGTTTGCTAGTATCGACAAAGGGTTTTAGATTGGTTTGAAAAAACTGATCGATTAAACCGTTTGGTGCGAAAAGCTTGGCAAAATCCGCCAATAACACGTCTTGCTGGGATGCTCCGGAAAAAGGATAGCGACCATTCAATGCAGCCTGGCAAGGGGACGCCACGCCGGTTTTAACCATCTCGCTTAACTTGGCTTTAGCCGCAGAAGACAGTTTGTTTCCGCCGCTATTCACGATAATCTGAAACCAAGCTTTAAGCGGGTCTGGTAAACGGGCAAATTCCAGTTGCGCCTGTTTCAGTACATCCATACCGGCGCCACTAAATAAATTGGCCTGATTTTGCAAAGCCTGGCCTCCGGTATTGGCACTGCTAAGCTGCAAAAAATAATCCCGCAAACTTTTTAGCTGCTGTAACACCGGTTCTAAAGCACTGGGTTTATCCGGTCCACCATTAACCAGATCACGCAAAGGCTCGAATTGATCATCCACCGCCTGCACTGGATCAGGCCCACTATCCAGGCCCGCAGCAGCCTCGGCCTTTGCCAGAATATCACTGCCTTTGTCGCTGACTGCCGCCTTAGCTTTATCGGCAACATTTGCCAGCCCATCACTCAGTTGCTTGCTTAAACGACTCAGAGCAGTATTTTCATCAATACTCACCAATAAAGCATGTAAAGGCCCATCCGGTCGGGACAGAATATCCAAAATTTGCGCGGTCTGACTGGTTGTCACTGCTGATTGTAATTTAAGCTTTGCCAACAGATCAGACCAGGCAGCCTGATATTCGTTTAAATAGAGTTTTTTTAATTCGTCATGCAATTGCTGGATTTGCAGAACTTCGACTTTGGCCTGACTACCCAACACCCAATTCTGTTCGACCGCATCTTTAACAAATTCCCGACTCTTTTTTAGGAATAACTCGGTGTAGCCATAAGCCGTAAACAATCCCGGAATGGTGTAAGTCGATACATCTTGTCCATCGGACATCACAAACACCCGTTTGGCATCCGGGCCTAAGGCTTTACCTAATATAAAATCATGACTCTTATCGATTAAAGCTTCAGTTTTAAAACGTGAATATATCTGACCAATCAGAGGTACCTGAGTTAGTTTGTTACGCACTGCATTGACGAAATTTTCGTCAATTTGTATAGGATCGAGTTGCAGTTTTAATAAATTATCCAGATGCTGGACCAATTGCCCCAGGGTCTCCGGATCGGTAGTATATTGCCTGTCCCAATCGGCGCGTATCCAGGCCATTGCTGTAACTGTATCCAGTTTATCGGTTTGATTGAACATTAAATACACTTTGAGCAACTGATACAACACATCCAGATCATTGCCTTCCTGACTCTGCATGCGTTCTTTCAAACGCATCTGAATGGCGGGTAAAAAATAATTTCTCAGCAATTGCTGGTAACTATGCTGAGCGGCAGCTTGAATTTTATCGGCTTGCGACAAGCCAAAACCAGACAATATGCCGCTCTCTTCATAGGAATCCTGTATCGCCAGCAGAATATTCAAGCGCGGCAACAAGGCATTGAAATTACCTTGAGTGTCGTTACCAGTGATATTGATAGCATGGTACTGAGCAATCTGCGCCTCAACATTATCGAGCGCAGCCTGATTGTTGAAATAACTGACAGTCCATAACCCCATCACCAACAAAAACAACACCCCGGCGCCAATGTAAGCCGCCATTTGCATCAATCGATTGCGTTTTGCCAGCTTGGGATCTTGTCCGGCCAGCTCAGCCTCGGGAAACAACACATCTTTTAACAAACGGGTGAGGAAATAGCTTTTGCCTTGACCGCTGTACATCGGCGTAGTTTGCCTATCCAGATGGAAAGCGCTGGCCAAAATCCCTAACACCCGGTCAATCGGGGTACCTTCTTGGGTACCGCTAGTGAAATAGACTCCACGCAATAATACCGCTTGTTCGTAGCGATTAACCGCAAAAGCTTCCTGCAGAAAACTCATCATGGCCGGTTTTAGCAAAGCCATCTGCTGGGGAAAATCCAGAATGGCCGCCCGCCGTTGAATATCGCGTTCATCCTGTATGCGTTTGAGTGTACGTGTTTGCAGACGTTGCAGTAATTCTCCATACGCGTCACCAAATTGTACTTCCAGATCATGGTCGCCCTGCAATGTCGCAGCGGAAAAGGTTTCACCCCATACTTGCGCTCGTTGCTCCGGAATTAAATCCGCAAAAAAATCACTAAACCCTGCAACCAGATCAGCCTTGGTAAATAACAAATAAACCGGCAGACGCACACCCAGTTGTTGGTAGAGTTCGTTAATGCGTGTACGGATAGCCTTGGCGTGTTGTGCCCGCTCCTGTTCCGATTGCTGTAGCAGATCGGAAATACTGGTAGCCACGATGACACCGTTCAAAGGCCGCTGCGGTCGATGTTTTTTGATCAGATTTAAAAAGCCGGTCCAACCGGCCGCATCTACCGCCTGATGACTTTCCTGAGTGGTGTATCGGCCGGCGGTATCCAAAAACACTGCGTCGTCGGCAAACCACCAATCACAATTACGGGTGCCGCTAACACCCTTTACTGCATGCTTACCCAGCTTTTCCGCCAACGGAAAATGCAAACCGGAATTGATTAAAGCTGTGGTTTTACCGGAACCGGGCGCGCCAATAATGACATACCAAGGTAACTGGTAAATAAACTGACTGCCTTTTTTAGCTTCTGTACGGGATTGTTTTAATACTATCAAGGCTTCTTCAAAGCCTTTGCGCAGGATGTCTACTTCGTCAGCAGATGCCATGGCAACTTGATCGACATCGTTGGCAACCAATTGTTCAACCAGTTGTTTTTCGGTATTTCCAGCCCGAATTTGCATCAGCATGCGAAAAATCAGCCAAACCACGAACAAGGTGGCGATCACTAAAATCCTCACCAGTTCCGATTCCAGCGGTACGCTGCCGGCAATCGCAATTAAAGGCCCGGCCAACCAGATCAAAATACTGAATGCCAGCAATCCTAGAAACTGGATGACCCATTTGTTGGTAAAAAATGCTATGAGCTTAGCCATGTTGCGCTCTCACTGAATCAGTAAATCGACACGGCGATTAATCGCACGATGTTCGGGAGTATCATTTGGCACCAGCGACTCAGTGTCAGCTCGACCTTCAGAACGGATTTTTCCTTGCAGCGCCGGTGCTATCTTCAATAGATCATCACTGACCGATTTGGCTCTAGCGGTGGATAAATGCCAGTTGGATGGAAACCGCGCGCTTCGAATCGGCACATTGTCCGAATGGCCAGTGACTAATAGTCGATCATTACCTGCCACTAGTTCGTCAGCAATTTTTTGTAACATAGGCTCGAATTCCGGCTTGAGCTGATCGCTAGCAGAAGCGAAGGAGTTGCGTACACGCAGCAATCTGTCATCTACTACTTCCACCATATCAGCAGCAATTTCATTAGCCAGTATTTGATTGAAGCGTTCCCGTCTTGCCGGTACCGGTGGTTTAATCAGCGGTGCAGGCATCGCGGCCTGGGCAATTTCGACCGGTTGCTTGGCCAGATCAAATAGCTCTGTGAAGAGTTGATCCGAACGGGCATTCAATGCCAGCACAAAACCGATAAACGCCAAAATCAAAGCCACGCCCAACACGGCGCCGACCACCCACAACGGCACGTAACGCACCAGTGCATTGCGAACATCATGTAAGCCCTGCCATCGTGGCGACAGTTCGCGTTCATAATCGCCCTTCACTCGTTGAATCAGTTGATACAACTCCAGACGATATTTTTCCAGCTCGCTCAAACCATTGGTCAGCACGCGGAATTTGCCTTCAAAACCCAAACTAAGAAACAGATAAGCCAATTCGATTAAAGCCAGATTTTGTGCCGGCTGTTTCACCAGCACGTTCAGCATATCGAAAAACTTCTCCCCGCCCCAAGCTTCCTTATGAAACGAAATCAGCAAGCTTTGGTGACCCCAGTTGCTTTGCGCACCCCAGGGTGTGTTGAGTATGATTTCATCCAGAAAACTACATAAGCCGTAACTGGCCATACGAGTATGATCAGCGCTGATTCCGGATTGTAATAAACGATTTTCAAAGCCACTGACTTCCGCTGACAAACGCTGACGCAATTCATCCACCGCCGGATATACCGCCGATTGCCGCAACCGACTGGCCAGCGACAGCATCGATAGCGCCCCAGCCACCATGGGGTTTTCTTGAAATTCTGTGGTCGGCAAAGCCACCGGCGCCGATGGATTAAAGCCCGGCGAAACCGAGGGTGGTGGATTGAATGCAGGAGTTTGAAAGGCTGGCGGATTACTACTCCGTTTACCGCCCGGCGTTGGCCGAATTACCGTGCGATCGTTGTCATCAAAAGGGCCGAAGGGATCATTCGGATTATCGTTTTGGCTCATAAGGTTCAACCTTTTCTAATTGCCCAAAATTCGAGTTCTAATTCCGGAAAACTGCCACCGATATGAATGGCAAAACCGCCTGAAGCCGACATTTTGCCCCATAACTCGCTTTGCTTGTTCAGTTCAAAATACGAATAACCGGCATGATACGGAATTTGCCGTGGTGCGACCGGCAAGGCCTGAATGGTAATACCGGGCAAGGCGGACCTGACCAGTTGTTGAATGTCTTCCACCGGGCCGATTTTGACTTGCGGCGGAAAATGCGACCGAATCAGTTCCGATGACACTTGCGCTTTGGCTGCCAACACGAAAATCGCCCCGTCCAGCAAGTTCAATTCTGGCCGTTTGGCTACATAAACCCCTGGCTTGACTTCTGCCAGCGGCAACTGCACGGCATTCTGTTCCAACACCATGCTCAGCAAGCTACGCAATTCATCAATCAAAGGTATGAAACTGGTTTTTAAATCGTCGTGCTTGTAGTCGGCAAACTCCATCGGCCGTTTGCCGGGACGATAAAACGTGGATAATTCACCTGCCAGTTGCAAACACAATTGAAAAAATTCTTCCGGGTGCATGTTAGACGCATTAGCCAAATGCGCCAGCAGTGGCTGATAGCGATTGATCATTTGCAGCAGCATGAAATCGGCAATTTCCGCTACCCCGCCCCCCTGACCACTACCGGCCACTCGCGCAGCCAATGCCTCGCCTCGGGTATGAAACAAGCCTTGTAACTCTCTGGCAAAGCCAGCAAGGATACCGGCACTGGAACAATGCACGGCGGGCGGAATGTATTGATCATCTAAAATCACGGTTTTATCGGCACGCACCTCGACAATCCGCGCCACACCCAGACAGATGTAACCGGAGCGTTCCTGGCTATCGCACATTAATCGCGGCTTTAAACTGCCGATTTGTACATCGTAGCGGCCGTCGGCACCACTATTATGATCACGCACTTGCCGCTCACCCAAGCGAAAACGCGCCATATTGTTGGGGTAGGATGCGCTATCCACTTCCGTGGCATCCGAGCGCCTCAATGGTAATGCCAGGTAAACCACGCTGGCTTTCTCGTTTTCAGGCACTTCCAGTGGCAAGGGTAAATCATCATCCTGCGGTAAAGTAAACGGCGTACCATCCGGAAACACGCCACTACATTCGCTTAAACCCAGCTTACCAATGGCTAAACAGGTTTTATCCAGCTTTAAACTGGAAAATCCCCAGGCATAGGCACGAATTCCCAGTGACACCCCCCGCAATTGGCTTTCAAAATAGCGATCATGCTGTTGAAAATGTTGAGGACGCAGAAACATCCCTTCAGACCAGACTACTCGATTATTTTCTGACATATTTTTGGTTCTCAGCCCGAAAGCGATGGCAATTATGGGTTTTTGGTAGCCCGACTCAATAGCAGCATTTGTTTTTCATAGGCATCGGCAAACGCGTCACCAAAAAACTCTTCCTTTGCAACAGCTTTAAGTTGCGGGTATTTTTCGACGTAATATTCCCAGCATTTGGCCTTTTTTTGGAATAAAACCCCTTCAGCTTGATTTTTTTCTATCAATTGTGGGTCAAATCCGCGCAAAATTTCCGCCAAAGCGGCTTGGATACCGGCAGTCATGGCAATCTGGTGATTCATGATGTCACTAAAACCGCCCTTAACTGCTTGCTTGGGCGGTAGAAATCCAGGATTAGTCGGTGCCAGGATTAAACGCATGGCATCATCGACATTAGGGGTGAATTTGAGTGGATTGTTGTCGATGGATCGCATGGTGGTCACTGAAACCCGAAACTGACTTTTCAATTCAGCTCTGGCTCTAAGTACCTGCATTAAACCTTCCACCATGCTGCGTAATAATTCGCCGGAGGTTCTCATCAAAGCCGGCCATTGCTCGGCGGGTAGAAAATTGGGATCGGTAATCCCGGCTCCGGCTAAAAATTCCCGTAACAAAAAATCATCTGCGGGCATAGTTGCAGCAGGTACCGGTGCAACTTGGGCTGATGATATTGGCTGGGGTGCATTCGGCTGCTCTATAACTTCTTCAGCAGCTTCGAAAGGAACAACCGCGGGTTCAATGGTCTTAAAAACCGGGATTTCCTCAGTAGCAAACACATCAGGTTGATTGAATACATCAGCGGGCTCTGCATCAACTCCGGGTTCTAAATGCGGCGTTACAGGTTCAATGCTTTCCTCTGCAGGCGTCGAGGCGGGCTGTTCAGGTATAAACTGATCTTCGGCAAAAAAATCATCGGGTAATACCGGCAATTCGGCCGATTGAAAACTACTACCTTGGCTGCTAGCACCTGGCAGCGCATCCAGTTTGGATAACAAATCGCCAAAATCCAGCTCATCCTCCGCTGGATTGGCTACTGTTTGGCTCACGTTAGGCGGGGTAAAGCTCTCATGAGCAATGGATGACTCCGGTTGCTCATGAAAGCTAGAGAAAAAATCCGGTTTTGCTTGCGCGGGTTGAATCGACGCAAACGGACCATCCATGATGCTGTTGTCAGCCAAATCCAGCTGACGCACAGGTGTTTCTATCACCCGCCCAAAACCAGCTGTTGCACTGTCTAAAATTGAAACCAGTAATTCATATTCGCCTATGCGTAGTTTTTCACCATTATGCAAAGGTGCCCGGCCTTGTTGTAAAGGTGTTTGGCTGTTATTCAGATAAGTGCCGCCGGTGCTGGAATCCTGAATAAAGTACTGACCCGCTTCGAATACGATGCTGGCGTGCAATCTGGAAGTAAATTTCTCTGGGTCAGGTAATACCAAATGATTATCAGGCGCCCGCCCTATCGTGCCACCTTTAGCATCAAATTGAGCACTGATATCCTGATTAGGCGGCAAACCTTTATAGCTCAGGGTTTTTAAAATTAATGTCATGATCTATACCAGCAATTCCACTTATCAGGCCTCAGGTACGAAAAAGAACGGACTACCTTCGTGGCCGGCATGTTGCAACGGCGCATATTGTGGCGTTTGCTCAAAACCTGCCTTGGCCGCCGATGATCTCACCTGATTGGCAACATTTCGAAAAATATCATAATCCTCAATCACGCGTTTATTACCGCGCAATACCTTTAAAAAGGCATTGGCAAAAACCGAATGAGAACCGCCACCCTGATCCATCACAGGCTGGACTCCGCCGGATGTTAGTACCGTACGTGCCTTACGACTATTCATAGCTTTCAACCAGCGTTCGCGCTTCGCGGCATCCATGCCATCCGGCAATTTAGCCACTGCGGAACCTGTTAAAGCGCCTGAGTAGCAGGAGTCAGCCACTACCATGATATGCCGAGCCGGCATAATACTTAAAAATTCTGTGATACTTTGACTGGAAATCCAGTTGGCAGTATTGCCTGTTTCAGCATCGACCGGCAACCAATAAGCACTCTTGGATTTTGCATCGATTTCGCCATGTCCGGCGTAATAGATCAGCAAGTTATCCTGCTCAGTCAACTTTTGATTAATTTCATTCAGCGCGGACATAATGGAATGACGATTAGCATTCAACAAAATTTTAGTTTTAAATCCATAACGCTCACGCAACAATACTTCTAAGCTTTTTGCATCTGCAATCGGCGTTTGTAGCCCTGGATAGGCTTTGTAATCATTATTACCTATGATCAGCGCATAAAATTTGCCGAATTGAATATCACCCACCTGGCGTGTTTCTGCAGCATTGGTACTGGCATAACTGACCTGCTCAGCGGCTCCCGAGGCCAATAACCGTAAACTCAAATCGCTAGTTTGATTACGTTTATCGGTGGCCACAATCCGAACCAAGGTTTCTTGCCCCTCCAAAGCAACGTTGGTCTCAAACTGACCATTGGCATCAACTGCCAGCGGTTTATCGTTGAGGAGCAGTGTTGTCAGACCGGCTTTGGCATCAATGCGGCCGACCAAGCGTTTGCTGGCTTCACCCGAAGAAAACTGAATACTGGGAATACCACGCGTGACGGTTACCGAAGGTTCTATCACTTCGATATTAGGTCCATTACCCGAGGCCAACTGAGTAGGGGTCTGTTGTTCTAATTTTTCCTTCAGTCTGGCAATTTCATTAGCCTGTTCTTGCAATGACCGTTTACGTGCGTCGACTTGTGTACGATCGACTTGCTTACCGGACGTCAACCATTGGGTTAATTCGGCAGATTGAGTCTGATAGCTGTCGATCTCTTCGTTGAGACGACTTTCCAACTCGTTTTTAGCCTTATCAGGCGCTTTCTGGCTGGGACTTTGCTGTTGGGCGGTTTGCAGTTCCTTTTGCATGCGTTTGCGTTCTGCGCTCAAGGTTTTTGTCAAGCTACCCAATTTTGCCTGCTGACTTTTTAGCTGGCTTTCTTTTACTTTTAACTGTTGCTCCAAAGCAGACACTTCACTGGAGCCGGCTGGAGCCTGTGATTTTTGCTGTTGCAGCTTGTTACGCAAGTCTTCCAGTTCATCCTGAGCCCGGCGCAAGCTCTCTTGTTGTTCCATGGTTTGGTTCTGGGTGCTTCGTAATTGCTGACGTAGCTCATCGGCCTCCTGACGAGATTGGGCTACTTCTTGGCGCAGAGCCGTAATTTCGCTTTCCGAGCTGTTATCAATTGGGCTGCTGTTGGTGTTGATGGCTACGGCATCGACAGCCGGTGTGAATTGCAAGCCGGCTTCGTCGAGTCCAGCCGATTTACGATACCAGCGCATCGCGGTGTCTTTATTCTCCGGCACACCCAAGCCTTTTTCGTACAAATGCCCAAGGTTCAACTGTGCTTGAAAATTACCCTGATTGGCGGCTTTTTCATACCATTGCGCCGCCGCTTGATAATCGGTTTGCGCGCCCATGCCTTTTTCGAAAATTTCGCCTACATACAATTGTGCAGAGGCATCACCTTCCTGCGCTTTGGGCAGCCAGATTTTCAAAGCGCTGGCATAATTAGCTCTATCGTAAGCCACATATTCGCCCCCGCGCACTTCACAATCAGCCGCTGTGGTACGAATCGGTCGTCGCTGCGACAAATAAGTCATTTGCGAACCTAATTTCCGAATCTGGCCAGGTAATAGACAATCCACCACAAACAGTTTATCGGTGTCCTGAATGACAAAGCCTTCAGAAGCTTTGGCCATTTCTTCCTTACTGGCTTCATGCGCGCAAGCAACCAATAATACTGTGGATATGGCTAAGACTAATTTGCGCATTGGAAAAAGCTTTACTGACATACGGCCGCCTTGTCGATATGATAAAAACCTCCGTCGAACATAGCAGAAAACCGGCACAGCGACAAATGCCTGACTAATCTCCCAGCCTTTTCAGTATCTGCGGCCAAACCTTTTCCCAGCCATGTTGATGGTCAATTGCCAAAATAACTTCCACCTGACTGTTAGGCCGTTGCTGTAAAGCTGTCAGAAATAATTCAGGTGGCACAGTGTCATCCTGTTCGGCCAGAAAATGCCACTCTGTAAGGCCTGACGCCATTTGTCGAGCCGGATTTATCGAGCCATTTAAAGGCAGATAATGATGAAATTCGGTCCAGGCATCGATATCGTAATTACCGGCCAGGGTAATAATCATGCGAGTTTGCCGCATGCGCTCGGCCAACAATAAGGCCAGAGTGCCGCCACCACTATGCCCTATCAACACTAGCTCTTGGTAATCCCACTGTTGGCAAAAATGCTTAAGTGCCGTTTCCATGGCACTTACCACCTCTTCGCCATAGCGCGCATTGGTCCAAAGACTGGGTTGGCAACCTGCATCTTCTGCATGGCCGTTATAACAGGGCCGCCCAAGATACAAAGCAGGCGCTTGATCCATCGCCAGCAAAGGCAACATCACCGACGATCGTGTTGTGGGGTCGGCCGCCGGCCAATAGCCGCGCTGCCAGGGCCGTCCATCACCTTCCAGATATACATGTAAGCGTTTTTTTAGCTTAAGCCCAGGCTGATAAAATACGGTCAGCCTATACTTACCAGCCTTGAGTTCTAGGGTCTGCAAACTTAAATGCTCGGCATACGCATAAAGCTTGGCCGTAGGACTGGCACAAGCCGCAAGCCCCAAAATCAGCCACAAACCGATCAATCGCCTGAAAACCAATCTCAAGGCGCTGTTTCAAGCGTCATTTGATTGTTTTTAAGTGTGACCACCAGAGTTTGAGTTTCATGCGCTTTAAACGGAGTAACAACCCGCCACTGCGCAGTATCTAATTGCCTGAATCCGGCAAATAAACCCACGGCACGCACATCGTCTTCGGGTTGTAGACTGATGTTTTTAGCGTCGCCCGGTTGCAGCAGTAATTCTTGCTTTCTTGCCAAGTCTGCGGCTAGGGTGGCTTTGTCATCGTTGAATAAGGCAAAAAAATCAGCGGATTTGAAGTTACTTTGCTCACGTAATTCATAAATACGCAACATAACCGGTGCGCCATTTCCGTTAATGTCTGCATTAAGATCTGCAGCAGGATTAATCTGTAAATTAACGATTGTTGGCGGCAATGGCGGGACCTCAACCGGCGGATCACCCGCACATCCCTGTAAAAAAACGGCAAGTATAAACAATGATAGAGAGTGCTTCATTTTCAATAACCTATGTCAAATATACAAAAAGACTGGGGATAGTCATCGCTCGAACTGAATCCGTTTGATTTTCGGTTTTCCATAGCCAAATTCATCCAAAGGTAACAACTACCCATGCTTGGCATGGTAAACCAAATATCTCCGTTTCAATTTGAAACTCAACTAACTGCGTCCGATCCAAGCATTTGCAAAATACAAGCAAGACGACAGCGGCATCGAGTTTCAGCTAAAATCGGCTTAACATTACGACAAGCCACATCATGAACTCATTCGACACCGCATTAAATGCTTTTATGCAATCACAAATCCGTTTTGAGGAATTATTGCAAATTGCCAGGCAAACCGGACAAGCTTCTGAGCATGATGTACTCGCGGCTAAAAAATTATTGGAAGTGGAATATCGAGCAGGCAGGATTCCTCCTCAAATCTATGCCGCACTCGAATCTGAACTGAACGATACCACTCAAATAGCATCCGCCGAAGACGACGCTAAAACCCGGCTTGTTGAACCGAAAAGCGAAGATGCCACCCTGGTGCAAACCTCTCCAACCAGTCCGCCCATGACCTCAGCCATGAATACTGAATCGTTGCTGAATGGTTTAAACGAAGCGGAACCTGCAGAAGAATTGACAGTCGGCAGCATCATAAAGCATCGTTTTGTGTTGCAACAACTGATGGGCGTTGGTGGCATGGGTATGGTTTTTAAAGCCACCGATTTGCGCAAAATCGAAGCTCAGGATAAAGAGCCCTTTGTGGCTTTAAAAGTACTGAATCAGGACTTTAAAACCAATCCGATGGCGCTAGTGTCATTGCAGCGGGAAACCAAACGCGCGCAAACCTTATCGCATCCCAACATTATCAAAGTTTTTGATTTCGACCGCGATGGTGGACATGTTTTTATGTCCATGGAATATCTAGAAGGCAAACCACTCAGTCGTTTGATCAAAGATCACCCGGAAGGCTTAGCCTTTAAAGAAGCCTGGCCATTGATTCATGCCATGGCCGATGCGTTACGGCATGCGCATAAAAAAAATATCGTTCACTCCGACTTTAAACCTGGCAACGTATTTATCGATGACAGTGGCGAAGTACGCGTTTTAGATTTTGGCATCGCCTGTGCAATCAGTCGCAGCGATAAGGATCATCAGGATGCCACGGTGTTTAATGCCCGTTCACTCGGAGCCTTCACGCCCTCTTACGCCAGCCTGGAGCAACTGCATAACAGTGATCCCGACCAGCGCGACGACATCTATGCGCTAGCCTGTGTCAGTTATGAAATATTGACCGGCAAACATCCTTACGGACGCCTGTCGGCCGAAAAAGCACAGGAAGTTAATTTAGAAGTCAAACCGGTTGCCCAATTATCGCGCAGACAATGGAAAGGCCTGCAAAAAGCTTTGGCATTTGAAAAAGAAAAGCGCACCGCCACCATTGATCAATTTATTGCCGCTTTAGGCCCGCGCTCTACTGTATTTTACGGTTTATGGGGTGCGGGTATCTTTGCTGGCGCACTAATTGCCGGCAATATTTATCTGGGTATGATGGCGCCGCCGACCCTGGTTGAAGCGCCTAAAGTCACGGCTCAACTCTCAGCTGAGCAAAAACAAAAAATTAACGACTTACTGGAATTGGCCAGCATACATACCGATGTCGGTTATCTAACCGCACCCACAGGCAGTAATGCCTTTTGGGCTTATCAGGAAGTCTTGAAGATAGATCCTTACAACAAAGCCGCCACTAACGGCATCATTAGTATTGCTGACACATTAGAGCAACAAGCCTGGGAAGCTTACGAAAGAAATGACAGGGCTGCTGCATTAAAAAAAGTCCAGGAAGGTTTGGAGGTTTATGCTTCGCATAAAGGCTTGCTAAGCCTCAGAGAAAAATTAAGAACAAGCCCATAAGCCACAAGCCAGGCTCTTAAAAGACACAAGTCAACGCTGTGATCGCCGGGCTTGTCCAACAACCGGTTCAGATTGCGGTTCGCTTTGCTCATACAATCTAACCTTACTCGTTAGGCTAAAGGCATGATTGCAAGACCTGACCGTTCGCACGCCGTTTTTACTAAAAAGTGACTGTACATGGCCTTTAGAAAAACTAAGCGCCATCACTTCCGCAGCGCCCAATCGACTGAAAACGGCCATCAAGAGACATTCGCCTATTTAAAGCAATGGCAGATAAAGAATGTATAACAGTCATTCAGTA
>NZ_LUUI01000088.1 GCF_001644015.1 Methylomonas lenta
TTAACTTAATGGCAGTGATCCTTGCAGTACATCCGTATCCTGCGCTCCTTTGGGCTGCGTAACATCGGTTATAATGCCTAGCTTGAGCTGGCGAAAAATGAAGGCCAAATAAAATTAGCGTAGCTGCTATTGCCCATTTTTCGCAGGAACCTTTGGTCACCCAAGTTGTGCCGGACATCCTCTAACAAGGAAAAACAACATGATTCGCATGCCGCATAAAGTATTTACCGACCTCGCCATCTGGATGATAGGGCTCGGCCTTCTGATGGGCATCATCTTTCCGTTTTTTGTCGTTATGATGGGATTGCCGGCGAATCAGGTGCTGACGCCCTGGTTTTTTGTGGCGACCATGACTGCTGGCTTCATTGTCGGTGGGGCAAACATCTGGCTGGCCAGGAAGGTGGTCGGCGGCAGGTTGCACATCTTGTCGAACCGTATGAGGCTAGTAGAAACCAACCTCAGAGCATGTGTGCAGTCCGGGAATGAAAAGAAATGCATGTCTGAAGCCTGCAACGTTCCTGTGGATTCAGACGATGAAATAGGCGAAAGCGGAAGGGCTTTCAACTATCTCGTCGAGTCCCTTGCACTTGCACACAAGACAGATGCTGCCGTTCGTTCGTTTACGGAGATGCTCGCCAGTCATCTTGAGCTGGATATTTTAGTGAGCCAGTCCCTACAGAAATTGCTTCAGCATACTGAGGCAAGCGCAGGCGCCATTCTGATCGCGGCGGAAGGCGAGATGAAGATTGTGTCATCGCATGGCATTCGCACGCCAGATTCGCTGTGCAACAGCGACCACGTCCGGCGTGCCATGCAGACGGGAACCCGGGTGATAGTAGCGCTGCCTGAAGACGTTGCCGTCGAGGGTATTCTGACGGACTTCCGTCCGCGTGAGGTGCTGGTTGATCCTGTACTCTATAAGGGAGTTCCACTCGGCGCTATCATTCTTGCCAGTGCTAAAGGATTCAAAGATGACGCGAAGGCGCGCCTCGATCTGTTCGGAAATGGCATGGCGCTTGCATTCAACAACGCCCTTACCCACGACAGGCTGCAAAAGCTGGCGGCCCTTGACTCGCTTACCAGCATCTACAACCGTCGCTTTGGCATGGCGAGGCTAGGCGAGGAGTTCAGCCGGGCGATACGCGTCAACTCGCCACTAGGCGTCATGATGTTCGATATCGATCATTTCAAGATGGTCAACGACACCTATGGTCATCTTGCCGGTGATAGGGTCCTGGTGCAGGTTGCAAAAACGGCAAAGCTAGCCCTACGCAAAGGAGATATTCTGATGCGCTACGGCGGCGAAGAATTTCTGGCCATCTTCCCAGCCGCTTCCAAGGAAAACGCACTTGCTCTCGGCGAGCGGCTGCGGCGCATGGTGCAGGATACATCGGTACTGGATGGCGATCAGATTATCTGCGTCACGATCAGCATCGGGGTCACCTCCTATCCGGAACTTGAGGTAACGGACGAGCTGGACCTTGTAAAACGCGCGGATGAGGCGCTCTACAAGGCAAAGGAAACCGGCCGTAACAAAGTGATGATGGGATAAGTTATGAGAGTGTGTGCTTATTAAGGATGGAGAGCTGGAAGCATGGGATTATTCAGCATGAAGGTAGGTGACACCCCCATAGGTTTTCCTTAAGTATCTGATCATAAGATGATTTCGCTTGTTGGTCGGCTCCTATCGCATTGACCAAATAACCGTACTGAGCAGGATTTACGCATGGTCAGGGGCAAACAAAAAGTCTCCGGCTGCTTTCGATCAGCAGAATATGCCTACGCCAACTGCCAACTATCCAGCAATCCGCAGGTCATAGCTTACCGGGGATATAATCCCCGCATCGCAATTCAAATTGCTTTGCCGGGGAATGCTGCGACTATAGCGCGAGTAGTTACCATGGAATTTCCTTTTCTAATCCTTAAACGAGCACGAGGTAAAAAATGTATGAGCCAATGAACGATACGCCTTTTGATGCTATGTTCTCCGGCGTCATCGGTCAAGATTATCAGATGTTGAAGTTAATTAGTCCGGGGTCGGTAGAAATGAGCCGTCAGGTTGGCAGAGCCGTCGGTGAGTTTTGTCAACAATCGACTGTGTCGGTTGAGCTTGTCGAGTTAGGAGGCGGCACCGGTATTACCACGTTATCAATCTTGTCTGCCAACGAGCGGGTCAAGGTGTTAAGTGTCGACAATGAGCCAACCATGCAGCTTCAAGCCAAACAACATTTGCAACAATGGGCGGAGGCGGGCAGATTAGAGTTTTGCGGCGATGATGCGTTGACTGCCTTGCAGGCCATGCAATCCGACAGCGTGGAACTGGTGGCATCCGCCTATACTCTGCATAATTTCGAGGCCGAATACCGCAAGCAAGTGCTGGGCGAAATTTATCGAATCTTAAAGCCAGGCGGCTGGTTTATCAACGGCGACCGCTATGCGCTAAATGATATTTCGGCACACACACGCAGTACCCAAAAAGAAGTCGAGGGCTATTTTAAAATTTTGACTAAAATCGACCGCCTCGATGTTCTGGAGCATTGGGTTATCCATTTATTTAGCGACGAAGCGGAAAATCACGTTATGCGAGAAACCATTGCCTTGCAACAAATGGCTGATTCGGGATTCAAGCAAATTAATTTAAGCCATCGTCAGGAAGTGAATGCCTTGGTTACTGCGGTTAAGTGACCAATAACCTCCGATTGGATTAACCACAGTTAAGCTGCTACACGCCTTATAGGGCGCTGTTATCCTAACGATCATGCAGGTTAGCATCGCCCCGGCAAATGAAAAGCTGCGTGTGGGAGTGCGGCACCCACGGTGACTTTCACAAGTAAGGCGTTATTTCAAACGTCCATGGCAATGGATTTTTGGCAACTCGTTACGACATGGCTTTAGTAATAATCATCGGTCCGGTCAGCGTCCCTCTGGCAATGATGCCTCCGCCAGCAACTCCGGTATTGTCCGTCACTATGTATGCCGGAAGTTTGGAGCCTGATAACTCAACCAAACCATAAGCCGGGTCCAAAAAGATACACTTCTGATCGCTTTTGTGCACATAGACACACAGCGTCGCATGTGCGCCGTTTCCCTTGCCCCAACTGATGTAAACAATGATAGGCGTGGCGTCGTTGGCGTAAGTATACAAATAAGGCCAAACGCCACCCGCACCATAATCGTAGTTGTCGTAACAGTGGATTCCACGATAGCGCAGCACCTTGACGAGATTGTTCATCGACGCACCGGTATCTTCTTTCCAGCTCTGAGGGAATTTTTGGGAGATATCTCGAAAAACCGCTTCCATGTTAGCCTTAGCTTGTGACTTCATGTAAACCTCTGCCATTGCAGAGCAAGCTAAGCCGCAGGAGGTTTTCTTTTGTTGCATCATGACGCCCCAGCGTTCGCCATGGCTATCACTATAGAAATTGGCCATTACAATAACCCTCCAACAGATGTAAATATTGGGATGTTCTCTGCGTATTGCCAGAGCAGCATACGCTGGTGTTAAGGCGTTGTCACGAAGTCGTTTTATGCCATAATTCGAGTAGGCAAAGCGCTACAAATGGTCTTGGATATATGAGCTTAAGGCCGGGCAAATAGCCAATAAATACCCCAAAGCAGAAATAATGAGCCGCTGCTATAGCTGAGTTTTTTGGCATCGATCAGAGAGGTTTTTTCCAGGCATACTAAGCCGGTAATTAATATCATACCAGTCAGATTCATTACCCCAACCGCAAACATGATCAGCATTTGCGCCCAGCAGCAACCTAAACAACTGAGGCCGTGCTTAAAACCCATTTGCAGGGCACCAATTTTTCCGGGCCGCCATTCATTTAATATATAACCAAATGGGGTGCGGCAGTGTTGCAAACAAGCGTTTTTGAAGCTTGAAAATTGGTAAACGCCAGCGATGATGAAGATGGTCGCAGCTAAATATGTGTGTTTGTTTTCCATCATGGGCGATAGCCAGGCCAGGCCGTGAAATAGCCATTGCATAGCTGTCAGTATTGCACTAAAACCAATCCAGACGGCTAGATAACTGCCGCCGAAGTATAGGCTATACCATGGGCTGGCTTTTGGGTCGCTCAGGCAATAGCGATTAAATGCATTCAGCATGGGTAGCACGGATGGCAACATCATAGCGGCCATCATGATGGCCCACATTGCAAAAACCCCGAGTAATTCCGGCAGCGGCCATGCCACCAGCTGGGAGGGCGGCATCCACATTTGCGACATCGGCAGATGTGTCATTTGCCAGGATTGATAAAACAGATAAGCCCAGGCACTGGCGATCAAGCCGCCCAAGCTGATAAAAAGCTTTATAGGCATGATTTAGGGGTGGTAAATAAATTCCGAGTGATAGCCGTTGCGTTCGGAAAATTCCCAGGCCTGACCATAGTCGGTGTAACTAAATTGCTTGGATTTTGCAACGATGGCTGGGTGACTGGTGACGACGCATAAGGGGGGGTTGTCGATTTGTGCTTCGCCACCGCGTATGCCTGAAATACTCTGGATTTCGGCTTCGGCTATGCCCGGAATCGATAAGCGTCGACTGTCGTCTGCTTCGGAATAGCTCATGACTACCTGTTTAATGCCCCATACCTTGCCGACAAATCCCAACAAAACACTTAAATGCCCGCCAACCATGCCGGTAAAAATACGGGTCAAAGCTTCGATTTGCTGGCTATCGGCGCTGGCGTCTAAATACAGCGCCGCGCTCCAGCCGCCTTTAATCATGTTTCCTGGTGCATGACAGGCTAGTGCCACATTAAGGCCGTCCAGCTGAGTGCCTTCTAAATGACCGTTGTCGATGTGCCAGGCGGCCAGTAATTTACATTCGCCTTCAGTGGGTGGTTGCAACCAGATGCAAGGGCAAGATATCTCGCAGTTACAGGTTTCGAAATAGCGGCCCTGTAGCCGCCAGTCTGGTAAAGATGTGTTCATCAAAATGCCTCCTTAAAAGGGCGTAGATCGATTTCGTGAGTCCAGGCGCTAGGGTGTTGTTTATGCAATTGCCAATAGGTTTCGGCAATTGCATGCGCTTGTAGCAAGCCTGCCGAACCTTTGGCTTCAACAAACTGTGGAAATTGTTTACGAGCGCGTTCGCCATCGATAACACCATCGATAATGCTATGGATGACATGAATACCTTGCGGACCAAATTCCCGAGCCATGCCTTGTGCTAACGCCCGCACGCCGGCTTTGGCTGCGGCAAAGGCAGTGAAGGGTGGTTTGGCGCGCAGCGATGCCGTTGCACCAGTGAAAATCAGGGTGCCACGTTGCTGCGGCAACATGTGTTTAATCACTTCCCGGCCAAACAAAAAACAGCCCAGGCTATTTTGTTGCCAGAGTTTGGTAAAGGTTTCCAGGTCGGTTTCCAATAGCGGGGCTGGAATATTACTATCAACGTTATAGGCGGCAATATCCAGTTCGCAGTTGTTATCTGTCACCGTTTGCAGCAATCTGATGACATCAGCTTCGACGGTAGCGTCACTGACAACTGGGATCGCTGCGCCGCCTTGGGCGGTAATGCCGGCCGCAACGGCATCCAGTTTGGCTGCGCTGCGGCCGGCAATAAACACCTGCAAACCGCTAGCGGCGAAACGATGGGCCAGGGCTGAGCCCAGGCCCGTTTCCGGACCTACACCCAGCACCAATGCTGCTTTACGAGTAACCATCAGGCAACACGTCCGGCTGCTGTGGCAGCGGGTACTTCGATAAGTCGTCCGGATTTAACATCGTAAATATAGCCGTAAACCGGTATATCGGAGGGCACCAATGGATGAGATTTGATGCGTACTACATCTTCGGTTACGCTCTCGGCTTGATCTTTGATAGTTAGCCAGTTGATATATTTGCCTTCTTTAGAGCCAGGACCTTCACAGCAATCGTGCCAGCCGCTGCTGTCAACACTGGCGGTTTTCAGACTTTTGCTCAGCAGGTCGGTCATGATCTCGTTGTTAAACGTCTCCATGCCGCAATCGGTATGGTGAATCACAAACCATTCTTTTGTGCCGAGTAGTTTGTAGGAAATCACCAATGAACGGATGGCGTCTTCGGTGGCACGACCGCCGGCATTACGAATCACGTGCGCATCGCCTTCGGACAGGCCGGCATATTTAGCTGGGTCCAAACGGGCATCCATACAGGTCAAAATGGTGAAGCGCCGGCCAGGGGGCATAGGCAAATCGGCTTTATCAAAGTCGGCGCTATAATTTCTATTGGCGTGTAAAACTTCGTTAAGAATTGTACTCATGCGATACCTACCTTAGCCGCGGCCGAAAATTAAAGAGAAGTTATTGGCTGGCATATCAATGATTTCTTTCAAGACCATGCCATGATTGGCGGCGGCTTTTTCCAGATCCGCTACATCTTTCAAGCCCCATTCAGGAACTTCGTAAGAGGATAAGGTTTTATGAAATTCCTCGTTAGAGCCTGTTGTGAAGCGGCCTTTGACTTGAAAGGGGCCGTAAATCAATAAAATGCCGTCGTCGTTCAACAGATGTGAAGCGCATTCCATCATGCCATCGGCAATGGAAATAGGTGCGACCTGAAAAATATTGATGCAAAAGATTGCGTCAAAGCTGCTTTTGTCGCCGGGATTGAACCAGGTGTCAGGTTCGGTCAAATCCAGGTGCACAGGGTCGGCGATATTGTCGTTGGCATGATCGACGGACAGTTGTTTGATGTTGTCAAACACCTCAATATCCTTGTCAGTCGGATGAAAGTGCAAGTGCTCAAAATGCGGGGCAAAAAAATTGATATGCATACCGCTGCCGCTGGCCATTTCTAATACCTTGCCAGAGTCTATGGGTAGCTTTTCTTTTAGTATACCCAATATCGGCTCGCGGTTGCGATTACCGGCCCAGGCCACGTATTCACTTAGCGGGTGCGGGTTTAAAGGTGGTTTGTCTTGACTCATGGTGATCTCCTCGAAAGATTTTTTATAGTTTTATGAAAAGCCGTGAAGCGGCTTTTCTTGGAATAACGCTGTTGCGATTTCCTTTTTTAGGTGATGCAATCCATAGGCCAGCTTTTAAAAAACACCAATTCTAATAATATCAATGACTTAAAAAAATTGCATTGGTCTCCTTGTGAAATTGTGTTTCAATCAGTGAAGACTAATTTCATTATTTGCAGCGATTATGAGTGAACACGACTTTTCCCAGATTTCCCCGGTTTTTTTCTTGCAAACGTTTATCTTGGAGCTCATGCATGCCTGTGAACAGGAAGGCGGTGGCTATTGCGAATCGTTGATTGAACGCATTGCCAAGAGTGCCGGGGTGTATTTCGAACAGACCTACCGCGACGAATTTCAAAAGCAAGAGGAGTTGGGTTGTGCAGACTACATTGATTTGATATTAGCTTTGAAAAATCGCATTGGTGGCAATTTTTCATTGGCATCGGTGGAAACCGGCACTATTACCGTGGTCAATAGTCGCTGCCCATTTGGCGAGGGCGTGACTAATTTTCCAGAGTTATGCCGCATGACTTCCAGCGTATTTGGCGGTATCGCTGCCCGTAATTTTGGCTATGCCAAAGTGGAAATTCGTCAAAGTATCGCCAAGAAAAATGGCAGTTGTGAAGTTTGTATTCACACGAACCTGGACTCCGCTGCTGCTAAACCTGGTTTGGAATATCGGCGTGAGGATCAAAAAGAAGACAAACTGGAAATCGTGGCGCTACATTCTCGCATTGAAGAGCGCATGCGCAACGTGTGGTGGAGTAAGCCCAAACAATATGCCGCAAAGCCAGCGCCAGTGATTATCGCTAAATCGCCAGCCATGCAAAAAATCTTGCAGCAGGTTGAAATCGTGGCACCTACTCGCGCTACTGTGCTGATCAACGGCGCCACCGGGGTTGGTAAAGAGTTGATTGCCCGTGCAGTACATGCCATGAGCGAGCGCGGTCATAGGGCATTTGTGGCTATTAATTGTGGGGCGATTCCGGAGAGCTTGATCGAAAGTGCTTTATTCGGACATGAGAAAGGCGCTTTCACCGGCGCGGTGGAAGTACATCAAGGTTTTTTCGAGCGTGCAGAAGGTGGCACCTTGTTTCTGGATGAGGTGGATACTCTGTCGCCTGCTGCGCAGACCGGTTTATTGCGGGTGCTACAAGAAGGCGAAATGGAACGCGTGGGCGGCAAGCATACGCTGAGTGTGGATGTCAGGATTATAGCCGCCAGTAACCGGCAATTGGAGCAACATGTCGAGCAGGGTTTGTTTAGGCAGGATTTGTACTATCGTTTGAACGTGGTGCGCTTATCGATTCCACCACTGGTGCAACGTCCGGAAGATTTACCGCATCTGGTGCAGTTGATTTTAAAACGTTTGAACGACAAATATGCCAAAAATGTGCAATCCGTTAGTAGGGAAATCATGCAGCAGATTCGTGGGTATAACTGGCCCGGCAACGTACGCGAGTTGGAAAATACGCTTGAAAGAAGTGTGTTGTTCTGTAAAGGCAGCGAACTGACTCAGCTTGATTTGGATAAGAAAACAACCACAACAACAGTCGACTGGAATGAGTACAAGCAGCAAATTCTGGCTGAAGCAGAACAAGCTTTTTTGAAACAAACCATGCAAAGCTGTCGCGGCGACGTAAAACAGGTGGCCGCAGCAATGTCACTGACGCCGCGCGCGGTTTATGGAAAACTGCAAAAATATAGCATCAGCCCTAATGAATTTAGAACATAAAGCTGTTCAGTGGGCGTTGAGTTAGTCTAAACATACCGCCGCGAACGGTACATCAGATAATACATGCACGAAAAACTCAGGAACAGCATTGTCGAAGCAAGCGCGATTTCCCAGCTTAAAGGAATCAAGACCAGGGAAGAAAGCAGTTCCAACAAAATCAGGCTCAGTAAAGTTCTGACTACTAATATTCGCGACATCCGCGAACAGACATAAACCCCTAACGGAGCCCCCACAGCGACAACGGGAATAGCAGCCAGCCAATATTCGCTGACCGGTGGTACAAATTGTCCGGCGCTGAATATCATTGCAAAACCGGACCAGGATGTGAACACCATCATCACAATCACCGTGGGTGTGGCGGCTTTTTCGCACAGGCGAAACCACAACACCAAGACTGAAAAGACAATAATCTCCAGTCCACTGCCCAGCAAACCGCTGATGAGGCCGCCGAGCATGCCGAGCGTGAATAAACAGATTTTTTCCAGGCTGCCAAAGCAAGTCAGACGGGTGTGACGATCGCGGTTTTTGTCGCGGTTGTGCCACCAAAGCGCCAGGGCAAAGCTACACTGGATCACGGTAAACAATATCCGTACCGCACTGGTGGGTAGTTGGTCGGCCAAAGCAAAACCAATCGGTAGCATAGCTATTGAACCGCAGACCACCCAGATCACGGCGCGCCATTCCACCCGGATACGCAACAACAAAATAGTCAATAAGGCAGTACCCATTCCTATGCTCTGGGTGGCGAGAGAAAATAGTTTGGCTTGAACGGGTGGAATCGCCAGAATCTTGGTGAACACCGGAAAAGCCACTGCCCCACCGGCTTCACTAGTGGCACCGGCGATGAAAGAACCTATAGCCATGGTTAGTGTGATACGCCAATGTTTGGCGATAGCCCAGAATGGTGGTGTATCAGGCAAAAAATACCAGCCCAGCCAAACCACTACCGGTATCAGAAAAATCAGTAAACGCTTGGCTAAGTGTTGCATAGATTTGTTGCGCGCATTCCAGGCTGTTTTAATCAGCGCTACCTGAACCAACATCGGGTTTCAGTCCGAGCTTTTCCAGAAACACAGCAGGGGAGGCATAGCTCATTTCACCACTGGCTACATTCACTGCCGCTTGAATGGTATGGCCTTTGGCCAGTACTTCACCGGTTTCGGCATCGGCAATCAGGTATTTAATCTTCATCCTGTATTCCCACTCCACCAGTTCTGCCGATACTCGGATGCGTTGCTCAAATTTAGCCGGCCTGACAAAACGTAATTGCATATCGACAATAGGCCAGACGTAATCGGTGGCCTTCATCACCATGTAGCCGTAATCAATGGTATCCAGCATGGCGCAGCGGGCGATTTCGATATATTTGCAGTAGTGGCCATGCCAAGCGATACCCAGTAAATCGATATCGAAAAAAGGCACAGTTAATTCAATCTCGGCGCGGATCATGGCTCAAGGCCCTTTGAAACAGGCTTGGTTTGTTCTGCTGCCACAGAAGTTTTCCAATAGGGGTAAAAATTGAACCACTGCAACGGGGCTGCACGGCAATGGCTTTCCAGGTGTTTGGCATAGTCGCGGGCCAGGGTTTTAAGCATCTGCTGACGCTGCGGTTCGGTACGTGGAATGCGGATAGCCTCGGCGAAAGCTTGCAAATGGATCTGGAAACGGCCTTTGGTTGGGTAACAAAACAACGTGTATACCGGGCAACGTAGCAAGGATGCCAGCAAATAGGGGCCTTGTGGAAATTCGGCGGGCTGGCCAAGAAAGTCAGCCTGTATGGTCCGGTTGCCGTCAACCGGTACTCTGTCACCCACCATCACCAAGAATTCCCCGCGTTCGATTTTTTCCTGCAAATCAATCGCCACTGCCGGATTGAGTTCGGTGACTTGAATCAGTTTGATAGTGGCGCTGCCCTGGTTGTTGCCCAGTAAACGATTGAATTTCTCGGCATGTCGGGTATGCACCAGGATATTCAGATGAATGTGACCGCGCATGGTGGCAATCGCCTGGCAGAGCTCAAGGTTGCCGATATGACCGCTGAGCAACATGGCGCCGCGTTTTTGCGTGATCAAATCCAGTAGTTGTTGGCGGTTAGGAAAATCAACCTGATTGGGATCTATGCCGCCGGACCAGGCGATCAACTTATCCAGCAGAGTTTCAGCAAAGCTGAGGAAGTGCCGGTAGCTTTGCCACCAGCTTCCGGACAAAGCCAGTTCAGGAAAGTAGTCACCCAGGCGTTGCAAGTAATCCCGCGAGGCGTTTCGGGCGGTTTGTCCCATCAGAAAATAATAACTGACGACCGGCCACAGGAATATTCGAAACACCCAACGGCCAAACACCCGGTAAACCCACAACAAAATGCGTATTCCCCAGATAAAGCTGGTTTCTTCAAAGGAGGCCCAATGGTGATTTGATGTGCTTGGGTTCATTTAAAATGTCTGGCCAATAGTTTGGGCAGCCGCAGCAGCATGCCGAAAAATAATCGGGCATGGGTCAGACTGATGCGCAGGTTGTCTTCCCAACCCCGAAAATGCGAAATGCCATCTTGCGGATAACCTACCCGAGTCGGAATCGACACCATGGCTACTCCCAGCCAATCCAGGCGCACCAATATTTCCACATCAAAAGCCATTCGGTCTTCTAATGTTGTGGTTTGAATCAGATTGGCGCAGGTCGCAACCGGATAGACTCGATAGCCACACATTGAGTCGTGAATTCGGCAAGACAGGGTATTGATATACACCCACACATGAGTCAAATAACGGGCGTAATAACGTAGCTTGGGAATGCTGGCATCAAAAATGGGGCGACCTATGATCACCGCGTCAGGGTTTGCTTGGGCAGCGGTGATAAATTTGTGCAAATCGTCCAGATCGTGCTGGCCGTCGGCGTCGATTTGTATCGCATGCGAATAACCTTGGGAATTTGCCAGCAATAAACCTGCCTTCACGGCGCCGCCCTTGCCTTGGTTAATTTCCAGTCGGATGGACTGTACCCAGGGATAGAGTGTGCACAAATTGCGAATGGTAGCGGCGCAGGTTTCCTGGCTGCCATCATCCACCAGAATGCAGGGTAGCCGGTAAGTTGCCAGCTGTTCAACAATCTTTGGCAATGGCTCTGCATGATTGAAGACCGGAATCAGCAAGCAGGGATTAAACGACATGCTCATGAAAAATACAGTCTACCTGAGCTGTATTCGCAGGTTTCTGAACGGTAGCAAAATTCCAATTTACCATCCTGTTCCAAATAACGTAAAACCAAGACCAACTGTTGATTTGGCAATAAAAGTTCCTTGAATTTGATGGCTTCCATATGACGAAATGCTTGCTTTAGCGGCAGGTTTAGTCGGGCGTAATGTACCGCCCATTGAATCTGTACCACGCCAGGTACCACAGAAATTTCATCAAAGTGCCCTGCAAAATATGCCAGATTTTCGGGGATATACAAGTTTAAGGTAATGCCGTCGGCGCTGAGTATTTTACCCAGTATGTTGGGAAACAAAACAGCTTCGTGCTCTTGTTGAGGCTTGATATTCAATAGCTTGCCTTGATTTTGCGGCGGACGCTCATTTCAGCGGCCATTAATAAGCCCATTAGGACATAAGATATGCAACCGTTGTAGAGACTCCATAACCAGCGGTCTTCATACCAAATAGTGAATAAAGACATAGCCGCATTGGCCAGGAAGAATACGCTCCATACCAAGGTAACTTTGCGGGTATAGGCGACGCCTTTAGGCGGTAAGTCAGGGTCTTCCAGTCGCGCCAAACGTTCCACAACAGAAGGTGGATAGAACAGGCTGAAAGAAAACACGCTAAAAAACAGCAGGCTAACAAATACAGGGTAGGCCAATAGCCAATTTATCTGATTAATCATGGCCGCAACCAATAAAAATAAGCCGCCAGCAAAAACCAACAAGTACTCAACCTTGCTGACCGAAGAGGTTGAACTGCGGCTCAGCAAACGCAATAGGAACAGTCCGGCCAATGCCAGGGCTACCGAGCGCGGCTGAAAATAATCCAGAGAAAACCAAACCAGAAATGGATAGCTGATGGTTACCGCCCAAATAATACCTTTCAGTATCTGCTGATTCAGGCCATTTTGAAGCATGTAAACCTAGACTACAGAGATACGATAAACGGTATCCACCACGTCTTGGATAGTGCGGGCGTTTTTGAAATCCTCGGGATTGATGCGTTTGCCGGTGATCTCCCGCAATCTGACCATCAAATCCACTGCATCAATGCTGTCGATGTCTAAATCCTGGCTCAAGCTGGCGCTGAGAACAATGTCTTCAGGTGCCAGCTCAAACATCTCGGCCATAATTTGTCTTAAGGTGGCGAATACTTCGTCTTGGGTTTTCATGCGGTTTTGATTTCCTGTTGCGATACCACAAAGTGTGCCAGGTTTTTGACAGAAGCAAAATGCTCGACCAAATTGGCTGAATGGGTATCGATGTGGATATTGTATTTTTTCTTCAAAGCAACGCCCAGTTCCAGAGCGTCTATGGAATCCAGGCCCAGGCCGGCGCCGAAAAGTGGTTCTTCAGAAGCTATATTTGCCGGGCTGATGTCTTCCAATTCAAAAATATCAATAATTAATAATTTAAGCTCAGCTTCAAGATTTTCCATGGTGTGCCAGCTGCTCAATGAAATACTGCTCCAAATATCGGGTTACACGCCGAGTTGCAAGCGAGCGGCTTGCATTATCGACAATCGGGCTCAGCCGTATATGATCCCCTACATCCAGTTGCAAAGTAAACTTCTTTTGCGGGATTTGGTACCATTTTTCCTGTTTGGTCAGCGTAGTTGGCGAACAGCGAATTGTAATGGGTAGCATCTCCGCCTCAGCCTGCAAGGCAATGGCTGCAGCACCGCGCTGGAACTTGAACGGTTTGCCGGGCGTGGTGCGGGTGCCTTCAGGAAAGATGATCAAAATAGCGCCTTCGTGCAACTCTTGCGCGCAATGCTCTAGCAAGGCCTCAGACTCCTCGGCATAAATATAGCCCATGGCTCGAATCGGAATACGCATGCACGGATTATTGGCTAAGGCGGGTTTGACGATGCAAGTGGCATTACGGATTTGGGAAATCAGGAATACTACATCCAGCAATGATGGGTGATTGGCGACAACCAGATTACCTGGTGTATTGATGTGTTCACCGCCATGTACTTCATAATTCAGAATGCCTATGCCACGCATGAAATCCATATACAGGCGAAAAATGTACTGCATGATGCGTCGTGAACGTCGTTTTTTTTGCAACCCGTTGCCTAGAAATGGCGCTATGAGTGGAAACAATAGCCCCCAAAACAATATGCCTACGGCGCCAAACAAGCAGAAACTCAGCCCGGTAGCGGCCAGTCGCCAATAATAATTGAGTACTTTCTTAAGCATCCGTCAAACTCCAGCACCAATGGGATTGTTCCAGTTCGCTTTGTCCGTGTCGCTGGTTGGCGAGGATGGCTTGGATCAGCTGGGAGGGTTGCGATTTGTCAGTATTCGGGACTTGGCCGGCTTCTCGCGCTAGCCTCAACTGATAACCCGCTTCGCTGGAGCGGACTAAAACCATAGCCAAAGCCCAGGTGGTGTTTGAATAGGCTACATAGGCTTGGTAGTCGGCTGGCAAGGGTTGTTCATAACACACCACTAGAACTTGGGGAACATCCAAAAGCATGCCGGCAGCTTCAATGAAAGCCGCAAACAGGCCTTCCGTACCACCGGCCAGTGCGACATAAGGTAAAAAACTGGCACGATGCAAGCTGGATAGACCGGCAATAGCATTATGTACGCACAGGCTAAAACGGCTGGGTGAAACGCCTTGCTGTGCCGCCAGATTTTCGAGTATTTCGAAATAATATTGACTTTCGCCGTGGTTTGAAAAGAACACGGTCGGCATGTCGCCATGTTTTTGCTGACATTGCCAGGCTACTGCGCAGGCGGCTCTGGCCAAGGGCGATAGCCGACGTCTTTGCATCATCGGCAAAAAACTTACGTCCGCTGCTTTAGCATTAAAAGGCAAAACCTCTCCAACGGGCCAGATGTCATGCGTTAACGGTGCCTGATCCTGCCATAAACACCAGTGTTTAAGCGTAAAGCTCAGCTGAGCTACTTGGCGAGTGGGTGTTGTTGGCGATGCAAGGGAAGCGGGCATGCCTTCGAGCACGTCAGCTTTCCCAGCGACGAAACACCAGCGAGGTGTTCACGCCGCCGAAGGCGAAATTATTGCTCATCACATGTTCAGCACTAATGTTACGGCCGTCACCTGTAAGATAATCTAGCTCTGCGCAACGCGAATCGAGGTTATCCAGATTCAGCGTGGGATGAAACCAGCCTTCTCGCATCATCTGTATCGTAGTCATGGCTTCCAGTGCGCCGCAAGCGCCTAGCGTGTGGCCGGTGTAACTTTTTAAACTGCTGATAGGGGTTTTATCGCCGAAGACTGCCGCTGTGGCGTGGCTTTCGGCAATATCACCTTGTTCAGTGGCTGTACCGTGAGCACTTATATAAGCGATATCTGCGGGGGCAATCGCCGCATCCTGCAATGCCAGTCGCATCACCACTTGCATGGTGTCGGCATTGGGTTGCGTAATATGTGAGCCGTCAGCATTGGTAGCAAAGCCTGTCAGCTCGGCATAAATCCGCGCTCCGCGCGCTTGGGCGCGACTCAGTTCCTCCAGTATCAAGGTACAACTGCCTTCACCGATCACCAGCCCGTCGCGGTCGCGGTCGAAGGGCCGGGGCGTAAGGTTAGGCTCGTGATTGCGGGTGCTGGTGGCGTACAAAGCATCGAAGGTGGCTGCCTCGGTCGGGCAAAGTTCCTCGCCACCGCCGGCTAACATCACATCCTGCAAGCCGAACTTGATGGCTTCGTAGGCATAACCTATCCCCATGCTGCCGGAGGTACAAGCACTGACGGATGGGATTACTCGGCCACGTACCTGGAAAAACAAAGCCACATTAGCCACGCTGGTGTGGCCCATCATTTTTAGATAAGTCGTGGCATTCAGATTACCGATGTCATGATTCAGCAGCATTTTGCCGAAATCGGCGATGGCAGGTGTCGATCCGACTGATGAGCCATAAGCCACGCCTGTGCGTCCGCCGCTGATGACTGGATCGCCGAGCAGGCCGGCATCAATCAAGGCCAGTTCGGTAGCACGGGTGGCCAGCAACGAAACACGACCCATGCTGCGGGTGTTTTTACGGGTGTAATGCGCGGGTAGATTGAAGTCCTGCACTGGGCCGCCCAATCGGGTCAGCAGGCCATTGTATTTTTCCCATTCCGGCAAATAGCGGATGCCGGATTTTTTGGCTAGCAAGCTGGCGCGGATTTGTTCCCAGTCGTTACCGATAGGCGAAAAGCCGGCCATGCCGGTAACGACGACGCGACGGCTCAACATAAACCTCCATTGACTGAAATAACTTGCCGAGTGATATAAGCGGCATCCTCAGACATGAGGAATGCTACCAGTGCAGCCACTTCGTCCGGGGTGCCCAAGCGTCTGGCAGGGATGGTGGCGACGATTTCCTCTACAGGCAAACCTTCCAGCATATCCGTTTCGATCAGACCCGGTGCCACGCAGTTGACCGTGATTTTACGTTTTGCCAACTCTATCGCCAGCGCCTTGCTGGCACCGATAATGCCAGCCTTGGCGGCACTGTAATTGACTTGGCCGCGGTTGCCCATCAGTCCGGAAACCGACGATAAGGTGACGATACGGCCCGGCTTGCGGCGTTGCACCATCGGCATGACGACTGGGTTGAGCACGTTGTAAAAGCCATCCAGATTGCAGCGTAACACTTGATCCCAATCGTCTGGGCTCATGGCCGGAAATGCATTGTCTCTGGAAATGCCGGCATTGCAAACCACACCGTAATATGCGCCATGGGTTTGCATATCCGCTTCAAGGCTAAGCAGAGCAGCTGAACGGTCTGCTAAATCAAAGCTGAGTACACGGCATTGTCTGCCCATTTGTGTAATCTCATTGCACACATCGGCAGCTTCAGTCAGCCGATTACGACAATGCACAACCATATCGTAGCCTTCACGCGCCAACCGCAAGGCGATGGCTTTGCCTATGCCACGACTGGATCCTGTCACCAGGATGGTTTTTTGACTCATATTCCTTTTCCAGCGAGAAATTCTTTTGAATCCTGCGGTAGCAGGACATTGAGTTTTGAGGAGGCAAAGATGTTGTTGCCTTCAAGGGTACAATCAAATACGGACATATCGTTGGCCGCATCAATAATTTTTTCTGCACGGACTCTTAATAGAGCACCACAGGGAAAGTGATCGACAGAAGATTCGTAATAACGGGTACCCAATAAAAAACCTAACTGTATCACTTCGCCACGGCGCATTTTGTGAAATCCGGAAAACGCGGCGATAGTTTGTGCCATGTATTCAAGGCCGATCCAGGCCGGAACCGTTTGCTCAGGGCTAGAAAACAAGCCGTCATCGCGCACTGTTAGTTCGACCACAATATGTTCGTCCCCGGTCTCTAGCACATGGTCAATTAAAACCATGTTTTTGGATTGGGGTAACAGTGCGTCGATAGGGTATGAAAAATCCACTGAATTATCCGGGGTGGCCAAGCAGCAAACACACATTGTTGCCACCAAAAGCAAAAGAGTTACTAAAACAATATTGTAGCGATTTTACCCCATGACTTTCCAGCCTATTAATCTGGCCCTTAGATAGTGTACGGTCTGAGGTTGTCGAAGTGTCAGTTCCATCAAGATTCGGCCCGTTTGGTTTCAACGGGTTAATCACAAACTTGAGCGGGTAAATTTCGGGATCTGCAACGCCATCCCAAAGATGGGGCGGTAGTCGATTTTGGCTATTTAACTCGGACAGTAGCAACCAGCACAAGCCGGCTTCGATGGCGCCGGCCGCGCCTAAGCAATGTCCGGTTGCCGGTTTGCTGGAACTGCAAGGTACTGTATTGCCGAATAATTGGCCGACCGCCAAGCTTTCCATGGCATCATTTTGCCAAGTCGCCGTGCCGTGCAGATTAACGTAATCCACTTGTTCGGCAGTTAGATCAGCATCGTCCAACGCCGCTTGCATGGCCTGATAAGCACAGCTGCCGTCTGGGCGGGGTGCAGAAATATGATAAGCATCGCTGCTGGTGCCTGCGCCCAGCAGGGCAATTGGGGATGGTGTGTTGCTCATCAAAAACAACGCAGCACCTTCTCCAATCAGTGTACCGTCGCGGTTTTTGCTAAAGGGATTGCAGCCGGTTTTGCTGAGTGCCCCCAATGCAGCAAAGCCTTCCAGTGTCGTGCAACATAATGCATCGCTACCGCCGACTAACACCGCGTCGCAAAGGTCCAGCTTTAGCAAGCGGCGGGCGGAAATCAAAGCGTTAGCACTAGACGAACAGGTGGTTGAAACCGTGTAAGCCGGGCCGCATATACCCAGATAGAGGCTTAAAAATTCCGCCGCACCGCCCAGTTCCTGTTGTTTATAATGATAATTTGCTGGCAACTGACCCTTTCTGTACAGCTCGGTAACGGCTTGTTCACCTTCGGCGATACCGGATGTGCTGGTGCCAATCACCAAGCCTATACGTTCCGGACCGTGTTGTTGAATGGCGCGGTTTACGGCTGTCTCGATCTGACTAAGTGCTGCTAACAGCAGGCGATTGTTACGACAAGCATAATGCTTGAAGTCTGACGGAATAGCGGGCAGCTCTGTTTGTACGCGGAGTGCCGGAATTTTGGAATCCAGCCAGGGTACAGGGCAGGGCTGATTGTAGCGACCCGTCAGCCATGAGTTTAAGACCTGGCTTTTGCCGGCACCTAAAGCGCAGATAATGCCTAAGTCATTTAAGTACAAAATAAAATTCCCTGAAAATTTTAATCACAGCGGTGGACAGCCATCGACGATTGCTGCAATTTTCTTGGCACAACGCTGAGTCATCGGGTTGGTCTCATCCCAGGCATATCCAGCCAAAATCGAACAAATCATGGCCTTCACACTCGCCAATTGATGCTCTGCAAAAATAATGCGTTGAAAGCGACCGTCATACCAAGCCTCGACATAAGCCCGAAATACTTCGATGCCGCGACGTAAGGCTTGTTCGTATTCGACCTGCCAGTCCACGCTAAGCCCGCGCAACTGTCTGTCTACCAAAGGTACCGCCAATGCTGCGGATTTCAACGCAATCGTTACGCCGGAGGAAAACACCGGATCTAAAAACTCTCCCGCATTCCCCAGCAAGGCAAAACCGTTGCCATAGAGTTGTTTGACATTTGCGGAATAGCCGCCAAGTTGGTTGACAGGGGTGTCGAAGCAACAGTTTTGCAACAATTCAGCCAAGCGGGGCTCTTCCATCACCAAGTCGCGCAACACTTCTTGCTGATTACCATTACGGTTAGCCAGAAAATCCGCCGGTGTCACCACGCCTATAGAGCTTCTGCCGTTGCTAAACGGAATCAACCAATACCAAACTTCATGAAAAACCGGATGGATGGCGATCAATATTTTGTTGCGATCGTAATCGGCGATGTTGATGTTATCTTCGATGTGGGTGAACAGTGCCTTGCGTGGCGCTAAAGTGGATGGCGTTTCCAACTCCAGCAATCGCGGCAATACACGCCCGAAACCGCTGGCGTCCAGCAGCATTTTTGCTGTCCAGTGACGCTGAGTGCCGGCAGCATCCACGCTGGTTAGTCGGACTTGACCGGGAGTAGCAATATCGACAGCTGTGATGCTGTGTTGATAATGGATGCTCACTCCGGATTGCTCGGCGCTATCGGCCAAAACTTGATCAAAGCGACCGCGCGGTACTTGAAAGGTTGTACCCCAGCCAGGGCTGAATTTTTGCGTAAAATCGAATTCCGTCCGTTTGTCCGCATGCGAAAATGCCGCGCCATTTTTGAATTGAAAAGTTTCTGCCGTCACCGCATCCAGCATGCCGGCATCTTCTAAAAACGTCATACATTGCGGCAGCAGGCTTTCACCGATGGAAAAGCGCGGGAATTGCTCTTTCTCCAGAATCACGACCTGGTAACCCAGTTTGTGCAGCATTTTTGCGGCCACGCTGCCCGACGGGCCTGCACCGATAATCAATACATCCGTGTCCATTTAGTCTGTGATCCTCATGTCCGGTTAAAATACCTGTAATTTTTGTCTCTAAGAGCCAACAGCCCTTTTTAATTAAAGTCCGATCGATGCATACATTACAGCAAAATCCGGAACAGCCTTTCGCCCTCTATCAGGGCAGGGTGGTTACACGCGGCGATTTATGGGCCGATGTTTACGCATTGGCAAATCAACTACCGAATCGGCCTTATGTTTTCAATCTTTGTGAAAACCGCTATCTGTTTTGCGTCTGTTTGCTGGCTGCAGCAACTAGACAACAGATTTGTCTGCTGCCGCCTTCCGGACAAATCTCGGCTATTCAAGAGATTATGCAAGACTATCCGCAGGCTTATTTAGCCAGCGAAACCGCTCCGCAGAACGCCGATCTAAAATGGTTTGAAGTCAAAGCGCCAAATTCCAAAGCTATCGTCGCACCTAATGCATTCGACTGGTCGCGTAGCGCCTTGATAGCGTTTACTTCCGGCAGCACCGGCAAACCCAAGCCCTGCGTCCATAGCCTGCAAACCTTCAAGGTTTCAGCTGATATGGCCCTAAGCAGCCTTGCGCTTGCCGAAAAACAATATGTAATGATTTCTACCACGCCGCCGCAACATATGTATGGACTGGAAACGTCGATATTTTGGCCGCTGTTTTCTCAACTAATTCTACATGACGGCCGACCTTTTTTTACCGAGGATATACGCCAAGCTATTGATGCGGCACCCTGGCCAGCCATGCTGATATCTACACCGACTCATCTGCGTTTATTGGCTCAATCCGACCCGGTTTGGCGTAATCTGGAGGGTGTAATCTCTGCTACCGATACTTTGTCGGAAAAACTGGCACAGCAAATTCAGGTAATTCTAGGACAATCCCCCCGTGAAATCTATGGTAGTACCGAAACCTTGTCCTTTGCCAGCCGTGAAGTTTTACGCGAAAGCTTGTGGCAGCCTTATGCCGGCAGTCGATTGGTTCAGCATGAAAACCAGCAAACCGGCCTAGTGTCCCCGCATTTGCCGCAGCCTTGCATCTTGCCGGATAATATTCGTATCGAAGCGGATGGACGTTTTGCCGTGCTGGGTCGGCATCAGGATATGCTCAAAATCAGCGGCAAACGGGCTTCACTTAACCAGCTTAATCATCGGCTAAAAGATATAGACGGCGTGACCGATGGTTTTTGTTTTGTCGAACAAGCTGGACGGGGCGACGACCGATTGACAGCTGTGGTGGTCAGCCAGCTGAGCAAACAAGCAATTCGGCAAGCATTGCAGCCTTATCTGGACGAGGTATTTCTGCCGCGAAAAATCCACTTTGTTAGCGCCATTCCCCGCAACCCAGCCGGTAAGTTGACTCAGACTCAGATGGATAAGCTGTTAGCTGAGTTGAAACTGACTAAATCCACTGGTATTTTGTGAAAAGATGTCTATTAGCTTAATGTGACTAATTATGAAAAAGTACTTGTCACTGATCTTTTTTAAACGGCAGACCACTCATCGAAAACGGGCGCAGAGAAGATGTATTCCACACTTGGTGTTCATCCGATAAAGCCAGAACGACCCGCTGATCAAGGCTAAATTAACTGAAACAGGAAGCAAAATATGAAAAAGTTACTTATTTACCTGGTACTGATGGTAGGCCTTTCTCCAGCCGCTAGTTTGGCGGGTAAACATGAATATATCTGTAAAATTGCAGGTTACTATGATGCGGTTGGTGATCATTTCCTGCATCAGCTAGCGTTAAGAGTGATAGAAAAAAACCGAATGACCGATGACACGTCTTGCAAGACAGATATTAAGTTTGGCAACAATGTTGCGCATAAATATTCCAGACTGGGCAAGGTTGAATCCGATGATGAAATGCAGGTGCAAATGCATGCCAAACATTTTGGTGATCTTGTTTATGATGCAATTCTGTCCAAAATAAGATTGGACTGGTGATATGTAGAATTTAAGGCGTTCAACACGCTGGGAAGTCTAAATTTCGTTGGGGGATGATTAGCGCAGTCAATCGGCTCCGGATTGGATTTGATCTTCACTTAGGCAAATGGTTTTGCCCGGCACTGCCGTTAAAAAATTGGGTAATTGGAGTGCAAACCTAGGTTTGTACTCCAAAAACAGTCAATAGATGTTTGATAGCCGTAAACGGCCGTTATTTGTGACGAATTCCTTAGGATATGGTTGGAAATAACATCCCGAAATCCAAGTGCATCGTTCCTACGCTTCGCGTTGGAATACAACCTGAACTGCTCTGCGGCTCGGGACGCTGGAGCATCCCCGACAGGGTTCCCTCGCGGAGCATCAATGCCATTA
>NZ_LUUI01000089.1 GCF_001644015.1 Methylomonas lenta
TAGCCTTTAGCCTTTAGCCCATTAATTTTAACAATTCCGGATTCCAAACCGTAAAACGACCCATGCCAACCCAATTCCTCGAAATTGCCGAACTTCTGGATAACCTCGAAGCCGATATTCGCCACCAAATAGCAGACCGCAAGCTGGATAATCCATTATTGATCGGCATACACAGCGGTGGAGCCTGGATCGCTCAACACATCCATCAGCGCTTGGCTACAACTGAACCTTTGGGGTTGCTGGACATTACTTTTTACCGCGATGACTTTTCGCAAATCGGCATGCATCCCAACGTCAAAGCCAGTCAATTGCCGCCACATTTGGAAGGCCGCAACATCATCTTGATTGACGACGTGTTTTATACCGGCCGCACCATCCGCGCGGCGTTAAATGAAATTTTCGACTATGGCCGCCCCAATCAAGTGCTGTTAGCAGTGTTAATCGAACGTAATGGCCGTCAAATCCCCTTACAGCCCGATTGTCGTGGCAGCCGTATTGACTTGCCGGCAGGTCAGCGCATCAAGCTCATAGGCCCCGAACCCTTGGGGTTCGATCTTCAAACACCTGCCTGCGCGGCTTAAATTATGAGCCTACCCTTACAACTCACCAAAAGCGGCCAACTCAAGCACTTTCTGAGCATAGATGGACTCGACCAGGCTTTGTTGACCGAAATTCTCGACACCGCCGAATCTTTCGCCGGCATGTCAGAACATCAAGTCAAAAAAGTACCGCTGTTACGTGGCAAGACTATCGTTAACCTGTTTTTCGAAAACAGCACCCGCACCCGCACCACCTTTGAATTGGCGGCGACCAGACTTTCGGCAGACGTGTTAAACATCAACATTGCCACCTCCGCCACCTCTAAAGGCGAAAGCCTACTGGATACGATTCGAAATTTGGAAGCCATGCATGTGGACATGTTTGTGGTACGACACGCCATTAGTGGCGCGGCACATTTCATCGCCCAGCATACCGCACCCCACATTAGCGTTATCAACGCCGGCGATGGTCAACACGCCCACCCCACGCAAGCAATGCTGGATATGTTCACCATTCGTCAACATAAAAAACAATTTGCCGGCCTGAAAGTGGCTATCGTCGGCGACATCCTGCATTCCCGCGTCGCGCGTTCGCAAATACGGGCGCTAAATGCCTTAGGCGTTGCCGAAGTACGTGTCATCGCACCGAAAACCCTGTTGCCGGCCTATGTCGAAAGTATGGGCGTTATTCCGCTACATGATATGCACGAAGGCTTGCGAGATGTTGACGTCATCATCATGTTGCGATTACAAAAAGAACGGATGAATTCGGCCTTTTTACCCAGTGAAGGCGAGTTTTTTCGCTGCTATGGATTGACCGAAGCCAAACTGAAACTGGCTAAACCTGATGCCATAGTCATGCACCCCGGCCCGATCAATCGCGGGGTAGAAATTGCGTCTAGCGTCGCCGACGGTCCGCAATCGGTTATTCTGCAACAAGTGAGCAATGGCATCGCGGTGCGCATGGCGATTATGACGATGACTATGGGCAGTCACGGAGCCTCTGTATGAGCAAAATTTTAATCAAAAACGGTCGTATTATCGATCCAGCCAACAGCATCGACACCATGGGCTCGTTATGCATTGCAGATGGCAAAGTTCTACAGGTGATCAATCCGGCAACCGACTTCACACCGGATCAAGTCATCGACGCCGCTGGCCAAATCGTCTGCCCAGGCTTCATCGATTTAAGTGTGCGCCTACGCGAACCCGGCCATAGCCAGAAAGGCAGCATAAAAAGCGAAACCCGGGCCGCGCTCAGTGCCGGCGTGACATCACTTTGCCTGCCGCCCGACACCAAGCCCTGCATCGATAGCCCTGCGGTGGTGGAATACATCAAGGACAAAGCAGAAGCCGCTAATTACTCGCAGATCTACAGTATCGGCGCCTTGACCCAACGCCTGGACGGCAATGAACTCAGCTCGATGTTCGCCTTGAAACAAGCCGGCTGCATTGCTGTCAGTAACGCTCGGGCGCCACTGGGTAATCTGTTGATTCTGCGTCGCGCCATGGAGTACGCCAGCAGCCACGACTTACTCTTGTTGTATCGAGCAAACGAAGCCGCCTTAAGTGGCAAAGGCTGCGCGCATGAAGGTGCCATTGCGACCCGTTATGGTCTACCCGGCATTCCGGTCGCAGCTGAATCCATCGCCCTGGCCCAAGCCCTGGAGTTGGCGCAATTAACCGGCTGCAGAATACATATCAGCCAGATCAGCTGCAAACAATCGGTGATCAAAATCCAGCAGGCTAAAAAATATGGCCTAAACGTAACCGCCGATGTTGCCATACACCAACTACATTTAACCGAAAATGATGTCACTCCTTTCGACAGTCATTATCATGTGATACCACCATTCCGTAGCGAAGAGGACTGTTACTATTTGTGTGATGGTCTAGCCAATGGCACCATAGACGCCATTTGCTCCGATCATCAACCGCATGACCTGGACGCCAAACTCGGTGCCTTCCCGGAGACCGAACCCGGCATCGCCGCCCTGGAAACTTTATTGCCGCTGACCTTGAAATTTGCCGAACAGCACAAGCTTGAATTAACCCAAGCCCTTGCCAGCCTGACGCAAAATCCAGCAGCCATTTTAGGCTTGGATGCAGGCAGCTTGACAGCTGGCTTTCAGGCCGACATCTGTATTTTCGATCCAAAACAGAAATGGGAAGTTAATCCAGAAACCTGGCGTAGCGCCGGTCGTAACACGCCTTATTGGCAGCAAACCCTGACGGGTAAAGTCACCCATACTTTACAAGCCGGTCGTTTGGTATACAGTTTTTAAAAATGAGCATATTTTATCGCTTAGCACATCATAAAGGCTTGCCATACTTAGTCCAGTACACGCAAAATGACCCAATTCAATCAAGCCATCCAAATCATTTCTAAATGCATCACAAAACATTCGCCAAGGAATTTTCATGAGCTGTATCAAAAACCGCGCTAGCGCCAGCTCCGTCTCATCCAGTATCATCGACGACCTTAAAGGTGACCAATCCTGGCGAATTTTTCGTATCATTAGCGAGTTTACCGAAGGCTTTGATGAGTTATCCGATCTGTGTGATGCTATCTCAATTTTCGGTTCGGCCCGTTTAGCTGAAGATCATTTTTATTATCTAAAAACTGTAGAACTGGCAGAAGCCCTCAGTAAAGAAGGGTTCGCCGTTATCAGTGGCGGAGGCCCTGGCATTATGGAAGCCGCCAACAAAGGTGCACATATGCAAAACAGCCCTTCCATAGGCTTGAATATCGAATTGCCTTTGGAGCAAAAACCCAATCCCTATCAAAGCCTGACACTAAATTTTCGTTACTTTTTCGTGCGCAAAGTCATGTTCGTCCGCTACTCGATTGGTTATGTCTGTATGCCGGGCGGCTTTGGTACGCTAGATGAGTTTTTCGAAGCCTTGACTTTAATGCAAACCCATAAAGTTTATCCGCTACCACTGGTATTATTCGGTAGCGACTTCTGGGGTGGACTGATGGATTGGCTAAAAAATAAAATGCTTGAATACGGCACTATTTCCGAGGAAGACATGCAGCTAATATCGGTGACCGACGACGTAGAGGAAGTCGTTAAAATCATGATGGCGCACCGTGAATGGAAAGACCAACAGCGCCATCGCCAACATCCTACGCCTTAATTGATCTTAATAAAAACAAAGGACTTTGTTCATCATGACAACACCTGATTTGACTCCCGCCCAAACAGCCTTAAACCAGCTCAAAGCCCACATCAACACCCAAATCATTGGTCAGGATGTATTGGTAGAGCGGATGCTAATCGCTTTACTGGCTGATGGTCATCTGCTAGTGGAAGGCGCACCCGGCCTGGCAAAAACTCGTGCTATCAACGTTTTAAGCCAGGGCATAGAAGCGGATTTTCATCGGGTTCAGTTTACCCCCGACCTATTGCCGGCCGATCTGACCGGTACCGAGATTTATCGGCCCCAGCAAGCCTCATTTGAATTCCAGAAAGGCCCGCTATTTCATAACCTGATTCTGGCTGACGAAATCAACCGCACCCCGGCCAAAGTGCAAGCGGCCTTACTGGAAGCCATGGCAGAACGCCAAATTACGGTCGGCAAGGCAACGTATCCATTGCCGCCGCTGTTTATGGTCATGGCCACGCAAAACCCGATTGAACAAGAAGGAACCTATCCGCTTCCGGAAGCGCAACTGGACCGATTCTTACTGCATGTCAAAATCGATTATCCTAACGCGGTACACGAAAAAACCATACTGCATCTGGCGCGCGAAGAGGCCAAAGGCGCTCTAAAATCCGGCCATAAACCGGTAGAAAAAATCAGCCAGCAAACCCTGTTTGCAGCCCGCAATGAAGTGCTGGATATCTACATGGCCGAGGCGCTGGAGCAATACCTGCTGCAAATCATCCTGGCCACCCGCACGCCTGCTGCTTATGGCGAGGACTTGGCTAAATGGATTGAATACGGCGCCAGCCCGCGCGCCAGTATTGCGCTGGATCGCTGTGCGCGCGCCAAAGCCTGGCTGGATCAGCGAAACTTCGTCGACCCCGGCGATATACAGGCACTCGCTTACGATGTATTACGGCACCGATTGATTTTGTCTTACGAAGCCGAAGCCGAAGGCATCAGCAGCGACGATGTCATCAAACAATTGATTGCGCGCATTGCTGTGCCTTGACACTTTCACTCATCACGTTAATTCAAACATGAAGAAATTACCTAGCCTGGTTTTTTTGTTATTAGTAGCTACCTCCGTCGCTCAAGCTAAAACTGTTGGCTGCGTCACCACTAGCTGGAAACTCATCGGCGCCAATCACAAGATTTGCGTCGAAGCCTTTTCCGACCCGAAAATCGCCGGCGTTACCTGCCATGTCAGCCAGGCAAAGACTGGCGGTGTATCCGGTACTTTAGGTCTTGCGCAAGACCCGTCGCAATTCTCGCTATCCTGCCGGCAAACCGGACCTATCAGCTTACCTGCCGATTTACCGCAGGATGAAGAAGTGTTTTCCGAAGGCACCTCTTTTTTATTCAAGGAAACCCGGGTAATGCGTTTGTGGGATAAGCCTCACAACACATTGGTCTATCTGGCAATTAGTCGAAAACTAATTGACGGCGCGCCATCGAACAGCATTTCCACTGTGCCGGTGATGCCCTGGGGAACAGCTACTACCCCCGTACGATAAATATGTCTTCTTCAAACGCCCCCACCAACGAGCGCATCAGCGTCAGCTTAAAAACCCTGGTTGACTTAGCCAAACCTGCAGCGGCTTTAAGCTTACGGTCAGGCAAGATTCGCGCGTCCCAAAGCGGCAATTATCTATCGCATTTCAAAGGCCGCGGCATGGCCTTTGCGGAAACCCGTTTGTACCAACCCGGCGATGATGTGCGACGTATGGATTGGCGTGTCACCGCCCGTACCGATAAGCCGCATAGCAAAATATTTTGCGAAGAACGCGAGCGTCCGCTGTTTATTTCCGTGGATTACCGCCCCAGCATGACATTTGCTACCCGGGGTGTGTTCAAATCCGTGCAAGCTGCAAAATTGGCGGCATTACTGGCTTGGGCCGCTCAGCAACAAGGTGATCGCATCGGTGGACAAATTTTCAGTGCCGCCGGCTGTATGGAATTAAAGCCGCGCACCGGCAAAGGCGCGTTGTTGCGCTTTCTCAACGCCCTGGTGCAACCTAGCTATACCAATAACCGTGATAACACGTTGGAATTTGCCCTATCACGTTTACAACATCACGCACATCCCGGTAGTCGGGTTTATATCATTAGTGATTTTCGCGGTCTCAATAGCGCTGCGGAAAATCATCTGACCTTGTTAGCCAGGCATTGCGAAGTCATTTTGCTGCAGATATATGACCCCTTGGAATGTGAATTACCCAATAAAGGCCGCTACCGATTTACCGACAAAATCCGCGACATCATTATCGATAGCAGCGACCATAAAGTTCTGCAGGACTATCGGCAACGCTTTCAGCAACGGCAAGATCATTTAAAACAGTTGAGTCAAAAACTACGTTTGACATTAATCGCCTGCGGCACACATCAATCTGCATTCGAAGTGTTAAATGCCTTCCGCTCACATTAGCGTATGTAGTTGTTGCTTGCCTGATTCTCCCGACTCACCTACACTCGATAAACAAACGACTACTAATATCAAACCCTATAGCTAAAATTATAAGCCCCTAAAATCAAAAGGTTTTTAGTCGCTACTTAAGCTATAGCTTAAAAAAAATCCCAAACTTTTATTCCAGGAGCTCGATGCTAGCCACTGTTTTTCGCATATCCGGCCTCGCCATGATAATTTTTCTGGCTGGCTGGCTAGGGTCTAACATAATTTTACCACCTGCCTATGCCAGTCCGTTGTGGCCACCCGCCGGCCTGAGCCTGACTGTGCTGTTGATTTGGGGCAAAAACCTTTGGCCTGCGGTTTTTTTAGGCGCCTTTGCCAACAATCTTCTGGTTGGCACAGAGTCTATTGATGCCTTGAATGCTAGCCTGCTAATTTCATCTGCATTAATTGCCTGCGCCAGTACGCTGCAAGCTAGTGTAGCCGTACTGTTATCCTGGAAATGGCTAGGATCTGGCGTTCCACTGCTTAATAGAGCAAAACCCATACTGTTATTTTTTCTTCTGACTGGCCCAATTGCCTGTCTAATTGCTCCTTCAATGGGTGTTAGCATTCTGTTAGCGTTTGGCATCATACCCTCATCGTTAGTAGCCTCATCATGGTTCAATTGGTGGATAGGTGATAGCTTGGGCGTTTTGATTGTTTGTCCGCTAGTGTTTTGCCTATTGGCTCAACCTCGCACCCTCTGGTCATCTCGGTTGTTACGCGTAGCTTTACCCTTATCGATCTCTCTACTGGTTTTAACCTCTGTTTTTATGCTGGTCTATAACGCAGAAAAAATACGCATCCAGCTTGAATTTGACAACCAAGCAAAAGTCATAGATCAACTCATCGTCGATAGTGCCATGCAAGTTATCGATAGCAGCCTTTCCCTGAGGGATTTTTTTGTTACAGCCAGCCCAGTCAATCGCAATCAGTTTGCTGAATTTTCTCAATCACTGCTGGCAAGACACTCTGAAATCCAGGTATTTGAATGGCTACCAAGGGTTTTATACGCTGAATTACCGGCTTTTGAACAAGCCATACAGAGCCAGGGTTTTCCTGCCTTTAAGGTCATGCAGATTGATAGTTTAGGCAATTTGGTTCCAGCGAAAAAACGCGAAGAATACTTTCCAATTACCTTCATACAGCCCATGCAGGGCAATGAGCGCGCCTTTGGTCTCGACTCGCTTTCTAATTCCTCCAGCAAACAATCGAAAGACAGGGCTCGCATCACGCATCAACCCAGCGTTTCACAAAAACTAACTTTGGCTCAAAGCCAGCATCAGGCGTCGGCAGTAGTTCTATCGATACCGGTGTTTGCCCAATCACCCACCGAATCCATCACTGGTTTTATTTCCGCAGTGATTTTACCGGCTGTTCTGGTTGATGTGTCTTTGAATGGACATGATCTAAAGCCATTTGCCTTACGCATTTTGGATTTAAACGCTCCCGCCGATCGATCTAATTTATTCAATCAATCGATTGCCGACGAATTGACAGCCGACACCGGCTTAACACCCTGGACGCACGAGTTTTTATTTTGCGATCGCACTTGGCAACTAACCATTGCCGCAAGCAGTCATTTTCTGAATCAACACACGTCTCTACTGCCTTGGCTGACTCTGTTAGGCGGTTTAAGCTTCACCAGCTTGCTAAGTTTTTTTCTGTTAACCCTCAGCGGACGAACTGCAGAGGTAGAAAATTTGGTGGATGCGCGCACTCTGGAACTGCAACAGGCCAACGCTGAACTTAAAACCACCGAGCAAACCCTGCGCGAATCAGAAACCCATCTACGCACCATCCTAGATTCCGAACCAGAATGCGTGCAATTAATCGATCACAATGGCAGCATTTTAGATATGAATCCCGCCGGCCTTGCCATGCTGGATGCCGATAATCTGCCACAAATACAAAGCGCATTCATTGGGCAGCTGATATTGCCAAAATATCAATCCGCCTTTGAAAAGCTCCTAAAACAGGTATTTGCTGGGGAATCAGGCAGGCTGCAATTTGAGGTCATGGGCTTAAAGGGCCACCACCGCTGGCTGGATATTCATGCTGTTCCCATGCGAGACGGCCTGGACAACATCATGGCGCTTTTAGGGGTAACGCGTGATATCACCTTTCAAAAACAAGCAGAAGACCAACAAAAACTGGCCTCCCGGGTATTCGGTGAAGCCCATGAGGGTATATTAATTACCGACGCCGACGGAAACATCATTGATGTCAACCCAACCTTTAGCAAAATCACAGGCTACAGCAAGCAGGACGTCATCGGCAAAAACCCCAGGATTTTACAATCCAACCTGCACAATCAAGTGTTTTATCAAGATATGTGGCAAACATTGATTCGTGATAAACATTGGCGCGGTGAAGTCTGGAATCGTAAAAAAAATGGCGAACTGTATGCGGAATTACTCACCCTATCGGCCTTGTGTGACGAGGAAGGGCAAGTTATTAATTTCATCGGCCTATTCTCAGATATCACGCATCTCAAACACCAGCAAGAAATGCTGGAGCAACTAGCTCACTACGACCCATTAACCCAATTACCCAATCGTACCTTGTTTGCTGACCGACTTACCCAAGCCATAGCCCGCAGCAAACGGGATAAATCATTATTAGCCATTTGTTTTCTGGATCTGGATGGCTTCAAACCGGTCAACGACCAGTTTGGTCATGAAGCGGGCGATAGTGTTTTGGTTGAAGTCGCAGAGCGCCTGAAATATTGTCTGCGCAAGGAAGATACCGTTTCCCGGCATGGCGGCGACGAATTTGCCTTATTATTGGGCGAATTGCATTCCATTGAAGAATGCTGTGAAACCCTAATCCGCATCCATCACGCGATTGCTGAAAGCTTTGTCATCCATCAGCATGACATCCATATTGGTGTCAGTAGCGGCATGACTATTTATCCGCTGGATGATGCCGATCCTGACACTTTGATTAGACATGCCGACCATGCGATGTATCAGGCTAAACTGGCTGGCAAAAACCGTTATCATTTATTCGACGCCAATCAGGATCAATTGGTGATAGATCGCCATAAACAACTCAATGAGATTGAATCTGCATTTATGCTGATGCAATTTGTGCTGCATTACCAACCCAAAGTCAACATAAAAACCGGCCGGGTAATAGGTATGGAAGCACTGATTCGCTGGATGCACCCACAACATGGATTAATTGCGCCGCAAGAATTTCTGCCCGTGATTGCCTCCGATGAACTGGAAATCCGCATTGGCAACTGGGTTATCGAACAAGCTTTAAGTCAGCTGAGTATCTGGCGCAAGCAAGGCCTGACGATTGAAATCAGCGTAAACATATCCGCCTATCACCTGCTATCGCCCGGCTTTATCGATCATCTGGAATCTGCCTTGGCTAGCAACCCTCTGGTAGCTTCGCACCTTTTACAACTGGAAATATTGGAAAGTACAGCGCTGGATGATTTATCTGCCGTCAACCGGATTATCAAAAATTGTCGCGATGTACTGGGCGTTACCACTGCCCTGGATGATTTCGGCACCGGCTATTCTTCGCTGGCGCATTTACGCCACCTGCCGGTGAATGCCGTCAAAATAGACAAGGGGTTTGTGCGTGACATGCTAGACGATCCCGATGATTACGCGATTGTGGAAAGCGTCATTAGCTTGAGTCAGGCTTTTCGTCATCAAGTCATTGCCGAGGGTGTCGAAACCCTGGAGCAAGGTTTGGTGCTGATGCTAATGGGTTGTTCTATTGCACAGGGATTTGGTATCGCCAAACCTATGCTAGCCAGCGAGGTTGCAAGCTGGATAACCCATTACCAGCCATTTCCCGACTGGCTGGCGCTTGCCAACAAAAGTTTAACGGCACTGCAAACCCAGGTGACTATTCGTCGGATAGACCTGAATCAATGGCTACAACGTGTCCACCAATGTCTAAATAGCAACCAAAATAGCATGGCCTACTGGCCTATCATGCTGCCTAATAAAAGCCATTTTGGTCGCTGGCTTGGACAAGCTGAACAACAGAACCCGTATAATAGCCAATGTATGGTAAAAATAACTGCATTGCATGCGGAACTGCTACAAAAAGGAAATGTCCTGATGCATCAGTTCTGGGAAGGTGAATCGCAATCCGCTCGCAACGGTTTTGCCGAATTGGAACAAATTCATCGTCGCTTGGATGCCTGCTTGGCTGAATATGCTTAATTAAATACATGGACTCATTAGATTTAAAAGACATTCACTTACCGGATAGCATAGGTTGGTGGCCACCTGCCCCAGGTTGGTGGCTACTGCTTCTGGCATCCATTTTGGTCTTGTTTGCCGCTAGAATTATTTTCCGCCGATTGACGGCTAAAACTGCTATCAAACATGCGCAAAAATTACTGAAACAACTCCGCCAGCAACCCGATGACAAGCTTGAAACACTGACGACCCTATCGGCCTTGCTGCGCCGCACCGCCATCAGCACGACTACGCGTAGCGAAGTTGCTGGGCTGCGCGGCCAAGCCTGGTTGGAATACCTGGATCACTGCTTGCCTGATGCGCCCTTTAGCAAGGGCGTAGGCCGCTGTCTGGCAGATGCGCATTATCAAAAATCAGAACCGGATGAGGTCGACTTTGAAGCTTTGTTCAATCTGTGTGAGCGTTGGTTAAAACAGCAGGGTAAAAAATCATGATTACCTTTCAATGGCCCTGGCTGGCATTCTTGTTGCCGATACCATTTTTATTGCGCTGGCTATTGCCTGCCAAACCGCAAAGCGAGCAATCAGCACTGATCGTACCTTTCCTGGATGACTTCCCCAGCCGCCAGGCGCAACGCATCAGCACTCAACAACGCTGGCCATTCCGCCTGGCTGCGTTTGCCTGGATCTTGCTTGTGATAGCTTGCACGCGTCCGCAGTGGCTGGGAGAGCCATTGGAACTAGCGGTGAATGGTCGCGATCTGATGTTGGCTGTAGACGTATCAGGCAGTATGGACGAAAAAGACTTTATTATTAACGACCAGCCTTACGATAGATTGACCGCCACTAAATATGTGGTGAGTGATTTTATCCGCCGCCGGGTGGGTGACCGTATCGGCTTGATTTTATTTGGTACCCAAGCCTATCTGCATGTGCCCTTGACTTTCGACCGTAAAACCGTGGAAACACTGCTAAATGAAGCGTTTATCGGCATCACCGAAGATGAACCACAAACTTCCATTGGTGACGCCATAGGTCTGGCTGTCAAACGTTTGCAGGATGAAAAGAACGAAAGTCGGGTCTTGATATTATTGACTGACGGCGCCAACACAGCAGGCGAACTCAGCCCCTTGAAAGCGGCTGAAATCGCCGCACAACATCATTTAAAAATCTACACCATAGGTATCGGTGCTGACGAAATGCTGGTGCGCAGCTTGTTTGGCACTCGACGCGTGAACCCGTCTGCCGATCTGGATGAAAAAACCCTGAAAGCCATTGCCGACATTACTGGCGGCCGCTATTTCCGCGCTCGCAACACCGAAGAGTTGAATCAGATTTATTTCATCCTCGATCAACTGGAACCCGTAGAAAAAGACAAACAATTTTTCCGGCCTAAATCCGACTTGTTTTACTGGCCTTTAGCCATATCGCTGGCTTTAGCTGGATTTCTGGCCGCCAGCCGTTTGAGGTGGCAATAATGTTAGCGGACTTTCATTTCCTCAGACCCTGGTGGTTATTGGCTTTATTGCCTGCGGCAGCATTGCTGATTTTATTAATTAAAAATAAAACGAATCGGGGAGATTGGGCGTCTGTTTGTGATGCTGAATTACTGCCTTTTATCCTGCAAGAAAAACCACTACAAACCCATGCCAGCGAATGGGTAACCGCAGCACTAGCGATATTATTAAGCATTTTGGCGTTGGCCGGCCCCACTTGGGAGCGCTTACCTGGTCCTGCTTTTCGTAATGAATCTGCGTTAGTGATTGCGCTGGATTTATCAAAATCCATGGACGCCACCGACCTCAAACCCAGCCGCATCAGCCGCGCCCGCTACAAAATCAGCGACATTCTAAAGCAACGTAAAGATGGTCAGACTGCGTTAATCGTGTATAGCGGCGATGCTTTTATCGTAACGCCGCTCACTACCGATACCGACACCATCAACAGCCAGCTGGAAGCCTTGAATACAGACATCATGCCCAGCCCAGGCAGCAATACCGGTGTTGCCATAGAAAAAGCTGTGGACTTATTACATCAGGCCGGCTTGGCGCAAGGTTATATTCTGCTGGTGACGGATGGTGTCGATCAGGATAGTGCTGCTGAAGCCAGTCGAATTTTGGGCGATTATCGTTTGTCAGTGCTGGCGATGGGAACCCTCGAAGGCGCGCCTATCCCGATCGCCAACGGCGGATTTTTGAAAGATAACAACGGCAATATTGTGGTCGCCAAGCTGAACCCTGCGGAATTATCCGATTTGGCAGCCGCTGGCCACGGTATTTATCAGCCAGCAACCGCCAATGATACGGATGTTGAGCGGTTGAATAATGTATTTAACAAAGCCGTCAATAGTAAAAATAGCGAACCAACCGATAGCTTGTTGCAGCAATGGGATGAAAAAGGCCCTTGGCTATTACTGCTGGTGCTGCCATGGGCTGCATTACGTTTTAGAAAAGGCTTGCTGACTTTTGCCCTAATCTGCTTACTGCCATTACCGCAGAATGCTGAAGCCCTGGACTGGCAAAGTTTTTGGAAAACCCAGGATCAACGCGCGCAACAGGCCTTTCAGCAGCAGCAATACGATCAAGCTGCCGAGGCATTTGAGAATTCGGACTGGCGCGCTGCGGCGCAGTACAAAGCCGGCCATTATCAGGAGGCCGCCGAAACCCTGAAAAACGCCCAAACAGCCGATGGTCTATATAACCGTGGCAATGCTTTGGCCAAAGCCGGTCAGTTACAGGAAGCCATCCAAGCTTATGACCAGACCCTGAAGTTAAATCCACAGCACGCGGACGCCAAATACAATAAAGACTTGGTGGAAAAACAGCTACAGGATCAACAAAAACAGCAGGATAAAGATAAAGATAATAAATCCTCAGACCCATCATCCCAAAACAAAGATCAACAGTCGGACCAATCAGAGGATAAAGATAAAGATAAAGAAAAAGACAAACAAGAACAAAACCAGAAACAAGACAACTCGCAAAGCCAGGAACAAGGACAGGATCAGCAACAGCAACAGCAACAGCAACAGCAACAGCAACAGGATGACGGTAAACCAGCGGATAATCAGCAAGAATCACAACAGAACCAGCAAAAACAGCCTGAACCGGAACAACAAACCGATCAGCCACAAGACGCTAACCAAACACCTAAACCTGCTAAACCTGAGCAGCCTCAATCTTCAGAAGCTGAAAAAGCTCAACAGACTACAAGCGAGCAGAATGAAATCCAGCGCGCCAATGACCAATTGCTAAAACGCATCCCCGATGAACCCACAGGATTATTGAAGCGTAAATTCAAATACCAATATGGGCAACGCGATCCTCCTCCACATAATGGCCCAAATTGGTAACCACTAGAAGTTCGTGGCTCCGATTTTGCTAACGCGGTGTTTAAGCATCAAAACTCCGCGTTCCAGACACAAAATTACAACCGCCATCTGCAGCTATTTGGCGATATGCTTATGTTGTTGCGATGGGGGGGCTTTTACACAGAAATGCCCGCCACAGATACAGGGTGATTAAAATTCATCCTTGAAATAGCGTACTCAAAAACATATTATTAAATTGATATTTTAGAAAACACCTTACTATTCAAAATGAAAAATAGTCAAAAATTGTTTCTTGCCTTGTGTTTAATCATGGCATCCTGCACCCCGGAAAAAGACTCTAACAAAAAACCCGATAGCTATGAGGTAATATCCCCTTTAGTTAAAGACACCAGTTACACCAGTAATTATGTCGCCGAAATTCAATCTGTCCGATATGTTGAGGTAAGAAGTAAAATAAAAGGCTTTATAGAAAAAAATTATGTCGATGAGGGCCAATCAGTCAAAAAAGGCCAGCTTTTATTTACTCTTAGTTTTTTAGAGTTTGAAAAAGAATTACAAAAAGCCAATGCAGATCATAAAGGGGCTTTAGCCGATTTGAAAGCTGCCGAAGTTGAGTTTTTCAACGTCAACCGTTTGGTGGAGAAAAACATTATTGCTCAACCTGAATTAGATGTTTTGGAAGCTAAAGTCAATGCATTAAAGGCTAAAGTTGAAGAAGCTGTGGCCAACAAGGAACAGGTGGCCTTACATCTATCGTTCGCCCAAATCAAAGCACCTTATGACGGGGTTATCAATCGTATTCCACACAAAATGGGTAGCTTGATTGAAGAAGGCGATATGTTGACTTCTATTTCAGACAATAGCGAGATATTCGCCTATTTCAATTTATCGGAAATTGATTATCTTAACTACATATCCAGCGGCGAAAAGGAAATCAAAACTGTAAATTTAAGACTGGCTAACAACGAGATATATCCTCACCCAGGAAAAATAGAAATGATAGAAAGTGAATTTGATCGTGAAACCGGCAATATTGCTTTCAGAGCTAGATTCCCAAACCCCGATGCCATTTTAAAACACGGCGCAAATGGCAAGATTATTGTGAACAAAGAACTTAAAAATGCGTTAGTCATTCCGCAAAAATCAACCTTTGAAATTCAAGATAAACTCTATGTATTCGTAGTAAATAAAGACAACGTATTAAAACAACGCAATATTATCCCAAAAATGCGCTTTACCGATTTTTATGCGGTTGAATCCGGCCTATCCAAAGACGAAAAACTAGTCTTCGAAGGCGTTGAAGATGCAAAAGATGGCATCAAAATAGAGCCTGTTTATGTTGATTTAGCTACGGCTATGTCTCCCGATAATCAAGATTAGTCGAAGGCAAACTCAGCATGACATCTAAATTTATTCATCGCCCGGTACTGTCTATTGTCATTTCGGTACTGATTACCTTTCTGGGTCTATTATCGTTGACGCAACTACCCGTCACCCAATTCCCCGATATTGCGCCACCTGAGGTCAATGTCACCACCAAATTTACCGGCGCCAACGCAGAAGTGGTGGTCAAAGCAGTCATTACGCCGCTTGAGAGAGCGATCAATGGTGTGCCCGGTATGGCTTATATGTCGTCGGTTTCCGGCAATGATGGCTCTGGTGAAATTCAGATTATTTTTAAAGCGGGTACTGATCCGGAAGTAGCTGCCGTCAATGTACAGAACCGAGTCTCGTCGGTGCTGGACGAATTACCCGCAGAAGCCATTAAAGCAGGGGTTATTGTTGAGAAAGTACAAAACAGTATGTTGTTGTACATCAACCTGCTCAGTTCTGACCCCACACTGGATGAAAAATTTCTGTACAACTTTACCGACATTAATGTTTTAAAAGAGCTGAAACGCATCGAAGGGGTTGGTTTTGCCGAAATATTGGGCTCCAGAGAATACGCCATGCGTGTGTGGCTAAAGCCTGATAAATTACAGATGTACAACATTTCGGCCGCAGAGGTGATCGAAAAATTAAAAGCGCAAAACGTGGAAGCCGCACCGGGTAAAATTGGTGAAAGTTCGGGCCGGGAAAAACAAGTTCAGGCCCTACAATACGTTTTGAAATACACCGGCAAACACAATACCCAGGCAGCCTACGAAAACATTGTCATAAGCGGCGACGAGAAAGGCGAAATTTTGCGGCTAAAAGATATTGCCGATGTTGAATTCGATTCACAAGATTACAACGTGCTTTCCAAGGAAAATGGTCAGCCTTCAGCCGCCATCATCTTGAAGCAGCGGCCGGGCAGTAATGCCAAACAGGTCATCGACAATATTAAAACGTCCATGGCGAATATCAAGGCATCATCTTTCCCGCCAGGCATGGACTATACCTTGAGTTATGACGTGTCAGAATTTTTAAATGCTTCCATTCATGAAGTGATTAAAACCTTGGTTGAAGCCTTTCTGTTGGTCGCTTTGGTGGTTTTTATCTTTTTACAAGATTTCCGCTCAACCTTAATACCCATTATTGCTGTACCCGTATCACTGATCGGGACCTTTTTCTTTATGCAATTGCTGGGCTTTTCTCTCAACCTGATTACGCTGTTTGCATTGGTACTGGCCATCGGCATCGTGGTTGATAACGCGATTGTGGTAGTGGAAGCCGTGCACGCCAAGATGGAGCACTCGCATATGGGACCAAAACGCGCTACGGAACATGCGATGCGCGAAATTAGTGGGGCGATTATTGCGATCACACTGGTCATGTCTGCAGTATTTTTACCGGTATCCTTTATGGAAGGTCCCGAAGGGGTTTTTTACCGGCAGTTCTCTTTGACCATGGCTATCTCGATTGTATTGTCAGGTATAACCGCGCTCACTTTGACGCCTGCCCTGTGTGCCTTGTTTCTGAAAAACATGCATGCTGACAAGCCGGCGAAAAAATCGGTTTTGCAAAAATTCTTTGATGGCTTTAACCACTGGTATAACGGGCTTTCCGATGGTTATAAACTGCTGATTGGCGCCATCGCAAATCGAAGAATAGTCACGTTTGCGATCTTGCTGGGATTTTCATTCGGTGCGGGTTTTATAGGTCAGTCCGTGCCATCCGGCTTTATTCCCGAAGAGGACCAAGGCACCGTATACGCCAATATCACTACGCCGTCTGGCGCAACCCTGGAGCGCACCGAAAAGGTATCGGATGAAGTGCAGCGCATCGCATCCAGCCTTAATGCCGTCAATTCGGTTTCAGGCCTAGCCGGCTTCAGCTTACTGTCAGAAGGTACCGGCGCCGTGTATGGCATGAATCTGATCAGTTTGAAAAACTGGGAAGAACGCACGGAATCCGACAAGGACATAATCAAATTACTGGAAGAAAAAACCCAACATATCAAAGATGCCAGTGTCGAATTTTTTACCCCACCCCCGGTACCCGGTTACGGTAATTCCAGTGGTTTTGAAATGCGTTTATTGGACAAGTCCGGCTCGGATGATCTGGCAAAATTGCAGACAGTGGCAACCGCCTTTGTCGAAGCATTGAATAAGCGGCCTGAAATTACCAACGCTTTTACCACCTTTAACGCCAGTTTCCCGCAATTTTTACTGCATATCGATGGTGACAAAGCGGCACAAAAAGGCATCACCGCCGACAATGCCATGAGCACGTTGCAAACCCTAATCGGTAGCGAATACGCCACCAACTTTATCCGTTTTGGTCAGTTATATAAGGTTATGGTGCAGGCGCTGCCGGAATATCGCGCCCAGCCCGACGATTTATTGAAGCTATATATCAAAAACGATGCCGGACACATGGTGCCTTTTTCATCTTTTTTACAGATCGAAAAGGTTTATGGCCCCGAACAGGTCACCCGTTACAACATGTATACCTCGGCCATGGTTAACGGACAACCTGCTCCAGGCTATAGTAGCGGACAAGCGATTGCGGCTATCAAAGCCGTGGCGGCGGAAAGTTTACCTAAAGGCTTTGGTTACGATTGGGCAGGCTCTTCCCGCGATCAGGCTAATGCCGGTAACCAGGCTATTTATATTTTCTTAATTTGCCTGCTGTTTGTCTATTTATTGCTCGCCGCACAATACGAAAGCTTCATGCTGCCTTTTGCCGTTATTTTATCGCTGCCAATTGGCGTATTCGGGGCGTTATTTTTTCTGATGATGATGGGGCTGGAAAACAATATCTACGCGCAAATCGCCATGATCATGCTGATCGGTATTCTGGGCAAAAACGCTATTTTGATCATCGAATTTGCCGCCATGAAACATAAACAAGGCATGTCGCCGTTTGCAGCAGCCATAGAAGGCGGGGTACTCCGGTTGCGGCCTATTTTAATGACTTCGTTCGCCTTTATTGCCGGCCTACTTCCGTTAATGTTTGCTTCTGGGGCCGGCGAAATTGGTAACAATACCATCGGCGCTGCAGCAGCCGGTGGCATGATTTTCGGCACAGTGTTCGGCGTCATCATTATTCCTGGCTTATATGTGGCTTTTGCCGGCATTCATGATAAGCATCACCGTAGTGGCACGAAAGAAGAAGCCCCTTTTACCGAAACTATTTGAGTTCATGAAGCGTACACTTTATTACCCGATTGCCCTCTCGGCATTGACTGCGCTGAACACGGCATGCAGTCTCAACACCGATTTAACCATTCCTGACAAACCAATGCCACCAAGCTTTCAGGATCAGCCTGAGCAGCCAGATGGCGCTAACGTAAGCACGATTAACTGGCGAGAATACTTTTCTGACAGCCAATTGCTTAACTTAATCGATACGGCTGTCGGCAATAATCTAGATCTACAAATAGCTTTACAACGCATTGAAACTGCACGTTCTAGTGTGAAATTGGCAAACGGCAACCTGCTGCCAAAAGTTGCATTGAATATCGGCGGTGGAGTGAGTAGATTCGGACTTTACACTATGGATGGTGCCGGTAATGCCACCACTGAAATTACGCCAGGACAGACCGTTCCGGTGAATTTGCCGGATATGTTTGTCGGTGTACAGTCATCGTGGGAAATCGATGTGTGGGGCAAATTGGAAGACCAACGTAAATCTGCCACCTCAACTTACCTTTCAAGTGTTGAAGCGGCTAATTTTGTTATCTCCAACTTAGTATCTGATGTGGCCATTTACTATAACGAATTATTGGCACTGGACCATGAACTTGAGATTATCAGACTGACGATACAGAAAGAACAAGAAGCGCTGGAGGTCATTAAACTGCAGAAGCAAGCCGGCAGAGCTAATGAATTGGCTGTGCAACAGTTCAATGCACAGTTGCTCAGCACGCAAATATCTGAAAAAACTGTCCGGCAACAAATTACCGAAATCGAAAATAAAATCAATTATTTATTGGGCCGCTATCCACAACCGATAGAACGATCTAAAGATGTATTTTTTACTGAAACCTTTCACGAATTATCCGCAGGCGTACCTTCACAATTATTGGAAAATCGGCCCGATATCCGTGCCGCTGAATTTCAGATAGCAGCCAGCAAATTCGATTTACAAGCGGCTAAGGCTGCGTTCTATCCGACTGTGAATATTACCGCAACTTTTGGTTTTCAGGCCTTCAACCCGGAGTTTTTATTTGTATCACCAGCCTCAATCGCCTATTCAGTTTTTGGTCAATTAATTGCCCCGATTATTAATATGAAGGCCCTGGAAGCTCAGTTCAATACGGCTCAGGCCAATCAATTGAGCGCCATGTACAATTACCAAAAAACCATTTTGAATGCTCATGTTGAAGTAGCCAATCAGTTGGCCAACATAAAAAATCTCAAAGACATCAGCATATTGAAAAAGGAACAAAGTGATACATTGAAACAGTCGGTTGATGTTTCCAAGGATCTCTATAAATCGGCTAGAGCAACTTATTTGGAAGTGCTGATTGCGCAACAAAGTGCTTTGCAATCCAATCTAGAGCTAATTAATGTCATCAAACAACAACGTATATCCGGAATAACGCTTTACAAAGCGCTAGGTGGGGGATGGAGGTAATTTATGGCTATTGTTTCTGTGAGTTAGGTTGATGATAATAAATAACTGCAAATATAGTTGGATAGTTTTGCTGTGTGGTTGCTTGCTGAGTTTATCCGTGCAAGCAGCTGAGATACAGGTCAGCATAGACCGAAATCCGGTCAGCCTGAACGAATCTTTTCAAATTACCTTCAGCGCCAGTGATCAACCGGACGCCAATCCGGATTTCACGCCGCTGAAAACAAATTTTGAAATTCTAAACCAGCAGCGCAGCAGCAATATGTCCTGGGTAAATGGTAAAAGCAGCCGCAACGAACAATGGGTAGTCAACCTGATGGCCAAGCAAAGCGGCGAGTTGTTAATCCCAGCCATTGCGTTCGGCTCCGATAGCAGCTCCCCCTTGCGGATCAAGGTCACCGATGCTCCGCAAACGCCAAGCAGCCACGAAGATGTGTTTTTGGACGTGGAAGTCACACCGGAAAACCCTTATGTGCAATCGCAAGTTTTGTATAGCTTGAAACTGTTTCGGCGGGTGCAGATTACCCAGGCCAGTCTTACCGAACCGGAAATCAAAGACGCCGTGGTGGAGAAACTGGGTGAAGACAGCAATTACACTACCCAGATCAACGGCATGGATTATTGGGTTACCGAGCGTAAATACGCTATTTTTCCACAGCAAAGCGGGGTCTTTACCATTGCACCTTTAACCTTGACAGCAGAGGTTGTGACTAATCAACGTCCGCGTTTCAATGGTTTTTTCAATCGCCAATTATCCGAAACCCGACGCATTTCTTCCAAAGCCATCACGCTGAATGTGCAACCGATACCCAAAAGCTTTACCGACCCGGCCTGGTTAAGTGCCGAATCAGTGAAACTTGAAGAAAGTTGGTCGGATAACCGTTTACAAACCAAGGTAGGCGAACCGCTAACCCGTACCATCACCCTCACAGCCAAAGGCACAACGGTAGGCCAGTTACCGGAATTGTCGGACAAAACGCCAATTGACGGCATAAAAACCTATCCCGATCAACCCGTGCTAAAAGAAGACAAACAAAGTGACGGTTTAATTGCGATACGTGAGGAAAAAATTGCTTACATTCCCAGTAAAGCGGGCAAATTTACCCTACCGGCGCTCACCATCAACTGGTTTAATAACCGCAGTCAAAAAACCGAAGTAGCCAGTCTACCTGAGATAAGCATTACAGCCTTAGCCACAGGTAATCAATCTGTTACCGCACCACCCCCTTCAACACAACTGCCAGAGGATAGCTTACAAACTACATCAACTGCAACCAGCGACAGTCTTTTCTGGCAAGGATTATCCGGCTGTTTGGCTCTAGGCTGGTTGTTGACAAGTATTATGTTTTATCGTCGCTCTCGACCCAAACCGTCAGTTGATAAAAAGCTTAAGCCTAAATCGATTGCCGGCGAAGGCCAAAAGGCATTGAAAATAGCTTGTCAGCAGCATAATCCTCAAGCTGCGAAACTAGCCTTGTTGCAATGGGGAAAACAGCGGTTTGCCGCCGATAATTTGACGTCGATTGCCCGCTATTGCATAGAGCCTTTGCGGGATGAAATAGTGTTGTTAAATGAAAGTCTGTATGCTGATAAATCGGCAAACTGGGATGGACAGGCTTTATGGCAGGCTTTTAGTAAAGCCAATACCATCAAACTAGATATGGATAAACAGGATACAACTTTAGAACCGCTTCATCGCTTGTAAGCGACGCAAAAAAACTCTCAGAACACGAAGCTAAAAATTGATTTTAAATCAGCCTTTAGGATACTCCGTGTTCTTGATGACTAAACCATTGTTTCTAAAATTACCACTGAGATTCGCCTGTTTCAGGATCGTACATTTCATGGGTAATTTTGTGGCGATTGGCTATTAATTCATCAATGCTGGGGGAATTACTCATTGCCCGCTGTATAGCCAGTTTCATCGCTTCATAGTTGGTGCGATACAAATCTTTGCGATCTAAATCTGCATTAGTCGCACAGGCAGGATCGATCCACAACATGGCAATGATGCATAAATCGTTGGCTTTGTCCTTTGGGATCACGCCATCCGCTACGCTATCAATTACCGCATCCGCCACAGCCGATTGCACTGGGCCACCCAGTAAGTTGACATAGGCAGAGGACTTTATCGTCACCTTGGGCACCATGATGGTGGCCGGACGCACTTGCTGATTACAGGCACGGATTGCAAACATGCGGGTATGGCCTTCGGTTTGCCCCATAAGATTGGCAAACGCATGTCCAGCCGGGCCTTTAACATCGCCAATCAAAATTTCCGGCATGGCATCGGTACCCTGCCCTTCACTCGAAAATACCGTAGCTTCGCCGGTTCTGAACCAATATGTATCTGACATTGAAATTTCCTCACGCTGAATAAATAAAACCGGCATTCTATGCCTTCTGCTTAATCAGCGGCAATAAAAGCCTAGCACTTTATGCCTGACACCGATTTATGCTCAGGCGAACTGCAATATTTTTTCAGGATTTCATTATGACAAATATACTCACTACAGCAACTTTGCTAATGTTATTAGTAGCATGCTCATCATCCAATGATGAATCTAGTGCTAATCAAGAATCACATAAAGCACTTTATAACGCAGCGAACCAGCCTTTGGAGAAAGCCAAAGCGGTTGAGCAGGAAATTTTAGAGCATGCTGAACAGCAGAAAAAACAAATGGAGGATTTATAGCATTAACAAAAATCGCTAATTGAAAATCATAGATAGGAATAAACAGCTAAAGTAGTCACCCGGCCTACCAAAACTTGCCGATAGGCCGGATAACAGAGCCTTATTTCAGGTTTGCACAGTCCATGTAATCAGGGTGTGCAGTGATAACAATTGCAACCCGATGGTTCTGGTCTGGCGTGTTATTGGGACCAGCGGCTTCACCAATTGCTTTAACCACTAATTGGCTGGGCCTCGCACCTTTAGCGATTAAGCGTTGGGTAACTGTATTAGCTCTTCTTTGTGATAAATCCTGATTGTAAGCAGGTTTACCAACAGTATCAGTCGAAGCGGTGACTGTTGCGGTCGCATCCGGATGTGCTTCTAACCAACGACCAACTCTGCCAATCGATTCATCCTTGACTTTAAACGGCACAGCACTTGCCGTTTTAAAGTAGGCTACGGTTTCGCGAATAGCTTCCTCACTATGGTGGTTAGGACCATGCACTTCAGTCAACCATAAACACATCTCTTTTTCAGATGCATAACGATGTTGTGTAGCCGATTTGGCCGCATCCAACGCTTTTTGTTTTTCGTTAATGTTCCAATAATGATCCTGTTCAAAATGACCCAGGATATTGTTTGCCACTTCCAAATCTTCTTCAGACATTTCCTCATGCAGCATGGCTTGGCCATAATGGCCGGCTCTGGACGCATCAATCTGAGCTTTTAAATCTGAGGTGTCCATTTTAGAATTGGTACAAGCTGTCAGAGATAGGGCTAAAGCCGCAAGTGGCAGGTAAAAGTATTTTTTATTCATAGTATTATCCTCGTGATTCAATTAGTCGCAACCGGCTTAGTCGTCGTCGCCATCATCCAATGGACCATAAGTAGTCCAGTAACCTGGATAATGCAGGCCAAAGTAGCGACTGTCCTCACTAAAACGATCCCAAACATAAGCCGGAGAGGCGTAATCACTGGTTGGAATTGGTGACGTTAAAAGCTCTGCGCCGCCAATTAATGTACGGGTTACACCTTGGGCTGTTCCACGAATAATGCCCCATGTCATGCCCACAAAAATATTGTGATCGTTAGAGATATTAATTACATTCTTAGGTAATTCAGCAAACCCAAAAGCAATGTTGGCCAAACCTTGGCTGACTTTATTGCTAAAACCCGTCATATAGCTTTCTGCTTGGGCAGTTGGTACCGTGAATAGCGCGCCGGATAAAACGCAGGCGGCCAAAATTTTATTTTTATTCATGTGTAGCTCCTTAAGTTTTACAGATTTAATATCCCCTGAACTTTTCAGGTTGGTACAAAAAACGCCTAAAAGTGTTTAGGCTGTAAACTTCTATAAGCATAGACCTCATTGCCGGTTTTAGTAAGGCTAAAACTGGAGAATGCGCCTAAATAAGGGAGATTGTCAACTAAGTAAAATCAGGTAATTTTTCGATTTTTTAGGGCTCAACACTGCTTAGACGCCAACAGGAAGTTCCTAAATCACACTGAACTTCTGATGCTGTTCTTTAAAAATCACTTCAGCTTGGCGTTTTGTTTTTGGTTGAGTTCTACATCTAGCAACTAATCTAAAGCTAGTGCTCTGACTACAGGTGATCAGGCCAGAGCAAAGTCGATAGGAGCTTTTGGAGCGAACCTTAACTCATTGCATTGATGGTTTTTGGCTACACTGACAGTCTATGCTGATTCGCTGCGGCGGTGACTCCAGCTTTAAAGCGGTTAATTGCCCCCCCCAAAGACAACCGGTATCAATCGAATAAACGTTATGTTCTGTATAAAAGCCCAATGTAGACCAATGTCCAAAAATGATGCGCATATCCTGACTTTTACGCCCTGGCACAGCAAACCAAGGCAATAAATTTGGCGCCTGACTGCCTAGCGGACCTTTGAAGTGGAAATCGAGTTCACCATCGACGGTACAATAACGCAGCCGAGTAAAACAATTAACGGCAAATCGCAGCTTCTCTGTTTTGGAAAAATCGTCCTGCCAAAGCGCGGGTTTGTTGCCATACATTGAGCGAAAAAAGCGCTGATAATTCTCGCCACGTATGACCTTCTCAACTTCTTGGGCCATAAGTTTAGTCTGCTCAAAATCCCATTGAGGAGGTAAACCTGCATGTAGCATGCAGAATTGGTCGTTATAATAAAACAAACGTTGGCGCCGTAACCAGTCGATCAATTCATCGCAATCCGAGGCACGTAAAATCGGCCCTAATGTATCTTTTTTACCGGCTTTATTTAAAGAAGCCACCGTGGCGATCAAATGCAGATCATGATTACCCAAAACACTGACAGCAGCGGCACCCAAGCCTTTAATAAAACGCAAGGTTTCCAGCGAATGCGGACCACGATTGACCAGATCTCCCGCCAACCACAACTGGTCCTGAGCCGGATCAAATTTTATAACATCCAGCAGACTGCGTAATTCGTTGTAACAGCCCTGAATATCACCAATCGCATAAATAGCCATTAATGCAATGTTCTAGGAATGGACAAGGTAAACTTGGGAATCAGGGCATTAAAGTTTTCGCCGGTATCGGACAACATTTTATATTTACCCTGCATTACCCCAACCTGGGTTTCAATCATCGCCGCACTGGTATAGCGGAAAGAATCCCCTGGGTTTAGATGCGGATGCTCACCTACTACACCTTCGCCGTTGACTTCCTGTACCTTACCGTTACCATCTGTAATCAACCAGTGCCGGGTCAACAAACGCGCAGGTACAGAACCGACATTGGTAATAGTAATGGTATAGGCAAACACAAACCGGTTTTGCTCCGGCGAAGACTGGGCCTCGATATATTGTGGTTTCGCCACAACTAAAACTTTGTTTTTTTCACTCATTGATTGATTATGTCATTTTACATTGTTTCTATTTCAACCTAACTGATTAGCAAACGCAAGCCAGCTTATGAAGATACCCCAACTCGTGTTCACTCTTTTGTTAACACTCCCGCTTTCCCTATCCGCAGAAGACGGTAAACAACTGTTTGCCGCAGCGGCCACGGGCACACCTGAACGCGTCCAGGCTTTGCTGGCACAGGGTATTGATGTTAACAGCAAAATCGAACAAGACCGTACGGCCTTGATGGCTGCCAGTTTTAACGGCAATGTACGCACCATCAAACTGTTACTAAGCTATGGCGCTGATGTCAATCTCACCGACAAACTCGGCTCGACCGCCTTGTCTGATGCGGTTTTGTTTGGCAATCTCGATATCGTAAAACTTCTGATCGTTTCCGGCGCTAACGTCAACGCTAGCGACAATCAAAAGATCAGCATTCTCGACAAGGCTAAAAAAATAGGCCAAGAAGACATCATCAAACTTTTAGAAGAAGCCGGCGCCAAACCTGCTGAAACAGAAATTAAACTTGAAGAAAAACCCGCACCCGAACCTGCAACTGACGCCGCAATAACCCCGGATGATCAACCCGTTGCAGAAGACAAACCTGAAGAAGCTAAAAAATGACCACACAACAACCTTTGCACATCCATATCCTCGGCATATGCGGCACCTTTATGGGTGGCTTGGCACTTATCGCGCGCGAACTTGGCTACAGCGTCAGCGGCTCAGACCAAAACGTCTACCCGCCGATGAGCACCCAACTTGAAGAGCAAGGCATACGCTTGATGAACGGCTATAGCGCCGAAAACCTGGACTGCAAGCCTGATCTGGTGGTAATCGGTAACGCCATGTCGCGCGGAAACCCTGAAGTGGAAGCCGTTTTAAACCTGGGTTTGCCTTATATTTCCGGCCCGCAATGGCTGGCCGAGCATGTGTTGCAAAAACGTTGGGTCCTGGCCGTAGCCGGCACCCATGGCAAAACCACCACCAGCAGTATGTTGAGCTGGATACTGGAATTTAATGGCTTTAATCCCGGCTTTTTAATTGGCGGCATTCCACTCAATTTTGGCATTTCCGCCCGTTTGGGCAGCTCTGATTTTTTTGTGATTGAAGCTGACGAATACGACTGCGCTTTTTTCGATAAACGCTCTAAATTTGTACACTATCGCCCGCGTACCGCTATTTTGAATAATCTGGAATACGATCACGCCGATATTTTCGAAAATCTGGATGCCATTAAAAAGCAGTTTCACCATCTGGTACGAACGGTTCCCGCTGAAGGTCTCATCATCGCACCCTCCTGTGATCAAAATATTAGTGATGTGCTGACTATGGGATGCTGGACGCCCATCGTTAAAACGGCAATCGAAACCAAGGCTGACTGGCAGGCTGAATTAATAAAATCTGACGGCAGTTGTTTTAGCATTCAGTTTGACGGGCAAAACCAGGGTACAGTACAGTGGGATTTGACGGGTCATCACAACGTATATAACGCGCTTTCCGCCATTGCTGCTGCACGGCATATTGGCATTTTGCCATCCGATGCGATTGCCGCATTGCAGAAATTCCAGAATGTCAAACGCCGCATGGAAGTCATTATCAACAAAGGCGGCATCACCGTTTATGACGACTTTGCCCATCACCCCACAGCCATTAAAACCACACTGGATGGCTTACGCAAACAAGTTGGCAAACAAAAAATTCTCGCCATCATCGAACCACGCTCTAACACCATGCGCTTGGGCATTCATACGCGCTCACTGGCTGAATCACTAGCCGAAGCTGATGAAGCCATCATTTACCAACCGGAAAATCTGGACTGGGATTTGAGTCAATTACTGCAATACGGCAATAACATTCGCATCTGCAATGACTTGGAAGCTATTATCGATAGCATCAAAATTCAGACAAATGGCTGCTGTCATGTGCTGCTGATGAGTAACGGTAGTTTTGGCGGGATTTATCAGCGTCTAAGAAATGAGCTTTGATTGTTTTCACTTGACGTAAAAAATTGCAGGCAAAAAAAAGCGGCCAATGGCCGCTTAGAGAAGAAGGGTAAAGCAAACTCAGTCGCGCATAACAATTTGAGTTGCATACAGTTTAGCGTCCTGGGACAGACTTGAAAATGTGACCGATTGTCACACCCAATAAATCACTGTCGTTTTACCCCAAACTCAAGCTTAAAAATCGAGAAAAGCTATCCAAAGCGCCAACACAGTCGCCAGCTATTAATAGAAATTCAAAGAAGGCAAATGATCTAACATAAAAATTGAGCGGACCAGCATCCTGCAGCCAACCGCTCACAATAGACAACAAAGCGATACGCTAGATTTAATTGCCACCTTTAAAGCTAATCTGTAATGCGTGCAAAGAATTCTCACAATCCTCGCTGGACTTTATGGCGGGGTTATCGTGACATTGTTGATTTTTATCCTGAGCCTCTTTGAGATTCGCCACATACCAAGCTATAGATTTTGTCTCAGTTGGTTCCGGAGCAGCGGCAACTTCTTCAGCACTGATAACTTTGAAGGCACTCAAAACCAGTACCAATGAGACGGCAGTCAGAATAAGGGTATTTTTTTTCATGTTTATCTCCATATAAATTTGACGGGATTTATACTCACACATTCGACTCTAGTGAGTGAGGCAAAGTCTAATCAATATCCATAATGATGAAAATGTGGCCGATTGCCGCGCGACAAATTGTCACCAGCCACACCCTTGCACTCCTTCAGCCCGGAAGTAGTGTTCAACTCAATCCTTTGTCGCCTCAACCTGAATCAGTACTTTGACATCATCCGCTACCATGGGTACATATTTGTCGACAGCAAATTCTGAGCGTTTAATGGTGGTGAAAGCATTAGCGCCACAGGTGTAATTCATTTTGATCAAATTCATGCCGCAATGAAAATGATCAACCGTTAAATGCACCGGCTTGCTGATACCATGTAAGGATAAAGTGCCATCAGCAGCTACCAGTTTGTCGCCGACAAAATTAAGTTTGTCGGCTTTAAAAGTCATAACCGGATATTGGGCAACGTCAAAAAAATCCTTAGCACGCAAATGATCCTCCAGCTCAGTCAAACCAGTGCTAATAGAGGCCATATTGACACTGATATCTATACTGCCCTTACCATTCGCCGCATCAAGCATAATTTTGCCACTGGTTTCGTTAAAACGTCCGCGTTGGATGGAAAAACCTAAATGACTGATCTCAAAGCTAGGAAATGTATGTCGGCTATCGATAGTGAAGTGATCGGCTGCCTGCACTGAAAAGCTGGCTAACAGAGCAGCCGTTATGGCAACAATGAGTTTGATCATGGCAGTATCCTCAATATAAGCAAAACATGACAATAAGGCTTTTTCCATTCGACAGCCAAGTTTTTTTGCTTTCATCGTCTACTAGTCAAAATCACGATACAGCAATCTTCATCAGACTTTGTGATAATAGCGACCACTTTAAGCAACTCTAGTTTTTAATCCAACCGATGCCACGACTTTATTTTTACTATGCCGCACTAAGCGGTTTTTTTGGCTTGTTTCTATTAATGATGGCCTGGCATACTTTAATTGCACCTTCAAACACCTTTCCAACGGCGTTGTTGCTGATGGTCACTGTTGGCCCACTATTGTTGCCTTTTAAAGGATTGCTTAACAAAAATCTAAAAAGTTGCACCTGGATGACTTATCTCAGCCTGCCTTATTTTGTCCACGGCGTTACCGAAGCCTATGTCAACCAAAGCCAACGACCCTATGCTTTACTGGAGATACTGTTCAGTCTTTTGCTTTGCTTCGGCGCCGGTTTTTATGTTTACAAGGCTGAAAAGGTCTGAACCCTTAGAGCATGCAAGTTCCATTACAGTTTGAATTTCAAACGAATCTAACATTTGCCAGCTACTTCGCCGGCAATAATGCCGAGATTATCAACCAACTAATGACTTTGGCTGCTGAAGGCGAAGAACAACAAGTCTATATCTGGGGCGAAAACGGCAGTGGCAAGAGTCATTTAGTACAAGCGTGTTGTCAACAGGCTAAAGCCATGGGCAAAGACCCATTTTTCCTGAAATTCACCCCGGACAATTTGCCATCGCCTGCGCTACTCGAGGGCTTGGAAGATGTGGATTTGGTCTGCTTTGACGACATCCATCATTTGGCCGGTCATCCAGACTGGGAAACCGCATTATTTGCCTTTTACAATAGCCATCGGCAAAACAATCATAAGCTGCTACTGACTGCAGACTGCCCGCCCAAATATTTACCCTTAGCTTTAGCAGATTTAAAAACTCGCATGAGTTGGGGACTCACACTAAAAATTCAGCCGCTATCCGAGGATCAAATTATCGAGGCCTTGACCTTTAAAGCGCATTTCCTCGGGTTTGATATTCCAGCCAAAGTCGGACGTTTTTTATTGAATCATTATGTTCACGACTTACCTGCCTTATGGCTGTTGCTGGAAAGAATCGATCGCGCGACTCTAGCTGCACAACGCAAACTGACGATTCCGTTTTTAAAGCAGATATTGGCAGAACACGTATGAGCGATAAAATTCTGATTGTCGGCGCTGGAGCTATCGGCGGTTTTTATGGCAGCTTGCTCGCCAAAGCGGGTGCGGAAGTTTCTGTGGTTTGCCGCTCGGATTACCAAATCGTCAAACAACTAGGGTTTCAAATCGATAGTTTCAGTTTGGGCCAATGGCAATTTCAGCCACATCAGGTTTTGCGCCATGCCGGCGACTATCAGGATCAGGCGGATTATTTGATTTTATGCAGCAAAGTGACTGCGCAAATCGATCGGGTCGCCATGATTCGTGACGCTGTGCGGAAAAACACGGTGATAGTATTTATTCAAAATGGCGTCGAAATCGAAGCAGAATTACAGGCGGCCTTCCCTGACAACGTATTAATTAGTGGCCTGGCGTTTATCTGTTGCAATCGACTGGCAGCAGGCAAGATAACTCATTTAGCTTATGGTAAGCTGACTTTAGGCGATGTTCCCAGCGGCGTATCCGCCCAAACCCTGCATTTACAGCAGTTGTTTCTACAAGCAAACATCGAATGTGAAGTCAGTAAAGATATCATAGCCAGCCGTTGGCAAAAATGCGTGTGGAACGCGCCATTCAATCCATTATCAGTGCTGTCCGGCGGCCTGCCGACCTTAGCCATTTTGCAAAATCAGATCGGCCTCGTCCGCCGCATTATGCAGGAAGTATGCGACATTGCCGCTGGCTGTGGACACACCCTGCCAGACGATATCATTGAAACCAATATTCAAAATACTTTTGCTATGCCGCCTTATAAAACCAGTATGTTGCTGGATTTTGAGCGTCAGCATGCTATGGAAACTGAAGCTATTTTAGGTAATGCCGTGCGTGCTGCAGATCGGGAAAACATCGATTGTCCAACACTGCGAACAGTCTACGCATTAATGCAACTGAGGGAATTACAACTTCATGCTGAAAGCCTAGAAAAAATAGCAACGTAATTGACATTCTGTTTTTTTTGATTTTCGGGTAGAATGGGGGGATTTTTCATTGACCCTGTTCATGAAGAAGTTGCGGCAATGGTGCCAAGGGTTAAAACGTTTTTCATCTCCATTTAGAGTACAACCATGACTGATCTATCGCTATACAGAAACATCGGTATCTTCGCACACGTCGATGCCGGTAAAACCACCACCACCGAGCGGATTTTGAAGCTGACCGGAAAAATTCACAAAATCGGCGAAGTACACGATGGTGCAGCGACCACAGACTTCATGGAACAAGAGCAAGAACGTGGGATTACCATACAATCAGCAGCGACTTCCTGTTTCTGGCCGGGTAGCACAGGTCAATTCAAACCGCACCGTTTCAATATCATCGACACCCCGGGCCACGTTGACTTTACTATCGAAGTCTATCGTTCTCTGAAAGTGTTGGATGGTGGCGTGGGTGTATTTTGTGGTTCCGGCGGCGTTGAGCCACAATCCGAAACCAACTGGCGTTATGCGAACGACTCAAAAGTTTCTCGTGTCATATACGTCAACAAATTGGACAGACTGGGCGCCGACTTCTATCGTGTTGTCAAACAGGTCGAACAGGTATTGGGCGCGAAACCAGTCGTCATGACCTTGCCTATCGGTACCGAGGAAAACTTCGTCGGCGTGGTCGACTTGCTGACTCGTAAAGCCTGGGTTTGGGATAACTCCGGCGACCCATTGAAATACGAAATCCAGGACGTACCTGCGGACATGGCAGAGCAAGTCGAAGAATGGCGGGCAAAATTGATCGACCAAGTCGCCGATCAAGACGACGACATCATGGAGAAATATCTGGAAGGCGAAGAGCCTACCATCGAAGAAATCAAACATTGCATCCGTAAAGGCACTATTGCGATGGATTTCTTCCCGACTTTCTGCGGTTCGTCTTTCAAGAACAAAGGCGTACAGTTGGTGTTGGACGGCGTTGTCGAGTACTTGCCTAATCCTACCGAAGTCAAGCCACAGCCTGAAACTGACCTCGAAGGCGTTCCAACTGGCGAATACGCGATAGTCGATGCCAGCCGTCCGTTGCGCGCCCTGGTGTTCAAAATCATGGATGACCGTTTCGGCGCCCTGAACTTCGTTCGCATCTACTCGGGCCGCCTCAAAAAAGGCGATACCCTATTAAACACCTTTACCGGTAAAACCGAGCGTATCGGCCGTATGGTGGAAATGCACGCCGACGACCGCAACGAGATCGAAAGCGCGCAAGCTGGCGATATCGTGGCGTTGATCGGCTTGAAAAACGTACAAACCGGTCATACCTTATGCGATCCGGACAAACCAGCGACTCTGGAACCTATGGTTTTCCCTGATCCCGTCATCTCGATTGCGATTTCGCCTAAAGACAAAGGCAGCAACGAAAAAATGGGTATTGCGATCGGCAAAATGGTGCAAGAAGACCCCTCTTTCCGCGTCGAAACCGACCAGGAAAGTGGCGAAACCATCATCAAAGGTATGGGTGAGCTGCATTTAGACATCAAAGTGGACATCTTAAGAAGAACCCACGGTGTTGATGTCAACGTAGGTAAACCACAAGTTGCTTACCGCGAAACCATCACCCAACGCATCGAAGACAGCTACACGCACAAAAAGCAATCGGGCGGTTCCGGTCAATACGCGAAAATCGATTACATCATCGAGCCAGGCGAGCCAGGCAGCGGTTTTGTATTCGAATCAAATGTTACCGGCGGTAACGTACCTCGCGAATACTGGCCAGCGGTTGAAAAAGGCTTTAAAGCCAGTATCGACAAAGGTGTATTGGCAGGCTTCCCTTGCTTGGACTTCAAAGTCATTCTGACCGACGGTGCTTTCCATGCGGTTGACTCCTCATCTATTGCGTTCGAAGTCGCCGCCCGTGCCGCGTATCGTCAATCAATTCCAAAAGGCAATCCACAATTGCTGGAACCGATCATGAAAGTTGACGTATTCACTCCGGATGCGCACGTCGGTGATGTAATCGGTGACTTAAACCGTCGCCGTGGCATGATCAAATCGCAAGATCCAGGTGTTACCGGCGTTCGTATCAAAGCGGATGTACCACTGAGTGACATGTTTGGTTACATCGGCGACTTGCGTACCATGACTTCCGGTCGCGGCCAGTTCTCCATGGAATTTTCACACTACTCCGCTTGCCCGAAAAACGTAGCGGAAGAAGTGATTAAAGAAGTGAAAGAACGCGAAAAAAACAAATAACCCATAGCAGCAGCTGAAGTAGTCAACAGTACTTCAGCTGCATTGGGTTTTTAAGTAACACAGATAGCTGCCGCCAGTGCGGCAGTTTCTTTTTCAAGCATAAAGTTTCCGCTAAACAAGGAAACTTGTTCATCAACCTAACCTTGGAAGAACATTATGGCTTTTGTAATTACCGAGAACTGCATCAAATGCAAATTCACCGACTGCGTTGACGTCTGCCCAGTTGATTGTTTTCATGAAGGCCCAAATTTTCTGGTTATCGATCCAGACGAGTGCATCGATTGCACCCTCTGCGAACCAGAATGCCCGGCTAATGCAATTTTTGCCGAAGATGAATTACCTGAAGGTCAAGAGCATTTTGCTGCCTTGAATGCCGAACTGTCAAAAGCCTGGCCGGTTATAACTGAAGTCAAAGACTCGCTGCCTGATGCAGATGAGTGGAATGGCAAAGCCGGCAAATTTGCCATGTTGGAAAAATAACCAATATCAACCGATCAAATACTTCGCTGTTTCAAGCGAATTTGATCGGTTATTTTAATCAAAAAGGACAAATGGCTGCATTTTTCCGGCAATTAACCCTGCCCTTTTTGGATTTAAGATTTCGCCAAATTTAACTTCCGCTTATGGTTCCCATGCTTTGCGTCACTGCCATTAAGTTAAGGAAGAACAATCCCTTCTCCCTCCGGGAGAAGGTTAGGATGAGGGGATTAAATAAAGCTTTTTTGCCTTATTATAAATCTCCTCTCCCCAACCCTCTCCAGCAGGAGAGGGAGCTTTTTCTTAACTTAATGGCATTGATGCTCTGCGTGGGAACTCTATCGAGGACGCTCCAGCGTCCCGAACCGCAGAGCGGTTCAAGTTGCATTCCCACGCGAAGCGTAGGGACGATGCGCTTGGGTATCGGGAAAATATTTCCAACCATATCCTTAAGATTATCGAATACCAAATTAAAAACCTTCAAACACATGATTTATATCGCAATCAGATAACGCCAAATTCAATCACGGGTGTAATCCAATAATAAATACTATTTCCTGAAAACTCCGCTTTCAGCTTTTCCAGCAATGCTGCGATCACATGCCGAGTAGCATAAATCTGAAAACGTCTGGACTTATTCTCAGGACCTTCCATCTCAGTTAAAAACCGCACAATGCCATGCTGCGGCAAATCATTAGGCTCAGGCGTCGACTTGGCGTGTTCGTGCTCAAAACTAACCAAGCACTCTGCAACTGCATTTTCAACCTCTGCCGAAACAATGAACGTGATCTGAAACTGCTGATGATTAACGGTATTGAAGAAACCATCTTCAACAGAGAAATAATCAGACACATTTTTAACCACTTCTAATTGCTTACCTCGGCGCCGATCACCTTGCCGCTTTTCAATAAACTCGTTCTGGCCTTGGCTAGCGTTATTCTCGCGAGGATCATTACTCCAGCTACGCTGAAAAAAAGGCCTAACCGTTACATAACGCCCATTTAGACGCCGGTTTTTCAAGCGATTAATGGCCTTTTGATCCGACCAACCGGATTCCAGGGTTACCAAACCATGATATTCGACAGAACCCTGCTTAAGATCCCGCAGTGCCAATATCTCAATATTAACTATCCGGCCCGGCTTTCCAAAAAAGCCATTTTTCAGCACAGGCCTTATAAAATCGGCTATTTCATCATGCTGGGTATTGGCAGGAATTCGTCTTAAAAATATATTCATAGCGCATAAACATTCACTTTAGAATCACCGCAATCTTTAACGCATCACGGCACCAGAAAAAAGAGTAGCACTCAACTGAAAATTCTGCCCGAAATATCTTAAATTTCACCGTGCTCTAACACAGGCACCATCCAATAATGCAGGCCGGTCCCGCTAAAATCGGCTTTTATTTTACTCAAAAGAGCCGATACATGGTCTTTATCGATATACATCTGAAAACGCATTTTGCGCTGCCTACCCGTCACTTGCTCAGCAATCGATAGGCCTTGGTTACGGTGATCATGAGCATTAACAGGAAAACTGGAAAAACCCTGCGCTGTTTCAAAGGTCAAAAGACAATCAACCATGGCTTCTTCGAGCGCAGGAGAGACATTGATCGTTATCAAATAGGTTTCATGTGTCATACGGCTTTCTCCCGAGCTTGACCAAATAATTCATATAAAATCGGCAATAAAATCAGGGTTAAAAATGTCGATGACACCAAACCACCCGTCACCACAATGGCCAAGGGACGTTGAATTTCAGAACCAGGCCCAGATGCAAACAGCAAGGGGATCAAACCAAAAGCCGCGATACTGGCAGTCATCAATACAGGCCGCAATCGTCGAGCCGATCCAACAATGACCACTCTCGAAACCTCCATACCGGTGGCACACAACTGATTAAAGTAACTAACCATTACCACACCATTCAATACTGCAATCCCCAACAAGGCGATAAATCCCACCGATGCCGGCACCGATAAATATTCACCGGATAACCACAACGCAAACACTCCGCCTATCATAGCCAGCGGAATATTGGAGAGCACCAACACCGCCTGCCTGATCGAGCCAAAAGTAGAAAACAATAACAGAAATATCAAGCCTAATGACACTGGAATCACTAGCGACAATCTGGCTGCAGCACGCTGTTGATTTTCAAATTGACCACCAAATTCGACTCGATAACCGGCTTCCAACACTACCTTTTCTGCTACCAGGCGCTTGGCTTCTTCAACAAATCCCACCAAATCCCGGCCTTCCACATTGCTGCGTATCACCACAAATCGCTGCCCTTTCTCCCGACCAATCGATACCACCCCTTCGACTGGCTGAATTTTTGCCAATGCAGTAATGGGCACATAATCGCCATTAGGTAACGTGATTTGTAGATTATTAAAATTGGCGGCATTGCTATCGCCGCGTAATAACAAGGGTGTGCGTTTTATACCTTCCTGCACGATACCCAATTGAATTCCTTCGATTTGAGCTCGCAGCATATTTTCGATACTGTCGCCGTCCAACCCAAAACGGCCAGCTGCTTGCCTGTCTATATTCAGTTGTAAGAATTGCATGCCTTCATTTTTACGCATAAATATATCACTAGCGCCGGAGATGGTATGTAATAAAGCCTCAATTTCCTCGCCCTTATGATTCAACACATCCAGGTCAGCACCGAATAATTTAATCGCCACATCGCCACGGGTACCTGTCAGCATTTCAGATACCCGCATTTCAATCGGCTGAGTAAACCCAAAAGCAATACCTGGGGTGTGCGACATAATGCTACGGATGGCCTCGATTAATTCTTCCTTGGTTTTCATCCGCCACTCTTGCTTAGGCTTTAACACCAAAAAGGTATCAGTTTCATTCAAGCCCATGGGATCCAGACCCAACTCGTCTGTACCCACCCGCGACACTATGGTTTCGACTTCCGGAATATGCTCAAGTATATTTTTCTGCACCTGAGCATCCAGTTCCACCGAGTTCTGTAGCGTAATAGAGGGCAGTTTTTCCAATTGCACAATGATGTCACCTTCATCCATAGTCGGCATAAATGTGCTGCCGATCTGGGTAAACACCAGACCGGTCAAAACCAGTAAACCTCCGGCAGCAATGAAAATCTTTTTACTGTTATCAAGGCTCCACAACAACAAAGGCTCATAAAGACGCAGTAAATGCCTTGGCAACCAGGGTTCTTCATGCGAAACCTGTTTTAACAAAAAAGATGCCAACACAGGAATCACCGTCAATGACAAGATCAATGAACCACTTAGGGCAAACACTATGGTCATGGCTACCGGGCCAAATAATTTCCCTTCCAAGCCTTGCAAAGTCAGCAACGGTAAAAATACGATAATGATGATTAAAATACCCGAAGTCACCGGCCCCGCCACTTCGCGGGTAGCACGATAGATCAAGTGTAAACGCGGCAAGCGTTCGCCTTTTTCATGATCTGCTAGTTGAGTGATTATATTTTCTACCACTACCACGGCGCCATCCACCAGCATACCAATGGCAATGGTCAAGCCACCCAGACTCATCAAGTTCGCCGACATGCCGAAGGCATTCATCATCATAAAGGTGATCATGGCCGCCATCGGCAACGCCAACGCGACTGTCAATGCAGCACGCAAATCCCCTAAAAACAGTATCAGCAACACGACGACCAGCACGATAGCTTCCAACAAGGCTTTGGTGACGGTATTCACCGCTTTACCCACCAATACGCCCCGGTTGTAAAACACATTGACTTTAACGCCAGCGGGCAAACTACTTTGCATTTCGGCTAGCTTAGCTTCGATATGCGCTACTGTTTGCTGAGCGTTTGCACCGCGCAGACTCAAAATTACGCCGGTGACTGCTTCGCCTTTACCATCTTTACTGACGGCGCCATAGCGGGTCAATGCGCCGATTTTGACTTCAGCGATATCAGCCACCCGAATAGGCAAACCTTTACGTTGGGCGATGACGATAGATCTGACATCCTGCTCATCTTTGATACGACCTTCTGCCCGTACAATCAAGGTTTCTTCCCCTTCATTCAAGCGTCCGGCACCATCATTGCGATTATTGGTTTCTAAAGCCGTTATCAGCTGCTGCATACCGATATCGCGCGCAGCCATCCGCAGATTGTTCGGAATTACTTCAAAACTACGCACCACACCGCCCAGAGCATTCACATCAGCCACGCCCGGCACAGTCCGTAAAGCCGGCCGAATCACCCAATCCAATAAACTACGACGCTCCATCAGACTTAAATCGCCACCTTCAATGGCAAACATAAACATCTCACCCAAGGGTGTGGTCATTGGCGCGATGCCGCCTTGCACACCGGCTGGCAAATTGCCCCAGATGCCATTCAGACGCTCGGCTACCTGCTGCCTGGCCCAGTAAATATCAGTACCTTCCTCAAAATCCAGCGTAATGTCGGTAATGGCGTATTTTGCCAACGAGCGCAGCATGGTTTGATGTGGAATACCCAGCAGCTCCACTTCGATGGGCGCAGTGATACGGGTTTCGACCTCTTCAGGTGTCATCCCATTGGCTTTTACAATGATTTTGACTTGCGTCGGCGACACTTCCGGAAATGCATCAATCGGTATGTTTTTAAAGGCGAAATAACCGCCGCCTGCCATTAACAACATCAGTAAACACATCATTAAGCGCTGCGAAAGCGCAAAGCGTATCAGCCCCCCCATCATTCACCACCCAGGCCAAGCCAGTTGGCTTTTAAGGAAACTGAACCTTGTACAGCTATTTGCGCCTCAGTGCTCAAGGGACCACTAATAAGCGAGTATTCACCCTGTCTGCCTAGCACGTTCACTTCCGTGACTACAAAACCATCGGCATTGCGGACGAATACATAATGATGTCCAGAATTTTGTGCAATGGCAGAGTTGGGTACTTCAAGCCCCTGTTGAACAAGATTTTGCATAATCTGTACATTGATATTTTGTCCCACCCTTAACTTATCGGCTTTGCCCTCAATTTTGGCGCGAGCCAGCATGGTTTGGTTTTCCCGATTCACGCTTTGCCCCAATAAACTGATTTTGGCGCTGATGGGTGTATTCTCGACTTCTACGACATCGCCTATCTGTATACTATGCATCCGCTCCTGCGGCACATTGATTTCCAGCCACAATTCGGATAAATCGGCGATGTGATACAAGGGTGCCTGCATATCCAGCCTTGAACCCAAGGTGACCAACCGATCCAGAATCACGCCATCTATCGGTGATCTAACCGACAAAAGACTGCTGAGTTTATGATTATTGGCCAGAGTATTTATCTCCGCATTAGACATGCCAGCCATACTCAACAATTGCCTGGCTTCATCAGCTATAGCAGCCTTACTATTATGTAAGGCTGCAGTTTGCTGCCAACGTCTTTGCGCAATCACGCCATCTTCTAATAATTTTTTATCTCGCCGATATTCCAGACTAACCAGATTTAATTCGCTACGTGCGGTTAAAAACTGCTGCTGCAAAGCCACTAACTCCGGGCTATGAATTTGCGCCAAAAGCTGGCCTTTAGTAACGCTATCGCCAATATTGACGTTCAATTGCACCAGAAAACCCGGCTGCGGGGCACTCAAGAGTCGATCGTGATTACCCGGCACCACCACTCGAGCAGGTGCAGATAAAAATGGCACTTGCTGGCTAGCCACGACCGGACCCACTTTAATCGCCAGATTAGTAATTTGTTCCGGCGAAATCCTGATTTGCATATCTTCAGCAAACGCCTTTAAAGTGCAGATCAACAACAGGCTGAATACTATTTTTTTCATGGCAATACTCCCACTGCCTGATTGTATAATGCAATGTTGCGTTGTAATTTAACTTCCTGCTCTTTGGCATTCCGAATGGCTTCCAGGCTACGAGCCTGTATTTTTAGTAAATCCAGCAAATTGATTTCACCGGATTCGAAGCTGATCTCCATCATTTTCAGATGCTGTTCGGCAATATCTTTCATTTGTCTGGCAATCGTCAATTCAGTGCGATTGACCTCTAGTTGATGCTCAGCTTCGTGCAGGTTTTTTTCCAAAAGCCGATGTAAATGTTCGCTTTGGGCCAAAGCTTGATTCAATTCCAGATGGGCTTTAGCAATATCGGGTGCATCGTAGGTGCTATGGCCAAATGGAATCAGCACACCGACATTGGTACTTTGCATATCATCAGCACCACGTTGGTCGCGACTGGATTTGGCACCTACAAAGACTTTAGGTTGATTGATACTATCGGTGGCTTTGCTCCATTCAATCCCGGCTTGTTTCTCTTCCAACACAGCATTGATAGCTTCCAGTAAAGGATGATTAGGCTGAATAGTTTGAATGGTACTTTGCTGTTCCTGATAGTTAGCAGGAATACGGGTGGTTTGCGTTAAACTGGCGTAACTCTTACGGCTGTGCATCACCTCCGCTTCCGATTGGGTTAGCAGGCTTTTGTTTTGCAAATGGTCGCTTTCCGCTAATAACAAATCCGCTCGCGGTAAATCACCCAGCTCTACACGCCGCTGTACTTTGCCTAACAACTGCGTGGAAATATCCAGATTGATCTGCGCTTGCTGCAAACGATTTTCCGCCAGCGCGATGTTCCATAGAGCATCCCGCAACAGCCTCGCCACTTCCAGTTTGAGGATTGCAGACTGCTTACTGGCCGAAACATGGGATTTTTCTGCCACATCTTGCGCTGCCGAACGTTGCCCCCAATTCCAGATGGTAAATTCCAGATTGGCTGACGCCTCCCGTGACCCCACATCATTGGCTATTCTGTCATCAGAATAATTCAGTGCTACCCCTGTCGAGCCAGCCAGCCAGCTATCACCACGCTCTTGCCAGGCATCGGCTTGTTGCATCAGCGCCTGGTTGATCAATCGATCGGGATATTTTTCCAGGGTTTGTTCCAACAATTGCGCCAAGCTTAATGAGGGATCGATTTCAATCGGATCCAGATGTTCCACCAACAGCTTTTGTTCGTCTACTGTTATGGGCTGGCTAAAGGGATCTTGCAGCATTAACTCGTCAGCTAAACAAGGTGTTAGCGACAGCCATAACAATGGTAAGCAATATTTAATATGACCGGATGCTGTCATATTGGACTCCAAAAAGTAATAAATCAGGATAAAGCCATAAAAACGACCTAAGCAGCAATGACGTATCAGTCTAAAAAACTGACACAAAAACTAGAGAGGGGGCGCGCGGGAGAGTCGGAAGCTGTGGGATGGTTCGACTATAAGAGGTAAATCCTGTGGAGAAAAATTTATACTTTCAAGCAGGGTTTGCTGACACAAAGATAAAATATCCTTATGCAGATAATAATCAGGGCTGTTATCGTCTGAAGCCTGGATGTTAATAGCCGAACCTAACTCAACGATAGCTGAATCAGGCGTGCTTGCAACATCCGTAGCGGCTAAAAACAAAGCATCGGATTTGATATGCAATGTCTCAAATTCGTGCAAATGCAAGCCATTAACACGACCAATGGCGTCAACATGCGCATGCACCAGCGGTGCCGCGAATTGCAGCAACACTAACAGTACGACTAAAAATTGACGAATATATGCAACCATTAACTCATTTAGAATGTCTTTAAAATGATTTTAAAAAGCTAGACAGCAGTTGTAGAGAGTCGAGCGAAAAGCTATTCTACTTGAAATTACTGATAGCACCCTAATATTAGTCAACACTTTTTCACTAAAAGGCAACACACACCATGAATAGAAAAATCGGTATTCTGACTACGCTTTTCTTTACGCTGATACTATTAATGAGCAGCATTCAAGAAGCGCAGGCCAAACGTTTCGGCGGCGGTGGCTCATTTGGCGGTAGATCAAGTTACAGCGCTCCTTATAAACGATCCACTTCTCCGGGCGCCACCAGCCAACCTGCACGCTCGGCCAGCCAACAACAAGCTGCCAGCCAAAACCAAACCGCTCGGCAAGGCTTAGCCAGTCGCGGTGGTCTGATGGGCATGCTCGGTGGCTTAGCACTGGGCGGTTTGCTCGGCTCGCTGTTTTTTGGCGGCGCTTTTGAAAACTTCAATTTTATGGATATTTTGGTTTTTGCCGGCATTGCCTTTTTAGTCATGCGTTTATTCGCTGCCAAAAACAAACAAAAACCAGCCACTGCCAACAATACTTATGCTAAATCCAGCCATTCCGACAGTGATCATGCAGCGGATTACGGCATGACACCTCCCACCGGCTCCACCTCAGCAGGTTTTAATACCGATTTAATGTCCGGCATCAAAAACTCTAGTAACTCAACCACTACAGATAGTGCTGTGAACCTACCTGCCGATTTTGATCAATCCGGTTTTTTGGCAGGTGCTGAAAGTGCCTATCGTTATTTACAAACAGCTTGGGACAACCACGATTTAGCAGCCATCCGCGGTCTTGCTACGGATAAGGTTTTCATAGAAATTCAAGATCAATTACGTAGCAACGCCAGCAACAACAAAACTGAAGTATTGAAGGTCAATGCAGAGCTATTGGAAGTACGCCAAACTGGCAACGATCTGGAAGCCGCTGTGTTATTCGATTGTATCCTGCGGGAAGACGATGGAGAGACCGATCAAGTGCGGGAAGTCTGGCATTTCGTCAAACCGGTAAACAGCAAACAAACCAAGTGGCTGCTGGACGGCATTCAACAGCTGGAAATTTAACCATGTCAGTGAGCGGCGATAAAATCCGCCAGCGCTACGACAGGCTGGCACCTTGGTTCGACAGCCTGGAAGGCTTTTTGGAAGGTTTGTTATTTCGCCGCTTGCGAAAAAAGCTCTGGGCTATGGCCGAAGGCGAGCACATCCTGGAAGTGGGCGTGGGCACGGGGAAAAACTTTGATTTTTATCCCGCTGACAGCCAAATGACTGCGATTGACTTCAGCCCAAAAATGCTGGTGCAAGCCAAAAGAAAACAAGAACGTAAACAAATTAAGGTACATCTGGATTTGATGGACGTACAAACGCTGTGCTACGCAGATAATAGCTTCGATACCGTGGTGGCCAGCTTTGTTTTTTGCTCTGTACCGCAACCGCGAAAAGGCCTGAAAGAGTTGTATCGCGTGTTAAAACCCGGTGGCCAATTGCTACTATTGGAACACGTCCTCAGTTCCAATAAATACATGGCGGCCATGATGAATTTGTTGAATCCGTTAGTGGTACGCTTAGTTGGTGCGAATATTAATCGACAAACCGTTAAAAATGTTCAGGCCTGCTCTTTCCGAAGTATTTTTATCGACCCTAGTAGTAGCGATATGCTGAAATTAATGCGCGCAGTGAAGTAAACCACCGCTTCGATTTTTTACCGGTAACCCAAATAAAAACACCGGCCAAGCCGGTGTTTTTCTGTCAGCTAAAAGACCACGAAACACAGATTTGAACGACTACCGCAGAACCGCCTATTATCTTGTCCGCAACAATTCTCGCCGTAAACTATCCAACTCTTCCTGCATATCTGCCACTAACGCTGCCAGCTCGGGTGCTGCATCAAAGTAGCGTTCTATGGACAAAATACGTTTGGCGCGCGTCAGCTCTATAGCCGAAAAGTAGCAATGTCCACTTTCAAGTTTAGCGGCGGATAATAAGCCATCATTGATGTGTTGTAACACCCATTCCGGCTCCACCGCACAAAATGAAGCTAATTCTTCCAGGGATAAATAGGATTCTTCTACGATAGCAGTAATCAGGATTTCAGAATGTTGCATGGCTATCTCCTGGCCTGTGTGCGCGGATCAAATGCCAGTTCCTGCGCCATGGTTTGGTATAGTTTTCGAGCTTTTTCATTGTTGGCGGGTGGCAGAACCACTTGAATTTCTAATAATAGATCACCCGGTGGATTACTCGGAATACCTTTACCACTCAAGCGCAATTGCCTGCCGCTTTGAGTGTTTTCCGGTATGCGAACTTTCAGATTGCTATCAATAAGGTTGACGGTGATCATCTCTCCCAAGGCTGCTTCCCAGGGTGTCACTGGCAAATGCATAGTTAAATTGCGCCCATCCACCCGAAACCTTGGATGCGGGTTAAAGCTCACTTCCAATAGCAAATCACCGGCTTTGCCGCTACCCATCCCTTGCGCTCCTTGCCCAGCCAAACGAATAATCTGCCCTTCATAAACGCCTTTCGGTATTTTGATATTCAATGTGCGGTTTTCAAGTAGCACATGGCCTTGTGCATCCATACGGGGCACGCGTAAGGAAATCTGCCGAGAGGAACTCTTAAAACTGTCTTCCAGGTCCAACATGACTTTGGCGTGATGGTCTTCGCCGCGAGCATTAAGGTTGGTTTGCCTGTAAAAGCCACGCTGCCCGCCTGAGTCACCGCGCATTTTGCCGAATAACTCGGCAAAAAAATCACTGAAATCAGCCGATTCTCCGGCATTAAAACCACGTCCGGAAAATTCAAAACCAGCATCCCAGTTAGGAGGTGGCCTAAATTCCTCTCCGGGTTGATAACCGCGCCCCAGTTGATCATAAGCCGCGCGTTTTTCGGTGTCGGAGAGTACGGTATAAGCCTCATTGACTTCCTTCATACGCGCTTCCGCATCCGGTTCTTTCGATACATCCGGATGATACTTGCGCGCCAGTTTGCGGAAAGATTTTTTAATTTCTTCCAGGGTCGCGTCACGCTTAACCCCCAGGGTTTGATAATAATCCTTGTATTCCAATGATCCCCCTTGTGATTGTGATCACACCAGGTATGCTGATTCGGTAAACCTGTATCAGTATAAAAAAGTAGTATCCATCGTCAACTCATAATGCCTGGAATAAGCGGCTATGCCTATCACGCAACATTGCTTTCGACCTGTTTGGTGGTTGAACAACCCACATTTGCAAACCTTTTATCCGGCGTTACTGCGTAAGACTAAGCTATTACAACGTAAACGTGAGCGATTATTGACACCAGACGGTGATTTTCTCGATCTGGATTGGTGCGGTGAAGATAAGAATAGCATCGTCATCTTACTGCATGGCTTATCCGGCAGCTCTCAGTCTAGCTATATTCTGGGTTTGCAACAGGTTTTGCAGGCACAGGGCATGACCAGTATAGCGATAAATTTTCGCGGTTGTAGCGGCGAGCCCAATCATTTGGCGCGTTGTTATCATTCCGGCGAAACCGAAGATATTGATTTTGTCTATCAATCCTTACGGCAACAATATCCAGATGCTAAGTTGGCGGCAGTAGGATTTTCGTTGGGGGGCAATGTATTGTTGAAATGGCTGGGGGAACAAGGTGGTAGTTTAAATCTGAGCGCGGCGGTGGCTGTTTCGGTGCCGTTGGTATTAAGTGTATGCGCCACTAAATTGGATCACGGCTTTTCCAAAATATACCGCAAATATTTGCTGGACGAATTAAAGCAATACATTCGCAACAAACGTGATTATCTGGATAAAAAAGGCTGTCGCGAAGAAGCTGAAAAGTTACGACAATTAGGCGGATTAGGTGACATCAAATCCTTTTGGCAATACGACGACAGGGTAGTGGCCAGATTACACGGTTTTAAAGATGCCGACGATTATTATCGCCGCTCCAGCTCTCGACAGTTTTTGGCTAAGATTCAAGTACCTACCTTAGTCATCCAGGCTGAAGATGATCCTTTCATGACCAAAGCGGTTCTGCCAACAGCGCAGGAACTTGCCCCGCAAGTGCAATTGGAAATCTACAGTGGAGGCGGCCATGTCGGGTTTGTGTCCGGACAAAAACCCTTTAGGCCGGATTATTGGCTGGATAGCCGTATCCCGAAATTTTTGCGTGAACATCTATTTCTTCATGCGCCTTGAGCGAGTTTTCAAATAGCTTGAGAGAACCGCGACAGGTTGGGTATAGCCTATTTGGCCTTGATTTTTCGGGTATAATCGGCGCATTTTTTACAAAACAAGTGGCTCTCAACGTGTCGACTAGCAAAAACGATGTCTCTACTTTTCAGGGCCTGATTTTGACCTTACAGGAATACTGGTCGAATCAGGGTTGTGTATTGTTGCAACCTTTGGATCAGGAAGTGGGCGCCGGGACTTTTCATCCTGCCACTTTCTTACGCGCCATCGGCCCGGAGCCGTGGAATGCGGCTTACGTGCAACCCTCACGTCGGCCGACCGATGGTCGTTATGGCGAAAACCCCAACCGCTTGCAGCATTATTATCAGTTTCAGGTGGTGATGAAACCGTCTCCGGCTGACATTCAAGAGCTTTACTTGGGCTCTTTACGTCACCTTGGCCTGGATTTGCTGGAACATGATATCCGCTTCGTGGAAGATAACTGGGAATCGCCCACCCTGGGTGCCTGGGGCTTGGGTTGGGAAGTCTGGTTAAACGGTATGGAAGTCACCCAGTTCACTTATTTCCAACAAGTCGGCGGCCTGGAGTGTAAACCGGTTACCGGCGAAATTACTTATGGCCTGGAACGTATTGCCATGTATCTACAAGGCGTGGAGTCGGTGTACGATTTAGTCTGGACTCGTGGTCCGCAAGGCATCGTCACTTATGGCGATGTATTCCATCAAAACGAAGTTGAGATGTCGGAGTTCAACTTCGATCATGCCAATGTCGATTTTCTGTTTCAGTGCTTCGATACCTACGAGCGCGAATGTCTGATGTTGTTGGATAAAAACCTGCCGCTGCCGGCTTATGAAATGGTATTAAAGGCTTCCCATTCGTTTAATCTGCTGGATGCGCGGCATGCCATTTCCGTGACGGAACGTCAGCGCTATATTTTACGGGTACGCAACATGGCTAAATCAGTGGCCGAAGCTTATTACAATCGCCGGGAAGCATTAGGCTTTCCGATTCTTGCCAGACAGGGAGCGTAACCATGACAGCGACCAATCATTTGTTATTCGAACTGGGCTGCGAAGAACTGCCGCCAAAATCCCTGAAAAAACTCAGTCAGGCTTTGTTGGACAATATTCTGGCCGGCTTAAAAGAAGCCGATTTAGCTTTCAATCGAGGCCGCGCGTATGCCACGCCTCGTCGCTTAGCCGTTATCATCGACGATTTGGTGACTTTTCAGGCCGATAAAACCGTGGAAAAACGCGGCCCAGCTGTCTTGGCTGCATTCGGACCGGATGGAACGCCGAGTAAAGCGGCGCAAGGTTTTGCCGCCAGTTGCGGCACTACGGTTGATCAATTGGAAAGATTACAAACGGACAAGGGCGAGTGGCTGGTATTCAAACAAGCCGTAAAAGGTCAAGCCACTGCCGAACTGCTGCCGGACATCATTCGTAAAAGCCTGAATAACCTGCCGATTGCCAAGCGCATGCGTTGGGGTAATTTCGATAGCGAATTTGCCCGCCCGGTACATTGGGCTGTGTTGCTGTTAGGCGAACAAATTATCGAGACTGAAATTCTCGGGATTAAAACCGGTCGCAGCAGTCGCGGCCATCGTTTCCATGCACCGCAGGCTTTGAAGATTGCCAGCCCGCACGATTATCTGGAAACCTTGCAACAGCAAGGCAAGGTAATCGCTGATTTTGACCAGCGCATGCAAAGTATTTGTGATGCGGCAAATCTGGCAGCCGCCAATGTTGGTGGTAAGGCACATATTGAAGCCGATCTGCTGGAAGAAATTGCTGCGCTAAACGAATGGCCGGTGCCGGTGGTAGGTAACTTCGATGCGCGCTTCCTGGAATTGCCGATGGAAGTATTGATTACCACCATGCAATCCAATCAAAAGTATTTTCCGGTTAAAAACACTGAAGGTGGCTTGTTGCCTCATTTCATTACCTTTGCCAATATCGAAAGTTCCAAGCCGATTTCGATTCAACAAGGTAACGAACGCGTAGTATTGCCGCGACTGTCTGACGCCGAGTTTTTCTGGAAGCAGGATAGAAAACAATCGCTGGCCGAGCGAGTCGATAGCTTGCAGAGTATTGTGTTTCAAAAAGACCTGGGCACCCTGTTTGACAAAACCGAACGGGTAGCCAAGCTGGCGGGGCTGATTGCGAAACAGTTGCAGGCCGATGTCGAACTGACCCAACGTGCAGCGTTGTTAGCGAAGACCGATTTGATGACCAATATGGTTGGCGAGTTTGCCAATCTGCAGGGCACCATGGGACGTTATTATGCCTTGGCGGATGGCGAGCATGCGGAAGTAGCGCTGGCACAGGAAGAGCATTATTTTCCTAAACAGTCTGGTGGAGCAACACCTAGCGGCAAGATTGGTCAAATCTTAGCCTTGGCGGAAAAGATCGATACTTTGACCGGTATCTTCAGTGCCGGCTTGATTCCAACCGGCGATAAAGACCCTTATGCCTTGCGCCGCGCCACACTGGGAATTTTGCGGGTCATGATCGAAAATAGCATTGCGCTGGATTTGGTGGTTTTGCTGGATGCCGCACTAGATCAGTTCAGCCATAGCTTTAATAAAGCCGAAACCCGACAACGGCTGATCGATTTTATTTTTGATAGATTGAAAGGCTACTGCCTGGATCAAGGGTATAGCGCCGATGAATTTGAAGCCGTGCTGGCTGTCAATCCAACCCGTCCAGTAGATTTCATGTTGCGTATGCGTGCGGTACAAACCTTTCGTCAGTTGCCGGAAGCCGATAGCTTGGCTGCTGCGAATAAACGCATCATCAATATTCTGAAAAAATCAGAACACGCGGTATCCAACACTATCGGAACATTGGTGGAAGTGGAAGAGAAAAACTTGTTAGCGGCAGCCGAAGCCTCAGAGACCGATATTTTGCCCTTACTGGCCGAACAAAATTATCAACTAGCGCTAAACCGTTTGGCGCAATTACGCGATAATGTGGATGCGTTTTTCGATCATGTAATGGTCAACACCGATGATGAAGCCTTGCGTAACAGTCGCTTGGCCTTGTTGGCGATGCTGTCGAATCAGTTTTTGCAAATTGCCGATATTTCCAAACTGCAATCGTGACCGATCGCTATGTGATATTGGATAGGGATGGCGTTATCAATGTCGATTCCGATCAGTTTGTTAAATCCGCAGAGGAATGGCTGCCGATCCCCGGCAGCCTGGAAGCCATTGCCGAGTTAAATCGGCATGGCTTTAAAGTAATCATAATCACCAATCAATCCGGTGTAGCCAGAGGTTTATTTGATCTGGCAACGTTGAAGGCGATGCATGACAAGATGCAAACCATGCTGGCGACACTAGGCGGTCAAATTGAGGCTATTTACTATTGCCCGCACGGTCCTGATGAACACTGTAGTTGCCGTAAACCGCAGCCTGGTCTATTCGAAGCCTTCGCGAAGGATAAACAGGTTAATTTGCAGACTGTTTACGCCATAGGTGACTCTTATCGCGACATTCAGGCCTGCCAGGCTGCTGGTGCCCAGCCAATATTGGTTAAAACCGGTAAAGGCCTAAAAACCCTACAGGATCATCCTCAGCTCAATTTACCTATTTTTGAAAATCTTTATGACGCAGCACAATTCATCGTCTCCCAAAGCTGATTTCAAGGCTTATTTAGGCTCGACTTTATTTTATATTTACGTTGTGTTTTCCACGCCTATCGTCGGCCTAGCAGTTTTGAGCGCTTTTTTTCTGCCTTTTTCCGTGCGTTACAAAATAGCTGACATCTGGATTAATTATCTGCTGTACATGCTGAAGTTATGCTGTGGCTTAACTCATGAGGTAGAGGGCTTGGAAAACGTCCCTAAAGGACAAGCTGCCATCATTATGAGCAAACATCAGTCCGCCTGGGAAACGATTGCCTTACGGCAAATCATTTCGCCACAAACCGCAGTATTAAAAAAGTCTTTGCTGCAAATTCCATTTGGCGGTTGGGCGCTGGCAACACTCAAGCCCATCGCAATCGATCGTAGCAATCAAAAAGAAGCTTTAAAGATGTTGCTGGATCAGGGTATCGAACGCTTACAGGAAGGCTTGTGTGTGTTGATTTTTCCGGAAGGCACTCGTGTCGCCCCAGGCGCTTATAAAAAATTTAATGCCGGGGGCGCCATGTTGGCAAGTAAATCCGGTTTTCCAGTCATTCCATTGGCACATAATGCCGGTGAGTTTTGGCCCAGAAACAGTTTTTTGAAATATCCAGGGGTTATCAAAGTTAAAATCGGCCCTGTGATTTCAACTCAAAATAAAGGGACTAAAGAAATTAATGCGGAAACAGAAGAATGGATTTCTCAGGCTATGAAAAAAATTTCTGCTGAGAGAGATTGATTTGTAAAAAATGGATGTGAATTTTGAAAATATATTTTGAAAAATATAAGGCCCACTTGCGTGAGCCTTATATGGGGGATCTAAAAACCCCGTCTTCGCACTATGATTAGTTAGCGCCGCTACCTTCTTGATTAGGTGTGCCATAGCCTTTTGGCTTAGGGTTACCCATGTTTTGATCGTCCAGGCAACCGCTCAGGCCAACAATCATTAAAGTCATAGCTAAAATTGATAATATTTTTTTCATAACATCCTCCAAATTAAAATTCTTATATTTTTTTGTACTCATAGATTTAAAAAAGCACGGCAAATTTATATCACGCTAAAATTGCTTAGGCAAATTAAATATGGATTTGAAGGAAATTAGTTAACTAAAATAAAAAAGGCCCACTACTGTGGGCCTTATTTAGGAATTGTGAAAAAACCTGTCAATAGCTACGATTAGTTGGCCCCAGTGCCTTGTTGGCCAGGTGTGCCATAACCTTTTGGTTTTGGATTGCCTTGATCAGGATCATCTACGCAACCTGCCAAACTAACGATCATAAGAGCCATAGCCAAGATAGAAAATACTTTTTTCATAACATCCTCCGAACAAATATAGTGTTGGTTATAATTTTTTTTTGTGCCTCAAATGAACACGCGGAAATTTATATCATGACAAAACCAAGTTCGCAAGACCCAATGTGTTGCTTTCTTACAAAACATCAATGTCTTTTGGCAGGTTGATTTTAATTTCTCTATCATGCCACTGTGCCGACCCTATAGCCAGCCAATCACCAGACAAATTGTTTCGTCTAAGATCTTTTTCCCATAAAAAAGGGGCTTTGATTTTTTTCATTTTAATGATGAATCGAGTATTTTCCAGGTCGAGATTAAGCTTGGTACCCCAGAATGCAGTTATCTTCATGATGAATTTTTTCAGCCTGAATTCGTCGATATTAGGTGTGACAGCGATATTGGCCCACATCGAGTGCACCCTCCCCCAGTTCGGGGCCAGCATGCGGCCTTGCTCATTAATAAATGGCAGCCAGTGTTCAGCACCGTTAGCATCCAGATAAGTAATCGCTAAGACGTGCTCATAGCCTTCAAAATGATCATGCAGGTAAAGAGCATGCGGAGTAATCCCGATAAAGCTATGCGAAAACATCAACAGGGCATTACTCATGTCCGCCATAGCACTAGTGAGCGGCGATTGGCGAGTATCAATTTTTAATCGATACAGCAATCCATAGTGCAGACTGCAATTAAGCTGAAAAAGCAGGATAAGTAAAAACACTTTACTGATTTTATAGGCGTTACGCTTTTGCTGTTTTGACTGCCCAACTACAAAGATTTGATCATAGAGCGTAGCGGGAAAAACAGGGGCGGTTTCTTTGAGACAACTAACATCGCAATTCAAACGCGCACGATTGTCAGCAATACGACGATAACAGATTAATGCTAAAGCATGAATGGGGCCTAGCCTCATAACCCAGCCAATAATTGCGGTATAGCCCATGGCAGTAAAAATTTGCGCATAGGTATCGACACCCGCATAAAGCTGGCCCTCGCTATCTAAAGCATATAAATCTGTTAGCAGAGTTTGTTCATTCAATCGATTGAGTGCCGGATAGTCGCGAGCATAAGCCTGGGCAGGCTTGAAATCCACCCCGTGCAAAATATCAAAATGATTCAGAATTAATACCGTCCGATTACATAGCGGGCATTGCTGGTCATAAAAAACGGTTAATACCGGGTGAGGTTTTCTCAGCCAAACACCTATTTGCTTGTACCAGGAAAACGGCATCATCAAGCTATAAAAAACCAGCATTCCCATGCCAAAGGGATAGATATTAAACGATAAGGTAATGCCAAGATGGAGAGCAATACCCAGCAAAAAATAAATCGGCCTTAATAGGCGAAAATGAAAAAACAGTAAAAAAGTAAACTGAAAAACCAGTATGGTGTAACCGATAAATTTTTGCAGACTTTCAATATTTAGCAGCCAGCTCATATCCAGCGCCGACACATAATAAGGCATTGAGGACGGCAACCAGGCACCCAGACCATTGCGCCAGTGTTCGGCAAACATTTTATGAATATCCGAATCAAAATACAAAAATCCCAGACACACGATGACTGGCAAATAGTAGCTTAGCCGGGATACCGTTAAAGAAGGGTATTCAGAGTAATGCACGAAAGGGGTAGCTAATTTTTTCCTAAGGCTATCGATCGCAAAGGCTTTGTCGATCGGCATAAAAATCAGGAAAAAATTGGCACCTATCATGAACAAATCAAAGCCACCGTCAAAATCACGCTGCATCGGGGTGAAATTAACGAAAACCAGCCAGAACACATAATTGGCAATACTGACAGTTTGGCAGCGATAACCAATCATAAGACAAAAGGCAACGGCCGCCCAAAGCCATAGAAAAAAAATGATCATCGGAAATTCGACGTCCATAAAAGGAATCGGGTCAAAAATCAGGTGATTGAAATAAATCAGGAAAAAAATCTCCTGTAGTGTAATGATTCCAAACAGTAATCGAAATATTCCGATACCGCTAGCTGGAGCCTGTGCAAGGTAAACTTTGTAGATTTTAGCAGCGAGTAATTTGTACATCTTCTAGCAGAATGAAAAATGTACAAATTATAGGGTATTTTGGCCGATGAAAAACATTCAGGCACAAAAAAGGCGGCTTCGGATAACCGTGCCGCCTTTTGTCAATAAAGCTATGCTTACTAAAGCGCTAGCTTAATCTTCGTCTTTAGGTTCTTGGAACACCCATTTTACGAAGAAGTATCCTGCAGCGATGATAACTACCGCTCCAATCATACCTGATGGTTCTTTTAACATTTCTGTTAAGTCTAAGATCGCTCCCATGGGTGCCTCCTACCTTTTCTTTAGTTGTTATAAAAAATCTGCCAGTGAGTGGCTTTCGAGACTGATATGTTACTTTAGCCAACTTTAAAGTCAAGCAAATCCTAGCTATTTCAGAAAGATATTGTTACAAATTGCCAACTCGCAGGTTTATGGTAGTATGCAGATTCAGACTGACTTTACAAGAATAAAAACAGAAATTACAAGGGGAAAAATATGATTGGCGGTATAGTAATGGTTTTGACTGTGATTTGGGTTTACCAGTCACTAATGAAAGCTAAGAAAGGTAATGTTTTATTTTGGGTAGCTGGTTGTGCTGCGCTATTTTTTGCCTCTGAGTTTATTGCCCAAATTTTTTGCATTGAGATTATCGATGCGATAGGTGGCAAAGATATTGGTAGTGAATACGACCCCAGCTTAGTAGATGTTCGTGATCGCAAAACAAGCGAAGGCCCTGGCGGAGCGATTATGCCGGTAATATGCGAATTACTGCCATCTATCCTTGGATTTATGATTGTGGCTGTGATTCGTACTTTGTTCATCATGAAAGAAGCCCTAACACCGGCTAACTTATTTAGTGGCGTAAAAGAGATGTTCGCTAGCATCAAAAACAGCTTTAAAACATCAAGCAACTAACACGATTATGATTATTGAAAAAGCCCAAGCTTGCTTGGGCTTTTTCATGTTAAAACCCTATCCGATTCGATGTGTACGATTGCCTTAATTGCACAAATAAAAGCTATAACTCAACGAAAGAGTTTTGTTAAAAATGCTGAATAATTAAGAATAATTAATACTGCTCTAAATAAATCCTACGATAATGAGCGTGCATGAAGCTTGCCCTAGTGCTTCGTTTTATCCGCCACGCGTCAGCAACAACACCATTACAACGATTAACCAACTAGGTTTTGACAAAGGCTTCTCATGATCAAGGGCTTATAAAACAACTCTTGTAATCCGTTAAAATTTAACTCTGACTTTTCCCGCCAATGAACAACATACAACGATTAAATCAACAACTTACCAAACGGATTTTATATCTGGATGGGGCCATGGGCACCATGATACAAAGCTATAAACTGGGGGAAAAGGATTATCGCGGTAAACGTTTTGCAGATTGGGCAAGCGATCTGAAAGGCAACAACGACTTGTTGTCGCTGACTCAGCCGGAAATTATCAAAGCCATACATCGCGCCTATTTGGAGGCTGGTGCTGATATTATCGAAACCAATACCTTCAATTCCACCAAGGTAGCGATGGCTGATTATCAGATGGAAGACTTGGCCTATGAGATTAATGTTGCGTCGGCACGCCTGGCCAAAGAGGCCGCCGATGAAGTTACGGCATTAACGCCCGATAAACCACGTTTTGTGGCAGGCGTTCTAGGCCCCACCAACCGCACCTCATCCATGTCGCCGGATGTCAATGACCCCGGTTTTCGTAACATCACATTCGATGATTTGGTCGATGCTTATAGCGAAGCCACCCAAGGCTTGATAGACGGTGGCGCTGACATCATTTTGATCGAAACCGTATTCGACACTCTGAATGCTAAAGCCGCCATTTTCGCAGTCGAAGCAACCTTCGACAAACTAGGCCATAAACTGCCAGTCATGATTTCCGGCACCATCACAGACGCCTCCGGCCGCACCTTGTCGGGTCAGACTGCCGCTGCATTCTGGACTTCCCTTAAACACGTCAACCCCATCTCTATTGGCTTCAACTGTGCTTTGGGTGCGCAGGAATTGCGTCAATATATTGAAGAACTATCCGGCATTGCCGACACCTATATCTCGGCGCATCCGAACGCGGGCTTACCGAATGAATTTGGTGAATACGACGAAACCCCTGAACAAATGGCAACCGAATTGGCCGACTGGGCGGCCAGCGGTTATCTAAACATTATCGGTGGCTGCTGCGGCACCTCGCCAGACACCATCCGCGCCATTGTCGACGCAGTCAGCAAATATCCACCGCGACAAATTCCGCAACTGGAAAAACGCTGCCATCTGGCTGGCCTGGAAGCCATGAGCATAGGCCCGGAAACCTTGTTTGTGAATGTCGGCGAACGCACCAACGTGACCGGTTCGGCTGCGTTCAAAAAACTGATTGTCGAAGAAAATTACGAAGCGGCACTGGATGTTGCCAAGCAACAAGTCGAAAACGGCGCCCAGATCATCGACATCAATATGGATGAAGGCATGCTGGATTCCAAAGCCGCCATGGTACGGTTTTTAAACCTGATTGCTGCCGAGCCTGATATTGCCAAGGTGCCCATCATGCTGGATTCGTCCAAATGGGAAATCCTGGAAGCCGGCTTGAAATGCATTCAAGGTAAAGGTGTCGTCAACTCCATTTCAATTAAAGAGGGTGAAGCAGCCTTTATCAAGCACGCCAAGCTAGTCCGACGCTACGGCGCCGCGGTGATCGTGATGGCGTTTGACGAGCAGGGTCAAGCCGACACCATGCAACGCAAGATTGAAATCTGCACTCGCGCTTACAAAATTCTGACCGAACAAATTGGCTTCCCGCCGGAAGATATTATTTTCGACCCGAATATTTTCGCAGTCGCTACAGGCATTGAAGAACACAATAATTATGGCGTGGATTTCATCGAAGCCACCCGCATCATCAAACAAACTTTGCCGCACGCTCTGATTTCCGGCGGCGTATCCAATGTGTCGTTTTCCTTTCGCGGCAACAATCCGGTCAGAGAAGCCATCCACGCGGTATTTTTATATCACGCCGTGCAAGCCGGCATGGATATGGGCATAGTCAACGCCGGCCAACTGGCAATATACGCCGACATCCCGGACGAATTGCGCAATACCGTGGAAGATGTGATTTTGAATCGCACCCCCGAAGGTACCGAAAAACTACTGGAAATTGCCGAGAAATATCGCGGTACTGGCCAAGCGGCCAAAATAGAAACCCTGGAATGGCGTGAATGGCCGGTGACTAAACGGCTGGAACATGCCTTGGTAAAAGGCATCGCCGATTACATCGAGGAAGACACCGAACAAGCCAGACTGGAAGCTGAAAAACCCTTACATGTCATCGAAGGCCCACTGATGGACGGCATGAACGTGGTGGGCGATTTATTCAGTGAAGGCAAGATGTTTTTACCGCAGGTGGTGAAATCTGCGCGGGTAATGAAAAAAGCCGTGGCTTATTTGATGCCATTCATGGACGCCGAAGTTGATGGTTCTGTACGCCAAACCAACGGCAAAGTACTGATGGCCACCGTAAAAGGCGACGTGCATGATATCGGCAAAAACATCGTCGCCGTGGTGTTGCAATGTAACAATTATGAAGTCATCGACCTGGGTGTCATGGTGCCTGCCGACACCATTTTAAAAGCTGCCCGCGAACATAATGTGGATGTGATAGGTTTAAGCGGTTTGATTACGCCGTCACTGGACGAAATGGTGCATGTGGCTAAAGAAATGCAACGCCAAGGATTTAGCATTCCACTAATGATAGGCGGCGCCACCACTTCGCGCGCACATACCGCGGTAAAAATTGAACCGAACTATCAGCACCCAACCATATATGTCACCGATGCCTCTCGCAGTGTTGGGGTAGTGAGCGCTTTGCTCAGTGACGACCTGAAAGCAGAATTTGTCGAAAAAACCCGCGCCGATTATGAATTAGTGCGTGAACGCCACAAAGGTAGACAGGCTAAAAATCCGCAGCACAACTTGGAAAAAGCCCGACAAAACCGATTCAGTTATGCAGGATATCAGCCGGTTAAACCCAAATTCCTTGGCACTCAAGTGATTGACAACTTCTCTCTCGCTACTTTGGTTGACTATATAGACTGGACGCCGTTTTTCCAGACCTGGGAGTTATCCGGTCGTTACCCTGCCATTCTGACCGACCACGTGGTGGGCATAGAAGCCACTAAGCTGTTTGCCGATGCACAGGATATGTTGAAACTCATCGTCAGTGAAGAGTGGATATCAGCTAAAGCCGTCATTGGCTTCTTTCCGGCAAATAGTCTCGATGACGACATTATTTTGTATACAGACGACAGCCGCAGCCAGCAAAGGGAAGTACTGCATCATCTGCGTCAGCAAAATGTCAAAGCACCGGGCCGTCCTAACTATTGTTTATCCGACTTTATCGCACCCGTTGATAGCGGGGTGGCCGATTATTTGGGTGGCTTTGCGGTGACGGCAGGGATAGGTATCGAAACCAAACTGGCCGAGTTTGAAAAAGATCACGATGACTACAGCAGCATTATGTTGAAAGCCCTGGCGGATCGCCTGGCGGAAGCTTTTGCTGAATATATGCATCTGGTAGTGCGTCGCGATCATTGGGGATACGCTGAAGATGAAGCCCACGATAATCATGCGCTGATTGAAGAAGTCTACCAAGGTATCCGCCCGGCGCCGGGCTACCCAGCGTGCCCTGATCATACCGAAAAAGCTAAATTATTCGAGCTTTTGAATGTGACAGAGCTCACCACGATTGAGCTAACAGAAAACTTCGCCATGTACCCGACGGCAGCTGTCAGCGGCTGGTATTTTTCGCATCCCGACTCACAATATTTCAACGTCGGCAAGATCAGTCAAGATCAATTGCAGGATTATGCCAAGCGTAAAGGTCTAAATCTGGAAGTGGCAGAACGTTGGCTAGCCGCGCACCTTAATCATTAAGCCAGGGTAAAAATCATGCAACTACGTCTCGAACATTTTATAGAGCGCGTGATGTATGCCAGTCGCTGGATCATGGCACCGGTTTTTCTCGGCATGAGTTTGGTTTTATTGGTTCTGGCTATCAAATTTTTTCAAGAGCTATATCACTTCCTGCCGCATATCCTGGAAGCCGATGAAGGTCAGGTTATTTTGAAGCTGCTGACCTTTATTGATCTAACTTTGGTCGGCAGCTTGACCTTGATCGTGATGTTCAGTGGTTACGAAAACTTTGTTTCACGGCTAGACATTGGCAGCGAAGCCGAAAAGCTGGATTGGCTGGGCACACACGACTACGGCTCTTTAAAGATGAAAGTAGCGACCTCCATAGTCGCAATTTCCTCGATCCGCTTATTGAAAGTATTCATGGAAGTGGAAAACACCGATAACGACAAAATGCTCTGGTTTGTCGTGATACATCTGACGCTGGTTTTATCCGCCTTCATCATGGGCTATTTGGATAAAATTTCCAAACACTGATGAGCAATTTTGTCTTATTCGGCACCGAAGGCTGCCATTTATGTGAGGATGCAGAGCATTTGTTGTTGCAAGCCGGCCTGAACTTTGAAATACAGGACATCATAAACAACGACAAAGCCATGCAGCGTTATGCTATCCGTATCCCGGTTTTAGTGCACACACCCAGCGAACTGGAGTTGAGCTGGCCCTTCAACGCTGAGCAACTTCAGGATTTTATATCGCAACTCTGAGCAATGTTTTTTTGCTCAATCAGCATCTACTGTTTGAAATGATGGCGGCCATTAAAAAGATTTAACCTCTCATATTGATGTTCAAAATTATGCTGGTAATCTTTATCCGGCTTACCTTCAACAACAGAAGCAGAAATCTCATGCAAACATTAAATAGAAAAATTAAAAAAAATGTATCGTTGATTTTTTTCGGCCTATGGCTATCAGCCTATAACACTGCTTGGGCAGAATCCGACATGCAACTGCAGGAAAAAGCCCTGAAAGCGCGAGAATTGACTCACCAACAATCCATGAACCATACTCAACATGCGAATCAGACCGATGAAACCCAAGGTTTTCGCGGAGTTTTTTATGGTTACTTGCCTTGTGATGAAGAAGATTGTGATGGTCTAAAAATGACTCTGTCTTTAAAACAAAAAGACAATTACCTATTGGTCACTCAACCGGCAAAACCATCCTCCCGAGAATTTTATGACAAAGGCAAATATACATGGGATGACAAAACCCATACCTTGTCATTGGTTTCCAAAAAAAATGGCACCAGCCAGCGATTCACTATTAAAGACGCAGGCACCTTAATACAACTCAATAGTGATGGAAAGCCGATGCCGGGCGACCAGGACGACTATGCATTGCAAAGAAGCGACACGGCAAAATCGCGGCAAGTGCACATACATTAGAAAAACGGGTGGCGTCTTGGGGGAATAATAGAGCTGCAATTGCAAGCCCCCTGTTCATTGAGGCGACAGATGGTTAAACTCAACACTACTATCGATTAACCCGAGACCTAGTCATGACCAGCATTCGCCAAGACGATTTCATCCAAAGTATCGCCGATGCTTTGCAATATATATCCTATTACCACCCAAAAGATTTTATCGATGCGCTGTACACCGCGTATCAAAAAGAACAAAGCCCAGCGGCTAAAGATGCAATGGGGCAAATTCTAATTAATTCCAGAATGTGCGCGGAAGGTAAACGCCCCATCTGTCAGGATACCGGCATCGTTACAGTATTTCTAAAAATAGGCATGGATGTGCGCTGGGATGCTGAAATGGGCGTCAGCGAAATGGTTAATGCAGGTGTGCGCCTAGCCTATCTGCACCCGGATAATGTATTGCGCGCCTCGATACTGTCCGATCCGGCCGGCAAACGCATCAATACCAAAGACAACACACCCGCGGTGATACACATGGAACTGGTGCCGGGCGATAAAGTGGATGTAGAGCTGGCAGCAAAGGGCGGTGGCTCTGAAGCCAAATCCAAATTCGTCATGCTAAATCCTTCCGACAGCATCGTCGACTGGGTAATGCAAACTGTACCAACCATGGGCGCGGGCTGGTGTCCGCCGGGGATTTTAGGCATCGGCATCGGCGGTACCGCCGAAAAAGCCATGCTTTTGGCCAAACAAGCTTGCATGGGAACTATCGATATTCAGGATTTAATCGCACGCGGCCCCAATAATGCCTTGGAAGAATTACGATTGGAACTGTACGAAAAAGTCAACGCCTTGGGTATAGGCGCGCAAGGCTTGGGTGGTCTGACTACCGTGCTGGATGTAAAAATCCTCGACTACCCAACTCACGCCGCCAATAAGCCGGTGGGGATGATTCCTAATTGCGCAGCCACCCGACATGCTCATTTTGTACTGGACGGCTCCGGTCCGGCCTTACTGACACCACCGAAATTGGACGACTGGCCCGTTATCACTCAAGCTGCCGGCAACGCTCGTCGTATCAACATCGACCATCTGACCAAGCAAGACATTGCCAGCTGGCAGACCGGCGAAACCCTTTTACTCAGCGGCACTTTGCTAACGGGTCGCGATGCCGCCCATAAGCGCATAGTGGACATGTTGGCCAAAGGTGAGTCATTACCGGAAGGGGTTGATTTTAAAAACAAGTTAATCTACTACGTCGGCCCGGTCGACCCGGTGCGTGATGAAGCCGTGGGGCCAGCTGGGCCGACTACTGCAACCCGCATGGATAAATTCACCGACAGTGTGCTGGAAAAAACTGGTTTGCTAGGCATGATAGGTAAAGCCGAACGCGGCCCACTGGGGATTGCAGCTATCAAAAAACATCAAGCTGTGTATTTAATTGCAGTTGGTGGCGCGGCGTATTTGGTATCCAAAGCCATCCGTAGTGCGCGCGTTGTGGCTTTTCCGGAATTGGGTATGGAGGCGATCCATGAGTTTGTGGTTGAGGATATGCCGGTGACGGTAGCTGTGGATAGTCGCGGCGAATCGATTCACAACTCCGCACCTAAAATCTGGCAGACAAAAATCGGTAAAATTCCGGTGCGAGTGGAAAGCCTGACGTAAGCTGTTAATAACAAGCTTGGTATCAATCTCACCCCGTTCAATAAAACAAGATTTGAATTGACAGCCATGTCTTGCTCATAAAATACTTTGCCAAGCCTGGGTTGGTTTGAGAATATAGCCAAATATCGGCCAGCAATTGCAATTCGCTGCTTAATACACCTTCATTTATATTAAATAACAGAGGAAATAGTTATGGGAATGTTGCAGGAATTTAAAGAATTTGCCATGAAAGGCAATGTCGTCGATATGGCGGTGGGCGTCATCATTGGCGGCGCATTTGGAAAAGTCGTGTCATCCATCGTCGCGGACGTGATTATGCCGCCTATCGGTGTTTTGTTGGGCGGTGTAGACTTTTCCGATTTGGCTGTCACCATACAACAGGCCTCTAAAACAGCTGCCGGCGTTGATGTGCCAGCCGTTGTCATCAGCTATGGCAAGTTCATTCAAACAGTCATCGACTTTACCATTGTTGCTGCCGCCATTTTCCTGATGATAAAAATCTTGAGTTCATTTAAGAAAAAGGTCGAAGCGGCTCCTGAAGCACCACCAGTGCCTTCTAATGAAGAAATATTGCTGACAGAAATTCGGGATTTATTGAAAAACAAATAATGCATGGTTTTCCGTAACAATGTGCCTTACAGTTTTGTTTATTACAAAACTGTAAGGCACGTCCTATTTCATCGACTACACTTCCTGAAAAAACACCCCCACGTAATAGCTAAGCCTAATGGAGATAATTGATGACTTCATTGTCACCTTTTCAAATAGAAAACTTCGAAGGCTATTGTAATAGCCTGAAACGCGTTGACATTGATCCTGGCTATGTGATGTACACCAATCACCATGCCAGCAATGACCGACCTGCAGCTCGTGCCATTTCAGCTCATCAATTAGAAGCAGCAAAAGCTTATCTCGAGAATCCGTCAGACGAAACTTTTATTCGACTGGTAAAACTAGGGGCATTATTCGATACCGAATGGGATCGCAGAACCGCTCACTGGAACATTATTGCTTTTGAAGGCTGGGAAGTACTACACCGCGCATTCACCCATCTCTATGCCAAATCCGGACATGCTATGGAAGAATTAACCGGTCTATCTGGCCTGCCCTAACAGACTTCACTTTCTGCAGCCATACGCTGTCATGTTTCTGTCATTCAGACGCACTACAATTAAAGTGCCCTATTATTTCGTATTGCAAATAATTCATTACAGCAACTTTAGAAATGAATCATGACAACGTCTAACTACCGCACTATTTGGATATCGGATTTACATATTGGCTCCACACAATGCCAAGCCGACACCCTGCTGGATTTTTTAAAACATAACGACAGCGAGAAGCTCTATCTGGTGGGAGACATCATTGATTTTTGGGCGCTATCCAAAAAAATGTACTGGCCTCGCGATCACAACACCATAATCCAGAAAATTCTGCGTAAAGCGCGCCACGGCACCCAAATTATTTATATACCGGGTAATCACGATGAAAATGTCAGGGATTACGACGATTATGTATTCGGCGATATAGTCGTCAAAAAATCGGATATTCACACCACACTAACCGGCAAACGCTTGCTGGTCGTCCACGGCGACGAATACGACACCATTGCCCAGCATCATCGCTGGATGGCAAAACTGGGTAGCATCGGTTATGACTGGCTGATTGAAATCAACCGTTTTTTACGCTTATGCCGACGCATCATAGGTGTGCAATCCCACTTTTCCTTGGCGGCTTATATTAAGTTTAAAGTGAAAAATGTAGTGCAGTTCATGTCGGATTATGAAGAAACCCTAGTCAAGACGTTAAAAAATGCAGGTGTTGACGGAGTCATTTGCGGGCATATTCATCATGCTGAAATCAAGGAAATCGAAGGTTTTATGTACGTCAACACCGGGGATTTTGTCGAAAGCTGCACGGCAATAGTCGAACATCACGACGGTAGACTTGAGCTAGTGAGATGGCAAAAACAGGAAAATGAAGCCCTAACTCAAGCGCTGGAAACAGCGCTAACTAAAGCCCAATAACTCAATCTAGCCTGCAAAAGCGCAACCAAGATACTTGCATTAAAGATTTTGCTAACAGCAACTTCCTGGAAACTTTTCCCGGTCAAACATTATTAAACGAAAAATATCTTCGTCACCCCCCAAAACCGGCTAAGGAATACGCATGAAACAAGTTCGTC
>NZ_LUUI01000090.1 GCF_001644015.1 Methylomonas lenta
GCGCTATATTCCCACCCACATCGGCCGCAAAACCCGAAGTGGCAGAAGTATTGAAAAGTCTGCGGATAGGTTTTTAAAAAATGACAAGTTAGACAAAACTAAATCGAAAGTCCGATTATGGCGTTTAAAGGGGTTAGGGCTTACAACCTCAATTAGGATAACTATTCTCAAACTTCTCGTTCCTTACCAAAATCATCCCCAGCTTAAAAACTTATAATTTATTGAATTAATTTGTGTATTGCATAAAACACAATTCTTTATTAAGGGTACAAAGTCGGTGTCAGGTTTTGTGCAGATAACAGGCATTCAATTTCCATAATTTTTGGGGTATTCAGTGGCAGGAAAGTGGCCGATTGTGTGAGGTCACCAACGCCTGCTTTGTAGCCCTCCAGTGCTTTGGCTGACTGGCCGGTTTGGAGAAGCGCGACAGGCCGTTTTGGGTCGTTGGCTGCCGACCAACAGCGTCCCGCCCGCAACTCAACTGAAAAAATGGATACTAATTTTGTCCGGAATTTAATGAGCTCTAAATGTGCAATTTCTGAACTTGATACCGATCAAAAAACGGGGTTGCCTATCAAAGCCTTTCATGCTTGACATTTGAAGTTTGTCCTTGCTTAAGAGCTGCAGAAATTATCCCTTTGGCGAGCTTAGCGCCATTTGCAGGATTACTCAAAAAATCACCCAGTTGATCGTCATGAATACGATCAATCACACGCACCACTTCATCAGACTCTATAATCTCTCGCGTTACTAACACTGTTCCGCCCGTTTGGATGGAGAAATCATCAAAATCTAACAGATGGCCTGCCAAGATCAGCCCTTGATGAGCGGTCTTAGCCATTTGGTGATCAATGATTTTGTACTTAACCTTATTAAACACATCCACGACTATAAGGGTATCCAGACCATTTGTTTTTTCCACTTGATACATTGCATAGTGGGCAAAACGCATACGCCTGAGCAATTCAAGTTCAAACTCGTCTGCCTGTTTATGAAATAAACGCAAGAATTTCTCGGCCATATTGAAGCCATGAGGGCGATAGCCGAAAGTCGCGTAATCGGCAAATAAATCCATTTCTTCGTCGCTATCTATCACTAATGTTTTTTGGTGCCATAGCCCAAGATGACGGCCACAATTTTTAATATCTTCGGTACTGAGCTTTTTGAAAATCTTACTATTCAATAAAACGCCTCTACGGCGAATTTCAAGGTAATCGGTGGATGTGAAATGGGTATCTGTCATATCGGTGGGTGGGTTAACGTGTATTGTCCAAATAACTTTTATCCTACTACGACGACACTAAAATAAAACGTCACTGAACGGATAGAGGTATTTTGATTGTGAGTTTATTTGATTAGCACTGATGATATTTTCAGCATTCAAACCATTAGAGTCAGAACTAGCGATATCTGTGAATATTGTCCTACTAATCGCGCAAGCAGCGATCTATATGCTGTATCCCCATGTTCCGGAGTGGGGTCCTGTGCCATGTAGGCCGGACTAAGCGTGAAAGTTTCCGGCCTGCAAATTTGTTTAAACTGAAAGTCAGGTATGCATTTTATGGCAATCAGTCGAAGTCGTAACGTCGAATGCACTGATGACGATAATTTTAGCGGCTAAAATTATCGAGATAGGCCTTGTTTAAGATGGTCTATCTCCTTAACAACATAGCTTCCAGCATTGTCATAACTTATAGATCGAGCCTTGTATCATCCCTCGAGCAATGCAATTAATTTGACTTCGCCAAGATCGACCTCTATCTCGTGTCCATCATCATCGTATTTGATATGCCCGAATCCCTCTGCCGTTGGTCTTCTATCAAGCATAATTCTTGCTGGTCGCCCGTCATGCCATATTTGTACAATTGTCTTTTTGAATTTACTTGGATCAGCCTGTTTTTCACTTTTTTTATCGACTTGCTTTCCAGTAGGTTCTTCTGGTTGTTTTGATTGAATATCGGTCTCACCTTGACTCAATTTATCAACGGTTTCATCAGAAAATTCCGACGTTTGACTATAATTTTCTTGAATTGGGTTACTAGCGGATAAATCAGTTAATTGGGTTTTATCGTTACCCTCAGCCAATGAATCGGTTGATACGGTACTTTGGCTGTGTTCGTTACCAAGAGCACTCACAATAATGTACTCTTTCAACTCCTCAACGGATCCACGAGTGATTTCTAGTGACTCATCAGATAACCATTCGCCTACTTTCTCAGCATCTTTTTTATGGAGTTTGACCAGTTCATTTATAACAGTAACGTCCTTTGCCCTACCATTATTAAAAACCTGAGCAATTGGATCAGGTAAATCCAGCAATACGACATGTTGCGTTATATAAGCCGGCGATTTACTAATTGATTTTGCAATTTCCGTTTTTTTTCGCCCAGCTGCTAACTCACGACCTATAAAATTGGCAATTTCCCTGGGGGTTAGGTCGTTGCGCTGAAGGTTTTCAACGACTTGATCTGCATGGTTATAGTCGTTGTCAATAAAACCTGGAATCGTTTCTTTATCAGCACGAATAGAAGCTCTGTATCTCCTTGCGCCATGATTGATAATATATCTGCCTGGAATATTCAAATTATCGCGAACAGAAATAGGCGTTTTCACACCTCTCAATTTAATTGAATCGGTCAGTTCTTTTAGACTTTCATTAGAAAACCCTGGATTGCCATCCATTCGGGGTTGATCAGGGTCTTCATCGATTAGGTTTAAATTAAATTCAAGGGGACCACCATTATTGGCCGCTTCAGGTGTATTTAACAACGCGGAAAGGTCGCCCATCCCATCCAGCAAACCAGAAGAGCTTGTTGTTTGTAATGCATTATTAACGGACATCGTTGGTTATCTCCATTTGAGTAAATACATAAGCGGCTAATGCCCTGACTTCTTTTGCCGCAACACGAGCGGCCGTCTTTTTTATTTTCCAGACTGGAGAACATGAGGCTAACGCATCGGGAATACTACTTCTCAACCCAACTGATAAAGGAACCATCATGCTAGGGTATGCCGTATTCAATTCATTTAAATGTCGTCCATGCCGAGGGTTTCTTGAATCGACTTTGCTAGGCACCATACCAATAAATTTAAGCTTTTTATTCACTTTTCGAATATTCACAATTGTTGTTACCATCTGATGAATACCTTGTATGCTGTATGCCTCCAATTCAATCGGTGACAAGACATAATCAGCAGAGAGTAACGCTGCGGCCATTGTTACACCAAGGGATGGAGCAGTATCCATCAAGCATACATCAAATCCTTTAGCGTCTAATTCCGCTATAGCCTTTTGAAAATTGCGAGCAGCATCGGGTAATGCCATTTTTTCTAAATCAGCCAAGCCTGCATCGGACTCAATTAACATCATGTTTATGTTTTCATCGGAGATTTGACTGACGATGGATTCATTCGAAAACATTGAGCTTGCGGTAACTCCAGACCGATACGTTTTAAGTGTAAATGAGGCATTAGCTTGGGTATCTAAATCGATTACCGCTACTTTTAAACCACGTTCGGCAAAATCAAATGCAAGGTGGACTAGAGTAGCTGTTTTACCAACCCCGCCTTTTTGGTTCGCTGTAACTAATGTTTTCATTGGTCCTCTACGGCCTTTGCCCATTTCTTTACTTGAAAGGCGCGGTATTTTGGCAATACCACTGTTACGCGTTCGTACCCTTCTGGTACTCCCGATTTCTTCGCGTGAGCTTCCCAAACTCGTTTCACAGCTTGAGAAACCGCTCCCCGTGTTATATTCAGGGCTCGGGCGTAATCCGCTTGTGATTTTCCCTCCACTAATACTCCCCTTGCGATTTCTATCGTTTGGTCGCCCACAGGCAACTCGGATATTGCTTGATTGAATTGATCTTCGGTTAGTTTTTTCATCAACAATGCCTTGAGATTGTGCAATCATTTTAATGCTCCGCGCCTTGTTTGAAAATGACGGTGACAGCCGTCGGACGCTTTAAAGTTTAGCTATACATTAAAGAAAAGTCAAAGAATTTTAGCCGCTAAAATTTACGTGGACCATAAAACTCAACGAAGTATGTAATAGCAATGAAAACGCCAAAATGAAATAGTGCGTACCATCCAGCAAACATACCCGGTGTGCCAGAGTAATAAATTGCTCTTAAGAATTGATATAAAACATCTAGTGCAATTAGCCACTTAACAAAAAACCAGCATGTTGCCAATACGATCCAGATTACATAAAGAAGGTTTTGGATATATGAGGTGTTTAGTTTTGTATATTTTTTATCACTTTCATAGGTTCTGTTTTTATTCATCAGAGGTCTATTCTTTCCAACACCAGGAAACTTATATACTTTTGCTGACATGTTGACCGTCCCTATAAATTAAGGTTTTAATATTCGAGCAGGCCCGCGCCTGTGTCGTGGTGTGACAGCATCGCGGCAAAGCCCCGGTTAGCCGGGGCTTATCTATTTCCTCATGGTTAAGAAAAGGATATATAAGGTTAATAAGAATAAGGCCTCAAATAACTGCTTTTCTTTCAATTATATCAATGATTTGAAAAATTGACCCGCGACCTATTCCCCCAAAATAAGATGTAAATTCGGTCATTATTTTGTAATTTTGGTCATTTTTTATCCTGAAATTTTTAAGCAGTTATAACCCGCGACTTAATCCCCCTGGATTTTTTATAACCCGCGACCTATTCCCCTTGGGTTTTTTATAACCCGCGACCCAATCCCCTTGTTTTTTTTTTGATATTTGTAGGGGTTAACCTGATTTTTTGAACTCGCGACCTATTCCCCCTTAGTTCCGCGACCTATTCCCCTTGTGATTTTTCAATAGTCGCGACCTATTCCCCCTGGTTGCTGAGAACCCGCGAGCTAATCCCCCTGTGTGTTATCTGTTCTAATTTGGCTTAATATCGGATGAAAATGTTTAAAAGCACAGGATGCCGAACGTTAATATTGAGAGTAAGTGCTCTTAAATTGCTATTAAGTACCCTGAAAGTTGTAATTTCAAAGCAGACCCGCGACCTATTCCCCCTTATCAACACTAGTTGTTAACTAGGTGTTTTGAACCCGCGACCTATTCCCCTTGAGTTTATGGCGACCAGTGATCCATTCCCTTCATTGGCAGCGTTTTTAGCATCGTTTAACCGGCGGTTTGAAGCTTTTTGTTCAGAGGTAAATTCTGGGGACGGATATATGGTATAGATAACTTCCTCTATCTTACCTCGTTTCCCTCGTTCTTCACTTTTGGTATAGGATGTTAAAACACCAAGTGTTTTTAGTTCATTCCATGAGCTATCGAGAGCTGCGATAGCATCACGTTCTCGCTTGTAGCCTTCGAGTAGGGCGCTATCACGTTTGATCGTGCTATACCGCATAATGAAGCTGTTTGTTAAAGATGCTTGAGTGTACTTTAGGACTAATTGAGAGATTAACCACCTTGATAATTGGGATCGACATTTCATTAGTCGTCTATAGTTAAATTGCCGATAAGTTAGGTTAGATATACTATTTGTTATTAGTGGGTGAAACTGAACCAGCCATTTTGATTCCTGATTGTTGATCAATGAATTACCTTTACGGCTGACTTTGGCCAATAACGATAAATAATTCATTCTGGTATAGCTGATTTCGGTATTCTCTGTTTCACCTTGAATATCTATGATGCTAAATGACAGAATATCCAAGGCTTCTATCAGTTCGTCGTATCGTAGGGAGTGTCCTTGTTTTTCTAAATGGGTCCGCAATTGGTGAAGAGTGAATCGACATCCTGAGCGGAATTCCGCGACATCATAGAACCCATCATCTACTGCCATCTTCCGTAGTGCATGCTCAACAAGTTCTTCTCTGGCGCCGGGGTAGTATTCCGTTTCCGTGCCTGTAACGGGGTCAATAAGACGGGCAGGGCGTATTTGTATGCGAAATTCATAGCCTCTATATTTGAATTCAATTGTACAAATAGGTAACGAGCCACTGGGTAGCCGCATTTCTTCCTGTCTTTTGCGAGATATTGAGAATCTAGGAATACTGTCCCAAAGATCAAATACATTGCCTAATTGCGCTTTCTCATCATTTGTATTGGCAAGAAAATCTTGGAATAAGCATAACTGGTAATTAGCAAAGGCGTCTGGAGGGATTGGTTTGAGATTGGTAGCGGTTTTCTTTTTGGTTGCCTTTGGTCTTTTTTTAGCAACGTCGTCGGTTTCGCTTGTTTCGGACAATAGATCAAAATTAGAATCGCTGAAGGTTGATGATTCGCCTGATGCCATGTGTAAATTCCTTGAAAGTGTAGTTTCAGCGGTAAAAGTATGCCTGTTCGGATGGGAGTGCCTCAGTGCTTGCAAGTTTAGCTAAACAATAAAGTAACGTCAAACAAATTTTTTTTAGCCGCTAAAATTTTTAATGCTTATATCTCTTTTAACAATGTTCTTCGTTTGTTTGATGAGCGAGGGGTAACAAAGGAACAACTTGCCGACCAATCAGATGTGTCCGAGTCTTTTATTGGCGACTTGACTAGAGGTAGAGGAAATCCATCATTGCGCAAAATGGAGCTAATAGCAAAAGCATTGGATTATGATTTGCCAGTGTTTATTGATGCAGACAGACTTGAATATTGAATCATTGCTTTGATTGGCAGGAGAGGGGTTGGATGCGCTCCAGATGTGAAATAAAAACAATTTTACCCCGTTAAATCACGCTAACTGTCATTAAGAAATCATGTTATATTTTAGAAAATTAGGGGTTTCAACAGTGTTTAATTGCATTTCACGGCTACTGGCATAACGTAATGGAGTATCAGAGCAACACATACAATATAGAGGAAGCCGAGCTGGTTGAGTTTATTAAAACCAAGGCCGTAAGGGAAATCAATATTGTTCAGTCGACAAATAAAAAGTACAGAATAATAACTAAACTAACCTGGAAGGACGGGGCCTTTCTGTTAGTTTCTTATCGGAAACGAGTTCGAGAATGGTCAACGTTAGATACACTGATCCGATACATTCGAGAAACGTATAAAGACATATCAGTCCCCATTAGACTTACGTTTGTGCCTTCCGATGTAGAAGGATCAACAGCAGCAGAAGAAATGAATATCGTAATAGATCAAAGTGATTAGTCCTTTCAAATAACCATTGGTTACTATGAAATCTTTCCAAACGGCTAAATTATTGATGATTTGTTTCTGTCCAATACAAGACGCATTAGCAGAAACAGACGACGACTTAGAGCTGATTTATGGCACTGGTCAAATGCAATCAATAGCATCAGGGCACCCTTTGCCTCAAAGCCTAAGTCCTAGTGTTACTTCGGTTATGACCGCCAAAGATATTGAGAGAATCGGTGCTAGACGCTTAACGGATGTTCTTGAATATTTACCTGGAGTACATGTAAGCAACGGCAGAAATGGGGTTAGCATTATTGGCTTTCGAGGTGTTTCCTCTGAGTCAAACGCTCAAGTACTGATTCTAGTCAATGGTATTCCTGTTAGAAATACATTATTTGGCGGTAAACCATTCGAATGGAATATGCCCATTAAGAATGTTTCCCACATAGAAGTAATTAGAGGACCTGGATCAATGCTCTATGGTGGCGATGCTACGACCGGGGTCATTAATATTGTTCTAAAAACGGGCAAGGAGCTTAAGGGGGGCGATGCAGGTGCATTTTTTGGAAATCAGGATACTTATGAAGGATGGGGCGAATACGGTAACGAATTCGGCGATTTAGAATACAGTCTAGCCATTCAGGGTGGCGGTACTAATGGTTATCAAGGTAGGGTTAGTCAAGATGCACAGACAGTTATAGATAACCAGTTTGGCACCCATGTCTCGAATGCACCGGGATTCACTAATAATGGCCGGGATGACATTGATGCGCGGATAGATGTTGCCTATAAAGACATTATCAGGCTTCGAGCAGGGTATCAAGGCTTTAACCATGTGCAAACCGGGGTAGGGGCGGCGTATGCCTTAGATAATACCGGCGGCACAAATAATGAGATTTACAATCTCGATCTGTCGCTAAATAATAAAATTACCGATGTACTGACAAATAAAACTACGTTTTATTTTCTGGGGCAAAATCCAAGTACAGACGTAAACTTGTTGCCCGCAGGTACATTCGGAGGGTTATTACCATTAGGGGCAAGAAATATTGTGTCTGGATTCCAGGGTACAACAGGGATAACAACACAGTTCAATTATGTTGGTTTCAACAATCACACGGTCACAGCAGGCACCGGACTTGTCTACAACTGGATTTCTGATGGAACTAACAAAATCAATTACATCATTACACCTACATTCGTACAACAGATTCCATTAACCGAAGCGTCGGCATTTGGAAGAGATCCATTATTAGCATCGAAAGAACGAACAAACTACTATGCGCTATTTCAGGACGAGTGGAATTTCGCACCAGATTGGTATCTTACCACTGGCTTTCGCTACGATTATTACTCTGACGTGTCGCCAGGTTATAGCCCGCGTATCGCACTAATCTGGAATGTCAATTTGAATCTGACAACTAAGTTACTTTATAGCCGAGCATTTCGACCGCCGTCGTTTCTTGAGAAGAATCTACCACTGATTCCCGGCACTACAATTAAACCGGAAACAGTAAACACAGTTGAATTCCAGGTAGAAAACAAATGGTCATCTGACTTAATGACGTCGGCGAATGTTTATTGGTTTGAACAAGAAAACTTAATCACGTCCACGAATTCAACAAGTGTAATCCCAGTCGGATTTCGAAATAGCACCCCAATTGATGGGATTGGTTTCGAAACTGAAACAAAGTACACATTAAATAGCGATGTGGATTTTGCTGTTAGCTACAGTTATCACGGGTTGCCATCCACTTCTTATACAGGCCTAATGCCAGAACACATGGTAAAAGGCTTAATAAACTGGGATATTACCGATAATTGGGCGATTGGGACTCAACTAAATTGGATTGGGGAACGAAAACGGCCATCCGATGATCCGCGTGGTAATTTATCAGGCTATTTTACGGCGGGGCTAACACTATCGACCAAGATCGCGAAACCACTTGAATTCACATTCAGAGTCAACAACGTCTTTAATTCAACTCTAAAAGAACCAACGTTAAACCCAATTCTATTTCCAGGGGATGAATCAATTCTTGGGCGCACCGTCTTGGGACAAGTCAAAGTGACATTCTAGTCATGCTTATTTATCTAGTTAGACTAATTACAAATCCTGCAGGTGCATTAACCGCTATACATAAAAAATATGGCGACTTTGTGCAAACAAGGTTTTTTAGTAAGAGGCTTTTGTTTACATCAAATCCTGAACATTACGAGGAAATATTCAATCAAGAAGCGAGGGGGCTACTGAATAGAGACTCGCTTTATGAAGCAAAAAAACCTATGTTCGGCGATGGGCTTTTTAACAGCAAGGGCGCTACATGGACCAACCAGCGCCGATTAATGCAGCCAATGTTTACAAAGCAGGCAATCGCCGAGTGGCACGGCATTATGCTTAAAGAAGCCGACAAAGCCGCAATGCGGCTTAAAAACGATGGCATTACTAAAGTAAACATATCAGAAGAATTAAAATTAACCATTCAAAGCATTCTGATTCAAGTTATGTTCGGCCAGACAAAATCATCACATAGTGAAGAATTATTGATGTCTGCGATTGACACCATTGTAAAAGGGCTATTTCCGCATTTGCTAACAGAGACGCTAGGCAAGGGAATATTAAAACGGCTTTTTTTTCTACAAAACAGGCGGATGGAAAAAGCCATTAATCAATTCGTGGCCTATGTTGATTCCAAAATCGATGAAATCGATCCTGAAGGGCATGATTTAATTTCTTTAATGATGCAAGGCAGGGATAGAAATGGCGCTCATATGTCGAGAGAGTTACTAAGGGATGAGGCAGTTACGTTATTCTTGGCTGGACAAGATACAACTGTTAATACGTTGATATGGTTTTTTTACCTCATAGGTAAGAATGAGGCCGTCCATAAACGTATTACCAGTGAGATTCAAAGCCTTGATGAAGACCCGCTAACGCCAGAAACTATTGAACGCTTGATCTACACCAAGGCGGCGCTTTATGAGACATTACGGTTATATCCGCAGGCTATCGCTCTTAGTAGAGACACGGCGGCGACTATTACCGTAGGAGGAAAAACTGTTCCACTCGGTACGTCAGTAATAATGAGCCTTTATGCGACCAATCGTGATGGTAGGTGGTGGGAAAGACCAAACGAGTTTTACCCAGAGCACTTTTTAAACGGTGCGGTAACTCAACGACATAAATACACGTTTCTCCCGTTCGGCGGCGGAGTGCATAATTGTGTTGGTCGGCATTTTGCGGAGTTGGAAATGATGGTAATTATTGCCACAGTGTTGCGTGAAATCAAAATTCACGTAAACGAGGAAATTAAGCCAACCGTTAGTATCACGTATAAGCCTGAGAGGGATGTAATCGTTTCGATCACTCCAGCTACTCAGGCAATGTAATTGCATGACGAAATCCAGCCCGCCACGGTAAACCATGGATACCGGTAACGGTGGCGGCCAACTAAAACCTCTATCGAAGATATGTCTAATGAAAGTGATTGTTGCCTCAAGTGATTATGAAATCAGCAATGCGATTACCAAACAATTTCTTGGTGTAGAAAATTCCAATATATCCGTTATTGAAACAACCGATGACTTCATCGAAGCCTTAAAAAGTGATGAATATGAATTCATTGTCACTGATTATTCGTTTGATGGCACTGATATATGGCAGTTATCTAAACTGGTAAATTCGAAGCAACTGGTTAGGCATGCAGTACCAATTTACCTAATCAGCGAAACCTGTGACACCGAAGTACCGCTTATTCTCGCGAAAGAGCATCACTTCCAAGTTATTTCAATAAATGACTTGTTAGAAACCCTAAAGAAAGCGGACAACGTCGGATATGTTCGCGGACAGCGTGGCCAGGCAAAGGCAAGCATTTTGGTCATTGAAGACGATGAGGATGCCGCAGAAATAGTATATGAGGCCTTAAAGGCCGATTATGACGTTGATAGAGCGCAAGATGGCGAACAAGGTGTGGCATTATGGAAAAAGAAGCGTCACGATCTTATCTTGCTTGACTACATGCTTCCGGGGCTCAAAGGCGATGAAGTGCTATCGGAAATAATGGATGTTGATAAAAATCAGCCGATTATTGTCATGACGGCTTTCGATAAGCCAGAATATAACAAAGAATTTATCCTGAACGGGGCCAGTCAATATTTACCAAAACCGTACACATTGACGGATTTAAGGGCTCAATGTGTTTGTCAAATAAATAAAGCAAAACTAATTTATCAGGATTATTTTTACGATCAAAAACAAAAAAAACTGAGAAAGTTAGTCTATGAGTTGGAACGGGAGTTAAAAGGTAGCAATATTGAAAAAGCAAGACGTATTATCGAATCAATCAAACTAAACTTACCAAACAATTTATCTGAAGACGAACAAGCTAAGATTTGGAATTCGGTATCCTGATTGTAAAAATAGTGCCAGACACGAGATTAGGCTCAACAGAAATGTCTCCATTTAAACGCTGCACGAACTGTTTTGTTATTGCCAACCCAAGTCCGTGCCCACCATATCGCCGGCTTAGACTCATGTCTATTTGCCACCACGGATCAAAAATTTGATCGCAAAACTCGGCGGGTATTCCACAACCGGTATCAGCAACCTCAATAATTAAAAAGGCTTGGCTAAGTCGCCAGGTCAACGTGATGACACCATCTACGGTGAATTTACAAGCGTTGCTCAACAAATTATTCAGAATGTGCCGTAATACCTCGCTATCCGATACAAACATGGCATCAGAGCCGATGAGCTGAATTCGATTGCGATTGCGGTTAAGTAACGGGGCAACATTCTCGGCGCAAGCGTTCATTAAAGGGGCAATGGCAATAGAAGTAAGTGCCACTTCATAACGATCAGCCTCTAGTTGTGCATGTAACAGAATATTGTCGATTAAATTATTTAAGTCATTAACACGCACCAATGCCTTTGCATGTAACGCACGATTTTCTCTGTAAGCAGGATCATCCGGTAATCGTTCGGCCAACAGTTGTAAATATCCTCCTATGGCGTGTAAAGGTGTTTTCATTTCGTGACTTACCATCGACATGATTTGCGCCTTGTACACATTAGCGGTTTTGCTGCTTTCGAGCGCTATTTTTAATGCACTCGTTCGCTCTTCGACGCTTTTCTCTAGTTCGGTTTCTGTAAGTTCGATATTGGCCAACATTTCATTAAGAGTAATCCGCATGTTATTGATTTCGGACACCCCCGAGAAATGAACACGATTTCCTCGCTCGCCTAGACTTACCTTATTGAGTACCATTGCCATTTCCATCAAAGTTGAGGTGAATAATCTTGACAATCTCCGGACAATAATAATAAAAAACAACGAGAAAATGAGAGTAATCAATATCGATCCTAGTAAAAGCTTCTTCATTACTAAGTCATATTCGGATTTCGATATAACTAATTCAACGTACCCTAAATAGCTTTCTTGATATATAGGGGAATAGAAGCACCAGGAATCGCGGTTATCTAAAAAACTGGACTCTTCTGTGCGAAAGAAAGGAGTGACCTTGCATACAGACCTGGCACCATAAGAAGCCAAAAGTTCTCCACGATTATTGTAAATTGTTGCTCCCAATACGTTCTTGTCTGACGCAAAGCTATGGGCAACGGATTCCGACTGAGATGTTGAACTTAAAATAGCCGGATATATAGCGGAATCGGCAAATGTCTTTGTGTGTTCTCGCCAATAGTGACTGGTGTAGTCGTTGATGTAATTTGATATTAGCTTGTGCATGAATCCAATTAAGAAACATGACGCCAGTATAATGGAAATGAAAATCAACAGATTGAACCGCTGTTGTATGTTGTAGCGGTCGAGCAAGTTCATTTAATTTTAAGTGCGAATGAATCTAATACAATTGGATCGAACTCAATGGCAAGATGTTGTGCAACTCGTCTATTCAGCGCGAATTTAATGACCTTGATGTTTTCGTAGACAGGGTTGGGCCGGTTCACTAAGCGGCCTAATTGCTCTCCCAGCGCGAAATCATCAGGATAAGCGGCGATGAGGGCTCCATTTTCTAAGTGGCTAAGGTTTGTCGATAAAAGGATGACTTTTTTGTCCCATGCGGCTTTGGCGACTTCGTACAGAATATTTTTTGGTAAATTCGCTGGGATAAATATTGCATCAGAGGCCGTCACTTCATCTAACAACCTGCCGAGAACACGAATAGTATCTAGCGAATCCACTCCTTCTCTTACTTCCATGGTGGCAGAGGGCTTTAGATTAGACGGTACATAATCAATGGTCTGAAAATGAGACTGTTGAACGACAAAGATGCGTTTGACAGAAGGCAACAACCTAGCCAGATGTTCAACTAGTACACGATTGTCGAGGGCCAGGCCAACCCCACTGAATTCAGTGGGGTTAAAGTACATTAAACCGGCCAATGTTCGTTCTCGATATTGCGTTTTGTAAATTGCGTCAACAATCCCTTTGCCAAGCGCAATAACCCTGTCGGCATGAGCCCCTTCAAGAATAGAAATTAAATTATTGCTATCGCCAGTAGATTCGATTCGTTGAACATGACTATTGATTTGTTCGATTCCGGCTATTACTTGAGCATATGCCGGATTCCCTAAAGCTTCCGTCGAGTAAATAATAGCTACTTGAGGGTCTTTTGCGAATGTTGAGCAACTGAAAAAGATAATACTAGTTTTCAATAGTTTATAAATCTCTTTCCGCATTTATCATCTTTAGTTGCTTCAAATCCATAATTAAAGGCATCAGCTCATGCCCGGTTAAATCCCTCATTCGCCAATATTTAGCCGATTGTTCACCTTCTAGCCAAATAGCAATAGCGTGAACTGTTTTTTTTGCCAAATCTATTGCCATACGCGGCTGCATTGTCCGTTGACTTATCTTGTGGCGATGAATTGCTTTCAACAAACATTCAATCGGGTCGCCTAATCCATCTTTAGTTTTCCCTTGATTATCGTTCAATCGTTTCAGAAATTCAGTAATTGGTTTATTTAGGCCAAGCATTATTAGCGCCCCAGCTAATACACCCGTTGTAAAAACATCCGATTTAGGGAGTAGGCCATCGATCAACAGAAGTTCGTTTTTAAATAATTCAATAGCTTTTTTCATATTGATGTCCTCACGTTCTCTGATTGATCTTTTGTCTTGTAGAGAACGTTGACGGCCCCGTAGCGCGATATGAATGGCTTCATTGATAAATCCATTTCGCAGCCGTTCGGAAACAAAGACCAATCCCAATTCGTTATAGGACGCCTTAACAACTTCATGTGGTGGAAGGGCCTCAAATTTCTTCGCCTTCGCTTCAGTGCATAACGTCTGAAAATCCGCTTCGGTCATATCGAATATCAAGGTCGTAAGGTAATCAGGTTTTGACAGCATGCCGTTCAGCCACGCTTCCTTACGTCGTTTCCCGGTTAATTTGAATAGCGTATTGTCGACTTTCACCAACGCTACGGTGATTGAGTAAGCGTACAAAGACGGAATGTGTTGAACAAAACCGTCATGATCGCCTGTATCAACATCAAAGAACTCAAGTTCACGTATTTCAAGCCAATCAGCGAATGACATTCGCACAACAGCGCAACCTAAGTCGCTAATAGGGTAGTCTATTTCCATAAAATCGAATAAAAAAAATTAATGTATTTGCCTTTGTAAGTCATTGTTGATAATATTTTTTTCGTTGTTTATTGCATGTAAAAAACATGCTAATTTTTCTAGCTGTTTTCACTCGTACTTCGCAGCCCAATAGGCCGCTACGAAATTTTAGCCGCTAAAAAAATAGCAACCTACACGATATTACATAACGGACTTCAATTGCCCTAACAAAATGAGCGGGGTCTGTAAAAAAAATGCAAGAGCGCAATGCACATTATGTTGACTGCATAGGCGACTTGTAATAAAGTGCAATGCACTATTATTAAAGTGCATTGCATATTTGCTAAATAGCACAAGGAAGCAGTGAAGCACCAAACAGAGAGGATAACGATGACCCACGAACCACATTTACACGAATCAGTTAGTGATAGGGCAAAAGTAAAGCTCGAACGTGACTTAGGACCAATCATCTTGTCCGCTTTAGCTGATCCGAAAACCGTTGAGGTAATGCTGAATGCCGACGGCAAACTATGGCAAGAACGTCTTGGGGACAAGATGAAGTGCATAGGCACTTTATCAATCAGCAAGGGTGAGGCAATTATTAAAACTATTGCTGGTTTTCACGGTAAAGAAATTACCAGATTAAAACCCACCCTAGAAGGCGAATTTCCCCTTGATGGCTCGCGGTTCGCCGGTCAACTACCGCCTATTGTGCTTGCACCGACTTTCGCAATCAGGAAGAAGGCTGTTGCAATATTTCCACTGGAGCAATACGTCTCGGACGGCATTATGACCAGTAATCAATTCGATGCGATTACAAAGGCGGTCGAAGATCACAAAAACATTCTGGTCGTCGGAGGAACTGGATCAGGGAAAACGACGTTGGTAAACGCCATCATTAACAAAATGGTTGAGTTCGACCCCACAGAACGAGTGTTCATTATTGAGGATACAGGCGAAATCCAATGTGCGGCCCAGAACTACGTTCAGTATCACTCAACTATCGATGTTCCGATGACGCAGTTATTGAAAACAACGCTCAGGATGCGGCCAGATCGAATATTAGTGGGCGAGGTGCGTGGACCAGAGGCGCTAGACCTACTAATGGCATGGAATACGGGCCACGAGGGCGGAACCGCCACACTGCATGCAAACAATGCGAAGGCAGGACTGGACAGATTGTCCATGTTAATCAGCATGCATCCGGAATCACCAAGACCGATTGAACCGCTGATTGGCGAAGCGGTACATGTAGTTGTTTTTATCGCCAAAACCCAAGAGGGCCGTCGTATTCAAGAAATCATAAAGGTTTCTGGCTACAGGGACGGTCACTACATAACCGCTAATCTGTAGGAGTTACAAAATGAATGCACTTGCCAATCGACTGCAAACAGCCCCGCTAATCGTGTTACTGGTATTGGTTTTTTTTATCCCTGAACAGGCGACCGCCGCCGTAGGTGATGGTGGCGCATTACCTTATGAAGACTGGCTTACGAGTCTTCGAACATCTGTCACCGGCCCCGTGGCATTTTCGTTGTCACTGATCGGGATTATTGTCGCCGGCGGTGTGTTGATTTTCGGCGGGGATTTAAACGGATTCTTTCGGACACTGATCTTCATCGTTCTCGTCATGGCTCTCTTAGTCGGCGCTCAAAACGTGATGACTAACGTGTTTGGTCGCGGAGCCGTAATCATGCCTTCATCTGATGATGCAGGTACACAACTCAACATTATGGGCGTCCATTTAGCGCACTACATCAAGGCGGTTCTCATAACCGCGTGTTCCATCGCCATATTAGCCGGCCTTCAACTGCGTACATCAAAAGGCATCGGTCAATCATTGGCAGTGGTGGGTGAAAAGTAATGGCCTTGCGCGCGATTCCTATCCGCAGAGCGGGTAACAGAGACAACTTGTTCATGGGCGGTGATCGCGAGTTTGTGATGTTCTCCGGCCTTGTGGCCGGAGCGTTAATTTTCTCCGCTCAAGAACTGAGGGCAGCCATCGTCGGGATAACTCTATGGTTATGTTCGTTATATCTAGCACGGTTGGCGGCTAAATCAGACCCGAAAATGCGATTTATTTATCTACGACATTTACGGTATCGAGGTACGCGGATAGGTAATTTAAGAGGTTATTACCCGGCCAGAAGCACCCCATTTCGCGAAAATCCAAATAGCCAAGGGAAACAATACAGATGATGATCGAGGCCATAACATTCACGATAGCTGGATTAGGGATATTGTTAGTCGCCATCCTCGCGAGATTGATTTACAGAGCGGACAAGGATCGCAGGTTAAGTCAACATCGATCAAAAAACGCCAGCGTTGCCGACCTTTTGATTTATGCCGCCGAGGTCGATGACGGTATTATTGTTGGTAAGGATGGATCGTTTCTCGCCGGCTGGCTTTATACGAGTGATGATAACGATAGCTCAACCGAAGCACATCGCGAATCAATATCCGCCAGACTAAACCAAGCAGTATCCAGGCTAGGTAATGGCTGGATGATCCACGTCGACGCAGTGCGTCGCCCGGCACCGTCATATTCAGAACGCGGTTTATCGACATTTCCCGATCGAATCACGGCAGCCATCGACGAAGAGCGCCGGACACTATTCGAAGGGCTAAGTACCATGTACGAAGGGTACTTTGTCGTGACATTGACATATCTCCCGCCTGTGCTTGCTGAGCGCAAGTTTATTGAGCTTATGTTCGATGACGACGCTAAGAAACCCGACTCAAAGACACACACAACCGACCTAATCGAGCACTTTAAACGCGAATGTCACAACATCGAAACGCGATTGTCGGCAGCGGTCAACTTACGCAGATTAAAAGGCCATGAAATCGTTAATGAAGACGGGACAACTGTCATTCATGACGATCTTCTGCGGTGGTTGCAGTTTTGTATTACCGGAAAAAATCATCCGGTCCAACTGCCAACAAACCCCATGTATCTCGACTGTTTAATTGGTGGAGAGGATTTGCTCGCAGGTGTGATTCCCAAGATAGGTCGAAAATACATCCAGGTAGTAGCCATTGAAGGGTTCCCGCTCGAATCGACACCGGGAATGTTAACCGTCCTTGGAGAGTTACCTATCGAATATCGCTGGTCTTCAAGGTTCATTTTTATGGACCCGCACGAGGCTATCAGTCACTTGGAAAAGTTCCGAAAAAAATGGCGGCAGAAGGTACGCGGATTCATCGATCAAGTGTTCAATCTCAACACAGGACCGATAGACGAGGACGCGCAAAACATGGTGGACGACGCGCAGGCAGCGTTAGCAGAAGTCAATAGCGGCATAATCGCCCAAGGCTATTACACCAGTGTTGTAGTACTAATGGATGAGAATAGAAAACGTGTACAGGAATTGGCACAACAGGTAGAGAAGGCCATAAACAGGCTTGGATTTGTCGCTAGGATCGAAACCATTAACGCAATGGAAGCCTACTTAGGTAGTTTGCCGGGCCACGGTGTCGAGAATGTTCGTCGCCCCTTGTTGAACACTATGAATTTGGCGGACTTGTTGCCGATTAGCACAATTTGGACAGGCAGAGAATATGCACCTTGTCCAATGTACCCGGCGCTATCGCCCCCGATAATGCATTGTGTTACCCAGGGATCAACGCCGTTTCGGCTAAACGTACATGTTGGTGACGTTGGACATACTTTCATGTTCGGTCGAACTGGGGCCGGCAAATCAACACATCTAGCCATACTTGCCGCACAGTTACGCCGCTATCAAGGCATGCACATCTTTGCATTCGATAAAGGGATGTCGCTGTACCCATTAACCGAAGCAATCCACGCAACGAGTGGCGGGAAGAGCGGCAAGCATTTCACTGTGGCTGCCGACGACGAAAAACTGGCTTTCTGTCCTTTGCAATATCTGAAAACAAAAAATGATCGAGCATGGGCTATGGAATGGATCAACATCATTCTGGCGTTAAATGGCTTGAATACATCACCCGGTCAGCGAAATGAAATTGGTAACGCCATCATCAACATGCATAACAGCGGTGCTAGAACGTTATCCGAATTCACGGTAACTATTCAAGATGAGGCAATACGCGAAGCTCTTAAACAATACACGATTGATGGCGCAATGGGGCATCTATTAGATGCCGACGAGGACGGGCTAGAACTTACCGATTTCACGGTTTTTGAAATAGAAGAGTTAATGAACCTCGGGGATCGTTATGCGCTTCCAGTGTTGTTATATCTCTTTAGGCGCATCGAACGATCATTAACCGGGCAGCCTACGGCGATTATTTTGGACGAGGCTTGGGTAATGCTTGGTCATGCGGTATTTCGCGAAAAAATTCGAGAGTGGCTAAAGGTACTGCGAAAAGCGAACTGTTTCGTTCTGATGGCAACTCAAAATTTATCCGACGCCGCCAATTCGGGCATCCTCGACGTAATTATCGAATCAACTGCTTCGAAAATATTCTTGCCAAACATTTACGCCAGAGAGGAAGACGCGACCGCACTGTATCGCCGTATGGGCCTTAACTCTAGGCAAATTGAATTATTGGCTACAGCAATCCCCAAGAGACATTACTACTACGTCTCGGAAGAAGGCTGTCGTCTTTATGATCTTGCGTTAGGCCCGCTCGCTCTCGCATTTGTCGGCTCATCGGATAAAGACTCTGTTGCAGCCATCAAGAAACTAAAAGCCACTCATGGTCATGAATGGGTTGGTGAATGGCTCGCTCGGAAGGGTTTAAGCATTGAAGATTACTTGGAGGAAGCAGCATGATTTTTAAAAGAAAAGACCCAAAAGCAGACCCTAGAAAAAGACCTGAAAAGCTGATCGGTGGCCGTAGAGCCGGAGAAAACGAAAATCCGTATTTGTCCGCAAGACGAACCTGGAAGGATCACACACAAGGCGTTATTTCTACGCGGCAGGCGTGGCAAGTAATGGGAATATTGTCCATGTTGGTGGCGTTAACTGGGGTTGGAGGAATGATTCATATCGGCCAGCTATCGAAATTTGTGCCTTACGTTATACAGGTTGACAAGCTAGGTCAAACCGCAGCCGTAGCCAGAGCCGACCGCGCATCACCAGTGGATGCGCGAGTAGTCGCATCTGCTGTTTCGGCCTTTATCTCAAACTCTCGAATAGTCACCATAGACATCGCGCTACAAAGAAAAGCCGTTATGGATGTCTACGCCATGTTAGCGCCTGGCGATCCATCGCTACAAAAAATGACTGAATGGTTGAATGGCACCGAAGAATCTAGTCCGTTCAAACGCGCGATAAAGGAAATGGTAAGCGTAGAAGTGGTGAATGTTCTGGCTCAAACCCCAGATACCTGGGAGGTCGATTGGATTGAAACGACCCGCGACCGGCAGGGCGTCGTGACCGGCAAACCTGCATTCATGAGGGCATTGGTCACCATCAAAGTCGTTGAACCGACGCCGGCCACAAGCGAAGAACAGGTCCGTAAAAATCCAATGGGAATTTACGTGAAAGACTTTTCCTGGTCCAGACAACAACAGTTTTAACCGAACGAGGGAATCTCATGAAAAATCAATACAGAGCAGTGATAAAGATAGCCATGACGCTATTTGTAATGCGGTCTGCGGTAGCGGAGCCTGATATGGCGGATATGTACTTTGCAACCAAAAACCCGACATTAACCAAACAAGAAAAACAGGCTATTGAGATAGCCGAAAAATGGAAAGCCAGTAGCGCGACCGGCATGGCTCCAACCAGTGGGCAAAACGGTACCATCATGTTCCTATACGGGGCTCAACAACCAAGTATTGTCTGCGCCGTTCTCCAAGTGTGTGACGTATCGTTGCAGCCTGGCGAACAAGTAAACGGGATAAATCTAGGCGATACCGCAAGATGGACCATAGAACCAGCAATAGAAGGTAGTGGCCAAAGCGAAGTACAACATCTGATTATCAAACCGCATGATGTGGGCTTGGAAACATCGCTATCGGTGACAACCAATCGCCGAGCCTATAACTTGCAACTACGATCCCACCGGACGCAGTACATGCCCAAAGTGGCTTTTACTTATCCAGAGGATGCGATGGCGAAATGGAATGCCATCGTGCATCGAGAAAATAAAGATCGTCAAGAAAAGACTATACCGCAAACCGGGGAGTATTTAGGCGACTTGAGTTTCGATTATGAAATCGAACCTAATGGCCCAATTGCATGGACACCGGTCCGCGTATATCACGATAAGCAAAAGACCATAATTCAAATGCCGGAAACAATGGCACAAACCGAAGCGCCGACATTGCTGGTTGTGCGAAGGGAAGGGGGGGTGTTTGAGGACGATGAAACCGTGATGGTGAATTATCGCGTACAGGGCGACCGTTACATTGTCGACACTGTATTCGACAGGGCAATCATGATTGCAGGTGTTGGTTCCAATCAAGACACCGTAACCATTCAGCGGGTGAAATAACATGATCAAACTATTAGTGTTCATCATCTGTGTCGCCGGACAGTTTGGATGCGCAACGGAACGATTTGGTAATTTCGAATCAAATGCGCCCTCCGGACTTCATGAAGGTATTGCGGCAGATACCATTCAGCATTTGGAAAAGGTATATCCACCGGCTCAAACTCAATTCAATTTTGGCCAAAGCATTCCAAAATCAGATAGATTCGGAATGCTGTTGGTGGATTCGCTGAGAGCAAAAGGCTATGCAGTGAAGGAATATAGCCCGAAGCAAAGCGTTGGCGGCACAGGGTTGAGATTCCAGTACGTTATTGATAAGCCGTCTATCAATGTGCCCAACTTGTACCGCATTCAGCTCAATATTGACGACGTAACGTTGACTCATGCTTATGAGGCGAAGAACAACACCGCCTTATCAGCAGGCGCTTGGGCAAAAATGGAGTAAGGCAATGGAAACTACAGCAAATACCGTCAATGAAGAATACATGTCACCTGAATTGTCACCGGATGAGCCAGAAGCTGGTCACGGTGTTCGTCGGGTCAATAACTTACCCGTACTTATCTTGGGTGTCGCCATCTCGATATTCTTGATCATAATGGTTCTGGTGGCCGCCGACCGTGCAAACCAGCAAGACAAACCAGAAACGGCGGAGCGGCAAAAAGCGGGAAACGCCAATATGCTCGCCAAAGAAATAGTGGGCAATAACCTGGGCGGCATTATTCCTCCAGCATCCAAGCCGCAATCTGAACCGCAGATAGAGCAGGCACCGCCAGTCAAAATAGTTCGGGCCGATATGCCACCTACGCCGCCATCGGCCGCGCCCAATAAAGCACGCACCCCGGAGGAGGATGCCGCCGCACGTATTGCCGCAATGAAGCGTCAACAATTCGAAGATGCGATTAAAGCAAGAACGATGGTTACGGTTACAGCTCCACGTAGCGCTGGTTCGCCTCCCGGCGTCATTGCAGCACCACATGTGCAGACAACTGGACGAGACGGGGTACTCGCAAAGTTAGCAGCAGTCAGAGAACAGATGGAAACCGACACTCTGACGGCATATAAGAAGCGGCTTTCAGCATTGAAAGATTCCGGACTTATGGAAACAGGCGGGGAAGGCGGTATTAGCGCAAGCGAATTGTCGCCGCAACTCGTCAGCTCCGAGACTCAGGGCGATAGAAACAATATTAATCAATTTGGGCAATCAGGATCAAGTGATAGATGGCGGTTAGATTCGTTGCCGGAAGCGCCGAGAACACCCTTTGAACTGAGAGCCGGTTTTATTATTCCTGGGACTTTAATTTCTGGAATCAATTCCGAATTACCTGGGCAGATTATGGCCCAAGTTTCACAGGATGTTTTTGACACTGCGACAGGAAAATATTTGTTGGTCCCGCAAGGATCAAGGTTAGTTGGCGTGTATTCAAGCGAAGTGGAATACGGGCAATCTCGCGTTCTAGTCGCATGGCAACGTATCGTCTTCCCAGACGGCAAAGCGATGGATATTGGCGCAATGCCGGGCGCAGATAGTGCCGGTTATGCCGGATTTACCGATCAAGTGAATCATCATTTTGTCCGAATATTCGGTTCGGCGTTGTTAATGTCCGCCATTACAGCCGGCATCACTTATAACCAGCAGCAAAACCAGCAAAACGGCGTGTACACAGCGCCAAACGCCAATAGTGCGTTGAGTAATGCTCTGGGACAACAATTAGGTCGAGTAACGTCACAAATGATCGCGAAAAACATGAATATCGCGCCGACTTTGGAAATCAGACCGGGTTATCGATTCAACATTATCGTTACAAAAGATTTAACTCTAACCAAACCGTATCAAGCATTTGATTATTAAGGTTTACACCACAGGAGTCATTTATGAAAAACAAAAATATTTTAGCCGCTAAAAAAATATTAGTAGGGGTGTTGACCGCTATCGTCATGTTTAGGCCGTCCATTTCAAACGCGGGCATTCCCGTAATCGACGGTACGAACCTGACTCAAAACGTTATGAGTGCTGTTGAAGAAGTGGCTCAGACAATAAAACAAGTCCAAGAATACGCCACTCAATTGGAACAGTATTCAACGCAGTTGCAGCAATATGAAAATATGCTGCAAAACACAGCGTCGCCAGCGGTCAATATCTGGGATAGAGCGACTGCAACAATGGGAAGGCTTCGCGGAACCATTGATACCGTCACAGGTTATAAAGACAGGTTCGGTAACATTGATAACTATTTGGCAAAGTTTAAAGACATCAACACGTATCGGGGATCGCCTTGTTTTAACGGCGACGCCTGTACGGATGCCGATTTAGCCGACTTACGGGACTCTTTACACATTGGCTCGGAGGCGCAACAGGCCGCAAACAAGGCCGCAATTGAGGGCCTCGATAGCCAACAAAATGCATTAGAAGCGGATGCCGCGACGCTCGAAGATATTCAAGCGGCGGCACAAGGCGCCGATGGTCAAGTCAAGGCTATCGGTTATACCAATCAACTTGCCAGCCAACAGGCTAATCAACTTCTACAAATACGCGGATTGATGATTGCGCAACAAAACGCCGAAATAACCCGCAATCAGGCCCTGGCAAATAAAGAAGCGCAACAACAAGCGGCATCAGACAAGGCCCACATCGTGCCCTATGCGTACCGCGATAATGAAGGCTGGACCATCAGGTAATTGCGTATGCCCATTAAATACATTTTAGTTGTTATTTTTATCATGGCCGCTATTGCAACAACCGTCAGTAATTGGGATGAGTTGGTCAATCAAGACGAAGACTCCTTGCCAGTTGCTGAGGATACGGAGACGGATGTCGATGAGTTTATTGTTAATGAAATAAATTGTAGGCACGAAAACCTCATTCGCATCGCAAATGAAAAAAAGCGGAGACGACTGGCCTCCGCATGTGCTCGTCGTGTGTCGTTCGGTGCTGCTAACAATCGAAACTGGTCAATCAAATAGCGCGAGAAAAGGCAAATGAATAAACGAATATTCTTGATTGTAGCCATCCTGATGGTCGCATCTACTGACGCTTTGGCGGCAATAGATGGGCCAAATATTATGGACGATGTTCAAGGCCGGTTTGCCGGTGCGGCGGCTGGCTGGGCCGATGCGATTACTGCAAGAGCAATCTGGCTATTCTGGGTGCTGGCCTTAATTTCTATGGTATGGACGCATGGTTTTTTACTATTGAGAAAGGCAGATATTGGCGAGTTCTATACCGAATTCCTCCGTTTCACGATTACAACAGGGTTTTTCTGGTGGCTTTTGAGTAACGGTCCGGCAATGGCAACCGGCATTTTTGCATCGCTGCAAACGTTAGGCTCAAATGCGGCCGGATTAGGTGCGGTAACACCGTCCGGCATTATTGATGCGGGATTTCAGGTATTCGGAAAGGCGATTACGGCGTCCTCAATCTGGGAGCCGGTAGAGGGTGCGGCGCTAATTATCATGGGCGCTGTCGTGCTGGTGATCATGGCCCTGATCGCCACTAATATGCTTGTGCTCTTTGTTAGTGGATGGATTCTTGCCTACGCCGGCGTTATATATCTTGGCTTTGGCGGTGGCCGATGGACTACGGACATGGCCATCGGCTTTTACAAAACGGTGTTAAACGTCGCCATTCAGTTGATGACGATGATTTTGATTGTTGGGATAGGTCAAGCCTTTATCAATGATTATGTCGCGGCAATGGAGGTCGATATGACCTACGCGGATATGGGTTCATTCCTCGTTGCATCAGTGGTTTTGTTGTTATTGGTCAATAAAGTGCCCCCTATGCTTGGGCAAGTCGCATTCGGTGGAGGAACCGGCGCACTGGGTAATGGGTTTGGAGCCGGCTCGGCAATGGCGGCTGCTGCGACTGCCGGAGCCGCCATTGGCGTTGCAGGCGGAGCGATTGCCGCTGGAGCAACAAATATCGGCGGCGGTATGCAAGCCATTATGGCGGCATCAAATAAAGCCGCGGAATTCGTCGGAAGTGGGGCGGACGGAGCTTCCAGAATGACAGCCGACTATCTTCAAAGCAGTCAGAGCACCGCCAATGGCGGTTCGACTTCGAACACAACAACCCCACTTAGCGAAGCAATGGGAGGCAGTGGTTCCTCAAAGCAGGCAAATGAGTCCAAATATGGGCCATCAATGGTTAAAAATCTTGCAACCGGAATTGGAGAGGTCGCAAAGAAAAAAATGATGGACAGAACCAGCAATACGTTTGGCGGACAAGTCGCGGCAGCAATAAGCAATAGCGGGCAATCAACTCCCACGTTTGGCGGCGATAGCCTATCGGGATCGGATGAAACGGTTGATCCGGATGAAGAGGTCGCGGCATTCACTAACAACGATAGCGGTAACGCGCATTCAGCATAACAGGAGAACAATTCATGAACGCTTTAAAATTATGCATTGCTGCAATCAGCATATTCCCGATGCTAGTGCATGCTCAGTCCAACACCCAGAGAACACCGTCAGTCCCGACACCTCAATGGCTCACAGGCGATAGGAAATTAGCTTGCGAAGCAATTCTTTGCCTAGCAAGCAACAGACAACCTGACGAGTGCCAGGAATCATTAAATCGTTATTTCGGAATTGATTTCGACGATATGAGTGATACAGCAACGGCTCGCGCGAATTTTTTAAATCAGTGCCCGAGACAATAATATGCCTGCAATCGACATTCCTCCACAACAACAAGAGCGGATTGTATGCTCGATCACTGCGGCGGCAAAATACGATATACCCGCGAATATTGTGCTGGCAGTCGCCGAGAAAGAGGGCGGAAAGCCTGGGCAATGGGTAAGGAATACAAACGGAACCCACGATGTGGGACCAATGCAATTCAACACATCGTACCTAAACCAATTGGCAAAATACGGCATTACGCCAGAGGATGTAGCAAGGTCAGGTTGTTATCCCTACGATCTAGCCGCCTGGCGACTGGCCGTCCATATCAAAGACGATAAGGGTGATTTATGGACAAAAGTCGCCAATTATCATTCAAGAACCCCTTATTACAACGGGGTGTATAAAGCCGATTTGATGGTAAGGGCCAACAAATGGGCCGATTGGCTGGATGCATTTTTAAAGGGTGGAATAGCAGAGGTCGTTCAAGTACAACCCGAACCCATAACGCCGGAGTATCAAAAACCGATGCAACTGCATATGGCCAGCATGACCTACGTCCCTCGCAAAATTATGGTTAGCTCTGACTAACCATCCCATTTTAGCCGCTAAAATAAGGAAGGATGAAATGAACTATCCTCGTGTCGTTGTGGCAGATGGCACCATTGAAGCCATCAAGTGGTTTTCCCTGATCCTAATGGTTATCGATCACACCAACAAATATCTATATAAGGGAGCCATTCCTGTTTTATTCAACATAGGCCGCTTAGCAATGCCGCTATTTGTTTTAGTCCTTGCCTATAACCTTGCTAGGCCAAGGTCGTTCGAACGTGGTGTACATATCCGGATAATTAAGCGATTAGCGTTATGTGGATCGTTAGCAACACCAGCCTTCCTAGCGCTTGGTGGATTACTTGCTGGGTGGTGGCCACTAAATTTTATGTTTGCGTTATTGATTCTCACGCTCACCATTTATTTAATCGAGTACGAAACAGTCACTGGCTACCTCGCGGGTACAGTGGTGTTTTTGCTGGGCGGCTCAGTGGTCGAATATTGGTGGCCCGGTCTTGTGCTTGGATTATCTGCGTGGTGGTACTGTAAAACACCACGGCTTGCCCCAGTAATTATTGCAGTTATATCCATTCTGTCGTTACGTCTGATCAGCGGTAATTACTGGGCGCTGGCCGTGTTGCCGGTTGCATTGATGGCCTGTTTAGTGCGATTGCCAGTCCCCCGCATCCAATGGGCCTTCTATGCCTTTTACCCACTGCATCTTAGTGTCTTGTGGATCATATCCATGACAGACACGACATTCAGCAATTTATAAGGCGATATTTATGGCCAAAAAACGACTAGCAATCCTCGCATTAATTTGGGTGACTGCACCGTAAGGATTCGTGCGATTTTGGGCAATAGCGACCATGGTCATGCGCGAAAAACCAATTGTCCGTAGTTAGCTTCGAGAGCGCGATTTGGAGCCAATTGACTACGGCGTAAACCTTTCGTTATAACGAGTCGAGTGGCACAAGGGAGCTATACCTATCGGTGATAATGGGGTTTATCACCGGTCAGTATGTCCCGTCTCAAAGCCTGTCCTTGAGCCTCGCCAACAGGTTCATACGTTCATGCAGCACGGCCAAGATCACGGGCTTCCGGCTTTCGGGTGGATGCATGAAGAAAATATAGTGATGTTCACAACGACAAACCCGGACCTGGGGATACTTAGGGAAAAGCACCTTTGAGAATAGTCGCCCTTCCGCAATAGCCAGGAAGCGTTTGTTTAACAATTCTGCATAACGAAACGCTTGCTCACGCCCCCATGTGTCATCGGTATAGCGGGCAATAGCGGACAAATCCTGGATAGCCTCCGCCGTAAAATCAACGGGCAGGCTCATGAATCTGTCTTGGCCAGGGTTTCCTCAAAGATGGAATGAACGGACGCACTGACGACTTCGCCACGTTCGGCGGCTTCAATGCGGGGTTTTAAGAACGCTTCCAGTTCCTGCATGGCTTTTTCTTCATCGGCGGTCAGCGGCAACAAACGCTGCATGGCATATTCCTTGATGCTTTTACCCTGCAAGGCAGCCATTGCCTTAATGCTTTGATGCTGTTGATCGGTGATCTCTATCGTCAGGCGGCTCATGGTCCCATCCGTTCGGTGGCTTAAAATCACACTATGGCACAAAAATGTAAAAATGTTAATTTGTGTTTTTAGGCCCTGGTCGCTGCAAAGCCTGGTTCGAAAAGACCCGTTTTTCTAATAATAAACAAAGGCTTTTTAGACAACATGCAAACCCCATAAAAAAACCAAGAACTCGTGTGCTTACCCTATTAAGGGATGAGAGCTACTGATTTTGATGGGATCTCGAATCCTAATTCAAATCACAATAGGTAACGCCCATGTTGAATCAACCCGTTAACGCATCATCGCTTACGACCTGTCCCCGCTTGATAACCGCCGCCGGCGAGCGGGCGCATCGCCGCTTTCTGGAGTTTTTCGCGGCCAATATCCGCAACCCGCACACACGACGGGCCTATGGTCGCGCCGTCACGGAATTTCTCGATTGGTGCGAGGTGACGGCGAGTGTCGTCTCGATCATTGAGGTGCAGCCTTTGCATGTCGCCAGCTGGGTCGAGGGCAAAACTCGCCAGGTCTCTACCCCAACGGTGAAGCAACAGTTAGCCGCCGTCCGCCATTGTTTCGACTGGTTGGTGACCGGACAGATAGTGTCACTTAATCCCGCCGCCTCAGTGCGCGGTCCGGCGCATCGGGTACAAGTCGGCAAGACGCCAGTGCTGGATAGCGAAGACGCTCGCCGCCTGCTGAACAGCATCGACACCGGCACACTCGTCGGTCTGCGCGACCGGGCCCTGATCGCTTTGATGATCTATTCCTTCGCTCGCATCGGCGCGGCCTTGGGCATGAAGGTCGAGGACGTCTACACGCAAAATCGCCGTCTGTGGGTGCGGTTGCGGGAGAAAGGTGGCAAACGCCACGAAATGCCCTGCCACCATCACCTTGAAGATTATCTCATGGCCTATATCGATGGGGCCGGGCTAAGCGATGATCCCAAGGGATTATTATTTCGCAGTATGGGTCGCGGTACCGGTCGGATGAGCGTCTCATCCCTGGGGCAAGCCAATGCGCATGCAATGATTCAGCGTCGGGTAGCCGCCGCCGGCATCGCCACCAAGATTGGCTATCATAGTTTTCGGGCGACTGGCACCACCCAGCTCCGGCCGGAGCGATTTAGCCGGGTGGGTCTCTCACCCACTGGTAAAGCGCCGCCTTTGCACGGCGCACGCCATTATTCGACATTCAAGTATTTCAATGTATGGCGGCTACTAAAGCTAGATAGCTGCCTGTTAATTTGAGTTATAGATGTTTGATTGCAAGTCTTGGTACCATTTTGAGCGGATGATTTTAGAAACAAACGCTCTAATCACCCATGACAAAGTGTGCGACATTGATAAAAAGACACGAGGCTTGCTTCGTTTTTCCCTTTCCAGCAACGGATTCAGTCTGTCAATTATAAAACTCGCTTTGCTTGTCCAGATCAGCTTTTGAAGGAATCACCGGCATTTTTCGATATGCGTTTTCAAATACCGGGTCAGGCTGATGCGCGATGCAGATAATTCTTGATCAGGTAAATAAAGTGAGCTAAAGCAGGTCTTGGCATGAGGAAAATATAAAACTTATACCCGCATAGTTAGCAAAACTGGGTAGATCTTGTCGGTATATACTGACGTTATTAATTCCCCGCTGAAATAACTTTATAAATTCCTTTGAATATTTGGCAGAAATTCAATCATTCCTTGGCGGCTTTCGTCGTCCCCTTCCTTTTCTTATTAATGGCAAGTGGATTTGCGCAGGCTTTAACATCCGTTAATCAAGCTAGCGTCACCGCACAAAAACCCATTCCAACTATTCAGGTACAAAAAGATGTCTTGGTCGTGGGCAGCGAACAAGACTATCCGCCCTTCGCTATAGGCATGACCGATGCTACTGCCGGTGGCTTTACTGTCGATCTATGGGAAGCAGTGGCGGCAGAAGTCGGTTTGAAATATAGCCTCCATGTCAGACCTTTCTATCAGATCCTTCAAGAATTCAAGGAGGGTAAGGTCGATGTCTTGATTAACCTTGCTCAATCTGAAGAGCGTCATCAGTTTGCCGACTTTACAGTTCCTCATGTCATCGTTCACGGCGCAATCTTCGTACGCAAGGGCGAATCCCATATCGCCTCTGAAGATGATTTAGTTGGAAAATCCATTATCGTGCTTAAGGCTGACCTTGCGCATGACTATGCCGAGTCAAAAGGGTGGGAGAAACAGCTGATTCTGGTGGACACCTCTGCCGAAGGCATGCGTTTACTGGCTTCAGGTCAACATGATGCGATGCTACTCAGTAAGCTGGCCGGAATTCAGACACTGCAAGAGTTGGGGCTAACCAACATCGAGGCTCTTAAAGTCAAAGCAGGGTTTTCACAGAAGTTTTCATTTGCCGTAGCAAATGGGCAATCTGACTTGTTAAGCAAGATCAACGAGGGGCTCGCGCTCACCAAGTCCAATGGTATTTATAACGCGCTCTACGATAAATGGTTCGGTGTCTACGAGGTTAAAGAGGTCGGCCTGCGCGACTTACTGAAATACATCATACCGATGGTTTTAGTTTTCATGTGCATTGCGGGTTATTTCTTCTATCGGAGGCAAGTTGAGCGCAAAGAGGCGGAAAAAAAATATCGCGACCTTTATGACCATGCTCCCGACATGTTTTTATCGGTCGAAGCCCAGACTACAAATATCATTGATTGCAACCAGACTTTGTTGAATGTAACAGGTTACTGCAGAAAAGAGCTCGTTGGCAGATCTGTGTTCGAACTTTACCACCCTGATTGTGCAGGCATTGTCCGGTCAGGGTTCCAGAAATTCATGGATTTGAAAGAATTGCATAACCTGGAGTTGCAACTACGGCGGAAGGACGGCAGCATAGTCGAAGTAAGTTTGAATGCCTCGGCCGTATGCGACAAACACGGAATCATTTTGTACTCTCGCTCGGCTTTGCGTGACATTACTGAACGCAAGCAGTCTGAGGAAATGCTGCGCAATCTTTTTACCGCGGTCGAGCAAAGCCCCGCATCAGTGGTCATCACCGATCTGAATGCCTGTATACAGTATGTCAACTCCCGATTTACCAAAGTCACCGGCTATGACACCGCTGAAGCCATTGGACAAAATCCGCGCATTCTTCAGTCAGGTCAGACCCCCCAAGAACAGTATCTGGACTTGTGGAATACGCTATCGAAAGGCGATGCATGGCATGGCGAGCTGCTTAATAAGCGTAAAAATGGTGAACTTTATTGGGAAGAATCTCACATTGCGCCTGTCAAGAACTCAATGGGTGTAGTGACTCACTACGTCGCCGTAAAAACCGATATTACCAAACGCAAAGAGTTGGAAACGGCACTTGCTGAATCAAAAAATCTACTGATGACAGTGATTGATACAGCCCCGATACGGGTTTTCTGGAAGGATCTCAACTTACGCTATCTCGGCTGCAATATGGCGTTTGCTAAGGATGCAGGAATGAAGCACCCCATGGATGTGATCGGTAAGGACGATTATCAGATGGGATGGGCCGCACAGGCGGATCTGTATCGTGCTGATGACCGCGCCGTGATTGCGTCAGCTATCGCCAAGCTTTCTTATGATGAAACTCAGACGACGCCAGACGGTCAGTTAATTTGGCTACGAACCTCTAAGGTTCAACTCAGAAACCAGAACAACGAAGTGTTTGGGTTATTAGGTGTTTATGAGGAGATCACTGACCGTAAACACGCAGAAGAAAAACTCCAGTTGGCAGCTAGTGTTTTCACACATGCTCGCGAAGGCATTATGATCACCGCCGCTGATGGCACGATCATCGATGTTAACAATACATTTACCAGTATCACTGGTTACAGTCTGGATGAAGCCCTGGGCCGCAACCCGCGTATTCTCAGCTCAGGCGGGCAGGGGAAAGAGTTTTACGAGACCATGTGGAGCGATTTGCTTGAAAATGGGTATTGGTACGGAGAAGTCTGGAACCGGCGCAAGAATGGCGAAGTGTTCGCTGAAATGTTAACCATTAGCGCCGTGCGGGATGCCCAGGACATCCCGCAACACTATGTGGCGTTGTTTTCTGACATCACTTCAATTAAGGAGCATGAACAGCAACTAGAGCACATTGCTCACTACGACGTGCTAACCAGTCTGCCCAACCGGGTACTGCTGGCTGATCGCCTGAGCCAAGCCATGGCTCAGGCGCAACGCCGCAGTCAGCGACTTGCAGTGACTTTTCTCGACCTTGATGGCTTTAAAGCCATTAATGACAACCATGGGCATGAAGCCGGTGATCAGTTACTGATGACCGTGGCCGCCCGCATGAAGCAGGTCCTGCGCGAAGGTGATACCCTTGCGCGCCTAGGTGGCGACGAGTTCGTCGTCGTGTTGCTCGATTTGGCCGACATAGAAGCCAGCGGGCCAATACTTACACGTCTACTCACAGCAGCATCTCAACCGGTATATGCCGATGATCTTGTCCTTCAAGTCTCGGCCAGTCTCGGAGTTACCTTCTATCCACAGGCGGAAGACGTAGAGGCGGATCAACTGCTACGTCAAGCCGACCAGGCCATGTATCAAGCCAAGCTGGCTGGAAAAAACTGCTACCACGAATTCGACGCTATACAAGACAGCAGCATCCGTGGCCATCACGAAAGTCTGGAACGCATCCGGTATGCCCTGAGCACGCACGAGTTTGTATTATATTACCAGCCCAAGGTGAATATGCATACGGGGATAGTCATCGGTGCCGAGGCGCTGATTCGTTGGCAACACCCTGAAAAAGGCTTGCTATCGCCAGCTGAATTCCTGCCCGCGATAGAGGGTCATCCTTTGGCCATTGACATCGGTGAGTGGGTTATCGACACAGCCCTAGCTCAAATGGGGCTCTGGCATACCGCTGGATTTACTATTCCGGTGAGCGTCAATGTCGGTGCTTACCAATTGCAGCAAACAGACTTCATCGAACGCCTACGTACTTTGCTGATAGCTCATCCGAATATCAGTCCTGGCGATCTGGAGCTAGAGATATTGGAAACCAGCGCACTGGAAGATGTAATCAGAGTATCCCATGTTATCGAAGCTTGTCGGACAATAGGGGTAAGTTTTGCTCTTGACGATTTTGGCACAGGTTATTCTTCGTTAACCTACCTGAAACGCTTGCCGGTCACTCTACTCAAAATCGATCAGAGTTTCGTGCGCGATATGCTCGACGATCCAGATGATTTAGCTATTATTGAGGGCGTTGTAGGCTTGGCCAGGACTTTCCACCGCGAAGTTATAGCTGAAGGGGTAGAGACTATAGCGCACGGTAAAATGTTGCTGAAACTCGGCTGTAAACTAGCACAAGGCTATGGTATCGCTCGCCCCATGCCAGCAAATCAGTTACCTTGCTGGACAACTACTTGGCGGGCCGATCCATCCTGGCATGATGTGCCTTCGGTAAGTCGCAATGATTTACCTTTACTATTTGCCATTGTCGAACATCGTTATTGGATTGCCTCTATCGAAGCCTTCCTTAAGGGAGAGCTTGAAGTTCTGCCGCCACAGAATCAACATCATTGCCGCTTCGGTATATGGCTGGATGCCGAAAATTTAAAACGCCAAGAAGCACCGCCAGACCTCCAGGTTATTGAACAGCTGCACAGGCAGATACATACATTAGCAGGGGACTTACTGGATCTTAAGGCACGGGGCCAAAATCTAGCGGTACTTGATAGGCTAGGTGAACTCCATGACTTGAGCGATACTTTGCTTGAACAGTTGGAGACCTTGGTGGAGGCAACCCATTAGTAGAGAGAATCGTTGGACGATTAATGACTGTTTTGGTCGTTGATGGGTGACCGTAAGAGAGCATGCAAAACCAGGGAGGCCGTTAACTCCTCTTCAACCTGTTAGCCCTTTTTTCGCTAACAATTGCTATACCCCCTGGCTTCAACTACTTTTCATATATTGTTCAGATCAATCTGTCATCCATGAAAAAGTCGATTACCCATTTATTCATTTCTTCCCTGCTGATTATCAGCAGCGTCATAGCCATTGCAGAAGCCTTAGTCATGCAGTTGCTAGAAGTCTTGCCACAATGGGGAATTGCATTAACACCACTGCTGGAAATAACACTCAATACAACCTTACTATCTGTGTTGGTTTCCCCGCTCATTTGGAGCCTATCATTACGTCCGCTGGCAAGAAAAATCAGCGACCAACACATACGTAATGAACAGCAAATCCAATACAATCAACAATTGCTGAGGGCTTTGGATATTCATGCTCTGGTTAGCATAACCGATATCAATGGCTGCATTACCCATGTCAATCGCCAGTTCTGTGACGTGTCCGGCTACAATGAAAACGAACTTCTAGGCCAGGATCACCGCATCATCAACTCGGGCTATCATGACAAAGCTTTTATCCGCGACCTATGGCACTGCATTAGCCATGGACAACCCTGGCAAGCCGAAGTCTGCAACCGTAACAAACAAGGCCAATTTTATTGGGTCGACACCAGCATCGTGCCTTTGCTGGGCGATGATAATAAGCCTTCACAATACATTTCGATTGCGCAGGACATCAGTAAAACTAAAGATCATCAAAATAGTCTGTTAATCCTAAAACGAGCATTGGATGCCAGTAGCGAAATGATACTTATCACCGATGATCATGGCTGCATTCAGTATGTAAACCCTTCTTTATGCCACTTTACCGGCTGGAAAGCGGAAGCCATTTTAGGTAAAACGCCGACACTTTTCGACAGTCCTCATGCCGACCCGGACACCTTGCGCCAAATGCAGCAGCATTTACGCCAAGGTGATGCCTGGAACGGTCGTTTGCTCAGCAGACGTCATGGTCCGGCACCGTTTAATATTGCGGGACAAACCACCCCACCCGACCAGAGGGATTACTGGGCCGAAATCAGTATTACCAGTATTCGCAATGATGCCGGGGCATTACTCGGTTATGTGCAAATTCAGCGCGACATTAGTGATCAGGTGAATAAAGAACAATCGCTACGCATGGAAAATGCCGACACTAAAGCCCGGCTGGCTATTTCCGAGACCTTGCAACAATCGCTTCCGCTCCAACAACGTATCACGCGGGTTTTGGATATTCTGTTTAATCTAAAAGAATTTGATTTGCAGCGTAAAGGCGGTGTTTTTTTAAAAGACCCCGAGCAGGATTTTCTGGACATGTTTGTGTTGCATGGCCAGTTCAGCGAGGAATTCATTCGCCGGGAACAACACATTCCTTTCGGCGCCTGTTTATGTGGTCGAGCGGCTATCGCCCAGGAAATGATCATCTCCGACGATTGTTTTTGCGACCCACGGCATGATCATGTCTTCGAAGATATGCAGTCACATGGTCATTACATCGTGCCGATTATGTCAGCGGGCGCCACCCTGGGTATTTTATTTTTATATACCGACCCTTACCCTGTCAAAATTGAATCACGCTTAACCATGCTGCAACAAGTCGGCGATATGCTGGCACTGGCACTGTTGCAGGAACAAGCCAAAAAGTCGTTGGAAACGGCTCGTGATATCGCCGAGCAAGCCACTAAAACCAAAGCTGAATTTTTGGCCAATATGAGTCATGAGATTCGCACGCCCATGAACGGTGTTTTGGGTATGCTGGACATTATGAAAGATACCCCGATGAGCCGTGAACAACAGGATTTGATCACGACGGCCAGCCATTCGGCCGAATCTTTGTTAATCATCATCAATGACATTTTAGACTTCTCAAAACTGGAAGCCGGCAAAATTGAGCTAGAGCATATCGAATTTAACCTGCCTATGCTGGTCGAGGAAGTGTGCGCATTGTTGTCGGCTCGCGCCCATGAAAAAGGCTTAGAACTCAATTGTTTTTTGCCGCCTAGTTTGCCGCAGCGCTGGCTGGGAGACCCTAACCGCATCCGCCAGGTTTTGAGCAATTTGATAGGCAATGCGGTCAAATTTACTGATCAGGGTGAAGTGTCCGTCAATCTGTTGCCACAGGCCGTTAACACTAAAGAAACAACTGTGCGTTTTGAGGTTAAGGATACCGGTATCGGTCTGAGCCCGGAAGGTCAGGCCCGTTTGTTTCAACCATTTTCTCAAGCCGACAGCTCCACCGCCCGCCGATTCGGTGGCACGGGTCTGGGCTTATCCATTAGCAAAAATCTAGTCCATATTATGCAGGGTACCATCGGCGTGGAAAGCGCGATCGGTCAAGGCGCCTGCTTTTGGTTTAATCTGCCATTGGAAATTGCCAAACATACGGATGTTGAGCAGCTGCAGGCTCTTGTTGGCAAACGCGCCTTGATCGTGGATGACAATGCGACCAACCGTAAAATTTTGCATCACTACCTGGACCATTGGGGCATGCTCGTCAGCGAAACGGATAATGCTTTAACCGCTTTGCAGACACTGGAAGCGGCCAGCAACAATAATCAAGCGTTTGATGTATTGCTGACCGACCTGCATATGCCCAATATGGACGGCTGTGCGTTGGCACAAGCGATAACTGCTAACCCAACTATTGCAGACACCCCTCGCTTATTGCTTAGCTCAGGCGGATTGAGCTTTGAAGCCGATCAAATGGCATTGGGTTTTGCGCAGATCTTGTTAAAGCCGGTTCGGCAAATGCAATTATTTGATGCCATAATCAGTGCCTTGCAATCGTCTGAAAACAAAACGCACAGACCTGAAGTTGTACCCGATCAACAAGCCCTGCCCGATTACAATAGCCTACGTCTATTGGTGGTTGAAGATAACATTATCAATCAAAAAGTCATCATGGCCATGCTCGGCAAGTTTAACTGTAGTGCCGATTTGGCAGAGAATGGACAACAAGCACTGGATAAACTTGCCCAACAAACCTATGACTTGGTATTGATGGATTGCCAAATGCCCATCCTGGATGGCTACTCAGCGGTGCGCATATTGCGTGGACAGGAATTAACAAACAATAGCCTACGCACACCCGTAGTCGCTTTAACCGCACATGTTTCCCAGGAAGAGCGCGAAAAATGTCTGTCGGCCGGCATGGATGACTTTCTCAGCAAACCCATAGCCCGATCAGAACTGGCAAAAATGCTCGCGCACTGGTTGGGAGATGCCACGCATTGTAAAATGACAGCAAAACAAACAAAAGACACGCATAACGATCATAACCCGCATTCCATATGGAATGAAGCTGCTGCCTTGAAGTACTTGGATGATGACTATGAATTACTCCGTGATATGATCGACCTATTCTTGCAAGAGATTCCAGCCAGACTACAGGTACTTCAAGATGCCTTAATTAACCACGACCTGACGGCTTTAGCCGATGTGGCCCATGCTATCAAAGGTATGGCCGGGCATTTTTGTGCTGAACAGTTAGTCCATTCTGCAACTCTACTTGAGCACCAGGCGCGCCAAGGTGAATCAACCGACTTTCAAAACCTCGCTCAAAATGTAGCCGACTCTGCTGCCGGCTTGATCAGTGCCTTAGAACAAAAGCAAGGACCCCTGAAATGAGCACTGAATTCAATTTTCATGCGCTAAAGTCTGCCGAGCGCTTACCTTCTCCCTCTGGCACAGCCTTGACCATTATGAATCTGGTGCAAAAAGATGACACCAGCGTAAAGCAATTGGCTGAGGCGGTCAAAGTGGATCCTGCCCTTACTTCGCGTATTCTTAACTTTGCCAATTCTGCGGCTTTTGGCGCACATCGACCGATTGCCAACGTCAATGAGGCGGTGCAAATGATGGGGATGCAGGCAGTACGCAATTTTGCCCTCAGCCTGTCTTTAGTCAGTAATAATCGCAAAGGCCACTGCGCGGATTTTGATTACAACACCTTTTGGATGAAATCGCTGGCCATGGCAGTGGCGATTGCCGCACTTACTGCGCGCGAGCGGACTGCAGCACCTGAAGAAGCCTTTACGCTGGGGTTGTTATCGGAAATAGGCCAACTCGCGTTAGCCACTGTCTGGCCGGATATTTTTGGCGAATGTCTGCGTTCCGCGCAAGGCGATACGTTAATTAAGCTGGAATGCGAACGATTTGCTATCGATCACAAAGCACTGACACTGATGCTGATGCAGGACTGGGGTTTACCCGGCTTGTTTTTGGACGCACTAAAACTGAGTTTTCAGCCACCACAGGCCGAAGTCACGCGTACAGTGCGTTTTGCCAGTCAGTTAGCCTTTGCTAGGCAGTTGAGTCACTATTGTGTTGCGGATGATCAATATCGTGCAGCCTTATTAGCCGATGTACAAAAAGAAGCGATCCCGCACAATTTCACAGACGAGACCTTAAGCCAATTTATTGATCAAATCAACCAGCAATGGCAGGATTGGGGCAAGCTGATCAACATTAAAACAGACACACGCCTTGCATTCCCAACGACTCAAGCCGAGCAATCTGATGTATTACCGGGTCTGGATATATTGTTGGTCGATGACGATCCGCTGATACTCGTCCGTTTATCCAAACAATTAACCCATGCCGGCCATCACGTCGCAGTATGCCCTGATGGCGAAGCCGCATTAAAACACGTACTTGAAAACAAACCGCAGATAATCATTACCGATTGGCGCATGCAACCGATGGATGGGTTAGCGCTATGCAGAACCTTGCGCAGTTCTGCTATCGGCAAAAATCTTTACATCATCATGCTGACGGCAGCCGAAACCGAAGATGAACTGGTAGAAGCGTTTGACGTCGGCATAGACGACTATGTCACCAAACCCGTTAATCTAAAAATATTATTGGCGCGGATTCGTGCCGGGCAGCGTATCACCACACTGCAACAAGAAGTGGAAAGGGAAAAACAAGACATTCAACGCACCAACGCCGAATTAGCGGTGGCCAATCGTAAGCTGGGCATTATGGCCAACACTGACCTTCTTACCGACCTGCCTAACCGCCGCTATGCGTTGGCTCGTCTGGCGCAGGAATGGGAGTCGGCACAGCGCTACAACCGACCTATCAGCGTCCTGATGCTGGACTTGGATCATTTTAAGTTGGTCAACGATACCTTAGGACATGATGCCGGTGACGAAGTTCTGTCCCATACCGCCAAGCTGCTGAAAGCGGCATCCAGAGCGACTGATATCGCCTGCCGCTTGGGTGGCGAGGAATTTTTGATTATCGCTACGAATACCGACGGCAAAACCGCTGTTTTGCTGGCAGAACGCATTCGCATAGCCATCCAAACACATCAGCCAAATGGCCTTGCGTTAAAGAGACCTATCACGGTCAGCATTGGTGTGGCAGGTTCCATAGGCAATCAACCCGGCTGGAATGAGTTAATCAAACAGGCCGATAGGGCTTTATACGTCGTCAAGGCGGGTCGTCGTAACGCTACGCAGCTGGCATCTGAGTTGTAAACGTGATCTGATTAAAATCTGCTCCAGAACAGTCTTGGTTGACTTCGGAAGTGCGATTTTTTAATCAATTGGGAGAGCATTGGTACAACAGCGAAGTGATAATGCCGGCAAATTGGTCGGATAGCGACCACATAGCTGCAAAAACCACCATCTTCGACCGCCTAGTATTATTTATATAACCCGCAAATTAAGCTTTTCTCGCTTTAGCCAATACCCTATAAACCGTAGCGTCACCCACACCCGTCCTTACCCTTAGCCTATTGAAGCGCCCATTCTATTCAAATCATCTTGGGCTAATAAATAAGCATAACCATCATCTGCCGATAACGGTTTACTAAAGTAATAACCTTGCACAAAGTTACATTGTAATTTTCGTAAAAATTCCAGCTGTGCCAAGGTTTCAACGCCTTCAGCAACCACTTCGAGTTTTAGTTGTTGAGCCATGACGGTAATAGCGGCAACAATCGCTTTATCACTAGGGTCGGTTGTAATGTCGTTGACAAAAGATTTGTCAATTTTGAGTATGTCGATGGGAAAACGTTTAAGGTAACTGAGCGATGAATAGCCGGTGCCGAAATCATCAATCGATAAACGTATGCCTATGTTTTTGAGTGCATTGAGAATCTCCATCGTCGTATCAAGGTGCTGCATCAGTATGCTCTCAGTGATCTCCAGCTCGAGTAACTCAGGCGGTAAATCTGATTCATCCAGTGCATTCAGAACGTCGTCTAAAAGCGGATGTTGGCTTTGTTGTTGACTTTGAATTTGATGAAATTGACGACTCGACATATTCACTGCAACGCGAATAGGAAACCCGTTTTGCTGCCAAAATTTGGCTTGTTTACATGCCGTTTTCAATACCCAGGCGCCAATCGGTACGATTAAACCGGTGTCTTCTGCAAGCGGAATAAAATCTGCCGGATTAACCAAACCTAATTTGGGATTCATCCAGCGGATCAAAGCCTCCATTCCTATGATTCTCCCAGTTTTAACATCGACTTGGGGTTGATAGTGCAGCACGAATTCATTCTGCTCCAAAGCTCGCCGCAAATATTTTTCAAGTTTTATATACTGTTGTGCCGAACGGTTCATTTCCGGCGTAAAGAATTGATAGTTGTTTTTCCCCAATTTTTTAGCGTAATACATAGCGCCATCGGCATTAGACAAAAGTCCCTCCATGTTTTTGGAATTGTGAGGATAAATACTGATGCCGATACTGACGCTTGCATAAACTTCATGCTGACCAATATCAAACGGGGAGTTCAACAATTCCAGTATTTTATTCGCCACCTTAGCGGCATCCTGAGTATCCGATAGATCGGGTAGTAACACGATAAACTCATCGCCGCCCAAACGCGCGACGGTGTCTCCCTCGCGTAAACAATCCGATATTTGCTGAGCGACACTTTTCAACAACTCATCACCGCAAGTGTGACCGATGGTATCGTTAACCACTTTGAAATTATCCAGATCAAGAAACAGGACCCCGACCATACGCTGTTTACGTTGGGCCTGAGAAATGGCTTGATCCATTCTGTCTTTTAGCAGGGTTCTATTGGGAAGATCAGTCAGCGCGTCGAAATGCGCCATATAATCCAAGGATTGGCGAGCTTGTTTGACTTCTTCAATTTCACGGGCATTGTCCAACACCAATGATAGGGAGTGTGCAAAACTGAAGGCTAAGTCTTCGTCCTGTTTGCTGAATAGCTCGCCGTTCTCCTTATCGCTGAGGTAGATACGCCCATATACTCGATCATGATAGGCAATAGGCACCGCCAACAACGTTTTCATAGGCGGATGATGTTCAGGAAAGCCGACGCTTTGCGGATGTGAGCTCATGTCATCAAGCCTGAGCGAAACATTGTTCTGAATGACGACGCCTAAAAGCCCTTTTCCTTGCGGAAATTGTCCGATACGTTCTGCTAGTTCGGCATTAATGCCGGTATAAACGAAATGGTTAAGTTCGCCTGACGCATCCAGAATACCAATGGCGCCATACCGCGCTTCCAATAACTCGGCAAGCGATTCAATGCCGATTTGTAGAAGATCATTTTGAATAGACGTATGTGCCAATACCGTTAGCAAACTACGTGAGGCTTCATGTAGTTTGGCAAGTTTCTCTGACCAGGAAACAATCTGCTCATGTTCCTCCGCTAGTCTTTTATTTAATATGCGTGTTTGCTTTAGTAAGGTCCGCTCCCGCTGTAGCAATACGTTCAGAATACTTTGCCGAGTTACGACGCCTACAAATGACTGCTGCTCAAGCACTGGTAATGCATCCAGGTCGTGCTGGTCCATGGTTCTCAGCGCCCGATCCACACTCATATCCAGAGATACGCATTTACTTTCTCGGTGCTCAGTTAAATCAGCGAAAATCCAGCTAGGGTGCTGCATGACGTCTTGCGCAGTTGCTAGTCCGCAAAAAATACCATTATCAACGGATTCCCTGAATACAGCATACAATGGCTGGTTTGATACAGTCCCAGGACGCTCTTCTTCCAACACACGACTTATCTGTGGCAGTAAGCAGTCTCGAACAATCAACCGATCCATTACATGCCCTCAGACAGAAACACCTTAATATTTAATTCAGCGTGCATAATCTCATCGGCTCCCATCATTGGTTTTACATGTGTCAAAACAAAATCGATCAAGCCGTCTCTGGAGACTCGTTTCAATAAATGCTGACGAACTAAAATATCCGAAATGACATCATCTTCAATTTCGATATGTGCATATGTTGCTGTGATCAAAAGCTCTATGGCTCTGCGCATGGCTATGCAACCGATGGGTGCCTGTTTCCCTAAAACCAACATGTCCTTTAATGGCGGGATGGCATATTCACCGACTTGGGCACTAATGTGGGTTTTTCTGTCGATTGTCATAAAGTCAGGAATGGGGGTTTGATGTTTAAGCTATGTTAAAGACGTTAGAATGCGCCGATAATCTGTCTGCTAGAGAGGCGAATACTCTCAAACAGCAGAGGGTTAGCCGTTTACTGCATCTTTCAGGCCTTTGCCCGCTTTAAACGACGGAACTTTTGCTGCCGCAATCGTAATGGCCTGACCCGTTTGCGGGTTGCGGCCTGTTCGTTCTGCGCGTTGCTTGACCTCAAAGTTGCCAAAACCAACCAAAGTAACTGTATCATCTGCTTTTAAAGCGGTTTCTAGGGTGTTCATTATGGCCTCTAAGCCACGCCCTGCGTCTGCTTTGCTCAAATTTGCGTGTTCAGCGATAGCCGTAATCAGTTCTGACTTGTTCATGCAGAGATACTCCTTAAATTAATGGTTAGGTTAAATGCGTGTAATGGATTAACTTGATTCAGATTCATTATAATAGTTGAAAATCGCCTTCATGATCTAACATGCCTCCCTTCATAAGTTTGTTTTTCATCAATATCCACTCCAGTAGTTCTGCTATTTCCGCACTGCTACGCTCCTTGGCTGTAAAATTATCGGGAATCTGAGTTGAATGAGTGTTGAGGTTTGCCAGCCCGCAGCAAGCGGCGCAGGAATGGATTAAGGATACAATTTGCAGAAGCCAAAGCGAACAATGCCCGTGGCGTGCTGATAATTTTCCCAAGCCAATCCTAATTTTGAATTGGCCCAAGGCAGTATTGGGCGTAAAGGCTTCGATGAAATTCTGGTCTATATGGAACGGGAAGCCAACGGTATTCGGGCACGGGGATTCTCACAATGTGGGGTATTATAAAAACCTTGCCAAGCCTAACAGTTCAGGATTGATGCCGGCTCTTTGTTTGTTGGTATATTCGGCCAGCACGGCATCTTTAGTGGATTCCAATACACAGTCGAGTCGGCGCAGTACGGTGAATGGCAAGATAACCTTGCCATAATCTGATTGTCTAATCGCCGCGTAGCAGGTCAGTGACTGACCAGATGAAGGCGGAGAGAGGGATGAAATGGTTTGTTAAAGTAAGAGAATTTTATGGCAGTAATAGTAGAAGGCAAAGCCTGAAAGAAGGCCAGCGCGTGACCCTGGCAGTGACCTCTGGGCCCAAAGGACCACAAGCTGAGAACGTGACCCCTGTATAGTCGTCGAATCAGTGGCTCGCAAAGCGTAAAACCAGATCCGACTTAAGCACTTGTTTTTATTATAAATTACGGCGTTAAATTTCTATGTTTTAACATAACCCGTGTTATGCGAAGTTATGCTGTTAATGCAATATAGTAATGTCCTGTTTTAGCAACGTTGAAATATCCTAACCATGTCGCTCCCTAAAGTCGGCCTCAAAAATGTACGAAAACGGTGTCGCTATGCCTGTTTTGTTGCCAACATTTGGCCTTTGAGAAGCGATTAGATTTCTGTCTCTTTGCTGTCGATAATGTCATCAATTGACTGATCACTGATGCCGCTTTCCAAGCCTTCCCTGAGGGCCTCTTGAACCATTTTTAACTGTTCTTCGTAACGTAACGT
>NZ_LUUI01000091.1 GCF_001644015.1 Methylomonas lenta
TAATGGCAGTGACGCAAAGTATGGGAACCATAAGCGGAAGTTAAATTTGGCGAAATCCTAAGTACCCAAGTAAACTTTGCTGTAATCGGCTAATGTGTGCTGACTCTTCTTGCTCGGGATAGGCGCAGGCAGCAAACTTTCCCCAAATCGGGGCGGGCCAGGCCTTGTCTGTTTTATATCGTGCAACATGATGTAAATGTAACTGAGGCACTAAATTGCCGATAGCGGCAATATTAAGTTTGTCTGGTTGATAAATGTCTATGAGTTTTTCTGCTAATAAACACGATTCCTGCAACAATTGTTGCCTGTCGCAGTCATTAAGCTGATAAATTTCACCGATGTCGTTGCGCTGAGGTACCAGAATAAACCAGGGATACTGACTGTCGTTCATCATTAACAATTGCGACAGGGCAAAATTACCAACGACAAAACAATCCTGTTGCAGGCGAGGGTGTAACTGAAACTTATTCATGGCAGAAATATCCTTGGCTGAAAGCCGAAAATTGTAGTCTATGTATGACCTACTCACGACGCCCTACAAATCTGTTTAAAGCAAGTATTTGAGTTATAGGGCAAATTAGCGATAATAAACACCGATAATAAAAACTATAAAGGTGGCGCTATGTCAGCCCAAGGTATAACTCTTCCCTATCAAGCCAGCCGTCTTAATCTGTCGGTATCATTTCGTTTTCTACTGAGTTTGTATGCGATTGTGCCCGTCTGCGTGCTGCTGCAGTTGCTGGATAGATGGGTATTTAATCATGCCTTGCTTGATATGTTGCCCAGTAGCCCCAGCCATTTCTTGTTGTTTCAGATTCTGTTTGGTACCCCACATATCATTGCCAGCAATCTGTTGCTGTTCAGTCATGCGGATTATGTCAGCTGCTTTAAAAATAAACTGATCGGCATGTCGTTGTTCATTGTTGTGTTTTTTGGCGTGGGTAGTTTATTTATTCCCTACCGGGCTTTATACATTATCACTGCTTGCTGGACGGTTTATCACGTTTTAAAGCAGCAACATGGCATTGCAAAAGCCGTTTGTCGTTTACCGAATTGGGCGTTTTATCTACAGCTTTGGTTGAGCGTCAGTGCGGGTATTTTTATTTACTTAGGCATTTTTTTAAAAAATAGCCTGACACCACAACAGGCCGAACTGGTTTTGCAGATTTCTAGTATGCTGACCATAGTGTTGATAGCGAGCACATTTGTTTGTCAAAAATTCGTGCCCAGTCGTTTCGGCTGGTATTTTTTATGGGCCAATACATTGCTAGTGGTAGCGAGTTGGTATGTTTATAGTCAACAGTATTATTTCTTGGCGATTCTGATGCCGCGCCTGGTGCATGACATCACGGCATATAGTTTTTATGTCAGTCACGATGTCAATCGGCATAGCCAACATGCTGATAATGGACTGTTTAAATTGACAAGCCGTTGTCATTTACCGGCTGCATTGGTTTTGCCATTGCTCTCGTTGGTACTGACTTATCTTTTGCAGGCTTATGGTGATGATTTAGTCAACCTAGTCTTGCAAACCTTGTTTGCCACCCAAATTTACAAAGCGGTGACGCTAGGTGTCATTGGGTATCTGGCCTTGATGCATTATTACACCGAATCTTTCGTATGGGCGGCAGGATCTCCGCTAAGGCGTTATATTCGTTTTAGCGGGTTTTAAGGTGATCTCTTCCTGGGATAAAAATGTAGGGTAGTGATAGCCATACCAACTACTAACATGCAGATACTTACGTATTGGGGTTTTAATTAGTAATAACAGTAAACCAATCGAATACAAACACCAAACCGCTGCCCATTCATTCATATTATTGGTGGTCATAAAGGCTAACAAGGGGCCGGTGAATACATGGTAAGCCACCAGTTTCCAAGAGCCATATAGCAAGGGCAAGATGAACGCGGCATAGATATAACTGTTGGCCATTAAAATACTGCCATTGGCAGGAATGGCCCAGGCAATATGCCATTGACCGGATGTGGAGCAAATCTCGCGACCACAAAACGGCATGCTGTATTTGATGTTCATGCCCGGCAGGAATTGGTAAAACCGGTCAAAGCAGTAGCTGGCCCATTTAAAGGGGTATATACGCATCATGAAAATAGTGGCTGCAGCAAAACAGAACATATAAACCGCTGGGGCTATGCGTCTTCGTACGTTTTGCGGAATGAAATGCAAAGCTACAGCATTGATAAAAAAAGGCTGAAAGGCAATATGCATATAACCCAGAAAGGTCGCAATCTGATTGCGCGGGTTTAAACACTCATCAATCACTGAATAGGTATAGGCTTGCAGTAATTCCATTAAAGAAAAGTAAGCCAACGCAGCGCACAAGGTTTTGGATTCGCCTTTGTGATAAAAATAAGCAGTGCTAACAAAACCGGTTGTGGCAAGCATAGCCGAAGCTTCTCCACTCCAACACATAACATCTCCTGGGATTGATTCTATATTTAGCACTTGATTTTGATTCAACGACCTTGCGTTGGTTTGTGCTAAAAATGGCAGCGTTCAATCTTCGGTTGATTGCTGTATGGCCTCTGGCTTTAACAGTAGGGGGTATTGCAAATATTGTGCAGCTCTGTATTCCGGATAACTCCCTTTGTGTTTATCGACGTGGTGGCTTTCTGTAAGTGTGCTTGGCTAGGCCATTGGCGCTATATTACAACAAAGCCGTTTAAAACATAAAGACGGCTCTGTAGCATAGATTGTCATGATCGATTAGCTGGACAATGTATAGCCTACTTTAATTGTCACTTGCCAATGCGCCACCTTGCCATTGTCAATATGACCACGGGTTTCTACGACTTCAAACCAACGCATGTTTTTAATGGTTTCACCGGCTTTTGCCACAGCACATTCAATGGCTTGCTGAATGCCAACAGAAGATGAGCCGGTCAATTCGATTTTTTGATAGACATGATCTGGCATAAGGATTCCTCAGGTTAAAGTTTAAATAGAGCTTGATAAGCATGGGCAGCCGCTTCGGGTTCGTGGTCGAATACACCACCTATTACTGCCAGTAAGTCTGCACCTGCTGCAATTAACTGTCCACCATTTTTCGGCAAAATGCCACCAATGGCAACGATGGGGATCTGTAAATGTTGTTTGGCTAGGGTAAGGGTGGCGATTTCAGCAGGCGCAGCCAAGGGCTTGGAGCCGGAGGGGAAGAAACGGCCGAACGCCACATAATTAGCGCCATTGCTGGCTGCAATATCGGCTTTTTGCAGATCGTTATAACAGGATACGCCGATGATGGCCTCAGGCCCTAGCTTGCTGCGGGCATAATTAATATCACCATCGTCCTTACCCAAATGTACGCCATCTGCCCCAATAGTCAGCGCCAGTTCCACACTATCGTTAATCAGCAAGGGCACTTGATAAGCATGGCAAATTTTTAATATTTGGCTAGCCAATGCATAGGCATCGATGGGGTTTTTGTCGCGATATTGCACTACTACCGCACCGCCTTTTAATGCGGCTTCCACATCTTGTAAAACTTGCGAAATGGATTTGTTTTCGGGCTGGGTGATAGCGTATAAACCACGGTTTGGAAATCTCATGCATCCATCCAAAACAAACGATTGGGATTATGCTGCCCGTGGCCGGGTTGATAGGCTGCTGCCAAAGCTTGCCATGTGTATTCCTGGGCTTCGTTGGCAGCGGTAAATACATCCAGACCCTGGGCGAGTAGAGCCGCGATCGTGCTGGCCAAAGTACATCCCGAGCCATGGTAGCTGTGCGGCAAGCGCTCCCAGTTGAAGGTTTCGTTTAACTTGTTTGGCATGTATAAGCGGTTATGTACCAATTCAGAGTCCTCGTGTGTGCCGGTTATCAATACGTAATCCGCCCCTTTGGTTTGTAAGATTTGGCCGCATTCGGCTAAATCGTCTTCATTTGCTAATTTGCGTGCCTCATGAGAATTTGGCGTTAATATCGTGGTTAATGGCAACAGTTGTTCGGTAATAATGTCAATTAACGGTTTGCCGGCTAATTCAGTACCACCGCCTGAAGCCAGTACGGGGTCGAGTACTACAGGAATGTTTGGACATGTCATCAAAATCTCGCAAAGTGCCAGTGCGATGTCAGGATGTCCGATCAAGCCAATTTTGATGGCATCGAATTTAAAATCTTTACGCAAGGTTTCGAATTGGCTGATGATATTTTCCACCTTTTGTGGCATCAGTTTTTTTACATTGCGACTATCTTGTTCAGTCAAGCTGGTAATAATACTGGCGGCATGACAGCGATGACTGGCGATAGCTTCAATGTCGGCTTGAATACCAGCACCACCACTGGGATCGTGTCCGGAAAAGCATAATACGATAGGGCGTTTGGGGCTCATGCGCTTTCTCCTTTCAGCAACAGCAAAAAATCTTGCTCACTGATGATAGTGACATCTTTTTCGCGAGCAGCAGTTAGCTTGTTGGCACCGACATTGTCACCCGCCACCAGATAATCGGTTTTGGCTGAAACTGCACTGCCAACTTTTGCGCCAGCCGCTTTGGCTTGTTTACCCAGCTCGTCGCGAGTGCCACTATGTAGAGTGCCGGTGAAAACGACTAGTTTGCCAGCTAGCGTTTTTGCCGCCTGGTCTTGGCTGTGTTGGCTAGCTTGTAGATTAAATCCCAGTGCCATCAGCCTGTCAAATAAAGGTTTGATGGCGATAAAACCTTCTTTAATCGCCGCCGCAGTTTTTTCGGCAAAGCCTTCAATGCTGATGATATCGACTTCGCTCAGGTTAAAGATGTCTACTAAAGCATGATGCGCTAGCAAACGCTCACAATTACCTAAGCCCATTCTAAATACCCCAAAAGCCGCCAAAAAGCGCCAGTCCTCCACCGCTTCGTTGCGACTGCGCAGTAATTGTGTCAGCAGGTTTTCAGATTGTTTTGGCCCGAAGCCCATGCTTTCGAATTGTTCGTTTGTCAGCGCGTAAATTTCGTCGACTCGGCGAATCCCGAATTCGTAAAGTTTTTTGATGGTAGCCGAGCCGAAGCCGTCATTGTTTTTCAGTACCCGGAAAAAATGTTCCATGCTATGAGTAATTTGCGCCGGACATTCAAAATTATTAGGACAAAGTAGGAAATCGTTATCCCATATCGGCTCATGATGACAGCTAGGGCAATGACTGGGCACCTGTGGTTGCGCTGCAATAATCACGCGCTCAATTTTGGGAATGACTTCGCCGGAGCGGGCTAATTGGATAATGGCGCCAGGACCTATGCCGTTATCCAGCACCATTTTGTAATGATGCGCGGTTGCCCGTGACAGCAAAGCACCGCTGAGCCTGACGGGTTCTAATTCAGCAACCGGGGTGATGCGGCCGGAGCGTGAGGTTTGCGGGGTTACACTTAATACCTCGACTTCTGCGGTTTGCTGATTTTCCTTGTACGCCAATTGCCAGCGATGATGATGGCGAGTAGCACCCAGATGCTGCTTAAGTTCGTCGTCGATAATTTCCAGAATCACGCCGTCTACGTCGTAATCGACCTTATGCCAAATATCTTTGATGATGTGTTCAAAGTCGCTTATCAACGCTTGCCATGGCCCCGTCCAACACGGTAGCAGGGCAAAAGGATAAAACACTGCCGCTTGATCCTTGATAGCAAGTTCTGCGTGTTCTTCTAATTGTTTTTCTTTGATCACGCTAGCCTGGAAATTACGCGCGTTGTCGAAAAAATCGGCTAAATTTTCATCGAAATAACTACGGCTAACCACGATTTCACCTGGGCCTAGTCCGCGTTGGCCTTGATTGGCTACCTGTAAGCCGCGTTCGAATACACGGCTTATATCAGTGCCTTTACGGCCGTCGCCACGGGTATAGAGCATGTTGCCATCATCAAAAGCGGCATATCCATCCAGTTTGGGGGTGACTTTAAAAATCAGTTTCGCGAAGTTTTTATCCAGTTCTTCACAGGCTTTTTCGATGCGTCCTGCCCAGCGGTGGACATCGTCAAGACTGTAAGCTTTATCAGTTGACAGCATGATGACGGGTAGATCCACCGTTTTACCGGCAAAAGCAGGCTCTGGTTCAACGGTTTGCAGAAGCGGATGTTGAGGCTGACGTTTATTTAGCTCTGCCAGATAAGTAAAGTCGTAATCCGTATCGCTGATAACAGGCTCACCACCACGATACAAAGCATTAGCAATGTGCAAAAAGTCGATTAATTCGTTGTCGCCGGCAGAAGCGATTAAATCCGGCTGCTGACAAAGTTGGCAAAAACGTTGTTCAGATAAATCTAAAAAGCTTAGATTGGCTTGGGAAACGAGATTTTTCTGGTTAGCAGTCAGCATGATGAGGCGGGAATGAAGTCAATCTGGCCGTCGATTATAGAGGAATATGGCAAAATGACAGGCAGAAAAAAGGGCGGGGAATTAAGTTCACCCGCCCAGAGACCTATCTTTCAAGAGGATCATGTTAACAGAAGGATATCAATCAACATGGGTATAGTGTATAGGCAAATATTTTCTAGATATTGATTTAGATCAATATTTACAAAGTTATCTATTTAGGTTGATAATGTTTATATAAGAAATTGATTCTTAAGTATTAATGTTATGATTTACAGCGTTTTTTTCATTTTTTGATCGGCGTAAATGACAATTTGGCTCCCAATGGCTTGCGAGGTTATGGTTGAATTTGCAAATCGGATACCGGTGCTGGTTTTGATTATTGAAACCGCGGTAATCTATTCTCATCGATCAGATGAATGAAGTGAGCTGGCAAAACCTCCAATACCTGATAAACGCAAGACTGATTTGTGACATGATTACTGGAAAATAAATCTAAATAAAACCTAAGCTATGATGGATTTTTAGTTATTCAAGATTGTTTTCAGCGCTTTAGGTCGCCGTTTGACTGAGAAGAGCTGGCGTGATTTGGTTAAAAAGTGATTGAATTCATCGATTCTTTCGGTAATTCTAGCTATAGTTAGCCAGTAATGGATTTGGGTTCAACAAAAATAACCGAACAGAAGATGAAGGTTTAATGAAGTCGACTGGGGTCTTCAATTATTTATTATAATCAATAGGCTGTATGCAGAGTCTATTTTTAGTATTGTTATCAGGGAGCGTTTGTTTGGACTTCATCGTATGCCTTACCTACCAACGGCAAACAGGCCTGGATTCTAAATGAAAGGTGTAAGTTTCCTTATTTTTTCGGTGTTATGGCTGGCTATGATTGCTTTTTCTTTTCATTACCAGGTCGAAGACGATAAAAAATACGCTGAAAGAGTTGTATTTAAGCAAGCTGAGATGTTTTTTAAACACCTCGTACAAATACGGCAATGGAACAGCCAGCATGGTGGCGTGTACGCACCTATTACTGTAAATACAGCCCCTAATCCCTATCTAAAAGTGCCCAATCGGGATGTGTCCCTACCAAACGGTATTCAGCTAACTCTGATTAATCCTGCCTATATGACACGGCAGTTGGCGGAGTTGGAAGAAAATGGCAGTGGTATCCGTTTTCATATCACCAGTTTGACACCGATACGTCCTGAAAATAAAGCCGATGATTGGGAAGCCAAGGCGCTACAAGCGTTTGCAAAGGGAGCATCTTTTTTTACCGAATTAACCGATATTGGGGGGCAGCCGTTTTACCGTTACATGGGGCCTTTAAAGTTGGATAGTGATTGTCTGAAATGTCATGCTGATCAAGAAAGTGAAGTAGGGGATATACGGGGCGGTATTAGTGTCAGCCTGCCGGGTGAATTTATCGACGATTTCGTTTCAGATCGAGTGGAAAGACTAAGAAAATCCCATTTATTGATTGCTGCAGTCGGTTTGCTGGCGTTATTGATAGCCTCCTGGGCGCAATCAAAATTGAGCAGACGTTTGACTAAGGCACAAAGCCACTTGCAGCTGGCTTATTTGGATTCTTTAACCTTGTTACCTAATCGACGGTATTACGATGCTTTTTTACGCCGCGAATGGAAGCGGGCTACTCGACATCATTATCCGTTGTCGATGATTATGATCGATATCGATTTTTTCAAGGCCTACAATGACAATTTAGGTCATCCTGAAGGTGATCAGTGTTTGCGGCAAGTGGGACGTACATTAAGACGTTATTTCAGGCGTTCAGGTGATTTGATCGCTCGCTATGGCGGAGAAGAGTTTTGCGTGGTGGCGGCGTGTGATTCCATGCAAATCATGCAATTGGCAGAAATTTTACGGATGGCAGTTGAAACTATGAAATTACCACATCCTGATTCCAATGTTTCCCAATACGTGACGATTAGTTTGGGTGTGGCGACCTTGATACCTGCTGAGAATATGGAATGTGGGGATTTATTGCTCCATGCGGACCAAGCTTTGTACAAAGCTAAACACTCGGGTCGAAATAGGGTGGCGAAATATCAAGTTTAAGCTAATTGTCTAAGACTAAATACTCTGGAGTGCGGGCGGATTTTTGTTTGGCTAATAGATTTTTCGTGCGCAGGGCAAGCGCGCTTAATTAATGCCAATAACCCGGAGTAGGTAATCATTATCCCAACCGGCCTTTAATCGTTTGATCTTGATACCGACCTTAGATGTTTTTTCGGCTTTGATCAAATTCAGGGCACAGTGCCGAAGTATCGCCAGATTCGCATCCCTGTGCCCTTTGCGCGTTCGATTACTATCTTCATCAAAGGCGACATCCAGAACCATGCAGGTTGTTTTCAATAGCCCAATGCGCCCGCACTTTTCTTTCTAAGTGTTGGGGATCACTGGCATCCAGACTGCTAATGAAATAGCGTGTTTCTTCGGTGGTCGTATAATCAATTTTCCGACGGGACGTCACGGCAAGCATGCTTTGTAAGCCGAGCCAGGGATGCCATTCATACAGCCAAGCAATATCGGCTGTTACCCGCAGGCTACGTTCAATGCGGCCATGTCGGCCATCGATGCTCTAACGTTAATTGATTTCGAAAATTTTCTACTAATAACCGCCTACCAGATTTTTCATTAGTTTTCGATGGTATTTTCCTGCGTCATAGATTTTTTTATTGATAGGGACAATCAAAGCTTGTCTTTATAATTTCGATTCGCTACCATGTCGCTTAGGCAAATTCGCCATCAAGCATTGCTTCTATTTTAAAGAGTATCTAACTGAAAATTCGGAGAAGGATAATGAAAACACAATTCCAATATTATCTGAGCCACTTGCGGCAAGATATTTCGGCTAGCGTCGTGGTGTTTTTGGTGGCATTACCTTTATGCCTGGGGATTGCACTAGCTTCGGGTGCGCCTTTGTTTTCCGGCATCATTTCCGGCATCGTTGGCGGCGTGATTGTGTCCTGGTTGAGTGGCTCACACTTGAGCGTTTCAGGCCCTGCCGCCGGCTTGACTGTTATTGTCTTTACCGCAATCGAAACTTTGGGTGGTTTCCATGCATTTTTGTTGAGTCTGGTTATTGCTGGAATTTTACAATTCTTTTTAGGCGTTTTTAGAGCGGGATCCATCGCGGCTTTTTTTCCGGCTTCCGTAATCAAAGGTATGTTGGCAGCCATCGGTATGATTCTGATTATCAAGCAAATTCCGCATGCCACTGGTTACGACGCCAGCTTCGTGGGGGATGAAAGTTATATGCAGGAAACCGCTCATTCCAGTTTTTTGGAGTTATTTCAGTCCCTACATGGTGTTTCACATGGCGCTACCATGATCAGCTTGGTGGCATTGATAATCCTGGTAATTTGGGAGAGTCGATGGATAAGAGAAAACTCCTTGTTGCGGCTGATTCCGGGGCCTTTATTGGCCGTTGCCTGGGGCGTGAGTTTTAATCAATGGGCTTTACTCAATGCCCCTGAATGGAGCCTAACACTAAAACAATTGGTTTCTTTGCCTGAACTAGGTTCTACCCGTAATTTTGTACACCAATTGCAACTACCCGACTTTAGCGCATTTAGTAACCCTAAAATTTATAGTATAGCCATTACCTTAGCCATCGTTGCTAGTCTGGAAACCCTATTGAGCGTGGAAGCCGTTGATAAACTGGATCCACACAAACGTGATACACCCACTAATCTTGAGTTGAGAGCGCAAGGCTTGGGCAATATCATTAGTGGTCTATTGGGCGGTTTGCCGATTACTGCTGTTATCGTTCGTAGTGCCGCCAATATCAATGCCGGTGGCCAAACTCGATTAGCCAGTTTTTTTCATGGTGTACTCTTGGTGGTCAGTGTAATGTTCTTTGCGCAATATTTGAATGCGATTCCTCTCGCCTGTTTGGCGGCTATTTTGCTGCAAACCGGCTACAAGTTGGCCAAACCAATGATGTTCATCAACATGTATCGCAATGGTCTCAGTCAGTTTGTACCGTTTACCATTACGGTGGTTGCAATTTTAATGACGGATTTATTAGAAGGCATTGCAATTGGTATGGCCTGCGGAATTTTCTTTGTCTTGTGGTCCGATTTCCACTCTGCCATGACACTCACTAAGCACGGTTCACATTGTCTGCTAAGGCTACACAAAGATGTGTCTTTTTTGAATAAAGCTTTGTTGCGTAAACACTTGGCTAGTATTGATGAGAGCAGTGAATTCATAATAGATGGTACCCGGGCTCTGTTCATCGATCAAGACATTGTTGAAACTATCGCCGACTTCATGGTCGCTGCCCGTGATCGCAACATTAAGGTCGAATTACAAGGTTTTGCCATAGGTTCGCCTTTGCATCAATTTTCAAACGGAGAAGAAGTCACACTGGCCTTTTCGACGGGACACTGAAGTCGGTTTAAGTCATTCAGGTTATCGATAGAGGGGATGGAAGCAATTATTTTCCCCTCTAGGTGTGGCAAATGGCTAACGAAAAACGCACGATCGTTAGCTTTTAATTGATAGTGACATTGTATTGAGTTATTAATCGAAACACGACGTTTTTACAGTTTGTTCCAAAGGGGCGCTGTAGATTACTAGTTGATTATTTTAAGTCAGAGGAGCAATCAATCATGCAGCTGATGCCACTTGAATCCTTCAATCGAATTGTAATGTTGACTAAAAAAGCCTTTTTTTTCGGCATGCTAGCAATTGTTTTTTTAGCCCCTGATTTGGTTTGGGACCATGTGAGTCATTCATTACATATCCTGTATGAATCTTTTTCATTTTTTCTGGAAGAGATATTGATGCATGTTTTAGGCTTTACCAAGCATCATGCTCAAATGCTAGTGTTTTACGTGTTGCTAATACTTGGCCTTGCGTTGATCTGGTACTTATGGCGCTGTTTGCCTAAGATAATATCTGTCTGTAGGGTTAAAGCATTGTTGATTGGACTTAGACTCAAAGACTACACCCAGGAAGCGTGGATAACGTTGTCTGTCCTGCAAAAGGCCAGGTTTTTACTAGTCACCCTGGTCGGTTTGTCCTTGGGGGTAGGGCTCTTACTATCATGAGTCAAAAAAATTATGCGTTTAGGATTTGGTCATAAACAACTTCCTGCTTCAAGTCACCTGGATGTGATCAGCCATCAGTCATCCATGGCTTCTGGGTTCCGGCAACCCCTTATATCTGCCGGAACGACGATGTTTTGCATGGGGATGCCAATTCAGGACGTTATTCCAAACCAAGTCCTCAACCTCCTCCGTTCCTATTCTGGGCTAACGTTGCCAGCTATTTGTAAAATTCAACAGAGGATGCAGAGTGCTGGCGCCGATTGAAAACTTAGCAGAGGAAATTGAGTTTCAGTTTACACTAGCGCATTGAATTAATCGGCTACTTGTTTTAAAGCGTTGATATGAGCACAATAGCTTTGAAAATCTGAGTTTCTGAGCTTTAAACTGATTCCACTCATTCCTCATGTATTGGTAATTAAGAGTAAATTTCATTTTTTGCTGGCAAAGCAATGGTTGCTACCGCCCTCTAACTACACATATCTCTATGACAAATATGCAAAACACAAGCATGACGGATGATTTTAGTCGCAAAGCCTTAGATGCCACCATTAAGATTGGGATTGTCTTACTGTTGTTAAACTGGTGCTTCCATATTGCCAGTCCCTTTATTCACCCCTTGGTTTGGGGCTTGATTATTGCCATCGCTTTGCATCCGACATTTATCAAAATTTCGGCCAAATTGGGCGGCCGGAAAAAAATGACTGCCATTTTGATTACTGGCATGTTGTTGCTCATTATTCTTGGGCCCTGTGTTTTTTTAGCTAAAATGCTGGGAGAAAATGCGCAAACCTTGGCTGCCCATCTCCACGAGCACAATTTTTCCATACCGTCACCACCTGATACAGTTGCTAACTGGCCATTAATTGGTAAACCTATTTTCCAATTCTGGCAGATGGCATCCACCAATATCACGGGTGCTGTTAAGGCAGTGGCTCCAGAGTTAAAGACTGTAACGACCTTGTTGATTTCCTCTGGCGCTTCGGCGATGCTGGCCATTCTGCAGTTATTGGTGTCCGTTATTCTTTGTGGCATATTTTTAATTCATGGTGATGCAGGCCATAAGCTTGCGTTGTCTATTGGCAAGCGGATGGCGGGCGATAAAGGGGGAGAGTTTACTCACTTATGTTCGGCTACTATTCGGAATGTAGCGCGAGGAGTTGTCGGTGTAGCGGCCATTCAGACTTTGCTAGCCGGCGTCGGTTTTTTTGCTGCCGGGGTACCTGGGGCTGGTATTTTGACTGTTGCCTTTTTGTTCATAGCGATTGCGCAATTGCCGACCATCATTTTAATGCTACCGGTTATCGTCTATGTGTTTTCGATAGATGAGGGTTTTGTTGCCGTTGTTTTTATGGCTTGGTCGTTAATGGTAGGCATGCTGGATAGTGTTTTGAAGCCGATATTAATGGGGCGTGGGAGTGATATGCCTATGGCGGTAATATTTGTCGGTGCCATAGGTGGCATGATGTACGCCGGTATTATTGGCTTGTTTATCGGTGCGGTAGTGTTGGCGCTGGGCTATAAATTATTTCTGGCTTGGTTAAGTAATACAAACTAAGGATGTCGCAAAAACAATTTTCCTATGCCATAAAAATAGGCAAGTTATATAAGATTAAATCCTTAGCTCCAGCCCCATAGGTTGTAAAAGTCTACCGGTAAGAGTAATTCAGCGGTGGCTGTATCGCTGGTTAATGGCGGTTCCAGGCTTTGCCAATAATCAGGTTAGATTAGCTTTGCTTTGCTTTGCAATAAGCTGACTTCCGTAGCGATTGCCAAACGGCTGACGTATTGCCATTGCCGCTTGTTTTAGGCAAGGGTGCCTAAAACAAGCTTATTGAAAAGTATTGATCTTCCAAGTTGCTGACAGTTTATGGTTGTCTGTTAAGCTGTCTGGGTTAGTTGTCTAAGGTGTAGGCACCACTTGGTAGTAGACTCCATTTGCACCGTAGGATGGTAAATACCAGGTATTGCCACTTATGTAGTAGGTGGTGCCGCCTTTGTTGACTGCTACGGCGCCGGCAGGAAGCGCTCCATAAATACTCGGTTGAGCATAAGTTGCCGCAGCTGCACCTGCTGCATAGGCATTTGCAGTAGCCGCCGCTTCGTTGGAAGAAGCGATAGCGGCCCCAGTTGCCAAGCCTACCGCGGCACCAGCCGCCGCTGCACCGGCAGTTGACCAGCCTCCGCAGTTATAGCACCCGGCACCATAGGTATTTACAACTGTAGGCGGATGATATGCGGGAGGAGGAGGTGGCGGATGGTAGCCGTAAGCTTCGCCATAATGAGCATTGCCGGAAGCCGATCCACCATTAGCGCCGGTTGCAGACCAGCCGCCGCCATAGTCATGTGTTGCGGTACCACCGTATTCATTAGTGTGTGTAGTGCCTTCTCCATATTCGTGACTGGTACTGCCACCGTAGGTGTTGGTATGGGAAGTGCCTCCGCCATAGTCGTGACTGGTGCTGCCACCGTATGCATTCGTATGGGAACCTCCTTCACCAGCAGTGTATGATGTACTGGTTCCCCAGCCGCTTTCGTGGCTCGTCGAACCATAACTATGTGATGTATCACCACCACGATAGTTTCCGTGAGACCAAGCTAATGCCGTTTCGCACGAGAACGCAGTGACCGAAAAGGTAATCAAGCCAATAAAGATTTTTTTCATGATTGCAATACCTCTCTCATTTGGTTTCGGGTGATGAGCTTTGCGCCGGAGGAGTAGCATAAGGCACGAGTCCGGAATTGGGAGTTGAAAAAGCGATGTGATTCGCATTGTTTGCGTTCTTTGGAGCGAAAGCATTCTTCGGCACAGTGGGATTGATTTTCCAATCAGAGATATCCATTTGGTGGCGAAGACGGGTCGGGTCGGCGCTGTAAACTGCACGCATCCTTCTGGGTAACTGGTCCTCAGCACCAATCCAAGCCTGAATGAATACGTTATTATTGGCATAGGCCACCATGTTCGTCGTCGTGCCGCCGACCTCTTTAGACTGGCCCATGTAAAACGCAATAATCAGCCCGTCCGCGATATCAATATAAGGGTCTGAGACAATCAGGTCTGTGAAGGGAAAATAGATCGCGGCATTATCGAATGCGGCTTTTAGGGTTGCATCAATTGTGGGCGGCGCCTCGGCAGTGGCGATCAGGTTTTCAGCCGGTGCGAAGGCCGACATTGTTTTACCATTGTAATAAAACTCCGTAGCCGGTCCATCGCCAGGGGTAAGCACTCGCAGTTTGTCGGGACGCTGCAGGGTGACATCAGATTTGCTGGTGTACACAAGCGGAGTGCCGAGTCGGCTAGGGCTTTCGTAAGAAACCACAGCAGTAAAACTCATTGTATGCGCTGCTGCCAACTGACGGCTGGCTGCCTGCAAAATATCGATGGCTTTCGGTTCGAGTGTCATTTGAACAGTTGACGAGCTCTTATTACTGACTGATTTGGGCGGTTCAGATGGTTTTGGGGTTTGTTTTGTTTCGACAGCGCAGCCCCCCGCTGTCAGCAACAGCGTCGAGGCAAGTAGCGGTAGTGGAAACCAATTCGTGAATTTATTTATTTTCATCTTGTAAGATTCTCCTGCATGGATTGGGTGGAGCCCATCATAGATTGCTTTTCAACAAATCGCTTGCCTTCCATGCTCATGGAATCATGCCGCACTCAAACATTTTATTGACGATAGTTGGTGATACTTTGTCGATGAATATGCTACGTATCTGCGGATTGTTTACTAACATTTGTAACAGTTCTTGTTCTTCCGCTGACTTCGGTTGCTCTTTGTGTTGCCACAACTGCTCGCAGTTTGATTGCTGATATTTCTGGATAACTTTGTTAGCGACCATATCCAATATCGGGTACCCCTGAGCGCTAACGGAACCTGCATAGGCCAGAGCAAAGAGCGGTGCCAGTAAGCAAGAAAATTTCTTCATTTTTATCTCCTTTTTGTTAATCGATGGGGTTTGCGGTTTATACAGAATTCTATAAAGCACTAGATTACAACAATTTCAAATGTAGCCATATCTTTGCTTGATAGTTCAATAGCTAATGGATCAAGAAGCCGGGATTTTTAAAGGGCATCTGTGGTTCATTCCCAAGGCGCGCCGCTTCCCGGCTCGATAAGATGTCTGATAAATGTTACAAAGCTATTTATAGTCTTTAGACGCCACTCTCGTTAAGTGTAATTCATTTTTAGGAACAAAGAGGGGCTGTGGGTGTAAATTTCGCCTGATTCATCAGAAAAAGCTATGATATAAAATGTTTCATCGACTCTCTTAATGAAGGCGCATTCGGCACAGGGTAAGAAAACTGAAATTGTGCTTCAAAGTTGAAATTACCAGTTATATGATGGGGCGACCAAATTAATAGAGCTGTCATTTTTTTTAGTTAACCTTCTATACCAATTTGTCGATATCATATCGGCGATTTTTTTAAATCGCTATAGAAACAAAATTTAACGCGTATTTTCAAATTAGACATGAACAGTACACATTATGATGCCTGTCCTGAGTGTGATTTATTGCTTAGATATGCTCGACCCAAAATTGGCGAAAAAGCGCATTGCCCGCGCTGTGGTTTCTTGCTTTCTAGGCCGCATAATCAAAGTATAAAGCGTACCTTTGCCTTGTCTATTGCAGGGTTGATTATGTTTTTTCCGGCTAATTTATTACCAATGGTGGGCTTAAAGGTCCTGGGCAATGTCAATAGCGGTATTTTGATGTCCGGTGTCATTGCATTATTTAACGAGGGAATGGTGGCAGTTGCTGTGGTAGTGTTTTTGGCTAGTATTTTATTTCCGCTAGTGCATATCGGATTGTCCTTGCTCATCAGTGGACATCTGTATTTTAATCGCCCTAATCGATATTTAATCAGCTGGATGCGTTGGCGGCATCATTTAGATGAGTGGGTGATGTTGGAGGTCTATTTGCTCAGTATCATTGTTGCCTGCGTAAAGCTGATGTCGCTGGCTCCACTCAGCTTCGGATTGGGGCTCTACGCTTTTGTCGCCTTGATTATCATAACAACCATGCTGACCGCAGGCGTGGATAATGCTTTGTTCTGGCAACGGATTGATCAATTAAACAAGGGGAACAATCATTAGTTCTAAGGGAAATGCCTTGGTGCAAGGCTTTATACGCTGTGATGACTGTGCTTGTCTGGTAAAAATAGTTGATCAACTTTCTACTTGTCCACGCTGCGATAGTCATTTACATGCTCGGCACCCGCATAGCTTGCAACGCACTACAGCTTTCTTGTTTGGTAGTATTTTTCTTTACATTCCAGCCAATATTTTTCCGATTATGATCTTTAGTCAATTTGGTTCGGGTGAGCCAAATACTATTGCGGGCGGCATTATTGAGTTAATCGATGGCGGCATGTTACCGATCGGTCTGGTAGTTTTGGTGGCTAGTATTCTGGTGCCATCATGCAAGCTGATAGGTATTTCCTTATTGCTGCTTCGTGTGCATTTTCGCTGGCAATCCAATGCGCGTAGATGGACGGTTTTGTATCGTATCATTGCTTTTGTAGGGCGATGGTCGATGCTGGATATTTTTATGCTTTCAATTTTGGCCAATCTGGTTGACTTCGGCTCGATACAAATTATTGCCGGCCCGGCGGCAACCGCCTTTGCCGCCGTGGTGATATTAACTATGTTTGCTGCCAAAAATTTCGATCCACGTTTGCTCTGGGACAACCAACAAAACCTATGAATGATTTTATCGAACCGCCTTACGAAGCAGCCGATGCGGCTATCAATAAAAAACGGGAATTTCCGCTGATCTGGTTGATACCCTTGTGCGCTCTGTTAGTGACGGGTTGGCTAATCTACAAAACGGTTTCCGAAAAAGGCCCGGAGATTACCATTAACTTTTCCGGTGCAGACGGTTTGGAAATAGACAAAACAAAAATCAAATACCTGGATGTCGAAATTGGTAAAGTCACCGATATCGCTATTAATAAGGATATGAAAACCATAGACGTCAAAGCGGAAATGCACAAAGAAAGCAGTTCGTATTTAACAGATAACACCCAGTTCTGGGTGGTGCGGCCACATATTGGTTTAAGCGGCGTGACGGGGTTGGGTACGTTGATGTCCGGCGCTTACATAGCCATTAAGCCGAATCAAGGTAAAAGTGAACGTCACTTTAAGGGCCTTGATGTGCCGCCTGTATTGGAAGCTGATGAGCAAGGCAAGCAATTCATGCTTGAGACAACTAATGTTGGTTCAATGGGGCCGGGAACGCAAATTAGCTTTCATGGTATCGCCGTAGGTGAGGTGCTTGATTATCAATTGGCGGATAACGCCAACAACATAAAATTAACAGTCTTTGTTAAGGCGCCTTATGATCAATTTGTCAGAACCAACACTCGCTTTTGGATAGATAGCGGTATTGATTTATCCGCCGGCGCCGATGGATTTAAATTAAGAACAGGGCCTTTGATTTCTTTATTGGCTGGCGGCATCGCTTTTCGAACCTCACCTGAAGATAAATCGGCGGATATCGCGCCTGAAAATACCAAATTTCAGCTATTTGATGATTATGAGCAATCTACGCAAGTGATTTATCGTAAAACAGTGAAACTTGTAATGTTTTTTAATGAATCGGTACGCGGGTTAAGTGTTGGCGCGCCTGTTTTATTACGAGGCATTCCGCTTGGTAAGGTTACTGATATTAATCTGGAAATCGATGCAAAAACTGCAAATATAGAAATTCCTGTTGTGGTTGAAGTCGAGCCGGATCGCATAGTTATCATCAATAAAGATCCCAATTCAACATCTAGAGAAAATATAGGTCGATTGGTTGCCAAAGGTTTGCGCGCACAATTGCAAACAGGCAGTTTACTGACAGGACAACTGTTTGTTGCTCTGGATCTTTTTCCGGACAGCAAAGTGGTTGCACATAAAAATGACACAGGCTATCTGGAATTTCCGACCACGCCAGGCGAAATGAATCAGCTGGTTCATTCTGCGCAAATCATTATGGCTAAAATTTCCAAGCTACCCTTGGAAAAAATGAGTGCCGAAATCAATAAAACTCTGGAGTCTTTTCAAGGCACATCCAAGGCGGCGACCCAGACTTTAACCACGGCAACCGGCACCCTGAATAGCACTGACAAAACTCTGAGTTCGGCGCAAAAAGTACTTAACAGTTTAGAGCCGGGTTCGACTACGCAATATGAGCTAAACCAGTTGCTGCACGAACTGACGGAAACTGCAAGTTCAGTCAAACAACTGGCCGATTATCTGGAAGAGCATCCGGAATCTTTAATTAGTGGTAAAAAAGAGAAGTAGTCATTATGTTTAATAAGTACTCAATCCGATTCATCGTACTCTGCGTTAGCGGCTTGTTAAGCGCGTGCGCGTCATCGCCTCCCACCCACTTTTATACGCTGGAGTCACAAAGCCGACCACCTGCTACCACGACTTCAGCTATAGCCAAAAAGCCGCTGATTGGTATAGGCCCATTATCCTTACCCGCTTTACTCGATCGCAATCAGATTGTCACGCGCACGGAAGATAGCAGCATACAGCTGGCCGAGTTTGACCAATGGGCTGCGCCGTTAAAAGATAATGTGATTGCTGTGTTGAGTGAAAATGTTTCAATCCTGCAACCGAATGCCATTGTCAGAGCCTATCCGTGGAGTATTTATGGCAATGTAGACTATCGTGTGATTATCGATATTACTCGCTTTGACACACAACTTGGCAAATGGGTTAACCTCGAAGCGAGTTGGGTCATTATGGAGGAAACAACCCTTGCGATTATCAGTAACGGTCAAGTCAAACTCCAGTCGCCGCTGAACGATGCCAGTTACAACACTGTTGTGCAAGAACTCAGCAAGCTGCTTGGCGAGTTCAGTCAACAAATATCTTTGTCATTGGTTCAGGTGCTGCAACGGCCACGCAATACTGATACTGAAGAAAATAAACTAATTAAATAATCCGAAAATAAGTTAGTATTTTTGCTTGTCTTATACGCAAATAATAAAGTAAGATTAAATCTATTTAAATCTAATTGTTTGGTGTGGTATGCCGCAGTGCTTAATGGTCGAAATGACTGAGTTTAATTCTGATAATCTTTGAAATATAATCTATGAAAAAATCAAATCTAAAACTATTGATGTTCGTTGCTATGGCATCCTCGGTTTTTCTAGCTGGTTGCGTGACTAAAACCAAATACAATGCACTGGAACAAGAATATGATCAGCTTAAAACTGAATTTAGCGCCGATCAAGCACAGATTGTTCTTCTTGAGGGCAAGCTAAAGGTCACAATGGTTGATCAGGTTTTGTTTCCTGAGGGCGGCTTTAAGCTTGATTCCCGCTCTAAAGCAGTACTTGGCAAGTTAGTGCCAACGCTGTCAGGTTTGCAGCAAACGAAAATTATTGTTGATGGCTATACCGACAATGTGCCTATTGGAGCTGGTTTGAAACGTGAAGGGATTGTTTCAAATCTAGAATTGTCATCCAGACGAGCCGATGTAGTCGTTGAATATTTGCTGCAACAAGGCGTTAACCAAAACCTGATTTCTGCGCAGGGGTTTGGTGAGTCGCACCCGGTAGCTTCAAATAATACAGCGGCCGGTCGGTCTCAGAATCGTCGTATTGAAGTGACGTTGGAGGGGCCCGGTAATTGATTTAAGTTTCTTTTGTATTTGGTTTCCACTCTTGGACGGAATACTTTTTTTGACTTATTTTATATATAACCACAATGGATATAAATAAACCTGTCTTTAACATAAATAACACGGAAAAATCATGAAGCAAAAATTGAATATGTCAGAACGCCAAACTAAAGTTAGTGCTAGTTTACCTTTATTAGGCTTATGCCTGTTATTAAGCGGCTGCTCAGCGACACAGAAGGTCGCTGTGAACCAGGATAATGTCAACTGCGCATTTCTTGCCAACGATTGTGCTTTGCTGACCACCGGCGGCAAAGATCAAGCTGGCTTGCGTTACGTTAATCCTGCTGCACAGGGATCCCAATACAACAAGGTCATGATCGATCCGGTGACTTTCTGGGGGGATAACGCCACATCGATTTCCGCTTCTGATCAGCATATGCTGGTGAATTATTTCTCCCAGCAACTTAACAAAGATTTAGGGCAAAAGTTTCAAGTCGTTACTCAGCCAGGCCCAGGTGTTATGAAGGTTGATGTTGCTATTGTTGATGCAACATCAGCCACGCCAGTCTTGCGTAGCATTTCGATGATTATTCCTCAGGCGCACGCTTTATCTACTCTCAAATATTTGGCAACCGGTTCATATCCGTTTGTGGGGGGAGCACAAGCAGAAGTTAAAATAACTGATTCGTTATCGGGGCAAATACTTGCATTAGCCGTTGATAAGCGGATTGGTGGCGGTTCAATTACCACGGGCTTTCAGTGGCAGTGGGGTGATGCGGAAAATGTAGTCAATGTATGGTCTGAAGAGGCAGCCAATCGATTATTTTCCTGGACTTCAGGTTCTGTGGCGCAGTAATATGATTGGGCGTCAGGGGGCGCATTTTCGCTCCCTGATGCTTCATTGATACTATAACGAATCTATAGAGGTATGAATCATGAGTAGAGTTAGACATATTACAATCACAATAGCTGCTGTTATGTTGACCAGTTCTGCACTTGTTTTCGCTGCTGAAGCAGCCAAGGAAGAGGCACCTAAAACAGATAGTGTCAATCAGCCTTTAGGCAAATTGACTTGCGAGGATTTTATAGGCATTGATGATGTCATTAAGCCTCAGTACGTTATAGCCGCTGTTGCCTATACTAAGGGCGGTGTAGCTGAAGATGCGGTTATCGACGTTGTGGATACCGATACACTGGTTCCTTTTCTGGTCGAGGAGTGCCAAAAAGCACCGAAAGAATCTTTCTGGGCCAAGTTGAAAAGTAAATTAAAACTCTAATCCTGCAGTTCGTATACATTAGATAGTGGCCGTCATCGTTACAGCGAGCGGCCTTTTTCATAAGTGGGCATTCCGCTCACATCTGCAACCAAACATTTATCATAAGGAAATAGTATGAGTACATTAGTCGTCGTTGGTTACCAAGATATGCATAAAGCAGAGGAAGTCCGTCTTCAGTTGTGGAAACTGCAACGTGATTATCTTTTAGACCTGGAAGATGCGGTCGTTGTTATCAAGAATGAAAAAGGTAAAGTCAAATTGCATCAGGCATTCAATCTAACATCTGCGGGTGCGGTGTCTGGCGGATTTTGGGGTGCGCTGATCGGTTTAATGTTTTTAAATCCGCTGTTAGGCATGGCGGTTGGCGCATCGGCAGGCGCGGTTTCAGGCGCTCTTACCGACCTCGGAATTGATGACAATTTTATGAAGGAACTAGGCGCTAGTATGACACCTGGCAGTTCGGCTTTGTTTGTCTTGCTACGAGCGGCCTCAGCTGCGCCTGATAAAGTGCTTGAGGAATTAAAAGGAACTGGCGGCACCATTTTGAAAACATCACTTTCTCATGAAGATGAAGCAAAAATCCAGGCAGCCTTGAACGGCTAATTTGGATTTAAAGTGAGGATTAGGGATAAGTTGATCCTCACTTAATAATTCTAAGGCTACTCCCTTTTTTGTCTGATGCAAAAAGCGCATTAATCCAAGGATACCAGTTAGTTATTGGCTGCAAGCGAGTTAGTGTATTAGCGATCGTATCGGGTAGGTAACCCAGTAAAATTTATCAGGAAATGCAAAATATGAAAGTAACTAAATACACATTCGTCCGTAAGGCGGCCATGGCTCTAACCATAACCTTGGTAAGCGGCTGCGCGACTGTTTCGGAGCAAAAGTCAGCGACAACTCAGCTGCCGTTGACTCCTGTCGAGGCAAAAAAAATCGCCATGGACGCCTATATCTTCGGTTACTCGCTGATCACAACTGAAGTGACCCGTGTACAGATGACTAACGTCGCCAAGGTTGAAGATTTTCATGGCCCCATGGGCCAGTTTATCAACATCAAGCGTTACCCACCGGCTGATTTTCGCGGGGTATCGGCACCTAATGCTGATACCCTGTATTCTCTCGCTTGGGTTGATCTCAGTGAACCACAGGTATTCAGTCAGCCGGACATGGGCAACCGTTATTTCCTGATGCCGATGTATAATTTGTGGATGACCGATTTCGATTCGCCGGGTACCCGCACCACCGGTGGCAAAGCGGCCAACTACCTGCTGACAGGGCCGGGCTGGGAAGGTACTGTGCCCGCCGGTATGACTCAGATCAAATCGGCTACGAAAAAAATGTTGATCCTGGGTCGTACCTATGCCGACGGTAGCGAGCAGGACTACGAAATCGTCAACGCCTTGCAGGCGCAACTGAAAATTACCCCGCTCTCATCCTGGGGTAAGCCATATAGCTATCCAGTGGCAAAGGTAGACTCTAACCCAGGCTTTAGCATGACTGCCAAACCACAGGAAGTCATACTCGGTATGGATGCCGCCACGTACTTCAATAAGTTAGCTGACCTGATGTGTCATGACGCGCCACCAGCAGCAGAAGACGCCCCAATGCTGGCTCGCATGGCTAAGCTTGGCATCGCGCCCTGCCAATCGTTTGATCTGGTCAAGTTAGACCCGGCAGTACAGGCCGAACTCAAAGACCTGCCACAAATCGCGCTGGACTACATCGGCGCCAATAAAGCTGCGATGGGCACAGAGCTCAATGGCTGGCTCTTCACAAAAGACCTCGGCGTGTACGGCACCAACTACTTGAAACGCGCACTGGTGGCGGCTTTCGGTTGGCCGGCCAACGTTGAGAAAGATGCGGTTTACCCTTACACCGAGGTCGACAGCTCAGGCGAGAAACTTAACGGTAAAAACAACTACACCCTGACCTTCGCCAAGGGTCAAACCCCGCCAGTTGATGGCTTCTGGTCCATCACCATGTATATGATTGATCAGGGTTGGTGGTTTGTTCCCAATAGACTGAACAAATTCACCGTCAGTCCGCGCAATAAGCTCAAGTACAATGCTGATGGCTCTTTAACCCTGTATTTTCAGCAGCAATCACCGGGTAAAGGCAAGGAAGCCAATTGGTTGCCTGCACCCGCTGGCGACTTCCTGCCCATGATTCGCATGTACTGGCCTAAGGAAAATACCCCGTCTATCCTTAACGGCACTTGGAATATTCCGTCAGTTATGAAAGTGGATGCGCCAAAAATGCAGGCATTAAGTAATTCAGGGCAATAAAAACCTGTTGCAGAATGGTCCTATGCGTTGTTTCTCGTCGTGTAGGACCGATTTAAACCTGTGGTAATATCCGAAGCAATCGCCGGTTTGAAGCTTGGCAAGCTAGAAGCCGCCCGATTAGTGTCACCGGAACCACGGTCATCCCGATGCTGGTAGCAAATTGGCAACGATTCTCGATCAGGTCAAGGTTGCAATAATTACAAAGTCTACTTGAAGTCCGGACTGAATTTTTCTGAGGCTCTGTGCGAAAGGATTTCTAGCTGGTCAATTTATTTAGGATACAGAGGAATTAATGTTCATGAACCTACAAGCGAAGATATTCATATCCGTTCTGTCGAAAGTCTTTATTACCATTGTGATTGGCGGAGTCCTGTCTTCTTGTGCCATGATAAAAGCCCAACAACTGGAAGATACCGAGCAGTTATTGGTTTTAGCCGGTTTTAAGATGAAGCCTGCCGACACCCCGGCGAAGATGGCTCACCTTAAAACTTTGACTCAGCAAAAAATAGTGGCTCATCAAAAAGATGGAAAGGTCTATTATATTTATGCCGATGCAACTAACTGCCTATGCTTCTATTGGGGGCAAGAACAGTCTTACCAGCATTTTCTGCAATTACAAGATCAACGCAATATAGCTCAAGAACAGCGAATAACAACTCAGGTGAAGGAACAACAAAATCTGGATTGGGAGACCATGGGCTACGATATGGCGGGAACCGGGATGGGTTTTAATTGATAAATGTTTGCTTCTGTCCAAACAAACTAACCTGATGCTTATGGACGCTTAGGAATGCTCGCGAATTAACTCGATCATTTAATTCCCTAGCCCTCTGCCGGAGGGAGAGGGGACAAGGTGTTGAAGTTGTTTCGTAAACATTCCTTAGCTAACATTGCTATTCATGTCCGGCTATTTTATTTATCGCCTTAGATTAGCTTTTTCAAATTTCACATCGTGCCTGCTTCCCGATGGGCATAAAAGTATTTGCCTTAAAGATGATAATTATTTAGGGTATGGCAAGTCACTTTAACTGCATATAATAAAAAATGACCAGCGTATTGATAGCACTAAAAATAATTCCCATGATATTCGCCGCCTTGTTTCCGGTTGTCAATCCAATCGGGACAGCGCTTGTTCTTTATGGAATGACCCGAGAGGTAGATGATCAAACCTGGAAGTCAACATCAAGAAAAATTGCGTTATTTTCTTTTCTGTTTTTAGCCTTTTTCTTTTTTTTCGGCAGTTATATTCTGAAACTGTTTGGAATCTCCATTCCGGTTGTGCAGTTTTCCGGCGGCGTGGTGTTGGCAATGATGGGGTGGCAGCTTTTGAATCAAGCCGAAACAAGTCAGCCTGCCTCTAAAGAGAGTATCCAAGAATACGATTCCCTAATTGATACTAAGGTTTTTTATCCTTTTACTTTTCCGATAACTATAGGTCCCGGAGGACTGGCGGTTGTTTTGACCTTTAGCGCCCACTTGGATAGAGGGACCAGACTTGTTGTTACCCTGGAACAAGGCGCTGCCATGGTAGGCATTTTTTTAATGTGCGTGGTCGTTTCTATTTGCTACCGCCATCTTCATAAAATGACCAAAAGGTTTTCGCCGGCGAGTGCGTTGGCTATATCAAAAATCATGGCCTTTTTTGTACTTTGCATCGGTGTTGAGATTGCTGTGGCAGGATTTAAGGCGCTTGGTCCATTATAAGGTTTCCCTAAAACACCGGATAAACCGGGAAATCAAAGCAGCTGTGCTGAAGGTGGCGGAGCGAAATTGATCAATATTTTAGAGACCGATCCTGAACCAGTTTCTGAGCCGTCAGACTGACACTTAACCGGCATCCTGAACAAGATGTCACAGATGTTACGCAGTAAGAAACTGCCCATTTTTATTACTATCGGAAAAACATTATGAACGACTCATTACAGGCATATCGTACCGGCATGGCCGCCTGCACGCTGTCCCTGCTACTCAGCTCCTGCGCATCAACGCCTACTCCTCAGGGACCGCCGCCGCCTGCAGTCTCCAGCTCATACGACTCAGTCCCGCCGCCTAACGCATCATCCAGCGCAGCAGATGTTGAAGGAGCGGCAGTTGTGGATACTCTGGATTTGACTGCGCGCGTCGAGGTCATTGATAATTTCGCCCGCACAGCGACACTACAACGGGAAGACGGCAGCCGGTTCACGGTAAAAGTTGGACCTGAGGCTATCAATTTTGATCAGATCAGGGTGGGCGACTGGGTGGATCTCACCGTAACCGAAGAGCTTGTGGTTTATCTGAATGTTGCAGGCGCACCCGAGAATGACGAATTGGCAGCCATGGTTGCGTTATCGCCAAAGGGCGGTACACCGGGCGGGCTGGTCGCTGATACTGTGCAGATCACCGGCACAATCCTGGCGATAGACCTAGCAAATCATACCGTTGGCTTACAGCTTGGGGATGGCTCCAGCAAGACTTATCCGGTAAGCAAATTCGTAGATCTGTCCAAACGTAATGTAGGAGAACAAGTGGTGTTTCGTTTTACCAAAATGATGGCAATTAGTGTCAAAAAACCCTGGAAATACTCATAGTGTTTTTGTTGGGAGTTGTTTTTCGAAATTAATCTGGTCGATTAATATAAGCATATCTCTGGTGGTCGGCGCGTCCAGTCAGGGACGACACTCTTGGCATTCAGTCGAGGACGAATTGCAGCTTTGATAGGCCCCACCTCATAAACTAATAATGGAGATGCTTATATGCAGCTGATCAAAATTCTGCTGTTCTGCTTTTGTCTGATGCTGTCGCTACAGACCGTATGCGCAGGCTTTGATGAAGCCGCTGCCGCTTTTGCGGTTGGCGACTATGACAAGGTGTTGAAACAAATTCGTCCGCTGGCTGAAGCTGGCGATTCGCGCAGCCAATATGCCATGGGCGTGCTTTACGAAAATGGGTTTGCGGTAGCAAAAGATCCTAAGCAAGCTGCAGTCTGGTATTTGCAGGCTGCGGAACAAGGCAACAGCGATGCCCAATACAATCTCGGCGCGATGAACGAGCACGGTATTGGCATGACGATTAATTACGCCAATGCAGCTCACTGGTATCGTTTAGCTGCGGAGCAGGGCGATATCGATGCGCTGAGCAACCTGGGGGTGCTCTACCAGAAAGGCCAAGGGGTAATGCAGGACAAAATACTGGCTATGGCCTTGTACAACATTTCGGTGGCCTATGCGGGTAAAAGTCAGACTCAAGCGGCACAGAATCGTCAGATTTTGGCTAACCAGATGCCGCTGGAAGAGGTGAAGCAGGCCCAATCACTTACAGAAGTCTTGCTAAAGCAACAGAACTTACAACCGGGACTGGCAGCCTATCTGAAGTCACGATAACACTGAAACAACGGCATCTTTGACTTCCGTTCATACTTTAATATGCTCAGGATGAACGGGATTTAGTTAACTAGTCTCCGTTTCCAGGATCACGCCATACACACGGTTAATGTGGTTACACATAAGCCGGAAGCAAGATTACTGGGTATATCGGTTAACTGTTCCTGATTTTATAGGTGAAGCAGTGTGGATAGCGTTAGCGTTTGAATTGTTCCACCAGTTCATTGAGTTGATTTGCCAATTTAACCAATTCGTTGCTGGCGGCGTTGGTTTGCTCGGCATCTTCGGCTGTGCAATCGGTCAGTTTACTAATCTTTGCCACGCTTAGGCTGACATGTTGTGCAACCAGATTTTGATTATCGGCAGCATCGGACATTTGTGCATTTAACTTGCGGATATGGGTGACCCGTTCTGCGATTAAACTCAAGCCCTCATCAGCGGATTGTACTTGCGAGCGACGTTGTTCCGCGCTGTGTTTTGCATTGTCCATAACTGAAACGGCATCTTTGGCTTCATGTTGTAATTGGGCGACAATCTTTTCAATTTCTTCAGTCGCTTTGTGCGAGCGCGTGGCCAGAGTTCTGACTTCATCAGCCACTACGGCAAAACCTCTGCCTTGTTCGCCTGCACGGGCAGCTTCGATAGCGGCATTGAGCGCTAATAAGTTGGTTTGCTCAGCAAGCCCTTTAATAACATCTAATACGGTGCCGACACCCTTGCTTTTTTCGTCGAGACGCTTGATGACTTCTGATGCGCGTTCAATTTCGGAAACCAGTTCAAAAATGCCATCGATAGCATTTTTGGTGGTCGTCGCACCATTGGCAGCCTGTTGATCGGCTTCTATGGATGCTTGAGAAGCTCCACTGGCACCTGTGCGAACATCACGAACCGAGGATTCCAGTTGATTGATGGCATGTAATACCGATTCCGTTTCCTGGCGTTGTTGTCTGGCTGCTTCAGTGGTTTTAAGCGCGACGTTGGAAATTTGAGAGGTGGCTTTGCGGAGTTGTTGGCTGGTTTCAGAAACCCTATTCATGCTGCTGGCAAAGTTACTCAGCATGGAGTTGAAGGACTTACAGAGTTGGCCGATCTCATCATTGGATTGAATGGCCAGATATTGACGTAGATCAGCATTTTTGCTGATCGAATTTAGGGTAGTGCAGATTTCACCTAAAGGAGTGACAACGATTTTACGCATCAGCCAAGTAATCATGATCATGCCTACAATAAATAAGCCAGCGGCTATGGCGCAGGTAATGATCATATCGTGATTGATTTTGGCGTGTAAGTTGGTCAATGAGTACGAAACTCGAACTGCACCCAGCACAGTACCATCGGGTACTGCATGGCAACTGAGACAATTGGTGCCCTTGAAATTACTGCTGGCGATAATGGGTTCTAGAATGATAATGCTATCGTCGTTAGCTTTTGAATTGACTGCATTGCCTGCAAGGGCCGCGTTATCAAGAGCATCAAGCGGTTGCTGGTCGTTAGAGCCGGGGCCAAAACTATCGACGATGGTCTTGGCTCGAATCAACCGAGCGCTAGTGACATCATCATGCGATTCAATCTTCTTCTGCAAAAAGCGGCTTTGAGCCATCGATCCAGTTAGCATCATGGCATTAAGGCCATCAAAATAACTGTTAGCAATGTCGCGAGCTTTATCTGTCGCCAAAGTCTGCACCATTTGTTTTTGTCGGTCGGCCATAAACAGCAGGCTGACGGACATTACAAGCAGAAAAACACTGGCAATGCTTAACAGAATTTTGCTCTGAATCGATGCTGAGTTATCCATGTTGATTCACTTTTTAGAATAAAGAATTGTTAATAGAGGCTAGCAGGTATTTGAAATCAATCCCGCAAAATTGCGTTGCGGCGATCCGATTGTTTTCGTATGCCGCCGAGTACCCACATTTGATACATGGATACGCACCACATGAAGGCAAATGAAAGCCCAAGACCAAAGCCGGCAACGATGACTAGCCAGGCAAAATGCGGGCTGAGCTTTGTTAGCCACCAGGAGGCAATATCAATCAACAGAAACAAATAAGGCATGACGATAGCCGGATACTTGTAATAACAGGGAATCCCGGTACTAAAGCTGAAAATCAGGCCGACAAACATAAAAATAAAACTAATACCAAATAGATGTATATGCGAAAGCCGGGTTAGTGATTGAAAAGTGGCGCCATGGCTGGATTCAGATACTTTCTGTAAGTTTTCAAATTTAGAAAAGTCCGGTAATGAACCGGCATCAGCGTTGTGGCAAGTCACGCAGTTTTGATCGACGACAGCTTTAATAGTGGTGTTGTATTCTTGCTCAGATGCACCGTCACGCACCCATTGAATAATTTTAAAGCGTTCTTCATCGGGGGCGTTGTATTTCATGGAGCCGTTTAATTTGGATTCCAAAACCGAACCGGAGCGATCGCCGTAATAGCTGTAAACAATATCATTCAACGATAAACCGAATTGACCATCCGCCATGCCATGGGTAAACAGAATTTGGATTAAGGCCATGATATAACCAGCGGCAATCGTGGTTAAATAGCCGGTAAACAATAACTTAATCGAGGTGCCGAAACTGATCAGATTAGCGCCTTTATAAGCGTATTTGACAGGGACATTGTCGTGATTAGACATAAGAATTCTATAAGTTGATTAGCATTCGAAATAGATCAGGCAGACTTTCAAGAAAGCCCGCCTGAAGTTTAACGGCAACAGCTGTTAATTTTTGATGTTTTGATAGTAAAGCCCCAACTCCTCGATTTCCTGGTCTGTTAAGGTTTCGGCGATCGAACGCATGCGACTATAAATGTCATTATGACGTTCGCCAGATTTGAAGGCTTTTAAAGTGGTAGCGGTATATTCTGCACTTTGGCCTGATAAGGCCGGTGTATCCATTACTTGCCCCTTGCCGTCACTGCCGTGACATACTTCGCAGGGGGCGAGCAGTCGATCACTACTACCTGTTTTTATCAGTTTTTCAGCTTGGTCGTATTTCATTACGGTCGGAGACTGAAATGCCGGTGTTTGCGAAGCAAACCAGACGGCTAGATCTGCAGCATCCTGTTTGCTCAAGCTTTGCGCCAAGCCTGACATCATCATGTCCTGACGCTCACCATGGCTATAATCCTGTAATTGTTTATACAAATAATTTGGTTGTTGTCCTGCCAATGATGGGTAGCTGGGTGTAATGCTGATACCTTTTTCGCCGTGACAACCGCTACAGGATTTCGCTAGTTCCTCGCCCTTGACCGGATTGCCGGCTTTGACGAAGTTGATTTGCTCGGCTGTCCAGGCAACTTGCGATGAAGGCTGTGCCCAGGCTGACAAAGGTAGGCAAAGGGCTGCAGTTAGAATAATTTTTTTCATAATCAGACCCCCCATCTGCTTGAACCAAAGGTTTCCATCAAAAAGTGCTGCAATATCGGATAACCGAATGCAATTAACATGAATACAGCTATCACGATGTTCCAGATTTTGAAACTATTCAGGTAATTGGGCAGGTCATTCACTGCGTGAATGGGCTCGGCATATTCAATTTCACCCTGATAGCTTTCATTGCTGATCTGAGTTTTATATAGGTTGTAGATCAATAATCCAGCGGAGTAAGTCAGAATGGCGCCACCGAAAATCATAACGGCTTCATAAGGCTCCCATGACAGGGTCAGCAGATTGTTGTTGTAATTGACGCTATCAATCCGGCGTGGTTGGCCCAATAAACCCAGGATATGCCAAGGTGTAGTCATGATGGACATACCGATAAACCAAGTCCACAGTTGCTTGATAGCCATTGCATTGCTAAACAACGGTTTGCCTGACAATACCGGCCAGAAATAATAAGCAATCCCAAAGTACATGATGACAGTGGTACCGCCAAAAATTAAATGAAAGTGACCCGGCACCCAGGCGGTGTTATGCACCATTGCATTCATGGCATAACTAGCATTCACCAGGCCGCCAAAGCCGCCAAATATCAACATCAGCAAAGCCAGGATGATTGCCAACACCATGGGATTACTCCAGGGCAGGCTGGCTATCCAGCCAAACAAGCCTTTACCACCATTCAAACGACCGGCAATTTCCAGTGATGCAATTACGGTAAAGCCGGTGATGAAGGTGGGTAGGGTTACTACGAATGTACCGATGGCATGCAGAATTTTCCAGCCGTGACTGATGCCAGGGTCCATATAGAGGTGATGGAAACCAATCGGTAAGCTAAATACCACTAAAATAATAAATGCTGCACGAGCCATTTCATCGCTAAATAAAAAACCGCCCGCCTGCTTAGGTACTAAGCAATAAAACGCCGTGTAAGTAGGGATTAACCAAAAATATACAATTGGATGCAATGTCCAGGCAAACAGTGTGCGCGACAAGCCGGGGTCGATAGTATCGATCCAGCCCAAAGCCAAAGGAATCAACTGGAATAGTACTTCAATGGCAACCCCTGCACTGGTCCACAGCCATAAAATAGCGTTGGCGGTGGTGGCGAACATGGCCAGAGGCACAGGTTGGTCCGGGTTGGCTTTTTTCCATTGCATGTACATGACTATCATGGATACACACCAAAACCAGGAGCCAACTACCAGCAAGGTGGCGCCAATGTAAAGCAGCGGATGTCCTTGCATGGGTGGGTAAAAAGTATACAGCACGGATGCTGCGCCACCCAGTAAAGGCAATGCAGCTAGTACCACACCCAGCAAAGCTACAGCAAAGCCGGTCCAGGCGAAAGTTTTGTTCCAAACCGGAAGTTTTAGACTGCTAGTGGCTACGTAGTAACCAAAACCCATGATAAAGAAAGTGGTCAACACGAAACCCATCAATACCCCATGGGTACTGACCGATGCGTAATAGACTTCGCGTGATTCCAGAAAGCCAAAGAATCCGCTGCGTTCTATGACTTGATAAAGTCCCATCACAGCGGCCAGGGCAAAGGCACCGAACGCTACCCAGAAGTGGCTTAGCGCCAATTTTTTCTCAACTGCGTTATCCATGATTTGCTTCCCCCTTGTTGTACATCTCTAGCCACTGGTCTTTGCTGACGACTTTAATATTGGCCCACATATGCGCATGACCCATACCGCAATACTCATTACAAAGCAGCGGATAATCTCCGGTGTGATGCAGTACGGTGTTTACTTCGGCGACATAGCCGGGGACGATCATGGTACTCATGTTAGTCATTGGGATGTGTACTCCATGCAGAACATCCAGGCTAACCCAGCGAAATGTGATGTTGGTTTCAGCCGGTAGCGTCATGGTTTTTGGGTAAAACCCATAACGGCCAGCTACGACACGAACCGTAAGGCTACCGTCTGGGTTGAGTTCTGGCCCGAGTTTATCTTCGGCAAACTCTTCTGAGAGATGTAAGCGAGCAGAGTCTATGGTTTCGACGTGGCTAGGTGCGTTAATACCATGAAACAAAGCTGATATTAAAATCAGGACTACAAACAGGCCGGCAATGCCCAGTGAAATCCCTGCCCATTTTCTTTCTAGTTGATCGATATGCATGGGGCCTCCTTAACTGATATGACCACGGGGTAGAAACATCCCGTAATACATTAATAACCAGGCGATAACCATGCCGCCACCGACCATCAGCAATAAAGTCCAGGTGCCGACCGGCGAGCTTTCGAGTATTTTTTTACGTTCTTCTTCACTTAATTGATTCATATTCTTCCTTCTTGTATGCGTTGATATTAGGAACAAACAGAGCAAAAAATGATATGAGTAGCACGAATATTGTCACTCTTTATGATGACTTTACCATTAGATTGCTGGGGTGATGATACAGGCAAGAGTCAAGTTATCCAACAGAATAGGCGGGGGGGGGGGTTACAGGCTTATTAAGAGTTTGTAAGAAAAACACAATACGCGTTCAATATTGTTGAGAATAAGTCGGCTAACACATATTTAAAGGGGCAAAATCTTGTTCGCCTAATAAGCTGAAAAGCCAAAAATTAATGACAACTTGTTAAAACAGTGTCTGCATGAGTAGGGCCTGATCTTAAAAACGATAGAAATCTACCCTTGTAAGGGGTGCCGTTTTCCAGGAAGCGATTTGCTTTCACCATGGTCAAACTAAAGCCTAATGTATCCATTTGTTGGCAAAATCCTGCTCGGTTGCCTCGGTCCGGGTCGACGATAATAATCTCTGCTACTGGGCTAGCATGTCGATCAATGAAATCAGCTAATTGGCCTGGTTGTTGGCGCTCATAGAGTAAATCGCTACCAATAATCAGATCGAACTGACCAAGATCGTGATTATTGTCAAACCAGTTACTGGTTTCATATTTCAATGGCCCTAATTCGTTCAGTAGCAGATTTTCCAGCAAAAAATCCTCGGTCAAAGGATGCCAGTCGCTGACAGTAATGTCGCCGTCTCGACGATGAATCACCAAGCTTGCTAACCCCAGGCCAGCCCCAATTTCCAGTATGCGTTTACCTGCTAAATCGAAGCTGTTCATGGCTAAAGCCAATACCCGTGCTGAGGGCCAGATCTGGCCAAATAATGACCAATTAGCCGATGAAAGTCCTGTCTGTTGGGCTTTGCCTTCAGGATCAGAGTATTGCTGTAGATCTAACAAAGAACGGATGTGGTATTCGATGTTTGCAACGGTGACGATTTCGTATTTGACTTGGTAGTCGGACATGCGGTGATACTCGGTGAACGTTGTGTATCAGGAAGATTCTGATCAGGGCACAACGATTCGGAGGAACAGGTATGCATGCCGAAGAGGCACTTGCGGGTGAGTTGATTCAATTTATTTTGATCAACTTAACTAACAGGGTAACACGATAGGAGGTCAGGTTTTTGAAAAGCAAGCAGGGTTGAATAGTCAAAAGTGATTTTTAACTATTCAACTTTCAAGCTTCGAGATGTTTTGTGGGTTTGCACGCCCAAGCAATCTGGCGCTGTGCAGGAATCAGTTAAATAAAGAAAAAAATCTGTTTGGTGAAAGCGATTTTGATGATGTAAAACAAAATAAACAACGCACCTGCAAACGCCATCCAGCGTTTTTGCCCTTGTTCACGCATTGTCATAACGCCTAAGCCGATAAATGCCACCATCAGAAATAGTTTGGCAACTATCCAGCCGTAATCATTTGCTAACCAATTACCCTGAAAAACCAATACTATGCCGCTTAGTAACAACAAGCTTGCCAGAATGTGGGGCGATAGTTTTACCCATTTGTGTTCCAAAAGTTCAGGTCGAAATTTAGTCAGGGCAACGCGACCCAGAAAAGTAAGTGTGACAATGGCGACGAATAAGAGATGTATGTGTTTCATAAAGGGATGCTTCTATTGGTTTTAAACAGGGATACTTTACGTGGAAGCGGAGGATAATCAAAGTGTCTCTTTTTGAGGGGCAAAATAGACCTGTTAAACCAAATTAGCAAAAAATTAATCAGCGCTTACCGCATTTATGTTCGCTGCATATTGCCTTGCCGACAAGATTTCTCATCAAGCATGCTTTTCATGCTTTGCATGCATTTTCCACAAACACCACCCGCGCCGGTGCATTGCATCAGTTGTCTACGGGTGCAAGCTCCTTGGTCAATGGCTTGATTCACTTGGCTATCAGTCACCGCTTTGCAAATACAAATGTACATGATGGTCTCGATTAATGGTATTTGATGTTAATGATAACAATTATCATTAGAATGTAAAGTGGGGGTGTTAAATTTTTAGCTTTTTTTTAAAAACTTTAGTGAGAAATCACTAATAACCACGTAATCATTAGGAAATACGCGGGATTGAGGTATCACCTTTCATTGCAAAAGCGCATTTGTTCATGATTAAATAGTCTGCTAAATATTTCATCATTATTTCAGAGCCCATGATGCAAGACTATCAAAGCCAAAAACCTATCGTGCTTGACATACTGAATGCCCATCTGGCTATGCCGGGCAATCTACTTCCTATCCTTCATGGTATTCAGGATACTCTGGGCTATATTCCCGCTGCATCCATTGATGACATTGCTAAAGCGCTCTATCTTTCTAAGGCCGAAGTGCATGGCGTCGTCAGCTTTTATCATTATTTCCGTACTACGCCGCCGGGCAAACATACCATCCGTATTTGTCGGGCTGAATCTTGCCAGGCCATGAATGGTAAAACTTTAGAAAGTCATGCCAAAAATTCATTAGGTATTGATTTTCATGAGACTACTTCTGATGAACATTTTTCACTTGAACCTGTCTATTGCCTCGGTAATTGTGCATGTTCGCCATCGATAACTATTGATGACGAGGTCTACGGTCGCGTTACCCCCGAAAAATTTGATCAACTATTAGCTGCTTGCAAAGGTGCCAAATAATGACCCGTTTATTTATCTCCCGTGACTCGACAGCGCTTTCTCTGGGTGCAGAACAGGTTGCCAAAACTTTACAAGAACAGGCTAGCAATCAAGGTCTTGATATTCAGATCGTTCGTAATGGTTCGCGAGGTCTTTATTGGCTGGAGCCTTTGCTGGAAGTTGAAACTGCCAATGGTCGTATTGCTTATGGGCCTGTGCAGTCTGAAAATATTCCATCACTCTTAGAGAGCGGCTTGTTGGAAGGTCAGACGCACCCGCTTTGCTTGGGTAAGGTCGAAGATTTACCTTACTTTAAAAATCAAAATCGCCTGACCTTTGCCCGTGTTGGCCTGACCGATCCGGTCAATCTTGATGACTATATCGCTCACGAAGGTTATCGCGGACTGAAAAATGCTTTGAGCATGCAACAATCAGATATCGTTAAACAAGTGACTGATTCTGGATTGCGCGGACGGGGTGGCGCTGCATTTCCAACCGGCATCAAATGGAATACCGTGCTGAATGCGCCGGCCGAACAAAAATATATTGTCTGCAATGCCGATGAAGGCGATTCCGGCACCTTCTCAGATCGTATGATCATGGAAGGCGATCCGTTTGTATTGATCGAAGGTATGACTATTGCCGGGTTAGCAGTCGGTGCCACTCAGGGCTATATCTATCTCAGGATTGAATATCCGCATGCCAAAGTTGCACTGAATCAAGCCATTGCAGCCGCTTACCAAAACGGCTATCTGGGTGAAAATATTCAAGGCAGTGGCAAGACTTTCCACCTGGAAGTACGTAGCGGCGCCGGCGCTTACATCTGCGGCGAGGAAACCTCTTTACTGGAAAGCCTGGAAGGCAAGCGTGGCTTGGTTCGCTTTAAGCCGCCACTACCCGCTATCGTTGGCCTATTCGGTAAGCCTACTATCGTCAACAATGTGATTTCACTAGCTTCAGTGCCTATCATCCTGGATAAAGGTGGCGAATATTATCGCGATTACGGCATGGGGCGTTCGCGCGGCACGCTACCCTTGCAACTGGCCGGCAACATCAAGCATCCAGGCTTGTTCGAGGTTGCTTTCGGCATGACGCTGCGCGAATTGCTATACGAATACGGTGGTGGCACAGCCAGCGGACGACCGATCCGAGCTGTTCAAGTAGGTGGTCCTTTGGGCGCTTATTTGCATGAAGGCCAGTTCGACACCCCGCTTGATTACGAAGCCTTTGCGGCCATTTCAGCTGTATTGGGTCACGGCGGCATCGTGGTGCATGACGATACCGTCAACATGGCCGACATGGCCCGTTATGCGATGGAATTTTGTGTAGAAGAATCCTGCGGCAAATGCACACCCTGCCGCATAGGCTCAACGCGCGGCGTTGAAGTGATAGACCGCATCGTCAATGATGTCCAAAAGGATAAAAATACCGTATTACTTCGGGATTTGTGCGACACCATGGTCTACGGCTCTTTATGTGCAATGGGCGGCATGACACCGTATCCGGTGTTGAGCTCGTTGAATCATTTCCCAGAAGACTTTGGCCTGCAACCAGCCGCCAAAGTCTGATCGATTACCAGGAGTTAGCTTATGTCAGCCAATAACGAAATAGATTACGGTACCCCCGTAAGCTCAGCAGAAAATCAGGTCACTCTGGAAATCGACGGCCACTCAGTTACTATCAACGCCGGTAGCTCCGTAATGCGCGCCGCCGCTGAAGCCGGTATCAGCATTCCCAAATTATGCGCCACCGACAGCCTGGAGCCGTTTGGTTCCTGCCGCATGTGTCTGGTGCAAATCGAAGGTGCTCGCGGCTATCCAGCCTCCTGTACCACACCGGTCGCAGAAGGCATGAAGGTCTGCACCCAAAATGACAAATTAGCCAATATCCGCCGTGGTATTGCCGAGCTATATATCTCGGATCATCCGCTGGATTGCTTGACCTGCGCTGCCAACGGCGATTGCGAATTGCAGGACACCGTCGGACAAGTAGGCTTGCGCGAAGTACGTTACGGTTTCGAGGGCGATAATCATCTGGATGCCGAAAAAGATACCAGCAACCCGTATTTCACCTTCGACCCAGCGAAATGTATCGTTTGTTCGCGTTGCGTACGGGCCTGCGAAGAAACCCAGGGTACTTTTGCTTTGACTATTGATGGTCGCGGCTTCGAATCCAAGGTGTCGCCGAGCCAAAATCAAGATTTCATGGATTCCGAATGCGTATCCTGCGGTGCTTGCGTACAAGCCTGCCCGACCGCAACCTTGATGGAAAAGTCGGTTATCGACAACGGCGTGCCGGAACATAGCACGATTACTACCTGTGCTTACTGCGGCGTAGGCTGCTCTTTCAAAGCGGAAATGAAAGGCGAACAACTGGTGCGCATGGTGCCGGATAAAAACGGCCAGGCCAACCATGGTCATTCCTGCGTCAAAGGCCGTTTTGCCTTCGGTTATGCCACCCACAAAGACCGCATCACCACGCCTATGGTACGCGATAAAATCAGCGATGCCTGGCGCGAAGTCAGCTGGGAAGAAGCGATAACATTTGCCGCAGACAAACTCAAACACATCCAGGCAACATACGGTAAATACTCGGTCGGCGGCATCACCTCGTCTCGCTGCACCAACGAAGAAACCTATCTGGTACAAAAACTGATCCGTGCCGGTTTCGGTAACAACAACGTCGACACCTGTGCGCGGGTTTGCCATTCGCCGACCGGTTACGGCCTGAAAAATACTTTCGGCGAATCGTCAGGAACCCAAACCTTTGACTCGGTAATGAAGTCCGACGTCATCATGGTGATCGGCGCCAACCCGACCGACGGCCATCCCGTTTTCGGTTCGATGATGAAGCGTCGTCTGCGTCAAGGCGCCAAATTAATCGTAGTCGACCCGCGCAGCATCGATCTGGTGCGTAACAGCCCACACGTCAAAGCTGATTATCATTTGAAATTACGTCCAGGCACCAATGTTGCCGTGGTCACTGCGTTGGCCCATGTTATCGTCACCGAAGGCTTGGCCGACGAAGCGTTTGCGCTCGAGCGTTGCGATGTAGAGTCTTTTGATAAATGGAAAACCTTTGTTTCCCTGCCACAAAACTCACCGGAAGCCGTCGCGGAAGTTACCGGCGTAGACGCTGAAACCATGCGTGCCGCGGCTCGCTTGTATGCTACCGGCGGCAATGGTGCCATCTATTATGGTTTGGGCGTAACCGAACACAGCCAAGGCTCAACCACCGTCATCGGCATCGCCAACCTTGCCATGGCAACCGGCAACATCGGTTTCGATGGTGTGGGCGTCAACCCCTTACGCGGACAAAACAACGTGCAAGGCTCCTGCGACATGGGCTCGTTCCCGCATGAATTTGTCGGTTATCGTCATGTATCCGACACTGAAACCCGTTCGCAGTTTGAAGCTGCCTGGGGCGTTTCGCTGGAATCCGAACCCGGCCTGCGCATACCGAACATGTTTGCCGCAGCCATCGACGGTACATTCAAAGGCTTATATGTACAGGGTGAAGACATTGCTCAATCCGACCCGGATATTCAGCACGTTCACCACGCCTTGCGCGAATTGGAATGCCTGATCGTGCAGGATATTTTCCTCAACGAAACCGCTAAATTTGCTCATGTGTTCCTGCCGGGTTCCTCTTTCCTGGAGAAAAACGGTACGTTTACCAACGCCGAACGTCGTATTTCGCCGGTACGTAAAGTCATGACACCGATGGCCGGCAAAGAAGACTGGGAAGTGACCCAGGATTTGTCGAATGCTTTAGGCTATCCGATGAATTACAGTCATCCGTCGGAAATCATGGCTGAAATTGCCAGCCTGACGCCGCAATTCGCCGGTGTGACTTACGAAAAAATCGACGCCATGGGCAGCATTCAATGGCCTTGCAACGATGAAGCACCCGACGGTACACCTATCATGCATGCCGATGAATTCGTGCGCGGCAAAGGCCGCTTCATGCTGACCGAGTACATTCCAACCCAGGAACGTACCAACAGCAAATATCCATTGATTCTGACCACCGGCCGTATTTTGTCGCAATACAATGTCGGCGCGCAAACTCGCCGTACCGAAAACGTGGCATGGCATGACGAGGATCGCTTGGAAATTCATCCGCACGATGCTGAAGTATTGGGTATTGCCGACGGTGACTGGGTAGGCGTAAAAAGCCGTACCGGCGAAACCGTCATGCATGCCATTATTACCGAGCGCATGCAGCCGGGCGTGGTCTACACCACTTTCCATTTCCCACATTCAGGCGCTAACGTCATCACCACCGACAACTCGGATTGGGCGACCAATTGCCCAGAATATAAAGTCACTGCGGTGCATGTCGCTAAAGTGGCGCAACCTTCTGAATGGCAACAGAAATACCAAAGCTTTTCCGATCAGCAATTATCATTGCTGGAAAACCGCATCGTTGCAGGCGACTAAAGTAGATCTGACTATGGATGCCATTAGTGAGTTGGGCTGGAGCAGTTATCGAAAAGGCACATTCGATGTCTGGCGCGGCCCAACCCATCAGCAGAAAGAAGACTCTGTCGCCGAGGAAGTGCCTGTGGTGTTGGTCTACAACACCATGCCACATGTTGTGATGCTGACTACACCTTTAAATCTGGAAGATTTTGCCTTGGGTTTTAGTTTGACCGAAGGCATCATCCAGCATCAAGCAGAGCTGCAAGCCATTAGAGTAGTGCAGCGCTCTAAAGGCGTTGAAGTGCGTATGACAATTCCTGAGCAACGCTGCGAAAGCATGCATGGCAAAGGCCGCAATATGACGGGCCGTACCGGCTGCGGCTTATGCGGCGCTACGACATTGGAACAAGCCATTCGCCCTCCAAAACCGGTAGGTGCCGGTTTACCTTTGGATGCTGAGGTTTTATGCGCGGCCTTGCAGGAAATGCCCGGTAAGCAAAGCCTTAACCTAATGACGGGGGCCGTACATGCAGCTGCCTGGCTTCATCCTGAACGCGGTATCATTGCTGTGCGCGAAGACGTCGGCCGGCATAATGCACTGGACAAATTGATAGGCTCATTAGCCAAAGCCAATTGCGACTTTAATGCCGGCTGGCTGTTGGTCACCAGTCGAGCCAGCTATGAAATGGTGCAAAAAGCGGCCAGTGTTGGCATTACTTTGCTAGCCGCCATCTCGGCTCCGACCGGGTTGGCTATAAAATTAGCGGATGAATGCGGTCTAACCCTGGTTGGATTTGCCCGCAACGACAATCACGTCATCTACACTCACCCTCATCGTTTACAACACATACAAGTATCGGTCGCCTAACATGGACAAAAGCAATTTAATCAAAATGGCCAACGACATCGGCTCTTTCTTCAAATCCGAACCCGACAGGACACTGGCGATTGCTGGTATAGAGCAGCACATCAGAAATTTCTGGGAACCACGGATGCGCAAAGAGATTGTTGAATATATCGAAAAAGGCGGTACGGATTTAATGGACATCGTCGCCGAAGCGGTCAAAAAACTCGCAAAATAATTCACCCACTGTTTTCCGCCAAACTTAAACAGTTTGGTTTGGCGGTATGGCTATAGCCCCTAAACCCATAATCCTACGCAAGTTTTGCAGCAACATTCCTCCGATTACGCGATCGTTAATCGGAGCTACTCGGCTCCTATCGGAACCCTACTTTTCGCCTCAAGTGATGATTGTCTTGATGCACATCAGAATCCGCGTGGTTTGAAAGCTATGCCAGTACAACTTTAATATCGTTCGGTTCTGCTTTGCATGTGCGGGCAGAATAAACGACCAAAATATCTTGCTCAAGGAATATAAATGAGAATTTGTGGTGTTGAATTGACGGGCAACGATGCCGTTGTGTGTTTACTTCATTTAGAAGATCAACAGTTTGAAATACCGGATTGTAGAGTGCGCAAACTGACGTTGCCAAAAGATCACACACGTGAAGATCTTCAGCAGTTTCAATTTGCCTTTGCCAAACTGGTCAGCGATTACAGGGTCGATAAGGTCGCCATAAAAGAGCGTATGCCTAAGGGAAAATTCGCCGGTGGCGCAATCAGCTTTAAGCTAGAATCAGCCATTCAACTCATAGCGGATATAGATGTGGTTGTGCTTTCGTCAACCCAAATTAAGTCTGGGCTTTCGGAACATCCGTTACCCATCATATTTGCAGAAACGGGATTAAAGGTATTCCAAGAAGCTGCATTTACAGTAGCCTATGCGGCCCATAGGTTGAAGTAGATTGCATATAAGGTTTGATCGGCGGATATGGCGCTTTGCTTATCCGCCCTAAAACCTGACAAAGTTGCCAGCCTTTACTTCGGAAATATCAGTGTTACGACAAAGCGCAAACCCCAATCTGCGCCTCCTGCCGGCTTATCAGCATAATAGCGTCCGCCTAGAGTGAACTGTACGGGTTGACTACCCAGCTTTAGCACTTGGCTGAGTTGTAGGTTCAAAGGCACATTCCATTGATTGCTTTCCCAGTTGTAAGTGGATTCTGTGTTTAAGCCCAGCGTGGTGTGCATCTTGGTGGTGTACGCGACAAAAGGCTGCAAAAATGTGGAGCTTACATCCGTGCGGGATGTTGAACCCGCGAATGACCAAATGTGATTGGCAAGCGCACCATAAGTCCAGCCATCCTCTTGCTTTAGAAGCACGGCTGTGGGTCCGGCGCCCCATTTTTGGGAACCGAGTGCATTGTCGGAAGCGCTTGGATAAAGAAATGCGGGTCCTGCACCCATGATCCAGCCTCCGACAGGCGCTTTGGGTGATAGGAAAAAACTTTGCGTAATGTCACCTAAACCGTTGACATCATTTCCGCCTGCCACAGAGGGTTCAAAATGGCTGATGGGCATGATGGTACGTGTTATCAGATTCCAATCATCATTGATTGAAAACGGTATAACGGGTTGCACGTTAACGGTATAGCGCATGGCATTCGTCGAGCCGGCACCAAAATCCCAGTTGTTTTGAATCGGTACACTAATCAAATTCGCAACCGGGTTTTGTAATTTAAGCGCTAGATCATTGTCGTTATCCGCAGAATGATTTTCCGTTGCCTCTGCTTGTGCTGAGGGGATATAAGCAAACCCATTTGCCAGAATTAAACTGCTTAAACAGAGCAATATCCGTTTTATAGTTATAGTGTTAGTTTTATGGGGATCTAACATTTAATTGTTTCCTTGTTTTTCATTATTTTTTAAGGCAAAGCCAAAATCAGTTCTCGAATCGGCAGAGTTTTTATTGCGGTCAGTGATTTCTGAAAGCTTGAGCAACTCAGGCTTCATTCCATTAACAAGTTTACAAGACCATGACTCACCAGAGAGTACAGGCCATAAATATCGTAAAACCTAAAGTGTGGTTGATGATCGTATCTCGCCAATTGTACCAAATACAAAACTGCTTGAGCTAACGCTAGAGTAGGGTTGTCGTTGTGTTCGATTTATCTGATAAATGGGTTTTCCAAAGTCGACAACAATATATCGAACCTATCGCCGGCATAGCCCAGTCTAAAATCAAGCAGAAGCGCGAGACTGTATGCTAGTCTTAGGGGAAATCCAAAGGGATAAATAATTGAGACGCTGATGTAGGAATGACTGGTTTTTTGAGGCACAATGGCTATGCAACGGATGCAAATACATGAACCTCTGCGCCGTGCTGTCGATTTATAGATGTGATTTTTGAGTAATTTTAAAATGAGTGATCATGATAAGCCGACAGCCCTGGCGTTTGACAACTGGATGTCTAAACTTGAGTTTAAGGGGAGGGCATGATCTGGAAAATACAGCGCTAACCGAGTAGCCGCCCAATCGCATATCTACTCATGGTTTTAAATCAATTTTTACTCTACACAATTAATGAAAACAACAAAATATTTTACAATTAACGCACTGTTAGTCTGTGCGCTGGCTTCAACCCAGATAGGTTGCTCCAGCATTAATAGCGCCAGCAATGACGCAAAAGCAGAAATCTTGGCGCCAGCCCCGGATACTGCTTTTACACCTGATGCGCAAAGGGAAGCAAAGGTAGCTTATTTGCCTTTTCAAAAAGTCTGGATTAAGCAAGATTTCGACTTTAAGGCCTATTCCAATTTAGTGGTTGCCCCAGTCAATACTGACTATATGTTGAAAATGGATTGGTTACATAAATTAAGTTCAGTTAATTTTTTATCGAATGTCAAACAAGACATACAAGATTTAGCGGTCTATTTTCAAAACCAAGTCATCACCGATTTTCAAAACGATCCTAATCAACGCTTTAATGTGCTTGATTTTCCTGCCCAGCAAACACAAGGTGTTTTACAGCTAGAGTTAGCGTTAATTGAAGTTGATCCATCTATGCCAATGTTGCATGCAGCAGGCTGGTTAGAAATGGGTGGTGGCACTGCCGCAGCTGTTATCAATAAAAGAACAGCGGCTTTTGAAGGGCGTATACGCGACCTCCGCACCAATGAAATTGTTGCAACCTTTGCCGATCGTAATATGCAAGATGTTGATCCACTGGATTTAACGCGTTTGACTTGGTATGGGCCCGCCAAGCAAATTATTGATATGTGGGCAAAGGAGTTTGTTGAAGTTGCCAATCGCCAACCTGGCGAAGTGGTTAGCGCTCCAACAGCATTTAGCTTAAATCCATTCTAGTAAGTCTGTCTGTTTTAACTATTATTACATCGTTCCGGTGCCACGAAATTCACAAGCGTTGCCAAGTGAATTCCGGCGCCGGAGCTTGTGAACGATTTGATTAAACGATTTAAAAACTAAAAATTCCAACATAAAACAAGGAAAACTCATGAAAGACAAAAGACATTGGCTGACCTTCGGCGCTACATTACTGGTTAACGTCTCGCTACTATCGGGATGCGCCAGTTCAGAAAGCAAAGACTCAGTGCGTGCCTTGGATGCAAAATCTCCGACTATGGCTGCGCAGGATCAAGCACCCGCAACCCAGGCGCAAGACAGACCTGGCGGGATTGAAGGTGAGATGCTGGTTATCACCGCAACAGTGAAAGCCATAGACAAAAAAAATCGTGTGGTTACCTTGCAAACTGCAGACGGTAAAATGAACAAGATTAAATGCGGGCCTGAAGTGCGTAATTTTGCCCAGATTCACGTCGGCGACGAAGTCAAGACCTCATTATTGGAAACGGTTGAGCTCTTCGTGACTGGCAATGAAGAACCTGCAGCAGAGCGGGTAACGGAAGCTGGTCGCGCACCTGTGGGTGGCAAACCGGGATTTGCAGCTGTTGACGCAATTGAAGTGAAAGCGGCCGTAGTTGGCATTAATTATCAGACTCGGGAAGTGACGTTGCAAGGTCCTGAGGGCAATTTCGTCGACGTGATAGCCGGGCCTGAAGTGCAACGCCTCAACGAAGTTAAAATAGGAGACTCGGTGGTGGCACGTCTGACGCGAGCAATTTCGATTGAAGTTAGCAAACCTAGCTTAAATTGATTTAATTGCTCACGCTGGACGATTTTTAAATACTTTATAACGTACTCCTCATTCTATCTATTGGCAAAAGCTTGGTTACTTGAGGAAGGCTGAAGCGAGTATCCAGGTCTTTATTTTTCTGGGTTCCGGCATGCGCGGGAATGAAAAACCCGTTTTAATCGGCGCTTTGTTAGCTTGCATTGGGTTTGGAAGAGTACAGTTCTAAGGTAGTGAGTAATCGCCACCTGCTGACGAATGTCGAAAAGGGTGGTTTTTTTATCAACATATGGAGAATGAAGCTATGAAAATATCAAAAAGAAACCTTGGTTTAACCAGTCAAGCGCCAACACGATTTGGTCGCTCTCTCCGAGTTGGCTTGGCTGTGCTGGTGATACCCCTGATTCTCAGCGGCTGCGCGACCGAGGCGCAGTTTCTCGCCCAAAATGAGCCTGCGGCCTTGAATACTGCGCTGTCCAGAGGCCGGTTCGAATTAAACTGTCCACAGGCGAGCGGTACGGTACTTTCAAAAAAGGTAACTTACATTAATGGCCTTGGTGTGGGTATGGGAGGCGGTGGTGGTTATGAATGGACTGAATACACTATTGGCGTCAGAGGTTGCGGAAAAAGTGCAGTTTTTGAAACGATGTGCCGCGATCAGGATAACTGTAACGCCTTCGCTGGGAATAATCAGGTTATACAAAATTAACCTGTGAGAACCCGCGTGCCACGTGTGAGGTTCAAGTCAAGTGAGCCGAGAGCGGCAGTATCTTGACACTCTAAGGCGCAAAGGCGCTTGGTTTTCACCCGCTATAGTAAAAGTGAAATAATCAAGCCAAGCCATTGCAAAGCTCCCCTTGCCAATCAGGGGAGTTTTGTTAAAACCGGCGAATGAAGCCAAATAAAATACGGCGGATTTTAGGCTGGGTGCGAGTATAAAATTTGACAATATTATTAATTTACAGGCTTGCTCTATGACATTTTTAAAAAACAAACGCTTTATCCAAGAAGGTATTCTTTGTCTAGTATTTGCCCTGTCGCTGATTGGCATGGGGATTACGGATTTTTCGCCAGTTGAAAGTCACCGTTATTGGGTGGTCATGATTGTGCTATTGGCTATTGCCGGTATCGGTCTGGGCTGGACCAGGAAAGACTATCAAGGCAATATCATTCATCTGGTTATCCGTGAACTTATCCATTGGGGCGCGACCTTGATAACGGTATTAGGTGTTTACATATTGCTGAGTACAGGGCGATTAAACTATGAAAGTACCGGGCTTATTATCGAGCTTATTCTTGGTTTATCGTTATTTCTTGATGGCCGAAACTTGGGCTGGCGCATTAGTCTGCTGGGTATTCTGGTTGGTTGTACAGCAATTATTGCAGCCTATGTTGAAGAGTATATATGGGTCGTGTTACTGGTTTCCTTGAGTCTATGGGTTATGGTTTACTATTGGGAGAAGCATCGTCATAAAAGCCTTTGATACTTTCCGACCGAATTATCACCGCTGTGCGTAGTCTGTTTTTGCCGAAACAGGACATGCGATCGAAATCTTCGCGGGCAATCGGAATAAACTGGCAATCTAATTCGCTTTGTCGGCTTTCTTCCGGGTCGGAGTCATGCATATAGAGACAGTCGTTGTCGAAGCCACTCATCACTACCCAATGTGGGGCTTTTTTACCATCCAGCGCAAAGGTGCTGATTAATATTAACGGAATGGCGCCGGCTTCGAAGCCGGTAATCAAATCGTTCTGAGTGATGTTGCTGTAGTGTATCTCCACGGCTTGTTCATACGCTTCGCGTTTGAAGCAGGTATCCACCAGTTCGATGACTTGTTTCTTGTCGTCATTACGCACACTATCGATAAACAGCGGCCCGGTCTGATTGATCCATACTTCCACGCTAAACTTGCGCCGTTTAGCCGCCAACGCCAAGCCTATCGGGTGACAGCCGCCATGGCCGGAGGTCATGAAAATAGTGGTGGCTTCCCGCCAAAGATTGATTTCCTCTTCTCGCGACGGCAGATAATTTTTATCCAGCGCATGCATGGCCATCATTAAGGCCGTAGGTCCACAGGTAAAAGGCGTGGTTTGCCGTAACCAGTGCACAGAACGATGCTGGGGGGTATCGTGATAACGGCGAATGCGTTTTTGATAGCGTAAGGCGTCTTTATGATCTTCATAATAATCACGGTAAAAGCCGAACATTTGGAAACCCAGCGCCTGGTAGAGACCGATTGCCGGCGTATTATCAACACTCACTTCCAGGCGTAAATACAAACGGCCATCGTCGCGAGCGGCCTGTTCGCCGGCCAGCATTAAGGCTTTGGCAATGCCATGGCCGCGCTGCTGTGGGGATATTGCCAGCGAATAGACGCGTGCTAAACGGGTGCCAGGGTGATAGATAATGAGGATGTAACCACAAATATGTTGCTGGGTTTCCGCCACCAGTAAGGCCCGATGTTGAGTGGTTAACCAATGGCGAAAGCTGCGACGACTGAGTCTATCGGTATCAAAGCTAGCATTTTCCAGAGCCACCAGCTCATCCAAATCAGTCAATCTTGCTGGGCGTATCGAGCTAGTCAAGACGACACCCCATTTAAAGCCTGACCTATCACCTGTCGACCGCGAAATAGCACCATTTCTCGCCAAGCCGGATCGTTCGGACAAAAATGTTGGCGCATGATTGCGCTGTGCGCTGTGCGGGCGGCATCGTTATCGGTTTGTGCCCAAAGCTGATGATCACGTAACAGAATGTTGAATAATTGATCGGTACTGTAGCTACCGAACTCAAGCGTGATATAGCAGCCGTCATCGTGCATGACCGCGTGCCACAAGTAATCCAGCAACCCAAGCTTAGGAACGGAGCTGGAGGTGCCGGCCAATGGCAATGTCACGGAATCACCATACCACTGCCGGGCAATCGCAGAACCGGCACTTTCGGGTGTGTGGTCACAGATAATCTCGCCATAACCATAAGACCCCAAACCCGTATGTAAATCGATGACGGCCAGCCTCCGCTGTTTTAACTCATAGTGTAGGATCAATTCTTCACAAACTAAACGGCCATGGGCGGCTTGCTTGCCGCCATAAAACGGTCCCTCAGGATCGAGATATTGGCCGCCGCTGATGGCTTTTTCCAAGGCTATGCGGCCATATTGATCGGCAAAGGCTGATAAAAGCTGTTGACGTTGCCCGGTATCCTGCTCAAACAGAGCTTGGCGTATCAGCTGGTAATCCGGGGTTTCTGGCAAGGCTTTAGAAAAATCCACCACATTACGATTCAAGTCAACCCCATCAGCGTCACAGCGCCGGGACCAGGCATAACCCCAGGGTGTTAAAGCATGTAGCAAGAGTAGGGCAGTGTTCTCGGGCAGTGTAGCAACTCCCTTGATCAATAAACGTAGCAAATCGATTTGAATCGCACTACCGGCAAAGCCTTCCACTCCGTGGGTGCCGGCAATCACTACCACCAGCCGCTCGGCATTTTCAGGACCTATCCAGACAGTATCGGTTGCCAAATCTTCGCTGTCAGGGCCTGAGCCTGTGCAGCCAAAAGACAGTTGCTGCTTTTGGCTGTTTAGCCCGGCAACCTGTTTTAGCCATTGTTGCCGCGCAGCCGCATAACCGACCGGAAAAATACCGGTGTAGAGATGGCTATCAATAAAGCGAATTGTCATGCCGGCGGACCTAAAAATTGCGTAGTAACATTTTTTTCAATGGTACACCTTGTTTAAAAATCTGTCTGGTTTCAGAATTAACACTTATTCAATTTTTTGGACACGCTTTGCCATGGCAAATACGCTTTTGGTCGTTGACAATCTTGCCGACTGGAATCCTTATTACCCCAGCGAACAAGTTATCAGTTTTGAGCAGTATCTTGCCTCAGAGCACCTGCATCAAGATCAACGCGTTCGGGTAATAAATCTATGTGGTGACTATGCCTATCTGTCGGATGGCTATTACTGCTCCTTACTGGCTGAGGCGCGCGATCATCATGTAATTCCCTCGGTCAAGGTTATTAACGATCTCGGAAAAAACGCTTTGTATCGTCTGCAACTTGAAGACTTTAGCCAGTCATTGGCTCGCGCCTTTAAAAAGCAAGCTCAGCAAGCTCAATTTAAGTTGTTTAGCTATTTTGGCAATACGTCTGAGGCAGATTTTCAGGAATTGGCGCGGCGCTTATTCGAACGCTTCCCCTGTCCAGTGCTGGAAATCACCTTACATTTTAATCAGCAATGGGAAATCACCGATCTTAATGCCGTCTCGCCGCGTAGCCTGGATGATGCTATGCAAACCTTGTTTGCTGAAGCGCTGGATAAATTTAGTAAAAAAGTCTGGCGTAAAAGCCGTGCCCGTAAAGCGGCGCGTTATGATCTGGCCGTGTTGATTAATCCTTTGGAAAAACTACCGCCCAGCAATCGCGGCGCATTGAAAAAGTTCATCAATGTCGGCAGGCAAATGGGTATCGACGTCGAATTGATTACCCAAAAACATTATGGCCGCATCCCCGAATTTGACGGTTTGTTTATCCGAGAAACCACCGCTATCGACCATCATACCTATCGTTTCGCCAAAAAAGCCGAAGCCGAAGGTTTGATGGTGATCGACGATCCCACATCCATTCTGCGCTGCGCCAACAAAGTCTATTTAGCCGATTTGTTTCGTACTCATAAAGTACCGACGCCCAAAACCTGGATACTGCATAAAGGTAATGCTGCACATCTGGATAAATTGGAAGCAACGGCAGGTTATCCAGTGGTGATCAAAATCCCGGATGGCTCGTTTTCCCGCGGCATTGCCAAAGTCAATAACCGCCAGGAATTGAACGATAAGGTGGCAGAGCTGTTTGAGCAATCGGCGCTACTGCTGGCGCAGGAATTTCTGTACACCGACTTCGACTGGCGCATTGGCATTTTCAACAACAAAGCCTTATATGCCTGTCGCTACTTTATGGTGAAAAATCACTGGCAAATCTACCGTCATGGCGCCAGTCGTACCGATAGTGGCAGCTTTGCTACCCTGCCGACCTTTGAGGTGCCTAAAGCCGTGCTGGATGCAGCACTGAAGGCGACGCAACCCATAGGCAATGGGCTGTATGGGGTGGATGTCAAGGAAATTAACGGCAAAGGCTATGTGATTGAGGTTAATGATAACCCCAGTATCGATAGCGGCGTAGAGGACCAATATTTGGGCGACGAATTGTATCGGGTAATTATCAGCGAATTCCTCAGGCGCATGGATAACCGCAGTAAAGGACTGCAAGCATGAGTTCGCGCTCAACATGTAGCCCGAATGCAGCCTGCGAAATCCGGGGCAGGGGGCGTCAGTGCGATTACTCCCTAAGCGTATCCCGATGATCTTCATTATTTTCCACCCCGGCCCACTCCAATTGATAACGGTTTTACGCGACAAAGCCATGAAAGCTGGAATAAGGTCAATCGCGGACATTTTTTACATGACTTAGTTTGACGGGGTTGAAATGAATGTAGTCAATATGCCGGACATATTCCGTCAGTTGCTCGTTGCTAGCAACGGTTTTAGCAGTGTAATCCGCCGGCATTCCCTTGAGGCTCTCGGGGAATGCCGGCGGCTGCTAAGGAGTTACCCTATTAAGCAGGTACTACGCGTTTACGACGGTTTGCGCCTATCAAGCTGGCGATCGCGCCACCGAACAACCAAGCTGCGCCTGGTACGGGTACTGGCGAAGCTTGTGAAATGCTCAGAGAGTAACCATCAGTGGTTGTGCCCCAGTCACCATTTCTATAGCCACCTAAAAAGATGCTATAAATTTGGCCGGCTTCGGCATTAAAACTAATAGTGTTCAGGTTGCTAGGGGTTGCACCGCCAACGCTATAAGCGACGATGTCTGTTGACGACAGAGCTCCAGTCATCGGAAAGTAGATACCAGGCGCGACTTCTATAGAATAGGGATTAGATTTGTCGGCATCAATTCCGCTCACGTTATTATCCGCATTCCATGCCCCATGGTGGTTATAATCAGTTACCGTGTCCATGCCTTTGAAGATGGTAAAGCCAAAGTCGGTGCCGGATTGCAGGAGGCCGGTTACGTTCAGGGTAACGGTGCCAGCAGTATCGGTTTTGAATAGGCCCAACTCCAGATCATGACGCCAGCCGGATGCGCCATCAAGCGCGTTATCACTCCAGGCACCTTTGGCGGTGTCGATATCAGCGTATTTGCCGTATTTATTGAACGCGTCGAACGTAGAGATGGTGGCAGTATTGCTCAGGCCGCCGGTAAATTCAGCACCCCAGTTCAAATGGGAGCCGGTATAGCCAAAAGCTGCCGTGGTTGCGCTCGCGGTGCCCGCCCATGATTTTACCGCAGCGCCACCGATGTTGGTGAAAGGGCTGTCGCCATTGGTCCAGCCGTCGGTATTGCCATAATAGGAAGCCTTCCAAACGCCGCCCAGGGTTGGGTTAATTGTGCCAGCCGAACTAAATCCGCCGGTACTGGACAGGTTGTACATAGTGGTTGATGCCGCTGATGCAGTAGATACTGCGCCGAAAGACAAGGCTGCGCCTGTCAGTGCGAAAGCAATGGCTTTAGAAAGTTGAGTTTTTTTCATTTATATGCCTCAAAAGTTTAAATAATGAAGTGGAGCAGCCGTATGCCTGTTTCTTAGGGTATTAGGGCTTTCCGTTTGCATGTCCTAAGAGGTGGTGCAACGCTCTTGAGGCAAGATCTCGCACTTTCCGGCCCCGCCTCGCGACGGGTGTGGCTTTGACTCTTAGGGGTCCTGACCGCATACTTGATTCGGCCTGCTTTTATCGTAAGCAGGTAGCGTGCCAACCTTTGTGTTAAGCGGCTGCCAGGCTTTTATGGGGTGTCTAGCGTTAAAGCCTGTCGGCATTTTTGTGGCATATGCCTTAATTTCTATCGTCTATTTCGGTGATTTGCCGTATTCGCTTGATTTGTCGCAACTTAAGACCGTGTGTCTTGCTGGTTTAGTCGAGTTCTATTCAGTGCGTGCTGATGCTGGACGGCTAAAAGACTAGGGGAATTCAAGCAAATCAGACTGGCGTATTGTCAATTGTACCTGTGGGTAGGTCTGGGGTTTAGGTGCTTGTAAATAAGGCATTTCACACATAAGGGTGTGTGATATGCCTTATTCTGAATCGGTTTGTGGGGCTAAACGGCCGGTTTAACGCTATTCTAATGGTGGTATGGTTTTTGCTGATATGTCTATATGAAGCGCTGTGTCATTTGCCATGTTTTATTCTGGCTGGGCTCAAGCTACCCACGCATCATGCTTGCGAGCATTAATCAATCTAGGCCTACTGAGTGTTTGACCATCTAAGTCCCAATACGCTAAATCGTAACAATAGCCGCTCTTATATTACGAGTTCACCTGCTCAGAACAAACCCGTGCTGGCACAAAATACCGTGGCGCCATCAAACTCTGCGTCCGCCACTTTCGTGCGGCCGCATTTGGCCAAACAGCAAGCGTTTGTTCGGGTAATCGACAGTTGTATTGTCTTGATGTCTCTGTGGTTGACCATATTTGTGTTAAAGCAGAACTGGCCGGGTGAATATGATTGGAATGATCTATATCTGAGCTATGGGTTTAGTGGTCTACTGGTGTTTCAGTTTTTCGCCGAATACAACGAGGTTTATAACAACTGGCGTGGCGCGCCACTATCTAATCAGCTGTTTCGTATTATTGGATCGTGGCTGCTGACTCTGTTGACCATCATATTGTTATCTTTTTTTACCCGTGCCGTTGTCGATACATCCAGGCTGGCTATTGGCATTTGGTCGATTTCGAATCTGGTTTTTCTGACTACATTTCATGCGTCGTATCATTATCTGGTTCGCATCGCCCGACCGGCCGACCGGCACACCTTGTCGGTGGGCATCGTGGGCGCTAACTCGTTAGGTCATCGCTTATTGGACACCTTTACCGCTATGCCAGCATTAGGCTATAAGTTTGCTGGTTTTTATGATGATCGCAAGCCGCAACCAGGGCGACGAATGATAGGCGCTGAAGATCAATTGAAAGGGGGGCTGGAAAGGCTTTATGAAGATGCCCGGTCTGGCGCGGTAGAGACTATTTTTGTCACGCTGCCGATGGCAGCTGAAAATCGGGTTCGCGAGATATTGGATAAGCTGGGCGATACCACCGCCACAGTGTTTTATGTGCCTGACCTGTTTGCCTTTAATCTGGTCAGTTCGCGTTGCGTGATGCTGCAGGGTATTCCATGCTTCAGTGTTTATGGCTCACCGTTTGATCAAGAGCCGCTAGATAGCATGTTGAAGCGGGCTGAGGACATTTTACTATCCAGTCTGATTCTGTGCCTTATCGCACTACCCATGCTGTTTATTGCCATCGGGGTAAAAATCAGCTCAGCGGGCCCGATACTCTTTCGGCAAAAACGCTACGGCGTGGATGGTACGCCCATCAATGTTTGGAAGTTTCGCACCATGACGGTATGCGAGAACGGTGCTAAGGTGACGCAAGCTACCCGTAACGATGCCAGAATTAAGCCTTATGGCGCATTTTTGCGCAAATACTCGCTTGATGAGCTGCCGCAGTTTTTTAATGTTATACAGGGTCGTATGTCTATCGTCGGACCCAGACCACATGCTGTTGCGCATAACGAATTATATCGCAAGGAAATATCTCAATACATGCTGAGGCATAAGGTTAAGCCTGGCATAACGGGTTTGGCGCAAGTCAATGGCTGTCGTGGGGAAACCGATACCCTGGAGAAGATGGAGAGCCGAGTGACTTATGATTTGCGCTATATTCAGAATTGGAGCCTCTTAATGGACCTTAAGGTTATCTTTTTGACTATCTTTCAGGTATTTCGTGATCCCAACGCATATTAACTAACGCCTCTTGGCCCTCATTAAAAAAGGAGGGCCACATTTAATGTGATGAAATCCTGGGCAATTATTTATCTAAAAAAATATTGGATGAATGATTTTTCAAGATTCATGGGCCTTAAGCAGCAACCTATTATATTTGGTGTACAAACCTAGGTTTGTAGTCCAAATATTGGCATTTTAATGGCAGTGCCAAGCTGACTTATTTTCCCGTGTTTCGGGAGGTCATTGGTCACTCATCCTTAGTGGCTACTCGCCAGCCAAATAATTATCTTTCAGCCGGATGTAATGTTGATAGGAATATTCTAAAAACGCTTTTTCTGATTCAGTTAAAGCACGGATAGGCTTGGCAGGCGCACCGACATACAGATACCCACTTTGTAAGGTTTTACCAGGCGGCACTAAAGCCCCGGCTGCTAGCATCACATAGTCCTCCAGCACTGCAGCGTCCATGATAATGGCACCGATGCCAACTAGGCAGTAATTGCCTATGCTACAACCATGCACTACAGCCCGGTGGCCTATGGTGACGCCTTTGCCGATAGTCAGCTTATGCCCGGTTTCTGAATAATCCCCGGCATGTGAGACATGCAGAACCGAGCCATCTTGTACATTCGTACCAGCGCCGATTTGGATGGCCTCCACATCGCCACGGATTACGCTAGTGGGCCAAATCGAAACATCGTCACCGAGACTGACATCGCCTATGACGACGGCGGTGGGATCGATATACACATTGATACCGATATGGGGGTGTTTATCTTTAAAGCTTCTAATTGCCACAAAAACTCCTGTTTTTTGCCATAATTGCTGGGTAGATGTTACGCAATTGCGTTGCGGTTCTCCACAAATTTATGAGGTTATCATGGCAATTATGGATGGCATTAAACGCCAACTGCGCTCGGTTATTGAATGGCAAAACCCGCCGGCCGACGTATTGTTTATGCAATGGAGCGAAAATGGCGATGAGATTAAAAACGCTTCCAAGCTGATCGTGGGGCCGGGGCAGGGCTGCATTTTTGTTTATGAAGGCCAGGTTAAGGCGATTATCGAAGAGCAATCTTTGATTAATCTGCAAACTGACAACGTGCCGTTTTGGACCACTATCAAAAAATTCATGCAGTTTTTTGTCAGTGAGCACAAGGTGGGGATTTATTTTTATAGAAAAACCAAAATCCTTGATCAAAAGTGGGGCACTACCTCGCTAATCAAATATCAAGACCCAAAATATCAGTTTCCGATTGGTTTGAAAGCTTATGGTAATTACAGTTATCAGATAGCGGATGCCAATGCCTTTTTCGTGAATATCGTTGGTAGTCATAATCAAATTGGTATAGACGAATTTCGAAAAATAATCTCGGCGCGTGTGATTCAGCCTATCAGCGACTATCTGGCCGAATGTAGCTACAGCTATGCGGATATTGATGCGAATCGGGAGGAAATTGCTCGCGGGATTTCCATCAAACTGGCAATCGTGTTCCGCAAACTGGGTTTTAGCATCAGCGATTTTAGAATCGAAGGTACGGATTTTGACGATGATACCTTGCGCCGCATCAATCGGATTGCCGATTTAACGGCCGAAGCTCATGCAGCCCAAACGGTGGGGCTGGATTACGCCAAAGTGCAACAACTGGATGCCATGCGCGAAGCGGCTCGTAACGAAAGCGGGGCGGCGGGTGCCGGTATGGGGCTTGGCGCCGGGGTGGCGCTTGGACAAAACATGGCGCAAGGTATGAGTGACATGACCCACAATGCGAATCCAGCCATTGATGACATTACTGGTAAGCTCAAGCAGCTCAAGCTGTTGTTTGAAGCGCAGCTGATTTCGGAAGCCGAATACAGCGCCAAAAAACAAGAATTGCTGTCCAGATTTTAACCATGGCGAGTTGTAATAGTTGTTCGGCACCGTTAGCACCCAATACCCAATATTGTCATTATTGCGGGGTACGAAATGATGTGGATTTGCGCGGCAAACACGATTATCGGGTTGTTACCCGCGAATCGACTCGGATCTGTCCGGAATGTAATGTAAACCTACAAACTATCGCCTTAGACATGCAGCCGCCGTTGCAAATCGAGCGCTGTGTATCCTGTTTTGGTTTGTTTTTCGATCCTGGTGAAGTCGAAACTTTATTGGAAACAGCCGTTTCACCGGTATTTTCCATCAATCAGGAATTGCTGGGCAATATCAACAAAGATCGCTATCAAAAAGATAAGCCGGTGAAATATCTCGAATGCCCGGAATGTTTGAACATGATGAATCGCGTGGTATTCGGCCATCGTAGCGGGGTAGTGATCGATCAGTGTAGAGCGCATGGCGTTTGGCTGGATGGGGGTGAAATTAGCCATTTATTGGAGTGGAAGCGAGCAGGTGGGCAAATCCTGGATCAGAAAAACAAGGCGGAACTTCAGCAAAAAAAGCGTAGGCCATCCGAATCGCGAGCAGAAATCGACATGCTGATGCAAAACTACGGTAAACCTAGTGCAGAAAGCGATTTGTTGGAAACCGTCGCCAGTCTGATATTTAAAGTGTTTGAGTAGTCTGGAGTTCTAACATGGCCGGTAGAAAAAATTCGCTGACTAACAGCGGTTGGTTATGAATGGCGTATAGCGTGCGACGCCCCCAGACGGTCTGTTTAATTTGAAACTGATCTTGTACCGCAGATGACCAACAGCCTGGCGCAGCTTGGCTGAAATAGCGCTGGCGTAACTCCAGATCAGGATAAGCAAAAATCACCTCTCCCAAAGGTCGTGTTCCCAAATGCGATAAATTGCGATGCGCGATGCGTATTGTTTGTTCCGGCAATACTGTGCGGGCCAGCACCAGTGGCGTGCCCTCAATATGCAGCAGCACTTCGCGGATCAATTGATAGCGGTGATGCGGTATTTTCAGTCGTTGACATTCTTCAGCAAACGCTGGTTTCCATTGATGAAATAACAATTGCACAGCCAGATTTTTGCCGTATACGCTACGCAAGCGCTTGGTAAGAGACCCCGTTTCGTTTAGCCAGGGGCTTAATGTCTGAGGTGGTTGCAAATCAGAACCCCGCAATTGCGTCTTCCAAAGCGGTGGGCGGATAAATAAATGGCTAATGCTGGACAAAGGGGTTACTAGCTAGGTTGGCTGTGGTGGCAAAAAACTAAAGCTATTGTACCGATTGTTTGGCTAATTTTTATAAACTGATTACAACGGGGCCAGTAAACTATGAATTCTATTGTCCTGGAAAATTTTTTTTTCCAATACTGGTCTAGTTCACCACGATAAATGCCAGCAATGGCATTTAGGACTATTTTTAGCCTGCAGTAAAAACTCCCCATCTCGCATTAGCGGCAGAATTGCATCAACAATCGATTTTACGAGCTGTAATTGACAATCAAATAATTGATTGACACAATCATAATCAATCGATTGATTGAATTTTAATTACAGGCATGACAAAAGTTATGGATAAGGATACAGGACTAACGGACGCGCGTAGCAAACTCGTTTTGGCTGCATTACATGTATTTGCAGAGAAAGGTTTTGAAGGTGCCACAACCCGCGAAATCTGCGAGCAGGCCAACGCGTACATCTCAGCCATTCGCTATTATTTTGGTGATAAGGCAGGCTTATATCGGGCCGCATTTACCGAGCCCATGGGCGATAAACCTTGTCACTTTAGCATCGAAGTCTATGCCAACCTGCCATTACAAGAAGCCCTGGTGTTATTTTTCAAAGAGTTTCTTGAACCCTTAAGCAAGGGCGAGGAATTACGTCTGGTTATGAAGCTGCATTTTCGTGAAATGCTTGAACCCACCGGCGCATGGCTGCAGGAAATTGACGCCGAAATCAAGCCGCAACATACAGCGATGGTTGGCATGCTGAAACAGCATCTGGGCCTTATTCGTATCGATAACGAGTTGCATCGCTTGGCTTTTGCCATCATCGGCATGGGTGTGCATTTCTATGTCGGTTATGACGTTGTTAAAGCCATTACGCCCCAAATAGTGGAAACGCCTAAAGCGCTTGATGCCTTGGCTAATAGTCTGGCAGCGTATTCGGTAGCCATGATTGAAGCTGAAGCCAAACGTCGAACACTAGGAGGGTGTCATGGGGCTATTGAATAGTTATTTGCAATATCGAATACTCGCAAAATATCGCTGGAGGAACAGCATGCACAAAATTAAATGGATTATCTATTTAATGCTCATGATAAGTTTTGATGTTTCCACCGCTTTTTGTGATGAATCTTCCACTGTTGATCAACCTTTGGTTCGAGCGGCGCTGAGTGTTACTGTGATTCGGCCGGAAACACTAGACATTGTTTCAAGCTTAACGGCCAACGGTTCCGTGGCGGCCTGGCAAGAAGCCATCATAGGTGCGGAAGTTAGCGATTTGCGTTTGCAAGAGATTAGGGTTGATGTCGGTGAAACAGTCCGCAAAGGCCAGGTTCTGGCAGTCTTTACTGACGAAAGCGTGTTGGCGGATGTTGCGCAAAACAAAGCGTTATTGGCAGAAGCCGAAGCAAATTTATCCGAGGCTAGGCTGAATGCCGACCGAGCCAGACAAGCAGCCGGTTCCAGTGCCTTTAGTGCTCAGCAAATCACCCAATACTTCACCCGTGAGAAGACAGCTGCTGCCAGAGTAGCGTCAGCAAAAGCACAATTGCATAGTCAATTGCTTAGGCAAAAACATACCCGAGTGCTGGCAAGCGACAATGGCATTATTTCATCACGCACCGCCACCCTTGGCGCGGTAGCGACGCCGGGACAGGAGTTATTTAGACTGATACGTCAACAGCGACTGGAATGGCGGGCGGAAATGACAGCGTCTGAAATGGCGCAACTTCGGCCTGGCCTTAAGGTGAGGGTAGAAGTACCTAATGTCGCAGTTGTGGAAGGTACTGTCCGTTTTCTGGCTCCCACTCTGGACGCTCAAAGCCGCAATGGTTTGGTTTATGTTGATTTGCCGGATGCCACAGAAAAAGGTCTGCGTTCGGGGATGTTTGCTCAGGGCGAATTCTTCTTGGGGACTAGCGTCGCATTGACGATCCCACAAAGCGCATTGTCGTTGCGCGAGGGTTTTAGCTATGTTTTTCGTTTAGGGCCTCAAACAGGCGACCAAGCCTCGGTTACGCAAGTCAAAGTGCAGTTGGGCCGTAGAACTGGCGATCGCTTTGAAGTAATTGCCGGTCTCAGTCTGGATGATAAGTTAGTGGCAAGTGGTGCTGCATTTTTAGCGGATGGGGATGTTGTCAAAGTGGTACAGCCATGAATGTTTCCGCCTGGAGTATACGTAACCCGATTCCTTCTATGATGCTGTTCGTTATGCTGACGTTGGGTGGCGTGATTAGTTTTAAAAGTATGAAAATTCAAAATTTTCCTGACTTGGAGCTGCCCACTGTCAGCATAGTGAGTAGCTTACCCGGCGCGTCACCTTCGCAATTGGAAACCGATGTAGCCCGCAAAATTGAAAACTCGCTGGCTACTTTGCAAGGGCTCAAGCACATCACGACTAAAATCCAGGACGGCAGCGTCACTATCACAGCCGAATTTCGATTGGAAAAGCCTGTGCAGGAGGCACTTGACGATGTGCGTTCAGCGGTGGCAAAAGTACGTGCCGATTTGCCAGGCGATTTGCGCGACCCGATTGTCACAAAGCTGGATGTCGCCGGATCACCCATCTTGGCATTTACTGTAGCTTCCAGTAAACGGGATGATGAGGCTTTATCCTGGTTTGTCGATGATAGTGTCACGAAAAAATTACTGACTGTACCGGGTGTGGGGAGTGTAAAGCGAGTGGGCGGAGTGACTCGAGAAGTTACCATTGCATTGGACCCCATCAAGCTGCAATCCTTGGGTGCAACAGCCGCCGACATTTCCCGCCAATTACGCGAAGTGCAACAAGAGAGCTCCGGCGGCCGGGCAGATTTGGGGGGTGGAGAACAACCATTACGCACCTTGGCCAATGTTAAGTCTGTTGAAGAATTACGCCCACTGGCAATATCGCTTGCCGATGGTCGTCGTATCCGTCTTGAACAAGTGGCAACAGTCACTGACAGTGTGGCGGAGTCCCGTACTCTAGCGCTGCTGAATGGCAAGCCGGTAGTGGGTTTTGAAGTCACACGCAGTCGGGGCGCCAGTGAGGTGGAAGTGGGGGATGAAGTACAAAAAATACTGGCTGAATTAAAACTTAGCCATCCCGATATTGGATTTACCGAAGCCTTTAATTTTGTGCTTCCCGTAGCCGAAGAGTATCAAGGTTCCATGATGTTGCTGTATGAAGGTGCTTTGCTGGCGGTATTTGTGGTGTGGCTGTTTCTGAAAGAATGGCGCGCGACTTTTATCTCGGCAGTCGCGCTACCTTTATCTGTCATTCCAGCCTTTATGGGGATGGATTATTTAGGCTTTTCAATCAATGTGGTTACTTTGCTGGCGCTATCTTTGGTGGTAGGCATATTGGTTGATGATGCGATTGTGGAAGTAGAAAACATCGTCCGTCATTTGCACATGGGTAAAACACCTTATCAAGCGGCCATGGAAGCGGCAGATGAAATTGGTCTGGCAGTGGTGGCCACCACATTTACCCTGATTGCGGTTTTTTTACCGACTGCATTTATGAGCGGTATAGCGGGACGCTTTTTTAAACAATTCGGCTGGACAGCCGCATTAGCCGTTTTTGCGTCGTTAGTCGTCGCCCGTATGCTTACCCCGATGATGGCCGCGTATATGCTGAGAAGTACGCCGAAAGTTGCAGAGAAAGACGGCTTTATCATGCGCTATTACTTAAGTTTTGCTGCCTTGTGTCTTAAGCATCGCTTCCTGACTATCTGTGCCGCTGTGGCTTTTTTTATCGGTTCGATAGCACTCATCCCGCTGTTACCCAAAGGCTTTATACCGCCGGATGACAACTCCCAAAGTCAAGTAATTGTAGAATTACCACCGGGCTCTACGTTAGCGCAAACCTATGCGGCCGCAGAAACCGCGCGACAATTGATTGCAAGCTTACCTTATGTCAACAACATCTATACCACCATTGGTGACGGCTCGGTTGGTACCGATCCTTTAGCGCCACCTGCAGGTAGTGGTGAAGTCCGCAAAGCCAGTCTGACCGTGCTACTGACAAACCGCCAGGAACGCACGGAACGCAAACAGATTATCGAACACAAAATCAGGGAAGCGCTCAAAGCATTGCCGGGTGTGCGGACAAAAGTTGGCATGGGGGCATCTGGTGAAAAGTATGTGCTGGTACTTAGTGGTGATGATCCGCAAAGTTTAATCACTGCCGCGCGCGCCGTTGAGAAAGATTTACGAACTATTGTTGGGCTGGGCAATATTGCCTCCAGCGCAGCCTTGGTAAGACCTGAAATTGCTGTAAAACCGAATTTCGAGCGTGCCGCTGATCTGGGTGTCACCTCGGCAGCCATTGCAGAAACGTTGCGTATTGCCACTATTGGCGATTATGACATGGCTTTGCCAAAGTTCAATCTGGCAAAGCGCCAAGTACCCATCATGGTCAAGCTGGCTGAGACAGGAAGGCAGGATATGTCTGTGCTGGAGCGTTTAGCTGTTCCTTCTAGCAAAGCCGGTGCGGGTTCTGTAATGGTAGGGCAGGTGGCAACCTTGGAGTTGTCCAGCGGACCAGCGGTAATCGACCGTTACGATCGCTCGCGAAACGTCAATTTCGAAATTGAACTTGCCAGCCTGCCGCTAGGGGATGTCGCCAGCGCTGTGCAAAATTTGCCCAGCATTCAAAATCTTCCGGCTGGGGTCAGGCAGGTCAATATTGGGGATGCTGAAATGATGAATGAGCTATTTGCCAGTTTCGGACTAGCCATGATGATTGGCGTACTCTGCATCTATATTGTCCTGATACTGCTATTCAAGGATTTTCTACAACCCATTACCATTTTACTGGCTTTGCCGCTGTCGTTTGGCGGTGCGTTTGTTGGTTTATTGTTGGCTGGAAAAAGTTTTTCCATGCCCTCGTTGATTGGTCTGATCATGTTGATGGGCATCGCCACCAAAAACTCAATTCTGCTGGTTGAATACGCCATAGTTGCCAGACGCGAGCATGACATGAGCCGATTTGATGCGCTAATCGATGCTTGTCACAAGCGAGCGCGTCCGATACTTATGACCACCATCGCCATGGGCGCCGGCATGCTGCCTATCGCCATGGGCACGAGTATCGCGGATACTTCATTCCGCAGTCCAATGGCCATTGCTGTTATCGGAGGCTTGGTCACGTCTACGCTACTCAGTCTATTGGTCATTCCGGTTGCGTTTAGTTATTTGGACGATATCAGAGTACAGATTGCAAAAGTTTGGCCTCCCACCTGAGTGATCTGTTTTCCAGTTCTAAATGTCAGTGGGCAAGGCTTTAACTATTAAAATAGTAAAATATCTAGTATAGTGTTGTTCAAATGGTTATTGCTATCGGCACTTTTTCTTAAGTTATGTTTTTATGTCTTAGGTTTTTGCTTTCAATTTGAGTGGTTTAACGAATTGTCGTGCCCAATATCCAAGTTTTTAACTGATTGGAGTTTCATTATGCTGACGCTTGTTGTACGAGGTTTACCGCCCACCGCTACCGAATCGGGCTTACATGATTTGTTTGCCGCCCACGGTAAAGTCTTTAATATGAAAGTCAATCAGGATTTCTTTACCGGTCAAATGCGTGGCTTCGCCATGATTGATATGGAAGGACATGAAGCTCGCGCGGCTATTGCCGCCTTAAATGGACGTGATTTTCTAGGTAAGACCATTTATGTTGATGTCGACAAAGGCGTGCCAAAAGGTAAGCGCGGTCGGCGTTGATTGTTTGACAGTATGCGTTTAGCGCTTTGTTAGCGCGGCTTATTGGTTTAAGGCTAAAGAAGAAGTCTGACTTAAGTCGCGCTACGTTAGCTGGTAATTTACTGGTAAAATTGTTTTTATTTATTTCTTAGCCTGACGGCATGAAAAAAGTTGCAAAAGTCATTTCACAGTCAAATAACTCACTCGTTCAGTCTATGCCCGAAGAAAACTTACAGACTATGGGCGCGCGGGTCAGACATTATCGTGAGCGATTGGGTTTGAGTCAGGAAGAACTTGCCTTGCGAGTTGGCGCTGCGCAGCAGACCATTCAAAGCCTGGAATCCGGCAAAATTAGAAAAAGTACTTTCCTGCCGCATATTGCCAAGGCGCTAGGCGTTGATTTTGACGCACTATTGCTAGGCAAAGCACAACCTCAGGTTATTCGAACCTCGCGGCCTTTATTGATGGCAACAACCCGGCGTGTTCCATTATTCACCACCCGAGACTGTGAAGTAGTGCAAGCTTTTTTACAAGATCAATCGGTGCAATCAGCTAGCGGGAAATGGGTGTCTATGGATTATTCCTTACCGTTTGCTGAATCCGGCTTGCGATTGTTTGCTTTGAAACTGAGCTTGAGTGACGAAGCGTTTCAACCGGAATTTAGACCGGGCGATCAATTAGTCATCGATCCCGATGCACCCATTCAACCTAGTGATCCGGTTATAGTATTCAAGCCGGGTGCGGAACGGCTCAATTTGAATCGTTATCGAGTGGTATCGCAATCGGGTGCCGATATCGATTATGAATTAGTCTCTATCCATCCCGATTTTCCCAGTTTTGCTGGCGATGAACTCAAGTCGCTGCAGATTTTGGGGTCCGTCATTCAAATGCGTCGCCCCACCTCAAGTCGTATACGACTGGCCGTGCTTGAAGAACAGTATGGCTAAATACTGTGTCTTTATTACGGCTCAATAATTAATATTATCCTTTTAATTTAATAATATAGAAAAGAAATGAGTAATCTTCCTAACTGCCCAAAATGTGGCTCAGAATATACTTACAACGATGGTAGCCAATACGTTTGCCCCGAATGTGCCCACGAATGGGCCATTGATGCGCAGGCTGATGGAGAGACTGATGACCGCGTCATTAAAGATGCTAATGGCAATGTGTTGCAAGATGGCGATACGGTGACTGTAATCAAAGACTTGAAAGTAAAAGGTTCTTCTTTAGTGGTTAAGGTTGGCACCAAAGTGAAAGGTATACGTTTGGTTGATGGCGATCACGATATCGACTGTAAAATTGATGGCATTGGTGCGATGAAGTTAAAGTCAGAGTTTGTCAAAAAAGTCTGATTTGATTCAGTTTAATTTCAATGGCTAGTCATGAAGAAAAGCGATTTTAACTATCATCTGCCGCCGGAGTTGATTGCGCAAAAACCCCTAGCTCAAAGAAGTGCTAGTCGTTTGTTGCAATTAAATAAACAAACCGGCGAATTGTCAGACGGACAATTTAGCCAGTTTATCGATTTGTTGCAGCCAGATGATTTGCTGGTGTTTAACGATACCAAAGTGATTCCGGCGCGTTTATTTGCCAGCAAAACTAGTGGAGGCAAGGTCGAAATACTCATTGAGCGTATTGAAGACCCACATCAGGCGCTGGCGCATGTTAGGGCTAGTAAAACGCCCAAAACCGATGCGTTACTACAGCTTGAAAACGGGGTATTTTGTAGAGTTCTAGGCCGAGAAGAGGATTTGTTCCGCTTGCGGTTTGAAACAGAACTGACATTGTTGGAAGTATTGGCTAGTATCGGCCATATGCCATTACCGCCTTATATCGATCGAGCCGACGATATAAGCGATCTCGATCGCTATCAAACCGTGTTTGCCAAACAGGCTGGAGCCGTTGCCGCACCTACCGCGGGATTGCATTTTGATGAGTACACGCTAAAGTTGCTGGAGCAAAAAGGCATCCAAAGCAGTTTTGTTACTTTGCATGTGGGGAGCGGTACTTTTCAGCCGGTACGCGTTGAGGAGTTAACTCAGCATGTGATGCACAAAGAATATTTTGACGTATCTGCAGCCTGCGTGGAAGCCGTTAGGCAAACTAAAGCCCGTGGCGGGCGAGTGGTGGCGATTGGCACCACTGCAGTAAGGGCGCTAGAGTCTGCATCGGCAAACGGCGAATTGCAAGCAGGTTGTGGCGATACCCAATTGTTCATTACCCCCGGCTACACCTTCAAAACTGTGGATGCAATGCTGACAAATTTCCACTTGCCGGAATCAACCCTGCTGATGCTGATTTCTGCCTTTGCAGGCTACGATTCGGTGATGAAGGCTTATCAGCATGCTATTGAGCAGCGCTACCGATTTTTTAGTTATGGCGATGCGATGGCGATTATTTAGACTGATTTTGCAGTGTTCACTAAAACCTCTTTGATGAGTGGTTTTTGATTACGCTGTATAGTAATCGGCCTGCAAATATACAAGATTCAACCGAAATGAAATCAATCGACATTTTCCCTTGGAATGATAATTTCAATACTGGTGTGCCGCAAATTGACGAGCAACACCGTCGATTGGTTGAATTGTTGAATACGCTCGCCAGTCATGTAGCTTATCAATCCAATCTCCCTGCTATCAATAACATCATTGATCAGCTGGCGGATTATGCTGTTTACCATTTCGAGACTGAAGAATCTATTTGGCATCAGTATTTCCCTGAAGACATGTTAGAAACGCAGCACAAAAAAGTGCACAACAGTTTTATAGAGACTGTGGTCAGGCTTAAAAGTGAACAAGCCAGCAAATCCCCTTTGAAATTGGTAGAGGAAATTCTGGCTTTTTTAACCCGTTGGCTAGCAGCACATATTTTGGAGAGTGACAGGCATTTAGCGGCGATAGTATTGGCCATGCAATCAGGCATGCCATTAGAGCAAGCTAAAATTCAGGCTAATAAAACCATGAATGGAGCTAATCGACTGCTGATTGATATCATTTTGTCTATTTACGAATGCTTGTCGACCAATACGCTGCATTTGATGCGTCAACTCAATCAGAATCAACAAGATCAATTGTTTTTGCTAAAACTGTCTCAGGCGGTCGAGCAAAGTCCCAGCTCCATTATTATTACTAATCTGTATGCCGAAATAGAGTTCGTTAATCAGGCCTTTGAAAAGGTAACCGGATACAGTCGTAGTGAACTGCTGGGGCAAAATCCACGGATTTTGCAATCCGGCAAAACCTCAAAACAAACTTATCTTGAGTTGTGGGATACCTTGCTGCGTGGGGAAATCTGGAAAGGTGAGTTAATTAATAAACGCAAAAATGGCAGTGAATATATCGAATGGGCGCTGATATCTCCGGTGATACAGCCTGATGGCAGTATCACTCATTATCTGGCCATTAAAGAAGATATTACTGAACGCAAGCATATTGAATCGCGCCTGATTGAAAGCGAGTCTCACCTGCGCGCCATCATCGAAAACGAGCCGGAATGTATCAAAATTTTGGATGCTGAAGGGCTATTGGTTGAAATGAATCCGGCGGGCTTGGCCATGATTCAGGCGGATGATTTCGCACAAGTATCAGGAGCTGTGGTTTTAGATTTGGTCGCTCCGGAACATCGTCAGGCCTTTGCCGATATGCATCAGCAAGTACTGGCCGGTACATCAGTATTATTGGAATACGAAATAATCGGTCTTAAAGGTGCGCGTCGCTGGTTGGAAACCCATGCAGTACCAATGAAAGATGCCAAAGGCAACGTTTGTCAACTGGCTATCGACCGAGACGTCAGTCAACGTAAAGAGAATGAAAACCTGCTGAGGATTGCGGCAACAGCTTTTGAGTCGCAAGAAGGCATGATGGTGACGGATGGAAAAACCACCATCCTGCGAGTGAATAAAGCCTTTACCAAGATTACCGGCTATACAGCCGAAGAGGTGATTGGTAAAACGCCCAAGTTGCTAAAATCCGGCCGCCACCCTCCGGTTTTTTATGCCGAGTTATGGGATAGGATTAATCGCACCGGGGAATGGGATGGGGAAATATGGAATCGGCGTAAATCCGGCGATGACTATCCGCAGCATATGATGATTAAAGCTGTTAAGGACTTGGATTTAAAAGTGACGCATTATGTATGCACCTTGACGGATGATACTCTTAGAAAAGCCGCCGCGGATAAAATCGAACGACTGGCCATTTACGACCCGCTCACCGGTCTGCCAAATCGTCAGTTGCTACATGATAGATTAAAGCCTGCGTTGGCCAATAGCAGTCGCTCGGGCTTGCACGGCGCCTTGCTATTTATCGATCTGGATAATTTCAAAGCGCTAAACGATACACTGGGTCATGATATGGGGGATTTATTGCTACAGCAGGTTGCCGAACGCTTGGTGACTTGTGTCAGAGAAATTGATACGGTTGCCAGACTGGGCGGTGATGAGTTTGTGGTGATGCTGGAAGATTTAAACGCGGATATATTGGTCGCGATAAAACAAGCCGAGCTGATTGGTCAGAAGGTTATCGGTGTTATCAATCAGCCGTTCCAATTGATGGCTCACAACTATATCAGCACACCCAGCATAGGCATTGCCTTATTTAAAGGTCAGCATGAGTCGGCAGATCAACTGTTAAAACATGCCGATATCGCCATGTATCAAGCAAAAACATCGGGTCGCAACACCTTATGCTTTTTTGATCCGCAGATGCAGGAAATGGTGTCGGCCAAGGTTTCTATGCAAACTGATCTGCGTCAAGCGCTCGATCAACAACAATTTGAACTTTATTACCAAATCCAAGTGGATGCTGCCGATCGCACTTTGGGTGCCGAGGCTTTGATTCGTTGGTTTCATCCTGTGCGTGGTCTGGTTTCGCCAGGTGAGTTCATTCCACTGGCAGAAGAAATTGGCATTGTCCAGGGCATAGGTCATTGGGTATTGGAAAAAGCCTGTGGCCAAATTCAGGCCTGGCAGCAGAATCCTCTTGCTTGTGATTTGACGCTGTCAGTTAACGTCAGTCCTAAACAATTTTTTCAAACCGATTTTGTCAATCAGGTGCAGTCGCTCATCCATTCCTATGCTATCAATCCTCACTTACTTAAGCTGGAGTTGACTGAAAGTATTTTGATCAAAAATGTTGAGGATACAATTGCCACCATGAATCAATTAGGCGCAATGGGCGTCCAGTTTTCTTTGGATGATTTTGGCACTGGCTACTCTTCTTTACAGTATCTGAAAAAGCTGCCCTTGAATCAGCTAAAAATCGATCAGTCTTTTGTACGTGATTTGGCAACCGATAGCGGCGACCAGGCGATTGTGCGTACCATTATTGCGATGGCGAAAAGTTTAGGTCTTAACGTAATTGCTGAAGGTGTGGAAACATTCGAGCAACGACAGTTTCTATTGGGCAGTGATTGCACCCATTTTCAGGGTTATCTATTTAGCAAGCCCTTACCGATCAATCAGTTTGAAGATCTTTTGAAAGCAATGGCCGGCTGATAGCTTGAAATATCTGCCCAGCCAAAAATGCCTGTATTTATAGGTCAGTATGGAGTCAGACTGCTTGCAGATATCATATTAAGATTAATTTCAAGCACAGGCATATCAGGTCAGTTACGTTAGGTGCTTGGCGACTGCTAGATGTTGAGTTAGTGGTGGATATCCAGTTTTTTAGTCAAGTTGAGGCTAAAAAATCTGCATGCTGGCAAAAGTCTGTTTTGCCGAAGAACAGGATAAACAATCCTACTTTATAAAAATCAAAGGGTGACAAGATGAAACCGATGACAGTTGAACCCATTCAAGCAAGCAATAAGTCATATCGCTGCAAAACCGGCATATGGCGCGCAATGTTGTTAACGCTGGTAATATTGCCAGTGGGCTGTAATAAAGACGAACAAGCGGCCGACACCACCACATCATCAGCTGATTCGCCACCGGTTCAAGCAGCAGCCACACCAGCAGAGGCCATGCCTATACAACCAGCACCTGCGCCAGTAGCTCAACCTCTGACGGATCTGGAATCTTTGGTGGCACCGATTGCGCTCTACCCTGACCCATTGCTGGCGGAATTCCTGTTGGCGTCGACCTATCCTTTAGAGGTCGTGCAGGCCGCCCGTTGGCTGGAAACCAAGCCTGATTTGTCTACGCTTAGCAGTAAGAATTGGGATGCCAGTGTCTTGCGTCTTACCAGTGTGCCGATGGTGATCAAGATGATGGATGATCATCTGGACTGGACGACGCAACTGGGCGATGCTTTCCTGGCCAAACCCACAGCAGTGATGGACACCATTCAGACATTGCGCAAACGTGCGACGGATGCCGGCTACTTAAAAGACACCCCGGAACAAAAAGTAACCACTAAAACGGTGTCATTAGATCAAGCACCTGAAGCCAGCGGTGCGGTTGTTACGCCGGCAGTTATGACCAAAGAAGTCATTACCATAGAGCCCGCCAAAACCGATACTATCTATGTGCCTCAATACAACCCGGCGACTGTTTACCAGGCACCTTTGGCGCCGCCACCCACGGCAACGACAGTGGTCAACGTCAATTCCTCAGCCCCCGCACCTAGCTATTACCCCACGTATTATCCTGCGCCTGTAACCACTACGACCTCAAGTAATGATGCCTGGATGAACTTCGCGACCGGTGCGGTAGTCGGTGGGCTTTTGACCTGGGGTATCATGGAATGGACAAATAACAACAACGATTACTACCATGTTGGTCATTATTACGGTAACAGTGTTTGTCACAACGGCAATTGCTGGAGAGGCAACGGTGGTTATTATGGCGATCGCGGTAACGTCAATTACAACAGGAACAGCAACGTCAATTACAATAAAAACGTAAATGTCTCGGGTAACGAGATCAATATTGGTGGTGGCAACAGCTTTAGTCAGAACAATTTAAGAGCCTCGCAACAACCCGCAGGCTGGCAGCCCAATCCTCAGCATAGACGCGGACAGGCATATCCGGACAATGTACAAAAAAGGCTGGGAAGCACTCAACAACCGGCGTTGGCCGGACAAAGACTAGGTGCGGCTCAAACTTTGCCAGCCAACGCGCGGGGATACCCCCAAGCTGGGCAACGTCCCGCAGCTAGCACCTTGCCGGCCGGACGCAGACCTTCCAGTGCCGACATTCAGCAACAGTTGGCACAAAAACCCGGCTCACAGACTAATCTCAAGCAAAATAAACCGTCAACGCGTGATATTCAAACTCGGCAGGGACAAGGCGCTCAAAATAGCGCATTTAAAGGTGGACAAAATGCAGGGCGGCCAGCTCAACTGGATAGTCAGCGTGGTTCACAGAGCCGCAAATCAACAGCTGCGGCAGCTCAGACCCGGCCAAAGGTAAATCAGCCGCCGGAGCGCGGACAAAGAAAAGCCCAGACGACTCAATTAACCGGCCAAGCCGGCAATAATCGAAGCCAACAATTAGCCAATCAACGTCGCTCTGAAGCCGCTAGACCCACTGCATTTGATGCGCCGCGCAATAAAAGTACTACCCAAAGCTTCAGTCAGCGAGGTGCTTCCAGCGTACAACGCTCGACCAGTGCCGGAAATGCACGTGCTGCAGGTGGAGGCTTGCGCAGTGGAGGAGGCGCACGTAGTGGCGGTGGAGCCAGGCGTCGATGATGAATAATCTTAACCATTCTAAACACAGTATGTATGTTTTTACTACGCCCAGAATATCGGGGAATACAGCTTTTATGCGTTGTAATGCTGACGTTCATCTTTTTAATTTAAGCAGTCAAGACTGAGGTTTAATATGAATTGCGAAATGAAATACTTGATTTTGGCGGCACTGATTTCAGCGCCTTTATTTGTGCATGCAGCCCCGCCAAGTTCTGTAATCAAGCCTGCTGCAGATAGCTTAGTCGTCACAGCAAAAGGTTTTCAGACTCCGGATGAAGCCGGCAAAGCGTTACTCGAAGCCATAGTCAGCGATGACAGTACTCAACTGATAGCCTTGTTTGGTAATCATGATGCTGAGTTGCTATCGTCTGGAGATGACGTTGAAGACAAAAATAATCGCGCCGAATTCGCTACCCTGGCGCAGGAAAAAATGCGAGTCGAAAAGATAGGCGAGGACAAAGCCATCATCTATGTCGGCAATATGGATTGGCCTTTTCCGATCCCTCTGGTGAAAAATGCTGATAGCTGGCATTTCGATACCCAACCGGGGCGTCAGGAAATTATCAATCGTCGTATTGGGCGTAACGAACTGAATACAGTGAGTGCCATGCAGGGCTATCAGGAGGCTCAGTTTGATTACGCCAATACAGACAGAGATGGTGACGGTGTGTTGGAATACGCGCAAAAATTGCAAAGCGAGCCAGGTAAATTCGATGGTCTATTCTGGGAGGCAGCAGAAGGTGAGCCACAAAGTCCTCTTGGACCACTGATCGCTGAAGCAAGAGCCGAGGGTTATAAAATTAAAGGCGTAACCGAAAAGCCTGCGCCTTATCACGGTTACTACTACCGTATTCTGACTCGGCAAGGCAAAAATGTTCCTGGTGGAAAATATGACTATGTTATCAATGGCCATATGATTGCTGGCTTCGGTTTGGTTGCCTTTCCTGCCCAATACGGTTCATCAGGTATTATGACATTTGTCGTCAATCACCAAGGTAAAGTCTATGAAAAAGACTTGGGTCCTAAAACCGCCGAAATAGTTGCGAAAATGAAAGAATACAATCCGGATGCGACCTGGGAACAGTTTTACGCACCTGAATAATTGCAGGCAGTATTTTAGCAATCATGCGTGTTAACCAATGCTTATGATCAGAGGTTAGTTAGCTGCAATGGCGTCCAAAGGCTTCGGGTTTTAAATAAATTAAAGACGAGTCTATGAATACCTCATAATCTCCAGCTGAAACAACAAGTAGAAAATTTCTATACTATTCAAATTTACATTACTAACATTAGGATTTATCAAATGAAATTCAAACATCTTGCTCTTGCTCTTGCTTTTGCAACCGGTAGTTTTTCCATGCTTAATAACGCCGCCTATGCTGAAGAAGCGGCAGCTGTCTCAACAAGTGCCGAAGATGGTGAAGATCTAAAGATGTTTCGCTTTGCTCTACGGATGGACAGGTTGGAGTTCATCAAAAGTGCAATGCAACTGGATGAGGCACAAGAGCAGAAGTTTTTGGAGCAATATGATCGTTTCGATATAGAGTTGAAAGCGTTACACGATGAACGCTTGGCAATCATAGAGGAATATGCGGCTAACTTTGACAAAATAACAGATAAGGAAGCCGATGTATTGGTTAAACGCTCTTTTGACTTCCGCAAAAAACGTACTGCACTGCTTGAAAAGTATTATCAGCTTGTGGCTAAGGCTACCTCAAAAGTCATAGCAGCGCGTTTTCTGCAAGTCGAAAGTGTCTTGCAGGGTACGGCCGATGTCACAATTGGCTCATCAATTCCGTTGATGGCAAAATAGCCACTCCTATTTAACTGCAAGACAGAAACTGTCCTCTCCTTTATAGCTATTGGATAAGTTGGAGAGGACGAAAGTTGGCTGTCATTAGCATTTCTACCTATATTAAGTGTTCGGTAAAATCGGTCCTTTAATTTATCAGCTGATTTACCCCATACTGTGAATTATCTTAAAGCCTATGAATTTAAATAAACTAAGCTACCTTGCTCTGCCTTTGGTCATCAGCTTGGCAGGTTGTTCTGCTCTCCAAAGCACTAGCAACGACGTAAAAGCTACAGTGGTAGAACCCGCGCCTGATGCCGGGTTTATTCAGCAGCCTAAACGTCAAACAGTGCATGCCGACTTACCTTTTCAAAAAGTCTGGATTAAACCGGGTTTTAACGCCGCGAAATATAAAGAAATTATTATTAGTCCGGTTAACACTCAATACATGCTGGAAATGGATTGGATGCACAGTATTACCGGGGCCAATATTCTAAGTGATGTTAAAAAAGACACCGCGGATTTGGCGAAGTATTTTCAAAGTCAGGTCATAAAGGATTTTGAAGAAGATCCCAATCATCGTTTTACGGTGATTAAATTCGCTGCGCAACATAAACAACCGGCTTTACAACTGGAGCTAGCCTTAATCGAAATCGATCCCTCTGCTTCAGTTTTACATGCCTTAAGCTGGGCAGGCCCGATAGGAACCGGTTCTGCAGTTGGCGCAGTCAATCAGCGCCGGGCGGCTTTTGAGGGGCGTTTGCGAGACAAACAGACCGGCGAGATTGTGGCGACCTTTGCTGATCGCGATATGCAGGATGTAGGACCTATCGATCTGACCCGGTTGACATGGTATGGACCGGCTAAGGGCATTATGAATCGTTGGGCCAAACAGTTTGTTCAGATTGCCAATCGTAAACCCGGCCAAGTCATCAGCGATGAGACAGCGTTTACCTTGAGACCTTTTTAAACTACCATCTATCTTGTTAAGTTGCTGCTGTCATTGAAGATTTCACTAGCAACTGGGGCGCAGGGTTTCTGGTATCAACAGGTTAAGTGTATAAAACGAGTTGCCGGGGCAATAAATAGCGCTAATACATAACCATAGCCTGAGTTTTTGCAGTGACGGTAGAAAATTTTCAATTCATCATAGAGAGATTAAACATGCAAGATTGCCAAACCAATAGCGTTTTATTGCGTCAAAACCCACTGCATCAACCCGTTTGGTTGCTGATATGTTCACTTTTTATATCGCTAGCGCTATTGACGGGTTGCCAGTCTGGAGGGGGTTCAAGGGAGAGTTCTAGAGTAGATGCGGCTCAGATTGACCGTGAAGTAAATGCCGCACTGTCTAATTTATATGCAACGACGCCGTCGGCAAAAATACTTGCGTCCAAGGCTAAAGGTATTCTGGTATTTCCAAATATTATAAAAGCAGGTTTTATTGGCGGTGCCGAATACGGTAAGGGTGCTATGCGTAAACATGGTCGGACCACCGGCTATTACAATATTGCTGCCGGTTCTTATGGCTTGCAAGCGGGTGTGCAATCGTTTAGTTATGTGATGTTTTTTATGAATAATGCTGCATTGGCTAGTTTAGACAAAACTGATGGATTCGAAGTCGGTGTCGGACCGAGTATCGTGATAATGGATGAAGGGATGGCTAAGAGAGTAACCAACACCACCCTAATGGAAGATGTATATACCTATGTATTTGGTCAACAAGGTTTGATGGCCGGGTTAGGTGTGCAGGGCTCTAAAATTTCTCGAATCAATCCTTAGGCCAATTTCGCCACAAAATAGATTTAGCTTGCCGGTCTTTTGACTGCTTTCCTTACGTTGTAAGAGGCCATTGTTTTTTCTGGGTTCCCGCATACGCGGGAACGATATATACGATTTAATCAGTGCTTTCTTAGTAACTGTTGTCGTTTATTGGCAATGCCAGTTTTCTCAAGGGTTTGCTCTGCTATATTTAAAAAGGCCGGAAGGCCTTTTTCGCCATTGCGCAAGTAGTCCTGTTCTAACACATGCTTAGCGGTTTCATGCGGCACGCACAAGCTGTCGGTCATCACAATATAGGTCAGTTCGAATAAACGTTTTAAAGCGATTTGCCAAGTGCTGCCACTGGTATTAAAAAGTGCGTCGCTGAACTGTAAGAAACGGACAAAGGGTTGCTCATCCAGCAAAACAGGTAAGGTTGCGATAAAGCGTCCAGAGTTGCCGATTAAATCCCAATAGCGGGCGAAGCGGTTGATGCGTTGCATATCACTAAACGACATGTCGGCGGTACTGAGAACGGAATAGGGCGGGTTGGGGTCGTAACGTAGTTGATAATCGAGGTTATGTCGGTTGATCGGCGCCCCTCGTAAACGTTTTAAAATACCTACCTGAATTTCCTGCGGCTTTAAAGCAAACAGTTGATCGAAACTGTGGCCGAAGTTTTCTAAAGTATCGCCAGGCAAGCCGGCAATCAGATCGGCATGAATGTGGGCATTAGAATGCTGTCGCAACCAGGATAAATTAGCCTGGGTTTTGGCGTTGTCCTGCTTGCGGCTGATACGATGCTGAATCTGCGGATCAAAACTTTGCACCCCCACTTCAAACTGCAAACTGCCGGGCGGAAATTGTTGTATGGCGAGTTTTAAGCGCTCGGGAAGATTATCAGGGATGACTTCAAAATGCAGATACAAGTCGGCCGTCATGCGCGACAGGAAAAATTCCAGTATGGCTACGCTGGTATCGACTTTAAGGTTAAACGTACGGTCGATGAACTTAAAATTTCGCGCCCCACGCTGATATAACGTATCCATGGACTGCAGAAAATTTTGCAGGGCAAAAGGTTTGGCGGTAGCGTCCAGTGATGATAGGCAGAACTCGCATTTAAACGGGCAGCCACGTGAGGCTTCTACATAAATAATGCGTTGGCGAATGTCGCTGTCGGTGTAAAAGGCATAGGGAGACGCCAAGGCATCCAAAGCTACTGTTTCGCCGCGGATGATTTTTTCTGCCGGAGGGTGGCCGGCAATAATTTGCTGGCAAAGGCTTGGGAAACTGATTTCGCCGTAGCCGGTAATGATGTAATCAGCTAGTTCGGCAATCTGCGGTAAATCGGGTGGATGGCTGACTTCTGGGCCACCCAAAATCAGCCTGATTTCAGGTGCTACTTGCTTGAGTATTGCCGCCAGTGCGGTTATTTCAGCAACATTCCAGATATAAACACCCAGACCGATAATCTCGGGTTGCTGTTGCAGCAGTTGTTCAGCAATGTCTATAGGACGTTGCTGAATGCCAAATTCTAAAAGTACCGTATCGGTTTGCAATGTCCCCATGTTGGCATACAGATAACGTAGGCCAAAAGCTGTGTGTATATAACGGGCGTTGAGAGTGCTGATGACAATGCGGGGCATGACGATTTATGAACTGAGGCGCAGAAAAAGATGCACAGCATAGCATTGTAGGGGGCTATTGAGTATTACGCACAAACACGCTTAAGGTATTATCAATGGAGAGATTATGAGTCGAATATTTCCAAATAAAGTTTCACCTGTCGGCGGAATTGAGTGGACACGTAAAAGCGGGAATGGATTAGAATTAACTTAATGGCATTAATGTTTGCGGTTTGCCGAGTCAATTTACCCGGTAAAACCGATAGGCAAGAGTCAGTTATGAGTAATGCTCAGAGTAATTTATGGCTGATACGTTTGGCGGATAACGCCAATATCCCATGGCATGCTTTGTAGTCGAAAATACGCCCATGGTTTTGTTAAACTCGGATTTAATTCATTAAAAAGGAAAAGCTAAAGATGATACCCGTCATACTTTCAGGAGGGTCAGGTACCCGTTTGTGGCCTTTATCGCGCGCCCAATATCCTAAACAATTTCTACCTTTGGTGTCTGGCCACACCATGATTCAGGAAACCTTGCTTAGAATGAATGGCGTAGCTGACTTACAGCCACCGATTGCAGTTTGTAATGAAGATCATCGATTCATGATGGCTGAGCAGTTGTGGGAAATTGGTAGCAAGCCTGCAGCGATTATTCTTGAGCCTGTCGGCAAAAACACTGCCCCGGCGGTGGCCATGGCGGCTTTGTGTGCAGCATCTGAGGACGATATTTTGCTGATATTGCCTGCCGATCACGTTATTTCGAATACCGCAGCTTTTCATAGCGCTATTGTCCAGGCTGAAAAGTTGGCACAGCAGGACTTGTTAGTCACCTTTGGGGTTGTCGCTACCGAGCCGGAAACAGGATATGGCTACATTAAGGCTGATAAAACTCAGCTAGGTGATGGCTTTAAAGTCGCAGCCTTTGTAGAAAAACCGGATCAAGCAACCGCTCAGCGTTATATCGAAACCGGTGGGTATTTCTGGAATAGCGGCATGTTTGCCTTTAAAGCCGGTTGTTTCTTACATGAGTTGGAAAAATTCAATCCACAGATGTTAAAAGTCTGCCGAGAGGCATTGGCGGCGGCTAAAGTGGATCTTGATTTTACGCGATTGGATAAAGACATCTTTTTGACCTGCCCATCAGACTCCATAGACTATGCCGTGATGGAAAAAACCGACAAAGCCGCGGTCATTCCACTGGATGCCGGCTGGAACGATGTCGGTTCCTGGTCGGCGCTATGGGACGTGACCGGTAAAGATGCGGTGGGTAATGCTATCAAAGGTGATGTTTTGACTATTGATACCAGCAACTCCTATATTCATTCCAGTAGCAAATTGGTGGCTGTGATTGGCGTGCAGGATCTGGTGGTGGTCGAAACTGATGACGCGGTGATGGTTGCTGCCAAAGATCGCGTACAGGATGTCAAAGCCATTGTCGATCAGCTAAAAGCTTTGAATCGCGATGAGGCACATGTGCATCGTAAAGTGTATCGGCCTTGGGGGCATTATGATTTGGTCGATGCGGGTGATCGCCACCACACCAAACGCATTGTAGTTAAACCCGGTGCTAAATTGTCGGTGCAAAAGCATCATCACCGTGCCGAGCATTGGGTGGTGGTAAAAGGTACCGCCTGGGTGCATAAGGATGGCGAAGAAATTATGGTGACTGAAAATGAGTCTATTTATATCCCGGTGGGCGTAGTGCATAGCCTGGAAAACCCAGGGGTCATACCGCTTGAAATGGTCGAAGTGCAGTCCGGTAGTTATTTGGGAGAAGATGACATCGTGCGTTACCAGGATAATTACGGGCGCATTTAAATTATTCTGTTTCGCTAACGTGCTGTGAAGGTAAAGATCTCACGGCACCGTTGTCATAATCCTGTCACATCTCTGGATTACTATCAGTTTATTACTTGATGCTGAAATGAGTGCGACGATGAATGCGAGTTTGACTGAAAATAATTTAAGGCAACACACTTTAAAGTCTTTTGATGTTGAATTGAATCAAATGCAAGCTCAAGTGGCTGGGATGGTTGGGCTGGTGATGTATCAGCTGGATCAAACCATGCAGGCTCTTCATGATGCCGATATGGCGATGGCGCTGAAGGTTGTAGAGCGCGATTTCAAGCTCGATCAATACGAAACCCAGATCGATAACACAGTTATTCAGGTGCTCGCTCGGCATTGCCCGGTGGCAAATGATTTGCGTATCGTTATTTCGGTATCAAAAATTGCCTATGAGCTGGAAAAAATGGGTGATGAAATTACTTGTTTTGCCAAGTTGGTGAGCAAGCTGTTCGACCCGGCAAGCAGTAATCCCAATCCTAAATTACTAGCCGATATCGTTAAAATTGGTGATTTGGTCAGAACCATGCTGACTAAATTATTGTTGGCACTAGACAAGCATGAACTGGCGCAAGCCTATCTATTATTGCAATATGATAGGGAGTGCGAAATCGAATTGGAAGAAGGTATTCGCCATCAATTAAGTTTTATCCTGCATGACGCTCGCTTAATCCATAGAGCTATGGATGTAATGCAAATCATGAAAACACTGGAGCGTTGTGGCGAGCACAGCAAAAATATTGCCGAATACATAGTCTTTATGCTTGAGGGTGTCGATATTCGCCATTTTAGTGCTGGCTAGATGACAAATTAAGCTTAAGAATATGCATGGAATATCATA